>JBNKHV010000017.1:0-67697 GCA_050290545.1 Polyangiaceae bacterium | reverse complement strand
GGCAGCGTGCGCGCACTCACCGACGACGCCGGGGGAACGACGGACGCGTATGCGTACACGGCGTTCGGCGAAGACTTGAACGTGACGGGGAGTGACGTGCAGCCGTATCGGTTTGCGGGAGAGGAGAAGAGTGGGGAGGGGTACTACTTGAGAGCGCGGTACTACCTGGCGCGGACCGGGGTGTTTTCAAGCGTTGATCCAGCGAGTGGCTCTTCGGCAGCTCCAACAACTCTTCACGACTACGGCTACGCAGCGTCGAACCCAGCCAACAACGTTGACCCGACAGGTGCCTACTTCATCGTTGCGCTAGCCAACGACGTGGCTCTACGGGGCATCCTGCGTCGCGCGAATGCCATCAATTCCTTTGCGTCGTTGGGCGTTGCGAGGGCCAAGTTGTTGGCGGCCGAATTAATGAGGAGGGTCGTCTACAACGTGGAGGTCAACGTCATTCCGGATCCGACACGTCAGCAATGGTCAATCGAGATGAAGCTCGACCTAGCCAGGGCATCCTCGAATGCCATCCCCGGAAAGCTGGTACTGAAGTGCTTGGACGCTGGGTTTGACGGGCAGGCATTCTGTAGAGACTTCGAGGTTGGTTACGGATATACTTCGCCAGGCTTTGGAACCGCCAACAACTTGTCACTCGGCGCCGGCACCAATTCGGTCAGCTTCTCAGTTCCAGGAGAGGGCCCGCTATTCCTGGGATTCGCTGGAAAGATGACCCCTACTGGATCGCTAGAGTTGTCGGTCAAGGGAACAGCAAAAATCCCACCGGGGATCAAGTTCGAGACCCCAGCAGCGAAGTTGGTTCTTCCCGAACACCTCGTTTCAGCATTTGTCTGGAGTGATCAGGCGATTCAGCGCTTGGCTCAATTCCAAACTCAAGCACGACGACAGAGACTGGCCTCATCCAGCAGAACCCGAGCCTTGATTGTGCGTCGGCCATAGGTCCTTAACAGTAACCCGTTCACCATCGGCCCAATTTCAGAGTGATGTGGCGCCGACAGACTGCATGCTGGCGGACTGTGCCAGCTAGTCCGGCAGGATGGGGGCTTCTAAGTCGGGGACCTGGAGTTCCGGGTGGGTTTCGACGATCCGGTCCGGGAGGAGTGTACCGACATCCTCGATGTCGCGCAGTAGCTCGTCGGTCACGAGCGTCAAGTACTCGCGGGGATTGAGCCCGTGTGAGACGCAGGTTGCCACGATCGTCAGGATGTTCGCGGCTCGTTCACCACCGACATCTTCTCAAACGAAGAGCCATTTCCGTCGTCCGAGGACCAGCTTTCTGAGCTCGCGTTCGCGGCGATAATGCCGCGTCCCGGATTATGCCGCCTTGGCGCACCGCAACGCGTCGGACTCGGCGGAACGCTGCCTCGGTGTTGTGCCGGCATCGGCATAGTCAGAGGCTCTGTAGGAACGCCAGTAGGGGGTCTGGCGGCTTGAACCGGCGGGGTGGCGCACCATTGGGATCGGAGTAACTGAGTGCTTGTTCCTTTAGCCGCATGTCGGCGTGCAGGTAGACCTGCGTCGTCTCGGCCGACTCGTGCCCCAACCAGAGTGCGATCACGGTCTGATCGACACCGCGCCGCAGCAGGGCCATCGCTGTCGTGTGACGTAGGGTGTGCGGCGTGATGGAGCGCCCGCCGAGTGAGGAACACTTCGTGCTGGCCGTGGTGACATGGCGCGCAACGAGACGCTGCAGTGCATCGGCGGACAGAAACCCGCCACGCGAGCTCGGAAAGACGGGCTCGTCGGGAGCGTTGCCGCACTCTGCGAGCCACGGCTTGAGGGCTGCCACGACGTCGCGTCGCAGTGGGGTGCAGCGCGTCTTGCGTCCCTTACCGGAGCAGCGCACGTGGGCGCCGGCTCCGAGATCCACGTCCCTTCGTCGAAGGGAGCGGAGCTCGGCGTTGCGCAGGCCCGTCTCGGTCGCAACAAGGAGCAAGATGTGGTCACGTCTTCCGATCCAGGTTGTCCGATCGGGAGTGGCGACAAGGGCGTCGGTTTCCTCTTCGCGGAGGAAGTCGACCGGTTTCCGCTCATGTCGCTTCGCTGGAATCGCCAGCACGCGCTGGCAATGCAGAGAGCACGCTGGCTCTGCATACGCGATGAAGTGGAAGAATGCACGCACGCCTGCGAGACGGGTGTTGCGCGTCTTCACGGTGTTGGCCCGCTCCCGCTCTAGGTTGTCGAGGAAGTCTGTGACGAGCACTACGTCGATATCTTCAAGGCTCAAGCTAGACGGAGGTCGGCTCAGGCGCTTGGACGCGAAGGCAAGCAGTAGCCGGAAAGTGTCGCGGTAGGACGCGACGGTGTGCGAACTTGCGCCGAGCTGCGACAGGAGCCGCTCGATGAAGAAGCGCTGGAGAAGCGCCGGGAGAGTCGCGGTGGTCATCGGGCGTCCCCCTGCGGAACCCGCTGCAAGCGTTCCGTCGCAAGGCGCAGCAACTCGGGGACGGCTTGGATGTACCAGTAGGTCTCCGTCACGTGGACGTGGCCAAGATACATCGCGAGGCGGGGCATAAGCCGATCCACGTCGAGGCCGGTGCGATACCATTCGATGAGTCGCCGGGTCGCGAACGTGTGGCGAAAGTCCTGTAGCCGCGGGCCCCGTCCGAGACGGCGGGAACCGAGTTCTGGGCGCAACCTCGTGGCTTGGCACAGCATCGCGAACGTGCGCCGAGTCGTGCACGCAAGAAGACGGGCTCCGCGATCGGTAACGAGGAATGCTGGTGCATCGTGGCAGGGCTGAACCGTGTCGCGGAGCCTAGCGTACTCTGCGAGAGCGGCTCGCCCAGACTCCTCGAGGGGAACGAGGCGCGACTTGCCAAACTTTGACTCGCGGACGGCGACAACACCGCCGACGAGATCCACATCGCTGACGTCGAGGGCGAGCGCCTCTCCGGGTCGCAAACCCGTGGCGGCGAGAAGTCCAAGCAGCGTTTGGAACGTGCTGCGGCGCAGTCCCAACTTCGACCGTAGTTGTGCAGCTGCGGCCATCAGGCTGGCGATCTCTCGGTCGCTGTAGATGTGCGGAAGAGGGCGGCGCGCTCGCGCGGATAAAGGCCGGTGGGGCGGAACCTGCGTCCTTGGGTCCGTTGCCTGCAGCCAGACCGCGAACCCTCTGACGATTTCGAGCCGCCTCGCGTGTGTCGCTCGCTGGACACCCGCTGGCTGGACTGCCCAGCGCATAGCGGCCACCGTCGTGACGAACTCCTGACCCTCGGCCTCGACGAAGTCAACGAACTTGCGGAGCGATGACTCCGGCCATCTGAGCTGCGCGCCCAGTGCCCGCCGCGTCTGCAGATACTCCGTGAGCGCGTCATGCAGGGCGCTCACGGGTACACCTCCGAACTCGGCCACGGCAGGGCAACGTCGCTGAGTGCCTCGAGTTCCACCTTCGCGTACAGCTGCGTTGTGCCAAGCGAGCGGTGGCGCAGCACCTGAGCGATCTCTGCGAGCGAGGCTCCGCGCCGGAGCATCAGCGTCGCGAGACTGTGGCGGAAGATGTGGGCCCCGACACGGCAGGTCAGCATCAACCCCGCGCGTCGAACGGCTCGGCGCGCGACGAGGCATACTGCGGTCGGCCCCGACAGACCCACGTGGGGAGCGCAGCGCCGCAGGAACACGCGGCGCGACGAGCTTGGTCCCCGCGCCTCGCGGAGGTAGAGGGAAAGTGCTTCGCCAACGTCATCGAGCAGTGGCAGGTGATCACAGCTTCGACCCTTGCCGTGGACGACGATCTCGCCCACACCCCAGCGGATATCGTCGAGCTCGAGCGCCGCGACCTCACCCGCACGCAGGCCGAGTCGCGCCAGGAGCAACAGCATCGCATGGGCGCGGCATCCTCGCGGCGTCGAGCGATCTGTTGTCGCAATCACCCGCTCGACCTCCTCTGCTGTCAGGTACGACGGCAAGCTAGCCAGTCGCCATTGGCGAATGGGGGGCACCGCCTTGGAGAAGTCGATCTGCGTCATGCCGTCGAAGAACAGAAAACACAGGAACGAACGCAGCGCGGCCGCCAAGAGCTTCACGGTGGAGCCCGAGCGATTCCGGCTGCAGTCAACCATATGGGCACGAACAGCCGCTGCGTCGAGCGACGTGACGCGCTCTGGAAGTCCACGTGCCTTGATGAACGCACGGGCAAACGGCGTGTACACCTCAACCGATCGGACGCAAAGGCCGCGGTTGCTGCGAAGATGCTCGCAGTACCTCCGGAGCAACATCTCGGCCGACGAGGGCTCCGACGCACAGCGCGGCGGTACGACCCCGATGGCACGCAGATGCTCGAGGAATTGCCGCAGCGTGGCGCGCTCCATCTTGCAGGGCTTGCCGTGGCGGCGCGCCAGGAATCTGTCGACATACGCTTCGTCGACGGCCCGAACCTCGAGCCCGTCACGCCGCACACATCGAGCGAAGCGCACGACCAGCCATCGTTTACGGTACTGCGTCTTCGGCGCGTAGCCGATCGTTGGCAGCGTCGCGACGAACCCCTGCACGAAATCGTCGAGCCCGGTTGAGACACTCGACTCGGACCTTGGTGAACCTACTTGCGACATGTTGTCACTCCTTTCCTGGCCTATCGCCAGCTTGGAGAGACGACATGACTATGCCGCTCCCGTAAATGCCTCCGCGTCGCCATAAAAGCGCGTCGGTCGTCGTCTCGCCAGTGAGGCTGCGCCAGGGCGGCATGTTCCGAGACGCGGCATTATCGCCGTTATGCCGCGCGCGGCATAACGGCGATTGTTCGTCAGGGGGATGTTGCCGTCGTCCAGGAACAGAATCAGACGCTTCCAGTTGTCGTGGCCGCGTGCCCCAGTAGTGCTCTTTCTGCGTTGGCGAGGCGGATTTCCCCGCTGCTCAGAGGCTCGCGACGAGCCTCTCGAGCGCGTCCAGCTCCTCGTTCTTCTGAAGGTACTCGGCGTAGGACGTGCGAGCGCCCGCTATCAGCGTGTCATAGTGGACGATGCGGCTCCCGGGAGATATTGCCGTCATCGACGCCTTGACTCGATCTGGGTTGGTGTCCTCCTCCTCGACGGGCTTGCCAATCACGAATATGACCTCGATGTTCGGTGTGGCATCGTTGGCAGCGCGCAGAATCTTCTTGAGCTTATCCACATAAGTCTGACCCTGTGCTTGCAGGTCAAGGAGTTTCATTTTTCGTCCAGCCTTCTTCAGTTCCACGATGATATGTTTTCCTGCCATCGTGCGATACTTGATATCTACGCGGCCGAGTCTTTCCTTCTCCGACAGCTCCGAGACGATGACCCCTGCTTCGAGTAGTCTGGTCTCCATGAGCGTGCTTCCTGTCGCGCGCTCCCAGGCGGCATCGAGCAGCCAGAGGTGGTCGAACAGGTACTTCTGAAGAATCCTCTCTTGAGCGTCTTCGTTAACAAACTTCTGAAAAGCACGGATTGCGTCAAGCCTCGACTTCACAATGTCGCGGTAGAGCGATGCCTCAAGCGCATCGCGGTCTGAGAGTAGACGAAACAAGTTCTGTATGTTTCCGAATGTCTGTTGAGCGAACTCCTCTGTCGATCCTCGAAGCTTCATTCGCTCGAACGCGTAGATGCCGTGACGGTAGAGATCTCTGCGATCTTCCTCGTCGTCAATTGGGAGGGCGCTGAGTTTTGCGATGAGGGTCTCAGCGCTCTTCTTATGACCGGCGTTCAGGTTGTCCAGCCACGTTTTCAACGCTGGCGACTGCTGTTTCGCCTTCTGGATTTCGTGCTTCTTGCGCCATTGGTTCCAGCGTTTCTCCACATCGTCGAGGGTGTCGCGAATAAAGGCAATTAGTGACACGTACCGAGGGTCGTCTTCCTGGAGGCGCTGCCGATCGCTGGTGGCTATGTCGGGATGGTCGTCGACGTCCAGGAAGTCGGCTTCTATCTGTCCTGTAAGGTACTTCGTGTAGAATCGACCATCATTGAGTCGATCGAGGACGTTCTCGTGGATGAGTCGTCCCCGCGCGAAGATAACGATGCCGTTCAGGTTGCCAGCCTCCTTGCTGTCGAGGTCCTTGGGTTTGGCAGCGGTGCCGATCCAACCACGAACATTCCAGCTCTGATCCCACTCCTCGCGCCGTGTGTCCAATGACTCACGTTCGAGCACGTGAGCGTGAGCGACCTCTGCAGCGTTCGGCTGGCTCTCCCCGAAGGTCCAAAGAAACTGGGACTTTGCAAGGTCACCTCGGTCTGCTGAAGTTATCGGATTGCCGTCAATTGTGATCTCAAACCTGTGCGCCTTGCCGATAACGGAGAATCGGCGGGCGAGGCGCTTGCGTAGGGCATTGACACCCGCAGTGAGTCGCTGCCGCTTGATGTCGCGCAGTACGATGCGCGTCCCGCTGGTGACCGCTGTTTCGTTTGCGGCAAGCGGCTTCGGGTGATAGGGCTGCTTTTCGCTCACGGCCTGCTTGATGCCCTCCACGCTCATTGTGAAGCCCGCGGCCTCCTGACCGTTTGGTGCCGATTGCACTTCGATGAC
Organism: Polyangiaceae bacterium; assembly: GCA_050290545.1. Lineage (GTDB taxonomy): Bacteria > Myxococcota_A > Polyangia > Polyangiales > Polyangiaceae > SZUA-265. The sequence goes on along the minus strand of JBNKHV010000017.1, from coordinate 61,211 downwards.
GTCAGCGAGTGAGAACAGCGATAGCTTGCCGAGGCCCTTGCGGCCCATGACGGGGCGCTTCTTTGCCGTGACGCGGCCATGCTCATTGTCTTCGACGCGACGGCGGTACCCGACACGAAGGTACTTGTCGTTCAACTCCTTGACCGACATGCCAACGCCGTCGTCCGATATCTCGATACGATTGCACTTTGCGTCGACACGTATCCTGACGTTCTCGGCGTCGGCATCCCAGGCGTTTGCAACGGCCTCGGTCAGGACAGCGGCCATATTGCTGTAGAGATTTATCCCAAGATGTTCGAGGACGTTTAGGTCCACGGTCATCTCGTACGTCGGGGACTCTCCGAGGTCGGTGCGGGGCATCGTAGGTGCATCCTAAGCGAGTAGCCTTTGGTTTGCGCGAAAACCTAGCGGCCGTGGAACCTAGCCCGAGTCCCCGTTCGCCCGAGATGGCGGTCACTGCCCGGGGGATACCGCAGTGAGCTCGCGCCGAGTCCAGTCGAAGACCCCTTTTCTTGCCCCATGATTTGCGATCCTATAGTCCCATCCAAAGGAGGAGTTCGAGACTGCAATGAATACGTGGCTGTGGAAGGATGTCGAGCCAGATCCTCGCCTGGTGGAAGCTCTTGATGCCGCTGACGCGGGCGCGCCGCGCCCGGACAATGGATCCACCGATGAGAAGCGCAACTGGGGGACGAGGTTCGCGGATCACTGTGCGGTCATGGTCGCGCGTGAGCTGAGAGAGGTCGAGACGTTCTGTCGCCGATTCGAGATTCGACCCAACCCCGACGGATCCGGTCGCGAGTCTCTGACGGGTGTTGCCGGCAAGGGCAAGAAGAAGGTCGATGTTATCGTATCCAGCCTCGCCTCCGGGTTGCAGGTCGCCATCTCCCTGAAGGCAGAGAACTTCCCGTCCAAGGACGGCAACTACGGCAAGAACATCACCAATCGTTTGTACGAGCTTCAGGACGAGGTGCGAGCTATTCATGAATACCAGCCTCGCGCCTACGTTGCGGGCCTGTTCTTCCTCCCGCTGCCGTCGGTTTCTGATCGGACGGAGCGCTCGACCTTCGCTCGAACAGTTGCCAATCTGAGAGCCCGCTCCGGTCGCACCGATCCCTTGCTCCTGAGTCAGATCAACAAGCTCGATTCGGCTGTGGTCGGACTCTACGTGCCGAAGGACATCGGGAAGATTCGTCGTGGGGTCGTGCGGTACTTCGACGCTAGCCTCCCCCCTCCGAAGGTCGGGCGACCGAGGATCCCGTCGACGATGAGCCTCGACGATCTGGTTGCGCAAATCGCACGCCACTTTGAAGAGGATGCGGGTGAGATCGTCGAGTACGCCGACCCCGAGCAGGATTGAACGCGACGCGGGCACGCCTTTGAGGAAGGCCACCGCACCGAGGCCAGAACCCTGCGGGATCCGTGCGGAATGGGGTTGGTCCGTCCTGTGGACATCCTGTGCTGAACAAACGTATCGATCGGGACCACGGCCCGTGATAGCCTCGGCTTCGAACTCCCTGAAACCCAATGGGTTCGATGTCGACTCACGAAGCAGACCAACCGCTGTTGCCGCTCTGGGGCGAACACGCGTCACCGCGAAGCGTGGCCATAGGCAACAAGAAGCGCAAACCCCGCACGCTGAAGACGGTGGGGCTCTTCTCGGGTGTAGGCGGTATCGAACTCGGTTTCCAACGCGCAGGCCACGAATCATTGCTCTTGTGCGAAATCGACAAGCCCGCGCGAGCCGTGCTGGAAGCCCGTCTTCCTGACATCCCGAAGCATGACGACATCTGCACGTTGCGAAAGCTGCCGAAGGGAACGCAGCTCGTCGTGGGAGGTTTCCCCTGCCAAGACCTGAGCCAGGCGGGGCAGACGCGCGGCATTGAGGGGTCTCGTTCGGGCTTGGTGGGTGAGGTATTTCGCCTGCTTCGAAAGACGCCAGCACCGTGGCTCGTTTTGGAAAACGTGCCGTTCATGTTGCAGCTTGCCCGTGGCCAAGCGCTCGAGGTGATCGTGTGCGCGCTCGAAGAACTCGGCTATCGGTGGGCATATCGCGTCGTGGACGCACGTTCGTTCGGTGTGCCTCAGCGGCGTCGGCGTGTCTTTCTCGTGGCGTCGCTGGAAGAAGATCCGCGTCGTGTACTCTTCGCCGACGATCGAGGTTCTCCCGCCGATCGGGTTCGCTCAAAAGAGACGGCCTGCGGGTTCTACTGGACGGAAGGAGTTCGCGGGCTGGGCTGGGCAGTGGACGCGGTCCCGACGCTCAAGGGGGGCTCGACTGTAGGTGTTCCGTCGCCGCCCGCCATCTGGTTTCCAGATGGTCATGTCGGCACGCCGGACATTCGCGATGCTGAGCGCATGCAGGGCTTTCGCGCGAACTGGACGGCTCCCGCCGCGCAAGTCTCGAAAGAAGGACTGCGCTGGAAGCTCGTGGGCAACGCGGTGTGCGTTCCCGTGGCGCAGTGGCTCGGCAAGCGTCTGAAGGAGCCGGGAGACTTCAAGCTCGAAGATGTCGAGCCTCTCGTGCGGCACGGCGCGTGGCCAGACGCAGCATGGAACGTCGGTCAAGGCCGCTTCACTGCCAGTGTCTCGGCGTGGCCACGCCGTCTGAAGCGAACACCACTGTTGGAGTTTCTTCGCTGGCCGGTGAAACCGCTTTCATCGCGGGCAACCGCCGGGTTCCTTCGGCGCACCGAGAAGGGGTCGTTGCGCTTCCCGCCGGGCTTCATCGACGCGCTTCGTGCCCATCTGGATCGAAGTCTCGCCACGGACGCCGCAGAGAGCGATGGCCCAGTATCGAATTCGGCGTGAGGTCGACGGACACCTCATCGTATTCGACTCCGCGACCTCCCAGCGCATGGGCGGTATCCGTCAGAAAGGAACCTCGCCCGAGCTCGCGGTCCGCAAGCAACTCACGGAGCTCGGATGTCGCTACCGGGTCAACAATCGGGACCTCCCGGGATCCCCCGACATTGCCAACCGCTCTCGCAAGTGGGCGGTGTTCGTTCACGGCTGCTATTGGCATCGACATGAAGGGTGCAAGAAAGCCACGACGCCGAAGCGCAATCGCGACTTCTGGGTCGCGAAGTTCGAGGCCAACGTTGCGCGCGATCGACGTGCTGTTCGGGAGTTGCGTGGGATGGGCTATCTCGTGGTTACGGTCTGGGAGTGCGAGACGGTTCAAAGTGCGGTGCTGCGTCGCAAGCTGCGGGCGGTCCCTCGAGTCCGGAGCTGACGCAGGGCCACGCCGTGGTTCTGCTTGGAGCTAGAGTCTTTGACCCGCCGCCTACCTGAGGCTCCTGAAGCTCAGAGCTACACCCGCCCAGGCGACGTGGGCCTGGAGCAGAAGCGCCACCGCTCCACCGCTCCACACCGCGAAACGCCGAATCAAGCTGACCCCCAAACGATCCCCCACCTCAACCAAGTCGTTCCCCCTATCGACCAAAAGATCCCCCACCTCGACGAAGTGATCCCCCCTGCCGAGAGCGGTGGACCCTGCACTCCGTTTGGAATTTCTGCGACCTGCGAGGCTGGGTGGACCACTTTCTGGCGATCCCCCTGCTCCGTGCAGTGCGTTTGGCACACTGTTTGGCGAGCTAGGGCCACCCTGGCGCGAATTTGGGGCTCGAATGTGCAGGTCCCCGTGAACTGGCGGCCCTGAGCAGGGGGGAACGGCGACCGGGAGGTGGGGACTCGTGAGAGCTCGCCGGGGATTCGAGCGAGCGTGGCGGGGCAGCGTTCGACGGCGCGCGTTCGTCGAGGCGCGTGGCGGGGGAAAGCGGGTGCCGAGCTGGGGGCCAGGATGGTGGGTCCCGAGTTTTCAGCTCACGTCGGCGGGGGGCGTGGTTGTCGAGGTGGGGGCCGCGTTACCGGTCCTCGAGTTGCGAGCTTCGTCGCGGGGGAACGCCTGTGGCGAGCGAGGGTCCGTGTTGGGAGACCGGCGTTTTTGGCGATGACTCGCGCTCTTTCCCCGGGCAGTAGGTGGGCCCTGTGAATTTTCTTTGCTCGCCTCGTCTTTTGCCGCAACTCGCGGAACCGTCGGACGACATCGCGGTATCTCAACGCCGTGAACCGGATTTTCGGGCGCGGTTCAACCGCCCCTCGGGGGCAAAGGATACACGATGAAAGTTACACGACGACAAAAGGCAATCCGCGTTCTGGAGTTCTTGATGGGCTTGCGCAATCGGCGCGTGCAAGCGGCGCTGGCGCGCTACGGGCTCACGCAAGAACACGTGACTCGCGGACACCAACTGCTGCGGGCCGCAACTCTCGCCACGCTCACCCCGCGCAGCTTGCCCAAGAGCAAGAGCACGAAACTTCTCGACGAGTTCGAGAACCTTTGGTTTCCCATCGTGCGCGCCACGTTGGCGAACAACTTGCCGGACATCGGCGAGTGGTTGTTCGCGAACCTGGCCCAGACCGAGGGGCTCGATGTGGTGACGAGCGTCGGTGCCTTCGTGCAGCGACTGGAGTTGCTCGCTTCGGGAGACTCCCCGTTCGAAGGGCGGGGAGTGGACGCCGTGGCGCTGCTCGCCGAACGCAGCTTCGACGACCAGGTGCTGAGCGACGTGCGCGAGATCCTCGACGGGCTCTCTGACTTCGAACCCGGCACTGAGAGCAGTGCGGAGGCCGATGTCGAAACCGCCGAGACGGAGATGTGGAGCTGGTACCTGGAATGGAGCACCATCGCCCGCACCGTGATCAAGGAACGCTCGTTACTGCGTGCGTTGGGGTTCCTCAAGGCCAGCCGTCGCTCCGGCTCGGACGACGAGGCGGACGACGCCGCTCCTGAGGAGGACAGCGAGGAGGAAGCGCAAACGACGGCCTGATCCAAGTACAATCAAACAAATATGGGCCTGACCTTCGCGGTGAAACGCGAGCGTCAGGCCTTTCTTTGTTCGGTCCTTCCGGAGAGAGTGGGGCGCGTACCCAGGGCCCTACTGCCGTCGACGAGCCCAACGCCCCGATGATGTTGCTCGGATGTGAACGTCGTGCGAGCATGACACGAGCGTCTCCCCGCTGAACTCGTGATGGTATCTCCAGCTGCATCGACGTCGACCAAAGCGCTCCTTGTTTCCGGAGCGCTGCTGGTATCCTGCTCCACCGGCAGCAGCTCGACGCCCGAAGAAGGCTCTTCGGATGTCGAGGTTTCCGATGCCGCATCCCAGGACACGCCCATGTCGCAGGGGGCCGAGGCGTCTCCGGCTGGCTCAGCAACGCCGACGTGCAGCGAGTCGATGTGTCGGACGCTGGCGGAAAGCGAGCTCGAGCGAATCCTGTCGAATGAGCAAGAACCGCAAGTGTTACTGGAGGCCGAGTGCGTCGATGAAGGGGGCACAGCATGTTGCACGGCGTGCTACTGTGATCCCAGCGAAGTCGAAGAAGAGGACCCGTCGTGTGACGACCCGCGTTCTTCGCCGGACGGTGCGCGCGTGGGCCGTAAAGGCGACGGCTGTTACGTTTGGGCGAAAAGCGGGGAATGCCTGATGGGTGACGATGACTTCGAAGGGTGTGACCCCGCGGACGACGCCAGCTGTGACGGAGTCTGTGAAGAGTTGACGACGCGGCTTGCAGCCGATGCCAAGCGAACCGTGGACTGGGAACTCATGTACACCGAGTGCGTGGAGCGCGTCTGCTGGGCCGTGGCCCGCATCGAGGACCGCTGCTACGCGCGGAACGATTATCTCAGTTTCAGCGTCGCCCACACCCACGACTGCTCGCTCGGCGGAGAGGCGATACTCCGCGAGCACCTGGCGGAAGAGCCCGAGTAGGTCTCGAACGTCGTCGCGGTTCGCTATCTACGGCATCGGCGAGCCTCTACAACGCACCCCTCTCGGGGAACACCGTGACCCAACTCGCTCACGGCCCACCCGCCCACCAGACCGGAGCCTCGGCTTCAGCGCCTCGACTGCAGCGCCCCGGCTTCAGTGCTAGGCTCCGGCGATGTGGCGGACGGGCGTGCAACGACCTTTGGCGGGGCTCGGGTTCTTGGTGCTCGGCGTTGCGTGCGATGGGGGTGACGTTTCGAAGAACGTCGACGACGCGGGACGCGGCGACGACGTGGACGGGGTTTCCGGGGAGTCGGAACGAGCGTCGGACGCCATGGCGGGAGTGGGGGGCGAGGCGGGCGTGGGCGACGACGTCGCTTCGTCGGGCTCCGATGAGGAGGTAGACGACGACAACACGATGGAAGGCACTGACGGCATGGGAGCGCGCTCCACGCAAGGCGCGGACGCCGGCGCTCTCGATTCGGGGGCCGCACCCGCGGAGGGCAGCGAGCAAACGGCCGGCGGCGAGAGCGGAAGCGATGACTCGGGCGGAAGTGACGACGAAGCCGACGCGGGCGAGCCCGACACCCCCGGTACGACGCCCGATGGCAGTGCATCGCCTACGGACATCGCAGCGCTTCCGCCAGGGGCGGAGCTGGCGTCGTGGCGCGGCGGACTCTGCTCTGGGGGTTGGTGTTGGTCTTCGCATCTTCCGCAAGGGGATACGATTCGCGAGATGCTTAGCGTGTCTGGCGCCGAAGTGTGGGCAGGTGCAGACGGTGGCATGCTCCTGCATCACGATGGCCAAGGCTGGGTAGGACGCGCCTTGCCTGGTAGTCGGGTGCCTCAGTTCTGGAGTAGCGCCGATGGGATCGTGTTCATCAGTAACGGACAAGGCGTGTGGCGCTACGAAGCAGGCAGGTTCGACGCGCTCCCGCCTCCCGAGAGCACGGCGCCGATCCTCGCCTTGTCCGGCTCGAGCGTTGAGGATGTGTGGGCTGCGACGGGCGACGGCGTGCTTCGCTTCGACGGCAGCAGCTGGAGCGCGGCCGGGCTCGAGGGTGCCTCGCGCAGCCAGATCGAAGTGGTTTCACCCAACGAGGTCTGGGTCAACGGGAAGGTCGGCTCCGCAGATGAGGCGTCCGGTTTCTTTCATTGGGATGGGGCGGAGTGGACGGCGTTGGATACCATCGTGCCGGGGGATATGTTCGCTTCTGGCCCGAATGACCTTTGGTACACGATTGGCTCACAGCTCTTCCGCGGAGGTGCGGAGGGCTTCGTCGAGCAGGAGGACTTCCCGGCCAACAATGGCGCCGAAGAGGTCTTCGGCTTGGGGCCTGGCGAAGTGCACGTCTTGTCCCAAGCCGGCGCGCTCCTGAGCAAGCGCGACGCTGAGTGGCTGGTGACGTCGACCGCTGACGAGAGCGAATACGGAGGCTATCCATCCGTCGGAACGGCGACCGCGCCGGGTGAGGTGTGGCTGGGGGGTCACCGCGGGCGAATGTGGAAGGTGTCCGGCATCGGCGATCAGGTGGTGATCGAGCAACAAGTGCCTCGCGTGGGCGATGGGGCTCGGTTCGAGCTGCACGGGGTGCACCGCTCTGGAGACGATGTATTCGCCGTCGGGTATCGCCTCGTCAGGCTCGATTCATCCGGTGAGATCGATACCTGGACGGTCGTCGACGATGGTGCCGGTTACAATGACATCTGGGGGCCTGAGCCTGGCTCGATGTGGGTGGTGGGTGACTACGACCAAATCCTCTACTTCGATGGGCAAGAGTTGACCGAGCCCCCGCGCGATCATCTCGAGGTATCCGGTCGTCGCTGGCGGGCCGTCCACGGCAATTCTGCGACCCATGCCTATGCGGTGGGCGATCGTGGCTACAGCCACTGGGATGGCGTCACATGGAACACTGTCTACGGCATCGGTGAGCCTCTACACAGCGTCTGGGTGTCGCCGAACGGCAATGCCTTCTTCGGGGGGGAGAACGGCGCCCTCGCCATGAATGAACCCTCCGGCGACAGCGAAGTGTTCAGCGACCTGAGTTACTCTGGCGTCACCTGGACGGCGCTCGGCGGTACCGCGGACGACAACGTCTGGGTGATGAGCAGCGACAACCTGGTCTTCCGCTTCAACGGCCTATCGTGGTCCGAGGTCACGATCCCCGACGCGACCGGGAGGACCATCTACGACATCGCTGGCGTCGGCCCCCAGGAGGCGTGGGCCGTTGGACAGTTTGGGCGGGTTCTGCGCTGGGATGGCTTCACGTGGTCGGCGGTAGACGTGAAGTGTTGGTCGCCGCTTTATGGCATTTGGGCCGGCGAAGATGGAGAAGCCTGGGCTGTCGGGGGGACGACATCGTTGCAAGGGGTGGTGCTGCATCGGCTCGCGTCCGCCCCGGTCCCCTGAGTAATGGGGTGGTGTATTTGGGTGGTCTTTCTCCGGTGTTGGGGCGTCGCTGAGTCGTCCGACGTCGCTTCTCGAGCCGCTCATCAGCCGTGCTATGCTTCCGCCGTGCTGTCGTCGGAGGTGTCGGGGTTGTCGTCATGGACCAAGCGGTGGAGTTGGCTCGCGCTGAGCGTTGCGCTCGCGTGTGCTTGTGACGACGGAGGTGACGGCACGGCGACTTCGAGCGCGGGTGACGAACCCGACGCATCGCTCGAGGAAGGCGCGGTGGATGATCCGATGGCATCTGCAGACGAGCCCGCATCGAGTGATGGCGAGGGGACCTGTGAGGGGTGTGCCGATGAGGGCTCGACCGACGACGCAGCGGAGCCGGGCACTGATGCGGCCGGTGTGGCAGACGACTCGACCGATGGCGCTTCGAGCACTGACGACCCGAGCTCCACGACTTCCGACGGCTCGGGGGGCGATGAATCCACTGATCCCACCTCGCCAGTTGCGGACGCCCCCGACGCGTCGCTGCCGGGGACTGGTATCGCGGACGGGGGCGTGTCGTTTCTTCCCGATGGCGCGGTCTGCGACCCCAACGTCGATGAAGCTTGCCCCTGTCCGCCGGATCAGCTGCGCTGCGCGGGGTGGTGCATCGATCCGCTCACCGATTGGCAGCATTGCGGCGCAACGGGCGGCTGCGCCGAGGCCGGCACCGTCGGTGTCGACTGCCAGCCCTTGAGCGCCGTGTGTGAACGCGGAGAGTGTGTGCCCTGCGAGTTCCCGATGGTGGCTTGTGGGGGGCAATGCATCGATCCGAGAGTCGACGATCTCTACTGCGGTGCGACTCCGGGGTGCTCGCCCGGCGAAAGCTCGCGGGGAGATCGCTGCCGCACTCCAGAGCGCTGCATTTCCGGGGCTTGCTCGGACTGCGTCGTGTTCAACGCCGCCAGCACGAACCTTCCCCAGTATGCGCGACAGCTCGCACTCGGTGACGTGACCAGCGACGGTTGGCCCGATGTCGTGAGTGTCACTGACGACGGGGACCTGATCGTGCTCCTCGGCACCGGACTACAAGAGATCGGCGAACAACTCACACAACCGTTCGGACAAGAGCCGGTCGCGTTGGCGCTCGGTCTGCTCGATGGTGATGATCAGCTCGATGTGGTGGTGGGCGATCGCGGCGCGGGCCTCGTGCGCATCGGTCTCGGCAACGGCGACGGCAGCTTCGACGAGGGACCCACCTACGCCGTGGACGGTACGCTGCGCCAGATCGTGCTCGGCGACGCCAACGCTGACGGCGCCCTCGACGCCTTCGTCGTGAGCACCGACGCAGGCGGCTTGATCCTCCTGCTCGGCAACGGCGATGGCAGCTTCGCACAAGCGCCGCTCGTACCTTCGGAAGACACTCTCTACTCAGTGTCGCTCGGCGATCTCAACGGAGATGAGCACTTGGATGCCGTCGCCACGCGGCTGGGCGACTTCGCCATGATCATGCTCGGGGACGGCGAGGGTGGGTTCGAGGTTTCTTCCCACGAGGTCGAGAACACGTCTTGGGCTGGCGTGCTGGCAGATCTGGATGGCGACGGCAATCTCGATCTCACGACGGGACACAGCGCTGGCTACAACATCAACATTTCGATGGGCAACGGCGACGGCACCTTTCGACCGCCGTATCGCAAGAACGTCAGCGAAAGCACCGACTCCACCGACCACCGGGTGCACGCTCTCGACGTGGCGGACTTCGATGGTGATGGACGGCTCGACGTGGTCGTCGCGATGGGTGCCGGCATCAGCATCATGTGGGGCCACGAAAACTGGGGCGCTGACCAACACGGCCCTGTCACCGAAAGCTCCGAGTTCCGCTACATGATCACCGGCGACGCTGACGGCGATGGCACCACCGACATCATCGGCGCCCTCTTCAACACCAGCCAAGACTTCCGCATCTACTACGGCGAAATCCCCGAGCCCTGTCGACGCTGAGTGATGCGCTCAGGCATTAGTCGCTAGCTTGTGAAGGACGGAAAGCGAGCTCGCGCGCATCCCCTCGAATGAGCAAGAACCGCGAGTGTTGCTGGAGGCCCAGCGCGTCGATGAAGGTGGATACAGCGTGCAACTGTGATCCCAGCGAAGTCGAAGAAGAGCACGATGACCCGTTGTGTGACGATCCACGGTCGTCGCCGGACGGCGCGCGTGTGGGCCGCAATGGCGACGGCTGTTACGTTTGGACGAAAAGCGGGGAATGCCTGATGGGTGACGATGACTTCGAAGGGTGTGACCCCGCGGACGACGCCAGCTGTGACGGAGTCTGTGAAGAGTTGACGACGCGCCTTGCAGCCGATGCCAAGCGAACCGTGGACTGGGAACTCATGTACACCGAGTGCGTGGAGCGCACCTGTTTGGCCGTGGCCCGCATCGAAGACCGCTGCTACGCGCGAAACGACTACCTCAGCTTCAGCGTCGCCCACACCCACGACTGCTCGCTCGGCGGGGAGGCGATACTCCGTGAGCATCTGGCGGAAGAGCCGGGATAGGTCCGGGCCATTCAGGAAATTTGACTTCTCGTTTGGAGAACTTAATCTTCTCGAATGAACTTCCTGGCAGGCGCGCTGGAGGAGGCGCTCGAAACACTCGGAGAGTTGCTCGCTGATCGCGGCGAAGAAGCCGAAGTCGTCGCGATCGGCGGCGGCAGCCTGTTGTTGTTGGGCTTCATCGCGCGACCAACCAAAGACCTCGACCTCGTTGCTGTCGTCGACGAGGGAAAGTACGTGTCGGCCGAGCCGCTGCCGGACTTCTTGTCGTCTGCAATTCGAGACGTCGCGGCGGCAACCGGCCTACGCGAGGACTGGATCAACGGCGGACCGACGAAGCTGCTCGACCTGGGACTTCCCAAGGGATTCGAGAGCCGGACCACGACTCGGCACTTCGGCGGTCTCGTCCTGCATCTTGCTGGTCGCAAGGATCAGGTATTCTTCAAACTCTACGCGAGCGTCGACCAGGGTCCGGATAGCAAGCACGCGATCGATCTTCGAAAGCTCCAGCCATCCTCCGATGAACTGAATGCGGCGGCCGCTTGGTGTCGAACGCACGATTCTTCTGAAGGGTTTGAACAACAACTGGAGCTCGCGCTGAGGGCCTTCGGAGGCGAAAATGAGCGCTAGGCATGACCTGGTCGAAGGGCTGCTCGACCTCCTGTGGCGACAATGGACGACGTTGGGTGTTGCTGGCGTGAATGGCGCAGAGCCTATTGCCATCGATCTAGAAGCCCTCCTGATACTGACGGCCCAGCTGTCACGCCAAGATCCGCGCCTTCGCGACGAAGCGCTCGACTGGTGCGCCAAGTCACATCGCTTCATCTCCAAGCCAAGACTCAAACAGCTCTTGAAGCTCACGAGCGACACCGGACGGGTAGCGTTTGCGCCCTTCGCGGCGACTCTGCACCATCAGGTTGGTGGCACCTGGCCGACCGCAGAGAACGCGGAGCGCTGGAAAGTGAGTCTCAGCACCAAGTCACGTGCGCCGGAACTCGAGGAACCAGCACTGATCAACCTGAAGCTCCGCGCCCTATTCGGGGTCAGCGCACGGGCGGACATCATCGCCGCGATCCTGCATTGGCCAGCGCCGGACTTCGGCGCCGCTGACCTCGTGTGGATCGGCTACACCAAGCGCAACCTGGCGGACGCTCTCGACGGGCTCGCCGATGCTGGGCTCCTGGCTTCTGTCCGTGTCGGAAATCGACTGCGGTTTTCGTGGCGAAAGCGACGACCCCTCATCCGTCTAGTCGAGCCGCTGCCGACGGCGATCCCGCGCTGGCCCCCCATCGCTCGGGTGCTCGGCGGCTTCCTCGAACTTCTGGAACGAACAGAGGCCAAGTCTGATCGCGCTGCAGTCGTCGAGGCGGTTCGAATGTTCGAGCTGCTCAAGGAAGATCTCAAAGCGCTTGGAGTCGAGCCACCAAGCGCGACGAAGGCCCCACTGAAGTGGCAGCGGGTCATCGAGTGGGTACAAGCCAACTCCTGGGAGCTACCTCGGGGGCGCCAGGGCGTTGCCTACGAGGTCCGGTAGGCACACGTTCGGGCTGCCGCTGAAGCGTGAAATCGACTCGCCGTTGCCTGCGTACGGCCCTCACGCGGCGGGCTGCCCCACGAGCTGGCTCTCGAAGACGTGCGCTCCGCCGTCTTGGTCGCGGACCAGATAGATCGGGCGCTCCACCGGCGCGGCTTTCCACCCGACTGCCACCTCTGAGCTCTCCATCTTCGGTGAGCTTGCCCGCTTGCTTTCGCTTTTGCCGTCGCAGGCGCTGACGAGGAGCGCCACGTAGCAGGCGACGGGCAACGGGGTGGCGGCAGCCATTGGCGGATCCTATCGCGGGGCCCGTCGAGCGGCAAATGGGCAGGCGAGTGACGTGTTATCTCGCGCGGTCGACACTGCGTGTTTCGAGCAGAGCGCTCCGCGACAGCTGCTCGCTCGTGTGCCGCGATGGGGCCGCGTCGACGAAAAAGACGCCACCTTGACGAAACCAATCCTGCTCGGTGACATACCTGAGTCTCATGAGCACACGGACGCGCTGGATCACTCACCATTCCTTGGCTTCCTTGGCGTGGCTGCTAGCCGCATGCGGTGCGGATGACGGCTCGCCCCGCGAGATGAGCACGGACGCGGCGCAGGAAACGGCAAGCGACATGACTGCCGAACAGGGATCAGCGTCGGGAACACCAAGCGACACTGCCGCCGAGCAGAATGCAACAGGAGACCGGGACATGGCTGCTGAGCAAGCCACGCCGACCGAGCAGGACATGACTGCCGAACAGGTCACGACCGAAGAGGACACCCCGGCCGAGCAAGATACCGCTGCAGAGCAAAACACGCCGGACGAAAACGTCGACGGCGAGCTAACGATGGGTCCCGGCGAGTTCAACCCAGACTACGAAACGTCGAGCGAGTTCTTCACCCGCATCGAGCAACCGATGCCGTCCAACATCCACGCCATGCAGCGCACCTGGTACTCGTCCAACCTGGCGCAGCTGCCGCTGACGGGGCCGTTCACCGTGCCGGAGGGCAGCGTCGCCGTCAAAGCCGAATACGACGCCGACGGGAACAACTTCACCACCGTCGTGATGATCAAACGCGAGGCGGGCTACGATCCCGAGGGCAACGACTGGTACTACGAAGTCCGAAACCCGGATGGCTCGCAGGCGGATTCTCCAGCACCCGATCGCGTCGCTCTGTGCTCGGGCTGCCACAAAGACGGGGCGGACACCGACTTCCTTTTGGGTTTCGATCTGGAGAACTGAGGCGAGTTTTCCTCGGGGTACTGAACAGGACGGCTGACCTCGAGTTCGCGGCACTGGTCGTTGCCCCGTCGCACTCTGCGTCAGCTGTTCACTCGCGAGCTGACGGCTCGCTCTCGAGCTACCCCGCGTGGCGGCTCACTCGCGTGCCTTCTTGCCGTTCCGCGTGCTCCGCACCGCGTCGAACACGCCTTCCAGCAAGCCGAACCCGCGTGCGTACGCGCGGACCAAGGCAAAACCAAGGTAGCTCAACATCTTCGGATCCGCCGTTCGCTGCAAGAGACGTCGTGTCATCGGCAGCTGTGCGCCGATGAGCCCGGCCAGTGCGCTCCACTCCAGGATTGCGAGCGGGCCGAGCGCTAGGGTGGGGAGCAGGCAAACGGAGAGCAGCGCCAAGGGGGGCTGGATGTGGTCGGCTTTGGTGCTGTAAGAGTCGCCGCCCATGCGCCCGGGGTGCGATTGGTACAACAGCACGCGGTAGCGACCTTGTTGCCACTGCACGGCGAGGTAACGGCGGAGCGAGCTTTCGTGGAAGTGGCGCACGATGGAGCGGGGCTCGAAGGCGAGCTCGTAGCCGAGATCGAGGGTGCGGAACGCGAGCTCGGCGTCTTGTCCTTTGCGCAGGGTCGTGTCGAAGCCGCCGAGCTGGTGCAGCACACTCTTGCGATAGAGCACGTTGAATGTGGCCAGGAAGTTCACGCGTGCGGTCATGCGCGCGTGGCGCGCGGCGATCTCCTCTTGGATCAGGCAGGCGAGGAGCGAGTCGGGGCGCATGTTGCCGTAGCTGCCCCCGACGGCGGCCACGCGTGGGTCGCTCAGATGCGGCAGTAGCTGCTCCAGAGCATCGGGCTCCGGCACGCAGTCAGCGTCGATGAACCAGATCAGATCGCCGCGCGCGGCTGCGACTCCGAGATTGCGCGCCGCACCGGCTCCGCCTCCGTTGCCAGCAACGACGCGTGCGCCGTGGCGTTCGGCGATGGCGCGGGTCGCGTCCGTCGATGCGTCGTCGACGACGAGGATCTCGTGCAAACCACTTCGCCCTACAAGGGGCGTCGCGGCTTCGAGGCAGGCAGCGAGATGCTCCGCTTCGTTGTGAGCCGGGATCACGAGGCTCACCAGGGGTTCGCTGAGCCCAGACTCCACGGGGGCGATCTAGCACCACGATCGGACCGCGTGCTACCCTTTGTCGGTTGTCTGTCGCACACACCTGTAGGTCATGACTCCAATAGCGAACGTTCGTGTCGTCGATGAGGGCGCTGATGCTCCCGCCGCGGCAGAGCATCGCTCGGCGCTCGATGTTTCTGCGGCCGACGTGTGTGTCGTCATCGCCGCCTATCGCGAAGGCGCGGTCATCGCCGATGTCGTGCGTGAGCTGCGGGCGAAGTGGCCCACCGTGGTCGTTGTGGATGATGGCTCGGACGACGCGACCGAGCAACGCGCGCGGGAGGCGGGGGCCATCGTGCTGCGCCACGTGATCAATCGAGGGCAGGGCGCCGCGCTGCAGACGGGCATCAGTTACGCACTTCGCATCGGCGCGCAGATCGTCGTCACCTACGATGCCGACGGCCAGCACCGCGCCGAAGCCGTCGAAGACTTGGTGCGGCCCATCGTCAGTGGTGAAGCGGAGGCGGTCTTCGGTTCACGCTTCATCCAGGACGCCAGCGCGATCCCCTGGGCGCGGCGTTGCTTGCTGCGCGCCGCGGTGCTGTTCACGCGACTGACGACCGGTGCGCACGTGACGGATGCCCACAACGGGCTACGAGCGCTCGACCGTCGAACCGCCGAGCGCGTCCAGCTGCGCTTGGATCGCATGGCTCACGCGAGCGAAATCATCGATCAGGTGACGAGCGCTGGGGTGAGGACCACGGAGGTGCCGGTCGCCGTGCGCTACACCGAGTACTCGCGCGCGAAGGGGCAGTCGGGGGCGGCCGCGTTGCGCATCCTCTGGGACTACATGCTGTCGAAGGTGATCTCATGAATCCGTTTCAGATCGTCGGAATGTCGTTGTTGGCCGTGCTTGCGGCGCTCAGTTGTATCGGCTTGCTGCGGGGGCGACAGCGCGGCTCGTCGTTGCTCTGGTTGTTGGTTTGGGTGGGCGCTGCGGTCGCGCTCTACCGACCCAATCTGACGCGTGATGTGGCGCACCTGGTCGGCATCGACCGCGGTGCGGACCTGGTCAGCTACCTGACCACGCTGCTACTACTCGTCGTCATCTTCCTGATGAGCATCCGCATGCGCCGCTTCGAGGGCTACGTCACACGGCTGACGCGTGAGCTGGCGCTCACGCGGGCGGAACTTTCCGATGCGCTCGACGTTCGACGGGAGCCGCGGTCTTGAGTATCGTGTGACGATGTCCCGCCGTGCCCCAGCAGTAGAAGTGCTTCTGGCGACGATGGATTGTCGCGACCCGCAGCGCACCCGACAGGCGCTGGGCCTGTCGATCACCGACATCGAGCTCTTGATCATCAACCAGGTGACGAAAGGGCTCGTCACCGCCGGCATGGAGGGCAAGGGCTACCGCATGCTGTCTTACGCGGAGCGCGGCCTCAGCAAGAGCCGCAACCGCGCGCTGGATGCGGCCCAGGGCGACATCGTGTTGCTCGCGGACGACGACATCCGCTACCGCCGCGGCATCTCCGCGTTGTTGCGCGCGGAATTCGACCGTTATCCCGAGGCCGCCGCGATCACGTTCCAGTACGTCGACGCGACCTCGCAGCGCCCCACGAAACGCTACAGCAACGTCGCTCACCATCACAGCCGTCGCACGCTGCTCGGCGTCTCCTCGATCGAGATCGCGCTCCGCCCCGCGTTGCTGAGGGGCGTGCGCTTCGACGAACGGTTCGGCTTGGGTGCGGACTTGCCGTGCGGCGAGGAGGCGTTGTTCCTCTCTTCGTTGCTCGATGCGGGCGCCCAGGTCATGTATTGCCCCCGCGTGTTGTGCGAACACCAGGGTCCGAGCAGTGGCTACCGCGCTTGGAGCTCCGCGCAAACCCGCGCCAAAGGCGCCGTCATTCGACGTCTCTTCCCCGACAGCTGGCCCGCCGTGCTCGGCATCTTCGCGCTGCTCAAATGCAATCGCTACGGAGCGCAGCTCGGCGCCGTGCAATTTGCGAAAGACTTGTTCGCGGGGGCCGTCAGTCTCGAGTCCAGTCTTCGAGCTTCAGTCCTCTGACACGAGCCATGTGACGAACGTTGTTCGATACGAGGCGAAGGTCCCACGCCATCGAGTGTGCGGCGATAGCAATGTCAAAGTCTTCGACGAGCGGCAACGTCGTGGCTCTGGTCGAGAGGAGTGAAGCCTTTCAGAGCGGCGACAAACTCTGGGGACCAAGGCGGCTGCTCGGCAAGAGCCTTTTCTAGTGCGGTGACGATGAAGCGGTTTCGAGAAAGCTTCAACGTTTTTGCCCTCTTGTCCACCTCAGCCAACAGTGGTTCTGGGATGTGAATGGTGGTCGGCATGCGAGTAAATTCGCAAATGTATTCGTTTGAGCAAGAGCTTTCTGGTCGAGGCTCCGCTCCGGTACAGCCTCGCACGAGCGCTGGTGGTCGTCTCCGCGGGTGGCGTGGATGAGGTAGGGTCGAGGCGCTCTCCTGCTCGGCCGCCACAGGGGAAGGCTGAGGTGACGGCCGATGGACGAACTTCTTGGCATCTCGCCAGCGCCGCCCACCCGTGGATGTCGTCGACGCAGCGCTCGATGAGCTCCTCGTATCGAGCAGACTCCGTTCCGTCGGGTTCGCCGACCCTCATCGAAAACGTCGACCCGACGTCCGTGGAGTTCCTGCCACGTGCGGGTACGTCGCCTTGAGCGTCAAGCGCTCACTCGTGCACCGCGGGACTTGCGACAGACTATTGCCGATCCGACGGCTGCTCGATCCGCGTCGCTGCCGAGCTTCGCGTATCAGTCCCTACCCACCTCCACAACAACCTTGCCCTTGTGTTTTGCGGCACCGAAGTAGTCAACCGCTGCGGGAACGTCCGCAAGGGAGACCGGGCCGTCGATAGCCAGCCTGAGTCGGCCCGCAGCGTACAGCGTATTCACCCGTTCCATGTCCTTGTTGGGTTTGAGGCTGACGAGACGGAATTTCTTTCCAGTCAACAATCCAAGCAGAGGGCCCAACAGCAGCACTTGGAGTAGACGCGGCAGAGCACCGCCCACGGTTGCGTAGATGCCTCCGGGACGCAGTGCACGAGCGTAATGCCAAATGGGGCGGGTTGTTTTGCAGTCCAGGATACGATCATACTTCTCTGCGGTGTTGGTGAAGTCCTGGGTCTCGTAGTCGATGACATGGTCGAACCCAGCGGCTCGCATCATCTCCAGCTTGGGGCCGCTGTCGACCCCTGTGACCTCAGCGTTCTTCTGCTGCGCCAACTGAACGCCTATGATGCCAACGCCGCCGCCCGCACCGTTGATGAGTAGCTTCTGATCGTCGCCCAGGCATCCAACGTCAAACAACGCCTGCTGCGCCAGACCGGCTGCGTGAGGAATGGCGGCGGCGTCCGTGAAAGACATGCCGTCTGGCATCGCCACCAGTGCGTTTTCATCAACGCATACGTATTCAGCGAATCCGCCAAACCCGGCCTCGGATATGTCCCCATACACAGCGTCACCCGGCTTGAAAGAAGAGACGTCGGCGCCCACCGCCTCGACGCGGCCCGCAACTTCTGCGCCGAGGATGCTGACGCGTGGCTTGAACAGACCCATGAACAGCCGATAGATGAAGGGCCTGCCGCGCATGAAGGACCAGTCCCAATCATTGACCGTGGTGGCCATCACCCTGACGCGCACCTGGTTCGGCCGCAATTCAGGTTCAGCCACATCGCGCAAGGACAGCACCTCCGAAGAGGTGCCATAGCGGGTGAGCACAATGGCTTTCATGGTGGCGCCGAGTATAGCGCGGCTGTTGCCCACAGCGCGGCCAAAGAGCCGAGGGCGGAGCGTCGTGGATCTGTTCGTGTTGGACCAACCTTGCCGCCGCGTGGGCGCATCGTTGCGTTGGTCCGTCTGAGCGGTTGATCCGAGTTCCTGTGGTGTTCCGCCTCAGGCCAGATGAGAGAAGCTCACTTCGGTAGCTCAGTCGTCAGGCTATCGACGTGACCTCGCCAATAGGTCAGCAGCCCATCAGGCAGCACCCAAGCGACCTCGCCATAGCTCGGCGTCAGGGTGTTACCATGCCGGACGTAGTCGGAGAATCGTCCCCGCCAAGGCGTGGGCACAATCTGCCCGTCAACGCTGCGACCTCTGGCGTCTGCCAGGATTTCTCTGATCAGCTCGTCTTCACCGAAGAAGAACGTCAGCCGAGCAACCACGTTGCCGTCCGTCAAGCTGGCGCGGGCGGAGCGGTCGTCGATGGGTTCCCAATCGATGCCATTTCCTGGCAGCAGTATTTGGGGGTACCACGCGGTTTCCGCCAAGAATCGTATCAGTTCACCTTCTGCGATGGGACCAGTGCCCTCCAAGTACGCTACCTGCACTAGCCCGAGAATGCGGGCCTCCAAGTACCCTCTGCCGCCGACGTACGCATCGTGAACGCGAACGGAAAGCCCGGGAGCTATTGCCACCTTGGCATTCCAGTCAAACCCCGGGCGGCGCAAGACGACGAACTGGTCGGCAGTGAACGGCGACCACTCGTCCCCGTCGCCGAGATTCATGCTTCCAGTCTGGGTGAGGCGCACCGCTTGCGGCACGGGGCTCTTGTCCGTCAGAACTCGGCGCAAGTAGCGGCGCACGGGCGGGGGATAGTCTTCGATGGCAGAAAGATCGACGGTCGCCTGTGGGGGCGCAACGGCGACCGTCTCCAGGCGTTGCCGCAGCTCAGAAGTGAGCGAACGCCAGCGAAGCCAGCCGACGAGCGTCGCGCTCAGGACAACGACGGCAATGCCACCCAAGATGAACAGGAACACTCTGCCCAACTTTCTCAGTTTGCTGGCCGTCGTCACTCACTGGCCTCCTGCTGAGGAGCGTTCGGCGAACGATGCCGTCCTGAGGCGTGAGGCGTAAGATTGCAGAGCACGTCGGTTTGCGAGCTACGGCTCGATGACGACGGAGTAGGGCAGTACCTCCCCGTTCACCTCGACCGGAATGAGAACTACCGTGCGCCCGTCTGGGGCGAGTTCGATGGTCAGCGTGTCTCCTGGAGCCAACTCTTGGGGAGTCTCCGTGGGGTCGGGCTCCGCGCTGAACGTCACGCCTTCAGGGTGCGCTGTGAGAGACTGAACGACGACGGGCGCCGAGCAGGTGTTCTCGACGACGATCGGGCCCTCTACGGCCCAGCTCGGGGGCGTGAGGACCACACATTCTTCCAGCTCTATCGGGAGCAGACCCGCTTGAACCAGGACGGTACCGTGGGAGGCGCGCTGATCACCCACTTCGACATCGATACGGAGCCACTCCTCATCGACGGCGGGGACGTCGACCGCGAAAGCTCCTTCTTCGGTGGCGGTTGTATCGACCGTCGCCCCCGTGGCGAGGTTGGTCACGATGACCCGCGCAGTAGCCGTTACCGAACCGCTTTCGCCTTCAACCGTGATCACTCCCGCCAGACCGGTCCCGCCGGCGTCGGGGTCGAAGAAGATGCGCGACAAGTCCGGATCCGTCAGTGCAGGCGGTTCCGGCAACGGCGTTGCCACGGCGGGACCAGAGCCGACGTCCTCGGCAAACCCCTCCGATGTGACGTCTTGTCCTGCAGAGCGCGGTGCGTCCGCCGTGCTGTCACTGCAGCCGCTGATGAACGCCAAGCACATCGACACGTGCACGAGCGCCAACAGGCGTGTGAATGGTTTTGAGGAGGGACGCAACATGGTCGAGGGTTCGGTTATTGTAGCGTAGCTGACGGTTGGGCTCTAGCTTGGTCGCCGGTTGAGCTCGAAGCGATCAAGGATCGCGAGCAGGCGCTGCCGCCAAGCGACAGCGCACACTCGCTGGAGATCAGGGCTGGCCGCGGGTCACGTGAGCTCACTCGCAGTCGGGATCATAGCCCCAGCATTCGTCTTCGAGATCGCACTCGCCATCACTCGGCGGGTCTTGTTCGCAGTCGAGTTGCTCGTAGCCGCAATCGGGGTCGTAGGCGGCGCACGCGGCGGTTTCATCGCAGAGCCCATCTTCGGGTTGGTCCGTATCGCACATGGTCAGCTGTGTGCCACCGGCGAGACCGCTCCCTGCTGCAGCAGCTTCTGCGTCTGGATCGACTGGCAACTCGCCGGGCTCGCCGCCGATGTCTTGGCCTTCGCAATCGGGATCGTACGCAGCGCATGCAGCCATGGGGTCACACTCGCCGGCTGCGGGCACATCCGTGTCGCACTCGGTCAGTTGCGTGCCCGACGCAGAGTCGTCGGCGCTGCCGGAGGCGGCGTTCGTTTGCTCTGTCGCAGCTTCGTTCTCAGCGGTCGTGCTGTCATCGGCACCGCCATCGGAGCACGCGACGGACATCAGGAGGGTCAGGCAGGTCAAGGGGAGTAAGCGGGTCATGTTGATTGGCTTTCTGTTGGGGTAGTTGGATTCGGTCGGGGAATGGGGTTCTTCGGCGTTTCATCGGAGGTCGGTGTCCCGCCGTCACCACCACACTGAGCAAAGCGCACGCCAGGTCGAGGGAGATGCAGAATTAGTCTGCAATATTGAGCAGATGGTTGAACTCGGGTCGGCGCCTGGACTATTCCAATCTGTCCCATATTGTCCTTCTATGAACTAGTGGTACAGTGGCACATGCCCGACGATGGCGCTGGCGGCTCGCGTGGGGAACTCGCCAAGGCAACCGCGCTGCTCAAACCCGACGAGCCGGCAGGAGTCGCGAGCAGTGCCGGCGCTCCGCCGCCCATGCCCGCGCTGGCCGTGGGGACTCTGCTTTCCTCTCGCTACGTGATCGAGGAGGCACTGGGGGAGGGCGCCACCGCGAGAACCTATCTCGCGACGGACACGCTCTGGGGCGGTCACGTGGCAATCAAAACGCTGACACACCGTGCGCTGTCCGAGGTGATGCGACACGAGTTCTCGGTGTTGCGCGGTTTGACACACCCGTGCGCGAGTGTTCCGCAGGACTTCGGCTTCGACGTCGCTCAGTCGTCCCCGACTGAGTATCTCGTTTCGCGCTTTGTGTCGGGGGTTACCTTGGACGAGTACGCGCCGGGCAAGGGGTGGGAGGAGATCAGAACTGTGGTTCTGGATGTGCTTTCAGCCCTGGGGTTCTTGCACCGACAAGGCTTGGGTCATGGAGATGTCAAGCCGTCCAACATCCTGGTGGACGGACGTGGGCGCGGCGTACTGATCGACTTTGGATGTGCTCGCCCGCTCGGGACGAGCAGCAACGCTTTCTCAGGAACGTGGAAGTATGCTTCTCCGGAGCTGCGCGGAGGGGGCGTCTTCGACGCGCGTGCTGATCTGTACGCTTTGGGCGAAAGCCTGAAGCAACTGTTGGCTCGCTTCGAGATTCGTCCTGCGGCGGAGGATTGGGAGCAGGTGAGCAGTTGGACTGCTCCGGTTCAGAGCTCACGGCCTGCGGCCGTCTCGCAGGTTCTGGAGGGATTGGGGGTGCCAGGGCGCCTGGATGCCGGCGCTCGCGGGGCGGCTCCCACGCTGCTTGGACGAGACGCCGAGTTTGTTCAGCTGCAGCAGCATCTGAACGCGTTCACCCAGGGTCGCTCCGGGATACGTTGGGTGCACATCTGGGGTGCCGCAGGAGTGGGGAGCTCCAGACTCGCGCTCGAGCTGAAGTGGGCCGCACAGCTCACGGCGCAAGTCTTCGAAGCCGCTAGCCCGCGGGGCCATGCCATCGCGGAACTCATCGGGCGCCTCGACAAGACCGCTGCCCCGAAAACCCTCCTCGCGGCGCTTTCGCAGTGGAGGGCCAGAGCGGCGGAGAGCGACCGAGCGGTGGTCGTCGTGGACGACGTTCATCGGTTGGATGACGCGTCACGAGAGTTGCTCGTCGCGCTGGTGCGCACGGCGGAACCAACAGATGCCATCCTGGGCGTCAGTACTGGGCACGGGCCGCTTCAAGGGCAGGCGGAGGCGGTGTTCAACCTCGAGTTGATGCCGCTCGGTCGTTCGAGCGTGGATCGCTGGCATGAAGCGAGCGGAACGCGATTGACTCAGAGTCAGCTGTTCGCCCAAAGCGGTGGGTATCCAGCAGCCGTCTACGCGCTGCTCTCGACGGCGGACTCTGTGCACGCGCTGGGAGGCGTTGACGAGCTTTCGCTGGAGGAGCAGCAGGCCCTCGCGCTGTTGGCCGTCGATTGCGACGACGTGGAGGCTCTCGTGAGTTCCGAAACTTGGACCGCGCTGGCGCACCGCGGGCGTGTGCGCAGGTTGGGCGGGCAGTTTCAGCTGTTGCATCAAGCGCAGCGCGCGGGCTTGCTCGGGGAGCTGCCGGCCGACGTCGTCGCTTGGGCGCACGGCGTTGCTGCACGCTCCTTGAGTGAACGTTTGGGGGACGTGGCCCCAAGCGCCGACGGCGCGACGGCGGCGAAGGAGCAGGGGACTTCCGCGAGGGCGGGTTGGGCACCGCGACTCGCGGACCACCTGGCAGGCTCCGGCGACGTGCGAGGCGCGGCCGCACTCCTCGAGCACGCGACCCCCGCCGCCGGGTGGGCGACCGCGGCGCAGAGTATCATCCCTCGCGTGGGAGTGCTCGAAGCGCAGGAGCGTGCCGCGGTGTTGCTCTTCTGTGCTCGTTCACTGATTGCGGCCTCCAAGTTGGAATTGGCTCGCACCGCGCTCAATCTTGCGCTGGCGGGCACCACGACGCAGCGAACACAGGCCCTGCAGCTCGCCGCCGAGCTGCACCTGCGCGCGGGGGCACCCCAACGCGCCAGTCGCCTGGCGGTGCGCTGTTTGCGGGACCGGGAAGCATTGGAGCTTGGCTTGTTCGAGCCGCTGTCGCTCTTGGCACGAGCGGAGCTGTCGTTGGGAAACTACGAGCGTGCTCTGGATCTGGTGGCCTCGGCGATGAGGCACGAGTCGAGCGAGACTCAACGAGTGGAGTTGGCACAAGTTCAAGCCCTTGCATCGATGTATTCCGGACAGACCCGGGAGGCCATCGGGTTGTTCGAAACCCTGTCCGAGCAGTACCACGCGCTCGGTGATGAGCGCGCGCGCGGTCGCGCGCTCAGTTACTTGGCCATCACGCATTTCCGTCGAGGAGAGCTGGGGCTCGCGCGCGACGCCTACGATGCCGCCTTCGCTGCAGCACAACGCGCCGATGCAACAGATCTGGTGGCAAGCTCGTTGCTGAACCGCGCCACCCTCGATCAGCAGTTGGGTCGTTGGGGGGCGGCGCTCCAGGGCTACGAGCGAGCCCTCGTCCTGGCACGCGCCCTCGGCCGCGACAGTACCGTGCTGCGGCTGCAATTCAACCTGGGTAATCTATCGCTGCAGATCGGCGCCTTGGAGCACGCTCGTACGGCACTCGAACGGGCGGAGGTGCAAGCGCGCACGAGCGGAGCGAACGCCGTACGAACGAGTACGGGTCTTGCCCTGGGCGAACTGGAGCTACTGAGACGGCGCCCGGACGCGGCCGCGACGCACGTGGCGGATGTGCTTTCTCTTGCGGCAGCTCACAACGCTCACCGGGAAGCGGACGAGGCCCAGCTTCTGCTCGCGCAGATCGAGCTGGCTCGCGACGCGGGCGACGCGGCGGCCCAAGCGCTCTCTCGAGTTTCTTTCTCCCAACAGGCGGAGCGGATTGCCGCGCAGAGTGAGCATGGGCTGGACCTGGGAGCGTCTGAGCGCACCGGTGGGCGCCAGCAGGCAGATACCGAAGACGACTACAGAGACTTGTTGAGTTCGTACTACACCATTCGGGGCCAGCAGGAGCTGGCGCTCGGGGATCCGAAAGCGGCGACGGCCTGGGCGCAGGCGGCACTCACCTGGGCAACGCGCACTTCCCAGCCGCTACTGGAGGCGAGAGCCCACTCTCTTTGGTATTTGGCCGCGCGACAGAGCGGTGAGGGCACCGCTGGATTCCACCGTGATCAAGCATGGCGTACCTTCAATCGCATCGCGATTGACCTGCCCGCATCGTATCGCGATGCGTTCTGGACGCATCCAGAGCGGGCGTTGCTATTGGAGTCCGACGAGACGTTCAGCGCGCGCAGCATCGATCGAAAGCGACTGCAGCAGTTCCTTGCCGTCAACCGCCGCATCAACTCCACACTGAGTATCGACCAGGTATTGGCCGGAGCGCTGGACGCGGCCATCGAGCTCCTCGGGGCAGAGCGTGGCTTCGTTCTGCTCGCAGAAGGTGAAGAGCTGGTGCCTCGGGCGATGCGCAACTTGAGTCGCGCCAAGCTAGACGACGAATCGATGAGCTTCAGCCGCAGCATTGCTCGGCGTGTTCTGCTGTCCGAGCGAGCGGTGGTCACCGTGGACGCATCCAACGACATGCGTTTTCGTTCGGAAGCATCCGTACACGCCATGCAGCTCAAGTCGGTAGCATGTGTCCCCTTTGCGTCTGCCAACGGCCCTCGGGGAGTGCTGTATGTGGACAATCGGCTTCAGATGGGGCGTTTCACGGAGGATGACTCCGACCTGATGTTGGCCCTTGGGGATCAAGTCGCCATTGCTCTGGAAAACGCGAGCCTTCACGAAGAGCTGGTCAGGAAGACCGCCGCACTGGCGCGGGCAACGCACCTGGCCGAGAATCGCGTCGCCAAACAAGAGCGACAAATCGCCCGGCTGCAGCGGACGGTGAGAAGCCAGCAGCAATCGTTGGAGACTCGCTACGACTACCGTCAACTGGTGGGGCGAGGTCCTGCGATGCAGCGCGTGCTCACCGTCCTGGACCGCGTGATTGATACCGACGTCACGGTGCTCATCGAGGGAGAGAGCGGTACCGGCAAAGAGCTGGTCGCGCGCGCCATTCACGTCAACAGTGGTCGCGCTGCGGGCGAGTTCGTCAGCATCAATTGCGGAGCGCTCCCCGAGAACTTGCTCGAAAGTGAGCTCTTCGGCCACAAGAAGGGCGCCTTCAGCGGGGCCACTGAAGAGCGTCGCGGGCTGCTTCAAAGCGCGAGTGGTGGCACGGTGTTCTTGGACGAGGTGGGGGAGCTTCCCCTCAGTCTGCAGGTGAAGCTGCTCCGGGCCTTGCAGGAGCGTCGCGTGCGCCCGTTGGGCAGTACGCGTGAAGAAGCGTTGGACGTGCGTATCGTTGCGGCGACCAACCGGACGCTGAGCGACGAAGTGACGGAGGGAAGGTTTCGGGAGGACTTGTACTTCCGTTTGAGTGTGGTGCATGTGGAGATGCCGCCTCTGCGAGACCGCCCTGAGGATCTGCCGGAGTTGTGCAACGTGTTACTGGCGCGGCTCACTGAGCGCACGGGGTATGCCGCACCCACCTTGACTCGCGCGGCGTTGAGCAAACTGCTTGGGCACTCCTGGCCGGGCAACGTTCGAGAGCTCGAGAACGAATTGACTCGGGCGTCGTTGCGGAGTGATGGGGCGATTCTGCCGGAGCACATCGAGTTGGGCAAGCCTCTCCGAAAGCGGAGGGCGCACTCTCGTGACCAATACGAACGTGAAGAAGCAGCGCGCATCTTCGAGGCGTTGCGCGCCCAACGCTGGAACGTGAGTGCCGTCGCCCGGGTACTGGACATGCCCCGCAACACGCTCTACCGCAAGATGAAGAGGTATCAGTTGAAACGGGACGACAGCACCGAGGGCTGAAGTACCGGCTGGCGAAGCGACCACTCGGGGGCCACGCGCTCAGGGCGCCTCACTCCGGTACGCCCTCGCAGAAGACCTGGTGGTCGCCTCCGAGCGTGGGGTGGGTGAGGTAGATGAGTCCGGTGAACCCGTGGCCGCCCGCGAACTGATTGACGGGCAACGAGTCGCCGAACTGAAAGAGCGTGCTGAATAGACGCACGCCGTCGTCCTCGGCTTGACCGGTCGTGGCGACCTACTCGACGATGATGGAGTCCAGGTCGAAACCTCCGGCGACGATGAACACGCGCATGGCGGTGACCCCCGCTGCCAGTCGGAGCCCGTCGCTCAGCTCGGCCTCGTCGAGTTCGGCACTCGGTGCGAGGGGCACACTCGGCGTGGATGTCGATGGGCCAAACGCAACACGGATCTCACCTCCTCTGGTACTGGCACCGTAGCGAACAGCCACGCGGTAGTCGCGCGTTTCTGGGACGAACACGGTGTAGCTGAGCCATTCACCTGCGACCGTATCCGTCACGCCGTAGGTCTCGTCGGCGATACAAGCCACGTCCACGCCATCCTCTCGGTATTGATGAGCCGTGTTGACCGGGGTCTCATCCGAGAACGTATGACCCTCGCCATCACCCGGGAAGTCGTCGTAGTGCTCCGCTTCGATGGTCGTTGGAACCACGGGGATCTCGTAGGACGGAACGCCCCGTTCATCGAAACCCGAAATTGGGTCGCCGGCGCACAGCTCCGGGCGCCGAAAGGTGAGCGCGCCCCAACCCGCATGATCGAGACTGAATCCCCCGCTCTCGAAACCCGAAAGTTCGATCGCAACGTCACGAGAACGTCGAGTCCAGGTGGTCAGTTCCGCTGGCAGCCCCATGCGCACTTCGTAATGCGCGAGCGGTTGCTCGAACACAGGTCGCTTGCCAGCAAAATCCCCGCGGCTGAGCTGCTCGAAGTCGTTCTCGAAGTGAGGATTGACGGCCTTGGACAGCCAACGCCCCGTTCTATCGAGGCGCTCCGTGACTGTCGGCTCCCACGGCTCTGGTTGGTCTGGGAACGGGATCACGAAGGACGTGTTGTACCGACCCGCGAACTCGAAGCCTCGCAGTATTCGACTGTCCAACGCATTGTAGAGTTCATCGCCTTGGTTCCACGCGACCTCCGCGATACCCGCCATGGCGCTCAAACCAAACAGCGTGTGCTGCTGGTCACGTGAGCTTTCCTGAATCTGGCCATTGTCCCAAATGTAGTGCTCGAGAACACCGTTGTAGCCGTAGTCTTCGACGCTACCTTCGGAGCCGACGTACTGGTACGTCGTGAAATAGGGATTGTCATCGAGCTCTGCGCCGGAAGGCGACGGGCCGCTCGCATACGGAAGATCGCCGGTTGGATGAGCGAGCCCCTCGACGTAGTTCAGAGCCCGTTCGAACAGGGTCGCGTTGTCCAGAAAGACACCGAGCGTGATCATCGCCCGCCACGCAATGATGTCCTGGTTGCCGTGCCGCCCTGGATCGCCGCGATAGATCCGCCAATAGAACGTGCCGTTGTTCTCGGACAAGGACTCTGGCACCGCCGTGTTCGAATACCCTGGGTAGACCAACATGTCAGCGAACGCTCGAATGTCTTCGGGACTCCATGCGTCGTAGGTGTTGCGGACGAGCTCTGCCGCCTCGACCATCTTCCAGGCGAACAACCCCGCGTTTAGCGCCTCGGTTCCGCCGCCGGTGACCTCCGTCAGGCCGCTCCAGGCGTCGAATATCTCGACGCACTTTTCGGCGTGTCGCGCATCCGCGGTAACGGCCCAGGCCAGGGCGTTGAAATACGCGGCCGTCGCGTCGGACTCCCACTCACGCCCGTGCTCACCTTCGCGATTGACCACCGTCCACGTCGAATCACCCATGACGCTGTAGTCGAAGCTCGCAAGTGGGTGCTCGAGGAGAGCCGCCGCGGAGCTCGCCCAAGGTTCCACTCCTGCCTCTACCATGTACCGCATGCGTTGGAGATCGGAGCGCTTGTGTAGTCCCCCCGGGTGTACGAATGCGCCGGGTTGACGGGTAGCGCGTGGGCTACACGAGTAGGGGCGTTCCTCCAGCGCGGCATCAGCTGGTGCGGGAGCGGCATCGGCTGGTACAGGAGCGGCATCACGTCGCGGAAGCGTGGCATCAGCCTGTGGGAGTGCGGCATCCGCCTGTGGAAGCAAGGTATCGGATCCCGTCGTCGATGCATCTGTCGGGTCCGGCAGCGTCCGCCCAGCATCGGGTTCAGATGTAGGGATGCCGCCAGCTTCAGGTGGATCGATAACCAATTCGTGCCCAGACTCTCTCGCGCACGATGGACAAGCAGATCCCAACGCGGCAAGCACGAGGACAACACATCGTGCCCGCCCGCTTCTGGCTTCGAGGCGACTCGGCGTGAGGTGTGTTTGGACGCGACTCAATTCAGCCAAACCAGCTCGCGCCGCTTCAGTAGCCATGGTCGGCGCATGCTAGCACGCCTCGGCGGCCTTCTTGCTGCCGCCCGTTCGATGCCGGCATTCATTCCACTGTCGATGGTCATCTACAGGACGGCCAAGAGCTTCATGTCGCGTGGCCTACCAGTGTTGGGGTCGTCCCGTCGGCGTCATTCTTGCTTCGGCGGCGAGGAGCAAGGCATCACGGCGCTTGCGCCACACTTCGGTGCAAGCTGTGACGCGTGGCGACCAAGCTGGCGATCGACGATCAGCTGCGGTAAGAGGCTCAACGGGTTGGCGGGCACCGGACAAAAAGGACACGGTGAACGAGGCGCTGCGGGAGTACATCCAGCGCAGGCAGCAGACGAAGGTCTCCGGTCTGCGAAGCGAGTGGACGACACGACGACCCAAGAACTCGGGGAGCAACGGTAGCTTGTGGAGTCTCCCCCAACTCCCGATGCGCGGTCACGTGCCCCAACCGGTTAACGACGCCTCGGGCCACGGCAGTTCGAACCGTGTCCTTTTGCCAAGCGGACGGAGCTTTCCGCGTATGAGACCAGCTAGGGTGCTCTGAAGGTCGCCGTGGAAAGCCCTTGCCCGAGAAGAGCGTCAAGCTTCTCATCGTCGCGAGGCGCGCAGAGATCAGAACGCCAGCCACCGTGGCGAAACCCTGCGGACTTCGGAAGTCGGACACAGCTGCGGCATGAACGACCGATTGTGGACATTTGCAGGCGGCACTTTGGGGCAGTTCCAAGTGGTTGGCGTCCACGCGCTTCGCGGCGAGGGCTTGCCGCTGACGTCGCGCTTGAGTGTGGTCAACGGGGAGACGTCCGAAGCAGGTGCTGGAGAGTACTGCCTGCGGGGTGTCGTCAGCAACGAACGCTACCTGACGAAAGCTGAAAGGCTGGCGCTCCTACCGGTTCAGCCACCTCTCGGGCGCGAGGTTGCGCGGTTGGGCGCACTCATCCCGATCAGGAAGACGGACGCCTGGTGGAGTCTGCCCCAAGACGAACGCCGCGCGATATTCGAGGAACGTTCGGCTCACATCGCGCTCGGGCAGCGGGCGCTGCCCAACATCGCGCGCCGCTTGCACCATTGTCGCGATCTCGCCACACACGAACCGTTCGACTTCCTGACCTGGTTCGACTTCGCCCCAGCCGATGAGCAGGTGTTCGACGATCTGTTGGGCGCGCTGAGACGAACGGAGGAGTGGGTCTACGTCGAGCGCGAGGTCGAAATCCGCGTGGTGCGTAGTTGAGGCGGGCGCACTGAATTGTCGGCATTGGGTGCAACACCGCGCTCTGGAGCGGCCTTCCCGCGGTGACCTCAAAGAGTTTGAATAGAATGCGTTCCATTTCGTAGGCTGGTCGAGGTTGGGGGCGTCCGGTACCGTGTGCCAATGAATCGAACTTGGGCCCTGTGCCTGTTGTTGGTGACTGCCTGTGACGATGACACCACGGAGAGTAGCCGTTCCACGCACGGGGGTGAGGGTGACGACGCGGGGCTTGCCGCTTCGGGCCTGGAGTCCGCTCCAAGCCCCGACCAGCCGTCGGCGGCCTTTCCCACAAGTTCACCCGGATCCCCACTTGCGGGGGGAAGCGGTGGAAGTGCAGGCCTGCCTCCGGGCACCACTGGTGGAACCGCCGGTGAAGGCAATGGTGAGGTCATGTTGCCCTCGACCGAGGTCTCGGTGCTGGACGGTGGGGTCGCTGACATCGACGGGGACGCCAGCGTTCCGGACGAGCCGGCGGATGGGGGGCTGCCGTCCTTCGATGCGGGCCCTCCCGTGCCAGAGGTGACGTGCCCCAGCTCGGCGCGCCCGGCGGACGCTGGGGTCCGGCGCGCCGTGTTTGGGACGAGCTACTCGGTGGGCACCCCGTTCGTCACCACCTTGGACTCCGCGGGGCGCTTGGTGGCCGCTCGCAACATCGAGGGTTCCGGCTTTCCCGAGCCGCCCGTCCTGCGCTGGTACTCTCCCACCGAAGGCTTGCTCGAGGAAAGGGAATACCCAGACGGCGTGGTCCCCACGGTCATCGCAGCAGACGACGCGGGGCTGTGGCTGGCCGGGCTGAATGGCCCCCCGGACTTTGGCTCTGGCCGCGTCAACCTGACGCTCCCTGGTTACTGGGTCCAACGGCTAGGCAACGACGGTGAGCCCATCGGCGGCTTTGGCCGCTCGCGGCCCAATAGTACGACTCCGAGCGCGTTGGTGCCCGCTGCTGACGGGGGAGTCTATGTCATAGGCGCTGAGTCCATCTCCGACGTCGAGCGAGCGATCGCCAAAGATCAGCTGTTTGTCGTTCGTCATGACGTCACCGGGGCAGAGGTATTTGCCACCCAGGTGGGAACCTTGGACGGTGCCGTGACGCCCACTGACGCCACGCTGCTGCCCAACGGCGAGCTGCTGGTCATGGGTTACTTCGACGGCGCCGTCGACTTCGGGGTAGCCCAACTGGTGAGTGAAGCGGTGGACGGTGACGTCTCCTATGCCAACGGCTGGTACGCCACCTTCGACCCGCTGACGGGCGAGGTGCTGAGTGCCGAGCAGTTCGGCGGAGAAGGCTACACCACCGGCGAAGCCGTCGCGGTGGGCGGCGAGGGCGAGCTGTTTCTGGCAGGCCGCGTCACCGGATCAGGGGCGGTGGCGGGGCAGACCTACCGAAGTTCACTCAACGCCGCTGGCTTTGTGGCCATGCTGGGGGCGGAGCAGACGCCCAGCTGGGTGACCACGACCAGCCTGACCGGTACCATAACGGGCGTGGCGGTGGGCGTTCAGGGGGACGTTCTTGCCTCAGGCTGGGCGTTGGACCCGGATCTGCCAGAAGGGCAGCGTGATCTAGCCGTGCTGTGGGAAGTGGGATCAGAGGGCGCGCTGACGCCGATTTGGCAAGCCGCCGCGGGAGAGGGCGCGCTCGGGGTTGAAGTGGATCATTGCGGTGGGTCATGGATTACCGGAAGAGCGCGCCGCGACGTGCAGTTGACCTCGGACAGCCGCTTCTTGGGCGGAGAGGGCTACTACTTGGTTTACGTAGCTCCCTGAGATCCGCCGCGTGATGTGGGCCATCATCAGCGGCCTGGAACCGGTCGAATGATGGAAGATGCCGCCCGGCTCCTGCCCTGTCGTTCAGTCGACGCCAGCCAAGCATCCAGCCGGCAAGCAGAAGCAACCACCCGTTGCCCGTGTGTTTGCTAGCTGCCGGCATGCGGCAGCCGGAGTTCATGGGCGTCTCCAATTCAATCGCTCGTGGAAGCGCGGCAGGGACAGTGATTGGCTCCGTCCACCCGGAGAAGTTGCCAGCCAAGTCGAACGTTCCCCAACGCACATCCTCCGCTGCGCCATCCTCGGCGAAGTTCCACGTGGAGCTACCGCAGATGACGGAGCCTAGTTCACCTGAGGCTTGCGTAGCCTGCGGGTCCGACTCGAGAAAGCCCGCGAGCAGCGTGCCACCTTCGTTCTGATCGGTCTGAGTGAAGGTGGTGCGCCCACCGATGTCCATCGCGAGGACGAGGGCGGGCGGGGAAGTGGTGAATGGCACGAACTCCTCGTTGCCGCAAGAGGGGTTGTTGCTGATCCGGCGCTCTCCGAGCTGAACCTGGGGCACAGGGGGCGGCTCGTAATCCGCCTCGACGCCCACCACGAACGACTCCGAACGAGACTCGATACAGGTCACCTCCACGGCGTCGCCGACGCGAAGCTCCGTCGCGAGCTCGAGCGCGGATACCTCTGTCAACGTGTGCGCCAGTTGTGTCGTCAGAAACGTCGATGTGCCGACCTCCTCACCGTTGACGGTAACTTTTAGCGCGCTGCAAAAGGTTGGAGAAGCGTTGAGCCATATCTTGGTATTCGTGGGTACGTCCGCATCCGCCGACGTGGGACGAATCAGAATGCCCGGCGAGCTGCAGCTGCAGGCGCGTGCAGGATGGTTCCAGCTTGCACACACCACGGACAGCAGCGTGATGCCGAAAGAGACATTTCGCGATGCTTGCATGATTCGCAGAGTATCACTCTCACAAGAGATGTCGCCCCGCTCCTGGCGGATCGGTGCGAGCGCGAACCAACGGCCATCTGGAAAGCAGCCGTCCATGTCGCTCGAAGTTGAACGGACGACGCCAGCCCAGCCATACGTGTCTCACCGTCAAGCCCACGTCGAAACCGCTCGCGCAGTCTTCCATTGCCTTGGGTCTGTGAGCAACCCGAGCTCGGTCGAGGAAGTCGGCGCTCAACAGGGGCTTACTGCTGGCAGGGGGACTTGCGCAGGGCGCGTGGGATCTCAGCAGGTACGGCCAACGCCGTTGAGATCGCCTGCTCGGCGAGGAGTCACCTCGCTCTGACCATGCGTGCTTCTGCGTCGTCTGCTCTGCCTGGTTGGAGCACCCCAATCCCACGGCGCCACAGTGCTTCTGTTGAGGCTGTGATTACGCGAAACAGCTCCTAAGGGGACAATGCCGTTGTGTCTCCCATGTCTGAATCGGGGTAGCTGCTTTTGTGCGGAAATCGAAGTTCAGGCTTGTTCTCCTAAAGCGCGCAACTGACTGTCGCTCGAGCTTCTTGCTTGCGATTCGTCGTTGGCCATGCAGACTGCTGCGACATGCAAAACAAGCTATGGGGATTCTGGGCAATGGTGGCTTCGTTTGTGTTGTGGGGGTGTAACCCTCCACCGCTGGCTGCCGGTGGTCGCCAAACATGCGTCACGGAGGATG
Organism: Polyangiaceae bacterium; assembly: GCA_050290545.1. Classification (GTDB taxonomy): domain Bacteria; phylum Myxococcota_A; class Polyangia; order Polyangiales; family Polyangiaceae; genus SZUA-265. Next base: position 27,966 of record JBNKHV010000017.1, on the reverse strand, counting down.
GCCGAGTTCGGTGTTGGGGCGCTGGACAGTACGGCGTTCTGGGATACGGCAACACGACGAATATCGGTGACGACGAGACGCCAGCTTCCGCGGGTGACGTCCCGGTCGGTGCCGTCGTCGACGCACTCGCGCCGGGCTTCTATCACACGTGCGCGCTGACCTCGGGAGGGAACGTCCGCTGTTGGGGCCGTAATGACCTTGGGCAGTTGGGGCTGGGAAATACGACGAACATCGGCGACGACGAGCTACCGAGTTCCTCCAGCAACGTCGTCTTGGGAGGCACAGCGACGCGGATCAGTTCCGGCATCTATCATACGTGTGCCTTGCTCACGACGGGAGCCGTTCGCTGCTGGGGGGGCAACATGTTCGGGCAATTGGGCTACGGCCACACGAACCCCATCGGTGATAACGAGACGCCCGCCAGCGCCGGCTCCGTGCCCATCGCGGTGGGCGACCGGGCCGTGGAGATCGCCGCCGGGGATTTTCACACCTGCGCGCGCCTGGATTCGGGTGCGGTCAAATGCTGGGGCTACAATGCATACGGGACCCTGGGCTACGGCCATACGAACCCCATCGGCGACAACGAAACCCCTCTGACCGTCGGGAACGTCAACGTCGGGGGAACGGTAACGGCGCTGGCCGCAGGACAAGGGCACACGTGCGCACTGCTCAGTGGCGGGCAGGTGAAGTGCTGGGGCTACGCCGCCTACGGTCAGCTCGGTTACTCGAACACGACCAACATTGGAGACAACGAGACACCTGCCTCGGTGGGTACGGTCAACTTCGGCAGCGTGACGGCGCTCACGATATCTGCGGGTGGAAATCGCACTTGCGTACTCGACTCCGACTACAACATACGCTGTTGGGGTGAAGGCGCGGGCGGTGGGCTGGGCTATGGCAATCAGAACAACATCGGTGACAACGAGCAGCCCGTCTCTGCCGGCACGGTCAGCATCGGCGGCGTCGCGCTTTCAATCTCCGTCGGCTATGACCATACGTGCTCCGTAGTGAGCGCCGGCGGCTACCAAGTCCGTTGTTGGGGGCGAAATGCCGGTGGCAAGCTCGGCTACGGGCACACATCGAACATCGGCGACAACGAGCTGCCGAGCACCCAGCCGTTTGCCGTCGTTGAGTGAGGCATCGCGTCGACATCCTCCAGTCTTGTGGTACCGTCGCAGGCTAGGTCACGTGTCTGCACGAGAGGTCGACGATTACTTGAAGGGGTTGGACGAGCCGAAGCGCTCCACGCTCGAAGCCCTTCGGGAAACCATCTTGTCGGTCATTCCCGAGGCGGAGCAGGGTTTGAGCTACGGGGTTCCGGTGTTCAAGCTCGCCGGCAAGAACGTTGCTGGTTTCTCGGCGGCAAGAGCGCACTTGAGCTACCTGCCCCACAGCGGCAGCGTCATCGCGAGCGTGGCCGGCGAGCTTTCCGCCTATGAAACCAGCAAGGGGGCTCTCAAGTTCGCCGTCGACAAACCCCTGCCCAAGAAGATCGTCAAGCTGCTCATCGCGGCGAGGCGCGTCGAGTTGTGAGCACCGCTACTCGCTAGCCCAGCAGGCGTCACAGAAGGTCATCGTGATGCCCGCTGAGAGCACGATCGTGTCCACGCCGAGCTTCAGTTGTGCCCTGCCGGCTTCCGTTTCGGGGTTGATATCGACGGGGCCCGCGAAGTTGCGGCGTAGGCCGATACGCGCGTAGATGTCGACGTCGCTCCCGCTCGTCGAGGTGGTTTGCCCCAGCAGGAAGTCGATTCCGCCGCCGACGCTCCAGGTCGGTTGGAGCGCTTGCTTCCCGGTCGTGATGGGCGCGCTCGCTCCCTCGACGCGCAACGTGTACTTCACGGACAGCCCACGCAGGCCCACCCCAGTTTCGAGGAACGGCCGGAAGCGCCAAACCCTCGGTTGAAGGCGCACGTAACCAGAAAAGGTCGCGGTGACGTCCGAGCGGGTGAGCTCGGCGGGAAGAGAAAGCTCGTCGATCTGTAAGGTCAAGCGTTTGCTCGACTCGTTCCAATCCAGCGCGCGCAGATCGGCGCCAACGCTCAGCGGCCAGTCCAGCAAGCCGACGCCGCCGCCCAGTTCCAAGCCGTAAGCTGGCCCTCCCAATGGCGCATCACCCCCGCCCTGGGGAAACGCGCCGAGGCCCATGACTCCCATCTCCTTCAGCAGCACCGGCGGATCGTCTGATTCTGCACGCGCCGAGTTTGCGAGCATCAGCACTAGTGCTGGCAGGGCAAGGACTGTCGGGCGCACGATCAAGGCTCCAGTGCCCCCCCGAGCAAGAGGGTGTACACGCCGCGGGGAAACGTATCGACGACGTTCGACGTGTCCAGTTCTCGTTCGACCACCTGGCGTCCTTCGGACTGTCGCCTGAACCCGAGAGCGAAGTAACTACCGGCCTTGGGCCCCGCCTGGATCAGAAAGCCCAAGCCCCACCCCAGTCCCGTCGACCATTGTACATCACTGGAGACTTCGGCAGCGTCACCCCCCGACGCGAAACGCAAGGTGTAAACGGAGGACCACCGAATGGCGGCTGCCAACGCCTCCGCATACGGACGCAATAGCCACCCTCGCGGAGCAGTCAATCGAACGACGGTATGTAGCTCGAGCCGCCGGTCCTCGACGTCGACGTCGAGCGGAGGCAGAGCGACGTCGGGATCCGTCGACACGTGCGTGGGATCGGGCTTGTCGATGCTGGACCAGGTCAATCCACCACCCACCGACAATAGCAGTGGGCTCCAGACGGCCATCACGTCCAACCCGCCGCCGAAACCCGTCACTGGACCGGGCGCTATGGCGGCGACGGCATGAGCCTGGGCCGCGCCCCGGTTCGGAGCCCAGCCGAGGCGCGGTTCGAGCGCTTCCTCTTCTGCCGCGGCCGGCAACACCAGAGTCGAGAGGGCCAGCACCGTCGCGCAGCAGACGATACTCCGAGGGGCTGCGACTGGCCTGGCGCCACAGATGGGCTGGATTGTTCCGAACGCTCTCGACACCCCTTCACCCAAAGCGCTCAGCGAGTTCCTCGAGCTGTCGCACGGTGGCTTCGAACTCCGATGGGGCGTTGGACGATTGTTGCAGCAGCGCCTGGATCTTGGGCAGCGCTGCGAGCGCTTGATCGACGTCGCGGTCGCTGCCCTTCTTGTAGGCGCCGAGAGTGATTAGGTCGCGCTTGGCTTCGTAGGCGGCCAGTAGACGCCGAAGAACGCGCGCGGCTTGCATGTGCGTCGTCGAGACGCAGCGGGGCATCACGCGGGAGAGCGAGGCACTGACGGACACGGCCGGGTACCAGCCTTGGGCCGCGAGTTCGCGGTCGAGCACGATGTGGCCGTCGAGGATGCCGCGCACCTCGTCGGCGATGGGCTCCTCCATGTCCGAACCCTCGACGAGCACGGTGTAGATGGCGGTGATGGATCCGCGTTCGCTCTGACCCGTGCGTTCGAGCAGTCGCGGCAGTTCGGCGAAGACGCTGGGAGGGTAACCGCGACGCGCTGGGGGCTCTCCCGCGGCCAGGCCCACCTCACGTTGAGCACGTGCGAAACGCGTGATCGAGTCGACCATCAAGAGCACACGTTTGCCCTCGTCGCGGAAGTGTTCGGCAATGGCGGTGGCGGTGCGGGCCGCTTCGAGTCGCTCCAGCGCGGGCGCATCACTGGTGGCGACCACCACGACGGAACGCGCCAGACCTTCGCCCAGACTATCCTCCAAAAATTCACCCACCTCACGTCCGCGTTCGCCCACGAGGGCCACGACCACGACGTCGGCTCGCGCGCCGCGCGCCAACGACCCCAGCAGTGTGCTCTTGCCGACGCCGGAGCCCGCGAACAGACCCACGCGCTGCCCTTCGCCCAGTGTCAACACCGAGTCCATGACGCGCACCCCGGTGGGCAAGGCCTGGTCGACGGCGCGTCGCTTCAAGGCGGGTGGTGGGCTGTTCACCGTCGGCACCCAGCGTAGCCCGCTGCTGGGTAACTCGGCGCCGTCGATGGGTTGGCCGAAACCGTCGAGCACGCGTCCGAGCAAGGCTTCGCCGGCAGGGACCGTCAGCGGTGTGCCGTCGGAACTCACGCGGTCGTCGGGGCCGACCCCCAGGAGTTCACCCAAAGGCAGCGCGATTGCGGCGCCGCCGTCGAAGCCGACGATCTCCGCCAACAGGGGCTCACCGCGGCGTTCGACTCGCACCAAGTCACCCACGCGAGCCCCTGGCAGCGCCAATCGCAGGCTGAGCCCGACCACGCTGATGACGCGCCCCTCCGCCTGGAGTGTCGTCGCCGACGCGAGTTGTCTTTTGAGATCGCTGCTGTCCACTCAGTCTCCCTAGGCTGCTCAATCTCCGTAAGGGATTCAGTCTCCCTTGGCTACCGGGCGAGCGCTGTCCGTGATCCACTCGCTCCACGATCCGGCGTAGAGTCGCATGCCGCTCAGGCCCGCGTGCTCGGCCGCCAAGATGTCGTGGCAGGCGGTGACGCCGCTGCCGCAGTAGACGATTGTCTGCTCGGGGGAGACTCCCGCCAGCGCTCGTTCGTAGCGCGCACGCAGTGCGGCGGGCTCTTTGAAGCTGCCGTCGCTCAGGTTCTCCGCGAAGGGCAGAGAGACGGCGCCGGGGATGTGGCCGGCAACGGGATCGATTGGCTCTTCATCACCGCGAAAACGAGTGCTGCCTCGCGCGTCGAGTAAACGACAGCCGAGCTCGCTCGCGCGAAGGACGTCGCTCACGTCGGCGAGGAGCTCTGGCTGCGGTCTCGCTTCGAAGTGTGCCGGTACGGGGTTCGAGGGCTCGGTGCTCAGGGGCTGACCGGCTGCCGTCCAGGCGTCGATGCCGCCGTCGAGTACGGCGCAAGCATCGTGCCCCAACCAGCGCAACAGCCACCACAAGCGCGCGGCCAACGCACCGCCCGCGGCATCGTAGGCCACGACTTGATGTTCCGAGCTCACACCCCAAGCAGCGAGGCGTGCGCAGAGCTCGGCGGGATCGGGCAGCGGATGGCGTCCGGTCACACCCGGTTGCACGGGGGCCGAGAGGTCGCGATTGAGGTCGGCGTAGACGGCGCCCGGAAGGTGACCTCGCTCGTAAGCGTCGCGCCCTGCCTCGGGTTCGCTGAGCGAAAAGCGACAATCGAAGACCACGAGTTTGGCCGGCGTGGCCATCAGCGAGACGAGCTGGTCAACACGAATCAAAGTGCGGTACATGTTCGCGGCGGAGTCTATGCGGTTCCGGCCGCAGCTTGGCGAGCCGAATGAAGCAGAAGCAATTTTGGCTAGTTGGCGCCCGCTGCCGGGTAGCTCGGACACGGTCTGTCCTACCCCCGCTCGAGTGAGCAGACTGCACGAGCGCTCAGTGGTAGGCTCGCGCAACATGACGGACAGTGTTCAGGATGTCGAACAGAGCCTTCTCTACGGTGCAGCGTGCGCGACGCGCGGATTCCGTTCGAGGGCGGTCGTGAGCCGACGGCCCCGGTCGGAATCGACGGGCACTGAGCTGCCGAGCGCTGAGTTGCCGAGCGCTGAGCTGCCCGACGCTGAGTTGCCGAGCGCTGAGTCGCCGAGTTCGGAATCGACGACCGCGGAGGCGAGCGCCGTGGCGCCGGCCTTCGACTTGGGGTGCGCCGATGCGGTGGAGTGGCTGCGAGAGCTGCGCTCGGAGAGTGTGGATCTCATCGTCACCGATCCGCCCTACGAGTCGTTGGAGAAGCACCGCGCCGTCGGCACCACGACGCGCCTCAAGCACAGCAAGGCGTCCAGCAACGATTGGTTTCGCATCTTCCCCAACGAACGCTTCCCGGAGCTGTTTCGAGAGGTCTTCCGCGTGCTCAAGAAGGACCGGCACTTCTACTTGTTCTGCGATCAAGAGACGATGTTCATGGCCAAGCCGCTGGCGGAAGCTCAGGGCTTTCGTTTTTGGAAACCTCTGGTGTGGGACAAGCGGAAGATCGGCATGGGTTACCACTACCGTTCGCGCTACGAATTCGTGCTCTTCTTCGAGAAGGGCAAGCGACGGCTGAACAATCTGGGGCAGCCGGACGTGATCGAGTGTGACCGCATCCGCGGTGGCTACCCCACCGAAAAGCCCGCCAAGGTGAACCAAATTCTGATCGAGCAGAGCACGCAGCCCGGGGAGTTGGTCGTCGATCCCTTCATGGGCTCGGCTTCGGCAGGCGAGGCGGCGTTGAGCTCCGGACGCCGTTTCCTCGGCAATGACGTGCTGGACCAAGCCGTGGAGGGCGCTCGCATGCGTCTCGGCCAATTCGGTCAAGAGCACGCGCTCTACGAACCCCTGCGCGAAGCCCAGCGCTTCTTGATCTGAGTCGACGAGCGAGCGCGAATGCGCGGTCACCCGTTGGGTTGCCGTGTGATGGGTGCCGTTCGTGAGCCGGGCGCTTCTTGACTACGTGCTTCTGGGCTAGGCGCCTCGGGCCAGGTGCGGTAAGCCGCTTCGCGATGACTGGCAACGACTACCGCAAGTTGATCGGCAACTACATTGCCGGCACCTACGGGCCGCGGGGGCTGGAAGTCTACGAGGAGGTGAACCTCGGGACGTCCATCATCGGCAAGCAACGTCGCATCGACTTGTTCGTGTTGGGGCCGGAGCAGCAAGCCTTGGTCGTCGAGTGCAAGTACCAGGACTCCACGGGCACCGCTGACGAGAAGATCCCGTACGCGCTGCAGGACATGGCGGCGCTGCGAGCACCCAGCGTCTTGGTCTACGCCGGAGCGGGCTTCTCGCCGGGTGTCCTGCACTTGCTCCAGGGCTCGGAGTTCGGGGCCTACTGTCTGCCAGATGCGTCGCGCCTGGCCCCGATCCCGCGCAAAACGGGAGCGATGGACTCGGGCACGTGGCAGCTCGATCACATCATCGCGCAGACGTTTCGCTTCTGGGACATCGTGCTGGGTGCGAAGAAGCCGTTGGTCGCCGACACTCAGCTGAGCCTGCAGCCCCCCAAAGACGACGGACCGCTGTTGGCTGGCCAAAAACGCCGCGATTGAGCGCCTCCGGAGCGCGCGTTGCGCCGACTGGACCATTGGTGTTTCGCCGCGAAGCGAGTAACCTGGCCGCCATGGCAAGACCGCATCAGGAAGAGCGAGTTCGTCACCTTGGGCGAGGTTGGGGGTTGGTTTGGGTCGCACCTGTCGTTCTGAGCGTCGCGTGCGGCGGCGCGACGCCCGCGGCGGAGACGGCAGAGCCCGAAGCAGAGCCGGAAGTGACGTCGGCGGCAGCCGTCTCGGCACCGGAAATGGCCGGTCCCGATCGCCGAGCAGAGCTGGCCCAGGATTCGACGCGAGAACAAACCATCAGGACCTTGCTGTCCGAATACGCCGAAGCCGCCAAGCACGGCAGCGGCAAGGACGAAGCCAAGGCGTTCATCGAGCGCTACGCGGGGCCCCTGGCGCAAGCCTACGTGGATGGCCACGATGCGTTGCCCCCCGAGCTGCGCGTGCAATTGAGCACGATCCTCGTCTCGTTCAAGGATGCACGCACGGTCCCCGCGCACACCAAGGCGCTCCTCGTGTACGCCAAGTCCGGCGAAGGCATCGATGAGGCCATCTGGGCGTGCCAAGCAGGGCAACGACTCAAAGACGAGCAATTCGGCTCGGCGTTGCTCGCCGTGTTCGAAGCCATCGACATGTCCAGCGACGATGGGCACCGCCTGAGTCGTCATCTGACGAAGGCCATGCGCAACAATCTGAGCAACGCTTGGAGCGCCCGCCTGATTGACCTGTTGGGCGCACCCCTGGTGCGCCCCGAGCGCTTCGACGACAAGCCAGGGGTTCGTCGCTACCAGAATGCGCTCTACTGGCAGACCACTTCGGCGGAGCTGTTGGGGGAGATGCGCGCCAGTGGCGCGGTCAAGCCGTTGGCCCGGGTGTTGTTGGATCTGTCGAAACAGGACCTTCATCCCCAAGCGGAGCTGGCGCTGGCGTCCATCGGCAAGCCGGCGCTCGGGGTGGCCCATGGGCTCTTGAGCGGCGACGACGCGGACCTCACCGCGTTGGCCAAGAAGGCGCGCCCCGACGTGCCGGAGGCTCACGTCTACTTCGCCACCCAGTGGCTCACCAAGCTGCGCCACCCGTCGAGCACGAGTGAACTCGAGGCCGCGTGGGAGTCGACCAGCAACCCGCAGAGCAAGGTGCTCATCGCGCGAGCGCTCACCTACTTCCCGAAGAACGAGCGCACGCTCGACATCTTCCGCAAGACTTACGTCTCCAGTTCGCTCAAGTTGACGCTGCCCGCCGGCGAGAGCGCGCTCGAAGCGCTGGTGGAAAACAGCCCCTACCTGTTCGAGCCCAAACTCGCGGATTGGTTGATGGAGCAACCGGGTCGTGTGCGTGGCGCAGGACACCGCAAGGGAGACGTGCAGCGCGCCCTGGTCGTCGCGATCGCGCAACTGGCGTTGGAGTCCCAGCTGAAGGACGCGAACAAGGTCTCGCAGGCCTATGGCGGCAGGACGGGTACTCCGGCCTTCGAGCGCTCCAAGGCGCAGGTCACCAAGTGCAAAGCAGATCCCAAGTGTTACGCCGGTGAGCTCGCGGGTATTTCGGGAGCCAGCGCCGAAGACGTGCAGGTTGCGAACAAGGCACTGACGATGCTCGGCGTCTTCGGCACCGCCAAGGAGCGCGACGCACTGATCGCACGCCTTTCGGACTTTACCGATCCGCGCCTGACCGAGGTCGCGACGCGGGTGATCGGGCAGCTGACCCCCAAAGCCGATGCGGCCACGCTCGAAGCGGTGCAAGCCGAGATCGCCAGCGCTGGAGAACCGACGGATCCCGCCAAGCGCGCCGCGCTCACGTCGATACGCTTCTTGCTCTATCAGCTGCGCGCACGCGCTTGAGGCAGCGTGGCACCAACCTGCAGCGCGGAGACCTTCGCCATGAAACGACGTGACTTTGCCCTCGTAGCCACCGGAACGGCAACCGCGGCGGGGGCCGGGATCTACTGGCTTGCACGGCGCGACGGCAGTGGCTCCGGGCATGCCTACGGTCGCTACGAAGGCATCATTCGTCGCCACCTGCCGACGCTGAAGATCGATTCGAGCGTCATCGTCCAGTTCGCCGAAGCCTGGGAGCAGCACAACGGTCCGTACGAGGGCGACGAGGAGCGCTTGGCGATGAAGTTCCTGCTGAGCACGGACTTCTTCGCCCACGGCGAGGACGAGAGCCGTCCACTGAACTTCGCCATGCTCTACGATCCGTACGTCGTACCCTGTGGCAACCCCCTGACGCACTTGCCCACGTGACTGACTCGGCGGCCTCAGCGAGCCCGTCGGCTGGCGACGAGCCCCAACGCGAAGCCGCGGTCTCGGATTGGACTGCGTCGAGTCTCGCCGCGCGCTTGTTCGCGACGACGTGGGCGATGGCCTACTTGTTCCATCACCGCTTCGGGCCGCCACGGGTCAAAGGCCACGTCGACAGTCTGGAGGTCTTCGTCGCCGTTGCCTGCCTGCTCCTGATCGCGATGCCGGGCAGCCACCGTTTGCTGCTGCTCGCGGCTGGCGCTCAAGTGCTGGCCTTCGTGCTGCAGAGTCCGGTGGCTTCGAATCATCACACTGTGGTCGCCTTCTGCAACGCGGCACTCATCGTCTCGCTGCTGGCGCGCTGGCGTAAGCCAGACGTGTTGGCGTCGGCCTACGCGTTGTTTCGTCCTGCGGCGTTGGCTTCGTTGGTAGTGCTTTACTTCTGGGGTGTCTTCCACAAGCTGAACGCGGGCTTTTTCGATCTCGACGCGAGTTGCGGCGCGGTGCTCATGCGCGCCCTCGAGTCCCACGTCGGGATCGCACCGAGCCACTTCAGCGCCGGGCTCGCCATCGGCAGCACCTTCGTCATCGAAGGCGGCGCGATGCTGCTCCTGTTCACCCGCTTCTGGCCGCTGGCTGTGGTGGGGGCGGTGCCTTTCCACTACATCATCGGCTTCACGGGGCACGCGTACTACGTCGACTTTTCCGCGACGGTATTGGCGCTGATGCTGACGAACTTCGACGATCGTCAGCTGGGCCCGATCAAGCCTTGGCTGGCCAAGGTCATGACGCGTCTCGAGGGGCTGCCGGTTCCGCTGCCGTATCTGCGCGTTGCGCCGGTGCTGCTCTGCTACCTGCTCGTGGCCTGGTCGCCTCTCTCTGGGCGCTTTGCGCAGCAGTTCCTGATCTTCTTCGTGTACGGCGCGCTGCTCTCGCTGCTGCTCTTGCGTTCGGCGTTGCCGCTCCTGCGGCACGCTGGTCTCGGGCCACTGCGCGCCGGCCTCTCGCGTTACACCGCACCCGTCGTGGTCGCGTTCTGGATCAACGGCGCGTGCCCCTACCTCGGCTACAAGACGGAGGGCTCGATCGCGATGTACTCGAACCTCTACACGGAGGGAGAGACGAACCACTTCTTGATCCCTACCAGTTGGCAGCTCTTCGGGTTGCAGGAGCCCGTGACCGTCGAGCGCACGAACATCGACGAGCTGCGCAAAGCGGCCAGCGGCCGCCGCCCGATCACGACCTACGAGTTGTGGCACGCGGTGCAGAGCCAACCCGAGGGGCGCGTCGTGTTCGTGCAAGGTGGCGAGCGCCGCACCTTCGACGGCAAGCGTGGCGACGTGCCGGACTACGAGCCCAATTGGCTCGTACGCAAGACGGCCCGTTTCAAGCGCATCACGTTGGAGCGTCCTCACCCGTGCACCCATTGAGCGACGCGCCTCGGACTCGGCAATCGTGCTCGCCCACTTAGCCTCCGCCCGAGCTTGGCCCTTCATCGTCGTTGCCACCCTTTGTGTGGTCTCGCTGCCGTTCATCCACTTCACGTTGGATGACGCGGGCATCACTCTGCGCTACGCGTACAACCTCGCTCACGACGGTGTGCTCTCGTTCAACGTGGATGACCGCGTGTACGGCACGACGTCCATCGCCTGGGCACTGCTGTGCACGCCCTTGATGTGGCCGGACGATCCGATGCTGGGCCTGTGGCTGTCGAAGCTGGCGAGCTTCGCTTGTTTGACGGCGGCGTGCTGGATCTTCGCGAGTCTGGTGCGGGCCGTGCATTGGATGGGTCGAGCGCTGTTCTTGATTGCCGTCGTGGCGAGCGTGCCGTTCGCGGCCTTTGCCTGGTCAGGCATGGAGTTCGGCCTGGGCTTGCTCTTGCTGGCGCTCTTCCTTCGACTTTGGTTTGGGGGTGGGGCCAGGTCGCTCATGGGAATGAGTCTCGTGGCCGTCGGCTTGGCGTTTACTCGTCCCGATTACTGTCTGCTGACGGCAGCGCCGCTCTTGGGCACGTTGTTCCGGCGCGTGCGGGCGACGCCGAGCGCGCTGCTGCAGCTCTTGCCCGCTGCGGCTCTTGCAGCGGGGGCCTTGGCGGCGCTCTGGCTCTACTACGGCGATCCCGTACCGTTGCCGTTCTACGCCAAGGTGCTCGCACCACCGAGAGACCCGGGTTTGCTCGCGGGCTTGCGGCGCATTGGGTCGTGGTGGCTGTTGCAAGCGGGCTGGGCCGTGGGCCCTCTGTTGCTCGTGTGGCTCACGTCGAAGCCCGCACGCGAGTTTTCGGCGCGGCGTTTGCACGTGAGCGTGGAACAAACGTGGCTCTTGTTCGCGAGCGCGACGCTGCTGTTCGTTTTCTACGCCTCACGCGGGGGCAACATCGTGATGGACACCGCGGGCCGCTACTACGCGCCGTTCCTGACGCTGTTCGCGCTGCTGGCGGCTCCCGTCGTGGAGTACGTCGTCGTCGAGCGCCCGGTGTGGGACCAGCGCGCGCGTTGGCTTCTGCCGTCGGGTGCGCTGGTCGCGCTCGCCGCCGTCGCGCTGACGCTGTCGTGGGATGCCAATCTCCGCACCCGAGGTCGCTCGCGCTCCCTCGGTGAGTACGCGACGGGCATGAACCGCGCCTACATCCCGATGGGGCAGTACATCGCCGAGCACTACCCGGAGGGTGTTCGCTTGATGCTGCACGATGCGGGTTTGGTCCCGCTCTTCAGTCGGGCGCACGTGCTCGACTTGTGGTCGTTGAACAACCGCGAGATCATCGAGTGTCGCGGGGAGTGCCGCAAAGACGTCGTGCAGCGCTATCACCCGACGTTGGTGCTGCAGCGTGACGAATTGTTGCCACCCGCTGCGCACGCGACGGTCGTGCACGAGACGGGCCCCAATCCCCCAGGGAACCGCAAACTGACGTTGCGAGAAGTGCACTGGGCGAAGTGACGCCAGGCGTGGTGTCGCGTCCGGGCGCGCGCGACTTCCGTTGCCTGCTCGCTCATGCTACGGGGCGCAGTCATGACGACCCACGGCTCATCACGCCTCTCGATGCTTTGCACGTTCTGCCTGGGGTTGGCAGCGTGCACGCTGTCCGCTTGCGACTCGGAGAAGACGGCGCCGGCAGCCGAACAAAAGGCTCAGCCCGTAGGCAATGCCGGACAAAAACTGTTCGCGGCCCGGTGCGGCGTGTGCCACGGGCCACGGGGCGCGGGTGACGGACCCGGGGCGGCTGCGCTCGACCCCAAACCGCGTGACCTCGGGGACCCAACGTGGGGACCCTCGGTCACGGATGAGCACATCCGCAAGATCATCGTCGAGGGCGGGGTAGCCGTCGGCAAGAGCCCTGCGATGCCGCCCGCACCCGATCTAAAAAACGACCCGACCAAGCTCGATGCCTTGGTCGGGTACGTACGTTCGCTAGCGCGATGACTAAATGAGCGATCGAGAATCGCGCTCGCTCATTCAGGGAGCCGCGGCGAGCGCGGTGATGTAGTCGACGATGAGTTGCACTTCGGCGTCGGTCAGCTCTTCTGCCGTCCACGAGGGCATGTACTCGGCGGCGTTCTCGTACAGGCCCGGATTGGCGCCAGCTCGCACGATGGTCGGGATGTTCGCGACGAGCATCTTGACGTCCTTGCCAGCCACCCCCGCGCCATCGACGCCGTGGCAGTTGGCGCAGTAGTCAGCGAACAGACCTTGCCCAGTCGTCGGCTTGGTTTGTGAGTTGAGCCACGCGTTGATCTCCGTGAGACCCGAGTCGGAGACGCTTGACTCGGGAATGCCCGCCATCGGCAACGCGACATCCGGGTTTGCGTCACGGCCGTTGCGCGCCACATACTGGAAGTAGCCATCCGGCACGTGACGGATCTCTGGTCCAAGTCCAGCGACGCCTTCGCCGCCTTGTCCATGGCACACCGAGCACGTGAGGTAGGAGCCGGGTGCGGTGCCGGTCGTGGGCGGGATGGCTTCCACCGCAGAGAGATCGATCGGTGCCGCCGCGGGGGTCGGCGTCTCGGCAGCCGGCATCGTCGGGGCGGGCTGCGCGGGCGTCGTCGCGGCAGGTTGTGCCGGTGTGGTTGCAGCGGGCTGGCCTGGCGTCGTCGCCGCGGGCTGCGCTGGCGTTCCCGGCGTCTGGCCGACTGTCCCCGCGGGCGCGCCTACCCCCGGCGTTTGGCCGCTGGGGGTCGTGGCCGCAGCATTGGTCATGCCCGGGTCGTCTTCAGCGCAGGCCGAAGCCAAAAAAGTCGTTGCTATGAGAGACGCCCAACGCACGGCGCCAATTGAGGTATCCAATTTCATCATTCATTCACCCGTATGTGGTGGGAGGCCTTTGCTTGAAGCCGATTGTTGGGCCTTGCAACCCGTTGGTAACCCGCTGGGCGAGGACCGGACGACGGCCCCTCGCGTTGTGAGTGGGGGATCGGCTTACACTATCGTTTTTGGTGGCGGATCCTAGGCAGGATCCTTTTCGAGAACCGATCCGGTTTGAGATCGATTCTAAGTATCTCCGCACAGTCTTGGTCACCCAAGCCGGCAGCAACAATGAGAAAGCGCCAGATAATCCCCGTCTTGTGCGATTCAGGAACTGGCCGCCAAAAAATGACGATGCGGACGAAAGCATGAGCGTGCCCACATTTTTCCCGGCTGGTTTGTCCTTGCTGACGCGCACGCGACGTGTCCACCCAGCTCCGAGGCTGGATGAGCGAAGCGACGGGCTGGTGAAAACATCAGCGCAACACACGTGATGCTTCGGCATTTTCTTGCCCAACACTTTTTCGTGTGGGCCTGCCGGATTTCCAGGATCGCGCTCCGACGTCGGCTGGCGGGGGCGGCCGCTAGCTCTGCGCGCGTCGGTGGGCAACGGCTCGGGCCCAGCGCTCGAAGATTGGAAGCGTGTTTTCCCACGAGATGCAGGCGTCCGTGATGCTCTGACCCCGAGTCAGCTTGGCGGGATCGACGAGCTGCTGATTGCCTTCGACCAGGTGGCTTTCCAACATGGCACCCATCAAAAAGGACCTGCCAGCTTCGAGCTGCTGAGCGAGCTCGTCGGCGACGATGGGCTGGCGCCGGTAGTCCTTCTTGCTGTTGCCGTGGCTGCAGTCCACCATGATGTTCGGGCGTGCTCCGGAGGCGGCCAACTCCTCGCCCGCTTGCTGAATGCTCGCAGGGTCGTAGTTGGGTCCCGTGGCTCCGCCTCGAAGGATGATGTGGCAGTGTGGATTGCCCGTGGTGTGCACGATGGCGGCGTGGCCTTGCTCCGTCACACCCACGAAACGATGAGGACGCGAACTGGAGGTCACCGCATCCACGGCGATCTTCACGTCGCCGGTGGTTCCGTTCTTGAACCCGATCGGGCATGACAGACCCGAGGCCAACTCGCGGTGGCTCTGGCTTTCCGTCGTGCGTGCGCCGATGGCACCCCAGGTGATGAGCTCCGAGTTGAACTGTGGCGTGATCAGATCGAGGAACTCGGTGCCGCACGGTAGCCCGAGTTGATTGATGTCGAGCAGTAGTTGACGTGCCTTGCGCAGTCCGACGTTGATCTGGAAGCTGTCGTCGAGGCCCGGGTCGTTGATCAAACCCTTCCACCCGACGGTGGTGCGCGGTTTTTCGAAGTAGACGCGCATGACGAGCAGCAAGTCGTCGGCGTAGGTCGCGGCTGCCTTCCGGAGCTTTTCTGCGTACTCCATCGCTGCGTCCGTGTCGTGAATGGAGCACGGGCCGACCACGACCAGGAAGCGGTCGCTCTTGCCCTCCAGGACGTCGATCACTTCGTTGCGACCGCGGGTGACCGTCTCGGCGACGCTCTCCGTTGCGGGCAACTCATCCAGCAGCAGTGCAGGTGGGATGAGAGGATTGACACTCTGGACGTGCAGATTCCGCAGATGACTCATGAATCGAAGGGTCGCGAGTGCTCGACTCCCGGTCAGATACGACGGAATACGTCTCGCGCGGCGGCCTTATAGCGATCGGGGCTGGGTCGGCCAAGCCCTCATCGCCGATTCGGCTGCCGGAGCGCTGGCGAAAACTTGCCCGCGGCGTGCGGCCGGCGCGAAGAACGATGCATGGGATTCCAGTTTGAGCGTCGACTAGCCCATGGACTTGCTGCATCTCTGGTGGTTTTCGCCGTTGGGTGCCCCGTTCTGGGCGCGAGCCACGTCGTCACCGCTGGCGACTCACTTTGGGCACTCGCGAAACGGTATGGCGTTTCCGTCGAGGCCCTTCAGAAGGCCAACGGTCTGAACGGGGACAAGATCCGTCGGGGGCAAAAGCTGAACATTCCCTCGAAGGCTGCACAAAAGAGCAGCCCTGCGAAGGCGGACGACACCGCGTCCAAGCCCAAGGCGGTCGAGAGCCCGAGTGCCAAGGTGAAGCCCAGTGCCGCGCAGCCCAGCGCGGAGAAGAAGAGCGTCGCGAAGCCCAGTGCCGCGAAGAAGAGCGTCGTGAAGCCCAGTGCCGCGAAGAAGAGCGCGCCTGCGCCCAAGGCTGCCTCGTCGAAGGCGCCTCAGCCGGAGAAGACTCCCGTCGCCGCGGCCAAAAAGCAGGCCCCCTCTGCGGCCGCCCCCAAGCCTGCTGCGACTGCCAAGCTCGCTCCGCGAAAGTCGACTCAGCGGAGCACCGCCACGTCGGCGCCCCGTGCGATCAACGCCGCCGCGGTGGAAGCGGCCGAGGAGCTATATTCGACCGAGCGCACGGTCCCGCCCAGCACGCTCGAGGAGATCGCCCCAGCGTGGGTACTCGAACGCCCCGGACCGGACTCCCAGGTGGAGAAGTCCAACGCTGCACGCGGAGGCATCTACCCCTGCGTGGCTCCCGATCCCGGCTTTGGAAAGTACGACAAATGGGTTCAAGTCGCTCCCATGGCGCACGTGCTGCCGCCGTCGGATGTACACCTGGGACCCGATGGCACCTTCGACGTCGTGTTCCACTTCCACGGTCGCGAACCCATCCGCAAGGAGTGGGTCAAGAGCATGGAGGGGGCCGTGCTCGTGGCTGTCGACGTCGGCATCGATTCGGGGGCGTATGCGACGGCCTTCTCCGACCCGCGCACCTTCGGCAGTGTCTTGCGTGCCGTGGAGGCTGAGATCTCGCAACGTGGCGGGGGCAAAGAAGCACACGTCGGGCGTGTGGCCCTCAGTTCTTGGAGTGCGGGTTTCGGCGCTGTGGAGAAGATTCTGACTCAGCCATTGGGGCAGGAGTTGGTGGACGCCGTGATCCTGCTCGATGGACTCCACTCCGGCTATTCCTCGCACTCGCTGGACCCTGAGCGCATGGCTCCGTTCGTCGCCCTCGCCAAAGCTGCCGCGCGAGGTGACCGGATGTTTTTCATCAGTCATTCGTCGATTCTGACGACCGGCTACGCGTCGACGACGGAGACCGCTCAGTACTTGATGTGGAAAGTTGGCGGCAAACCCGAACCCGTGGAGCCGTTGCAGGCCGATCCGATGGGCCTGGAGAGAATGCGGGCGTTTTCTCGCGGCAACTTCTACGTGCGTGGATTCAAGGGTAGCGGTGCAGCCGACCACTGCGCGCACCTTGGACTGATGCGCGACGTGCTACGTGTCCACCTAGCACCCCGTTGGCGTCGTTCGACCCCGGTGAGTCACGAGCCCGAGGCCTTGGCGCTGCGCCAAGACGGGACCGCTCACTGAGCCCGCCGCTGCGCCCTGCGCGCTGCACCACCCCACATCGTCGCACACGAGCTGCGGGCTCGTCGGACAGTCGATGCGGGATGTTCGCTAGTGGGGCTTTTCAAACGGCACTTCCGGACGGATGCTTGAGCATCTGGGAGCCGTGCCCAGCAGCGAGCACGCCAGAAGGAGAAGACCATGAAGTTGTACTATCACCCCGTATCCGTCACTTCGCGCCCACTGATGCTCTACATCGCAGAGAACAATCTCGACGTGGAGTTGGAGGTGGTGGACTTGATGACCGGCGCTCATCACCAGGAGCCGTTCATCAACATCAACCCCAATCGTCTCGTCCCGGTGCTCGATGACGATGGCTTCATCCTCACGGAGAGCGCTGCGATTCTGAAGTACCTCGCCGACAAGCACAATCTGCCGACCTACCCGAAGGAGCTCCACGCTCGTGCGCGCGTCAACGAGCGCATGGACTGGCTCAACACGCAGTTCTACCGAGAGTACGGCTACCACCTCGTCTACCCCCAGATCTTCCCGCACCACAAGCGCGAGGACGAGACCGTTCAGGAAGCGACCTTGCTGTGGGGTAAGGAGCGTGCGGCCGCTGCGATGCAAGTCCTCAACGATCACATCATCGGCAACTACAAGTACCTGTGTGGGGATCACCTCACCATTGCGGACTTTCTCGGGGCGGGCATGGTGAGCGCCGGTGATCACATCGGCGTCGACTTCGACAAGTATCCGAACGTCAAACGTTGGCTGGATACGATGCGCGCCTTGCCGTCCTGGGAGAAGACCCACGAGGTGCATCAAGGTCTCGCTGACTCCCTGAGGGGACAGAAGTTCCACGCCCTCTGAGCCGCTCGCTGATGGCGACCCCGGGTTCTGCCCGGGGTCAGCCGATCGCGGTGTCGGCGAGGTCGCGGTAGCCTTGCGGATCTCTCCGGCGGGCCTGAGAGATGGCCTCGTTCAGTGGGGCAAACCAGTCGGGCAGTGGTGCGGCGGAGCACTCCGCGGCCAATTCGTCGTAGTAGGCGCACTGCCGAGGGCCATGTTCGAGAAAGTGGTCTTTCGGGATGCCGCAGGCGAGCAATGCCGTTTCGTGTTCGGCGAGCCAACGCGCTCGCTCCGCCGCTTCCGGCAACTCGATGCGTCCGTCGAGGACTCGCACCCAGAACTCGGCTTGAATCGCAAATTGGGGGAAGGGGATGACCCTGAAGGGCAGCCCCACGAAGCACAGCGTTGGGTCCGGCGCCCAAAACAGTTCGCGGTAGAGCGGCGAAACGTAGCCGTCTCGCGTACTGACGATGTCTTCGTCGAGGAAGGGGAAGGCGTAACGATAGCCGGTGCACAGGACGAGGCTCTGTGCCGTGACGCGGGTGCCGTCTTCCAGCAGCAAGACACCATCTCGGTCGATGCTGGATAGGGCGCCCAGCAGGTGAATGTGGGCTTCGTCGGGAAACGCCGTGGTGTGCTCGCGCGCTGAGAGGAAGACCTCACGCCCGTCTCGAGCGAGCTCCAAGGCGAGGTCGATCCCCGACGGACCAGCGCCCAGCAGGCACACCGCCCCGGCTGCGAGCCCTTCGGGTGAGCGGTAGTTGTGGCTGTGCAGCAGCTGGCCCCGAAAGTGCTCGAGGCCAGGTAGCGCTGGGACTCGGGGTTCGGAGTAGTGTCCGTTGCAGATCGCGATTGCGTCGAAAGTTTGCTCCGTTTCATCCCCGGTCGCGCGCTGACGAGTGGCTAGCGTCCAAGCTCCGTTTGTCCGCGCGATGCGCGTGACGGTCGTCTCGAAGCGGACGTGCTGCCGAAGCGAAAAGCTCTCCGCGTAGCGTTGCAGATAGCGCAGTACCGCGGCGTGGCTGGGGAAAGCGCGCGCGGCATCCTGGGGGGCTTGGGGGTCGGGATCGTCGAAGGGGAAGTCCCGGAAAGCCATCAAGCGACGAGGCAGGTTCGTCCGCAACGAGCGGTACATCGACGCGTGCAGGCGCCCGCCGCGGCCCCTGCCCGAGGCATCGCTCTCCGTCTCGTTGGTGTAAACCCACACCCCACCAAGCTGTGAGCCTTGCTCGAAGACGACCGGTTGCATCCCGGCTTCGAGCAACGCGCGCGCCGTCGCGAGTCCGGCGGCTCCGGCTCCCACGACGGCGACGTGGTGGGGGGCTGCCGTCAACCGCCGCCGGGCGTGGGCGTTGCGGCCTTGGGTGCTGCTGCAGGCTTGGGTGCTGCTGTAGGCTTGGGTGCTGCAGGTTTCGTCGCCGCGGGCTTGCCCTTGGGTGCGTGGGGATTGAGACCGGCGTGCGGGTTTGCCATGCTTCCACTCGCGATTTCGACGAGCTCGATGTCGAAGGTGAGCTGACCCGAGGGGGCTCCTGGACGGGTCGCCTTCTCACCGTAGGCGAGGTCTGCCGGGATCCAGAAGCGCGTCTTTTCACCCTCGACCATGAGCTGGACGCCCTCCGTCCAGCCCTTGATCACGGCGGCGAGCGAGAAGGTCGCCGGGCGACCACGCATCACGGAGCTGTCGAACATCTTCCCGTCCGTCGTCCACCCAGAGTAGTGGACCTTCACACGGTCCGTGGCTTTGGGATGCGTCTTGCCCGTGCCTTTCGTCAGCACGCGATAAGCAATGCCGCTCTTGGTCTTCTTCGCGGTCGCGGGCGGCGCTGCCACGTCCTCGGGTACCTCGGGGGGCTTCGGACCTTCGATCACCTCGAGCAGCTCGACGTCGAAGGTTAGCTGTCCTGACGGACTGCCCGGGCGGCGCGGCTTTTCGCCGTAGGCCAAGTCGGCGGGGATCCAGAAGCGACGCTTCTCACCCACGACCATGAGCTGAAGCCCTTCCGTCCAACCCTTGATGACGCGGTTGACGCCGAAGGTGGCGGGGCGGTTACGAGTCACCGAGCTGTCGAACATCTCGCCGTCTTTGGTCCACCCCGTGTAGTTCACCTTCACCTTGTCCCACTCGGTGGGCTTCTTGTCGCCCGTGCCCTTGGTCAGCACGATGCTCGCCAGGCCGCTTTCGGTCTTCTCTGCTTCTGCCGGCGGGGCAGCGACGTTGTCGGGTGCGGGGATCTGCGGTTTCTCGGGCTTCGCTGCGCCCGTGCCGCTGGCAGCCGCTGCCGCCGTGGTGTCGGCTTTGGCCTCCGTCTTGGCCTCCTCCGTTTTGGGCTCCTTTTTCTTGCAAGCAGGGGCGCTGAGGGCGAGGCAAATGGCCAGGGGTAGGATACTGAGCGTCTTCATCGGGCGGGGATTCTGAGGCAACCGCCCGCGGTTGAACAGACCTTTGTCTCGCTACGCGTTCAATAAGCGACGAGCTTCGTTGCGGACTCGCGCGGCGTAGCGGGTTTGTTGTGGGATCCTGGCGAGCTCAGCCCGCGGCATGCAGCGCAGGATGCGGCTGATGGCGCTAGCCTCGAGGCGCGGATTGGCCAGCAGGGCGCGTTGCACCTCCGGCACGGCCAACCAGCTCGCGTTTGCGACGATGCTCGCCAAGACGGGGCGCGGCAAGCTGCCCTTCCTGGCGATGTTGGCGACTTCGGGGCCCGTCAGTTGTGGATTCTGCAGCAATGCTTCCCACACAGCACCACCGAAGCAACGCTCCAGTGCGATGCGCTCGGCCTGACCGCACTGCCGAGCGAGTTGCTGTTGTTCGTGGGATTTCAAGCGTCGAACTCGCTCGTAGACGTTGGTGGCGCGTTTGACGTTGGGTTTCTTCTTGCTCGCAAACTCGACGAGCGCCTCCGCTCGCTCCTTCGTCCAATCGACGAACTCGAGGCCGACCCCACTTCCGTTCGGATCGCACCACACGGCCTCAGCGTCGATGATGAACGCGCCCTCCAGTTCGGCGCAGCGCAGCACGAGTTGACAGGGTGAGCGGGGCGCTACGTCGCGGACGCCTGGCACGAATGCCCGTCCGCGTTCCAAATCCTGTGCCATCACCCCTTCGAGCTCCCCCTGCGAATCGAACGAGAGCTCGAACTGCACGACTTGTGACGAGCCGCTCACAGCGCTTAGCCTGGACGATATTCGCCGTCGTGCAAGCCATGCTCCCAGGCGCGTGCGGTCGCCACCCGCAGCCCGCTCCGAGCGCCACTTCGGGCTGTCCCAAAGGGCATCCTCGCTCTGTCCCTCGACGCAGCCGCGGAGGCCCAGTAGAGGATGGAGATGGCAAAGCTGCCCTTCGTTTCCATCAACGTGCGTCCCGCTGATGGGCTGCGCGTGAATCGCCGGGACATCGTTCGAGCTTATGCGGAAGCCATCGAGGCTGGGCGTCTCACCGCAGGCATGCGCCTGCCTCCGGTGCGGGCGTTGGAACACCAGTTCGGAATTTCCAAGAACACCGCCCAATCCGCGTACGACGAGTTGGTCGCGCGCGGGCTGCTCGACAGTCGTCGCCGCGAGGGAGTGTTCGTGGCAGCAGAGCGTCCGACCCACGGCACTCGCGTCGTGCGTCAAGCCGCGCCTGCCGCACTGCGCAAGATCGACATGCCTCGGCCTCAGCCCGTTCAACGCAATCGTGTGGAGCTCAGCACGGTGTTCATTCAGCCGGAGCTACTACCCAAGAAGCAGCTCGAGGACTGCATTCGTTCGGTGCTGCATTCTCCCGGTTTGCAGCCCTTCTACGACGCCCAGGGGCATCCCGCTTTGCGGACGGCCATCGCCGAACGACTGCAGCGCCGCGGCATGGATGTCGCTCCTGACGACGTGATCCTCACCACGGGTTCCCAACAGGCGTTGGACTTGGTGGCTCGCTCCCTGGCTCAGCGCAAGGTCTGTACCGAGGATCCGGTGTACGCCTACGCCCGGCAGCTTTTTCAGAGCTTGGATTGTGAACCTCTGGGTCTGCCTCTCGATCCATTTTCGGGCGTGGACCTCGATGCCTGGGAGGCGCTCATCTCCGAACATCGCCCGTCGCTGCTGTACGTCATTTCCAGCTACCAGAACCCCACCGGCTACTCCTACTCCACCACGGAGCTGGAGCGCATCCTCGAGCTTTCGGAGCGCTATGGGTTTGCCTTGCTGGAGGACGATTGGGGATCGGACATGCTTTCCGGCACCGAGTACCGACCGACGCTGCGCGCGTTGGGCGGGCAGAACGTCTTGTACGCCAACTCGTTCACCAAGAAACTCTGGCCGGCGTTGCGTCTGGGCTATCTCGTCGCTTCCGGCCAGTCACGGGACACCCTGGTGGCCGCCAAGCGCGTTTCTACCCTCGGCAACGCCGCCTTGCCGGAGGCTGCACTTCACGAGTTCATCGATCGCGGCTACTACGACTCGCATCTGGAGAGCCTGCACGGTGAGTTGGACCGTCGCTATCGTGCGTGCCTCGAGTTGCTGTGGCAAGTGATGCCCCCGAGCGTGAAGTTCAGCCAGCCCGGTGGCGGGCCCACATTGTGGCTCGAACTGCCACGACAGGTGCAGCTCGACGAACTCCGCAGATTGATGCTCGAGCGGGGCGTGTACGTGGAGAATGCGGACCGTCACTTCTACGCCGACCCGCACCTGCACGGCTTTCGTGTTAGTTATGCGTTCTTGGAGCCAGAGGTGCTGCGTCAGGCGATGGTCGCCATGGCGGCCGTGCTGCAGCAACACTGGGGCCTCTCGGCGGCCGACGAGAGAGTCGCGCCGCCGCCTTCGGAGCGATCGTGAACGTCGCGTCTACGAGCATCGAGTCGCATGCAAGCACGCCGTTGGCCGAGTTTGCGCGCTGGCATGAGGACGCCACCCGATGCAACGACCCGATGGCGAACTGCTTCGTGCTGGCCACCGTAGGCGAGAGCACACCCAGTGCTCGGGTCGTCTCCTACCGCCCAGGCCCGGCCGGGGAGTTTCGTTTCTACACCAACTACCGTAGCCGCAAAGGACGAGAGCTGTCGCGGGACCCGACGGTGGCCGCTGTCTTCTTGTGGTTGTCGGCTGGGCGTCAGGTGCGCGTCGAGGGAAAAGTCGAGCAGCTGGACCGCGCTTCGTCGGAGGCTTACTTCGCCGGCCGGCCTCTCGAGCATCAGTTGGCGACCGTGCTGAGCCAGCAATCGGAAAGCCTCTCGTCGTTGACGGCGCTTCGGCGACGGCATCAGAGCTTGCTCCGGCAGCACCGCGAACGGGGCAGCTCGCCGTCGTGCCCAGAGGGGTGGGGCGGCTACGAACTGTCCGTCGAGCGTATCGAACTGTGGCAGCGTGGTAGCTTTCGCATGCCCGAGCGTCGCGTCTACCAACGAACGCCCCGGGGCTGGGAGATGCAGCTGCTTTCACCCTGAGCTCTTTCGCCCGTGCGTGGCGCTCGTCATGTGTGTCACACTCGAGTTGTGGTATCGAGCAGCGAAGTCCCACGAGCCAGCGTTGGAGCCAGCTCCCCCGTCACCTTCGACGATGTCGAAGCAGCGCGGCGCACGATAGCCGGTGCCGTTCAGCGTACGCCCACAGTCCCCTCGGTCACGCTCTCGGCGCTTTCCGGCTGCGAACTGTGGCTCAAGCTGGAGAACCTCCAGTTCACCGCGTCGTTCAAAGAAAGGGGCGCGCTCAACAAGCTGTCCAGCCTGAACCCTGAAGAGCGCGCGCGAGGAGTGGTCGCCGCTTCGGCCGGTAATCACGCGCAGGCAGTAGCTTATCACGCGCGGCGCTTGGGTATCGCCGCGACCATCGTCATGCCGGAGACGACGCCGTTCATCAAGGTCTCCAACACCGAAGTGCTCGGCGCCCGCGTGCTGCAAGTCGGAGAAACGGTCGACGAAGCGAGCGACAAGGCGCGCCAGTT
Source organism: Polyangiaceae bacterium (assembly GCA_050290545.1). GTDB lineage: Bacteria > Myxococcota_A > Polyangia > Polyangiales > Polyangiaceae > SZUA-265. Next base: position 4,348 of record JBNKHV010000017.1, on the reverse strand, counting down.
GGCCGAGGAAGAGGGCCTGGTTCTGGTGCCGCCGTACGACGACCCCTTCGTCATCGCCGGACAGGGGACCTGCGCGCTGGAGCTGCTGGAAGACGCGCCGCCGCCCGACGTCATCGTGGTACCGGTCGGTGGCGGCGGGTTGATCGCCGGCATTGCGCTCGTGTGTGAACGTCTGGCGCCCCAGACGAAAGTGATCGGCGTGCAGGCGGAGCGATTCGGGGCGATGGTGCGCCAATTCGAGCGCGTACGTCGCCCCCCCGACACGCTCGCGTCCATCCCCGACGTGGAGGACGTCACCTTGGGGCCCTTCGGAGCGGACACCTTGGCCGATGGCATCGCCGTCAAGAGACCCGGCAAGCTGACGAGCGAGATCGTGATTCGCGAGGTCGACAGTATGTTGCTGGTGGATGAGGCGTTCATCGAACGCGCCTGCAACGAGCTGCTCGAGTACGAAAAGACGGTGGCTGAAGGCGCAGGTGCCGCCGGATTGGCTGCGGTTTTGCAGTACCCTGAGCTGTTTGCGGGCAAACGAGTCGCCTGTGTCATCAGCGGAGGCAACATCGATCCCCGCGTGATGGCGGATACCATCTACCGTGGCTTGGCGCGCACGGGCAGGTTGGCCCGTCTGCGAGTGGACGTCAAAGACCTGCCGGGCTCGTTAGCGGACATCACTCGTATCATCGGGGATGCGGGCGCCAACATCGTGGAGGTCGTGCACGAGCGCGTGTTCCTCGCTTCACCGGCGAGGCGCACGCGGCTCAGCATCGAAATCGCGACGCGAAACCGCGCGCACGTCGAGCGCGTCGCGGACAGCCTGCGGCGCAGCGGCCACGAAGTCGACGTCTTGTAGCCGTCGCGTCCGCCCGCATCACGTCGACGCCCGCACGCACTCAGAGTTCGCTGGTGTCGACGAACTCGTGTTCGAAGGGGGGTGGGTGCTCGTCTCTGCCGGCCGCTTCGTAGGCTTCCCAGTTTTCCAGCTTGCCGGCGTCACGCGGGTTCTCTCGCTCGAGGATGCGTCGGCGGCGCTCCTCGGCGCTGCAGGTCACGAGGATGATGCGAACTGGAGCGCGCAGTCGTGCGCTGAGGTCGGCAGGCCATGATGCTGTGCGCCGCTCGCGGGTGAATGGTCCGACGATGACACAGGGAACGTGCGCCAAGTTCTCGCAGGCGATGTCGAAGAGGGTTTCGTAGATGGGTTCGCGCAGTAGGCGTTTGAAATCCGCTGAGTCTCTGTCCGCCGGCTCGTGGCCGCTCTGTTGCATCACCAGTCGCGCCAGGCGTTCCGTGCAGGTGTCGATGTCGACCAGTGCCGCGCCGAGCTCGGCTGCCAACTTAGCGCCGTAGGTGCTCTTGCCCACTCCCGCGTTGCCGCACACCACGATGGCTTGCTTCCTGTCACTCACGGGCCGACGCTAGCATGAAAGCCGCTGTCTGCGACTAGGTCGACGTCGCAGGGCTTCCAGCCCGGACTGCGCTCAGATGGCTTCCAGTGCCTGCTCGAGATCGTAGATCAAGTCGGAGGCGTGCTCGAGACCGACGCTCATTCGGATCAGCCCAGGGTTGACGCCGTAGGTGCCCAGGAGATCGGGCGGGACGTCGGCGTGGGTCATCGACATGGGATGTTCGACCAGGCTCTCCGTTCCGCCGAGCGAGACGGCAAGTCGGAAGACCTCGAACGAGTCGAGCACCTCGTAGGCTGCTTCTTGGCCACCCTTGACCTCGAAAGCAATCAACGAGCCCGGGCCGGTGCACTGTTTCTTGTAGAGGGCGTGTTGTGAGTGACCGGGGGTGATCAGCCCCGGGTACTGCACGCTCTCTACCTTCGGGTGTTCCGCGAGCATGTGAGCGATTTTCTGAGCCGTCTTGGCTTGGCGGCGCATGCGCACACTCACCGTTTCGAGGGAGCGCATCAGCAACCAGCCCGTGAAGGGGTTGGCCATCGTGCCCAGAATCGTGCGGTAGACCTTGAGCTGATCGATCCAGCCCTTCTTTCCGGTGATCACACCCGCGATCAGATCGCTATGACCGCCGATGAACTTCGTGGCCGAGTACAAAACGAAGTCGGCGCCGAACAGCGCGGGGCGCTGAAAGACGGGACCCAGCAGCGTGTTGTCGACCATGGTCAACACCGGGTGACCGTGCTGCTTGGCGAGATCCTTCGCCAGTTCGGAGATGGCCTTGATGTCGACCAATTCGTTCGATGGGTTCGCCGGTGTTTCGATGAAGAAGAGGCGTACCTTTTCGGGGCCGATCTGGTTGGCGAGGTCTCGCATGTTCGGGGCGGTATCGCTGCCGGCCCGAACCGAGTGTGTGTGGATCCCGAACTTCGGCAAGATGTGCTCGAGCAGGTAGTGCGTGCCACCGTAGATGGGAGCGCTGGAGATGATTTCGTCACCGGGTTTCAACAAAGCGAGCAACGAAGTCGCGATCGCGGCCATGCCAGAAGAAAAGACAGCGCCAGCCTCCGTCTTGTCCCAAGCCGCGAGTCGGGTTTCGAACATCTCCAGGTTCGGGTTGTTCAGGCGGCTGTAAATCAAACCAGGGACTTCGCTCGGCCTCTGCTCTCTGAGCCCGTATGCGAGCTCGAAATGGCGCTTCCCGGCTTCGGCATTCTTGAACTGGAATGTCGACGTCAGAAACACCGGTGGCTTGACTGCCCCCTCCGACAAGAACGGGTCGTAGCCGTAACCGAGCGCGAGCGTTTCGGGGTTGAAGTCCTTGCCCCCCTTCGAATGTTTGCGATCCATGATTGAGTATGTCTCAGCGTCGTGTCGGGTGCACGCCGAGACACGAAACAATCCCTCGTTGGCCGGCATTCATCTCGCACGCTCCGAACGCGATCGATTAGCGCCGTCGCCGTCGTGTCAACAACGCGGCGCCGAGTAGCACGCCCAGCCAGGCGGCGCTCGACGACACGGGGCGTCCAACCACACGACAACCGCAGTTGTCGTCATCGGTCGATGCATCGCTGTCCGCCTCGTCCGTGGTCGTGTCCTCATCGTCATCGGTTACTTCGTCGGTGACGTCCGAAGAACCGGCTCCTGCATCGGGCTCCTCGCCGTTCGGTTCAGCGCCGTCGGTGCCCTCGTCGTCTTCACCCGAGCTGGTATCGTCGCCGGTGCCGCCCTGGTCCGACCCCCGGTCCTCGACCCAATCGTAGTAGGGCGGCATGCACATGGAGATGCTGCCCGACGTGCAGTCATCCGTTCGCTCCTCGTCGCCCGCGCTCGCATCGCTCGCTTCGTCGGGAGAGGATGCGTCGACTGCTGTCGGTTCGGCGCTTCCTGCGTCCGCCTCACGGGGTTCGGCGGGGGGAGGATCGCCTTCAGTGCTGTCAGAGCCGGTGTCGACGTCGCCCGTTCCACCCGAGCTGTCGCAACCCCACGCCGACACGACCTCACAGGACCAGTCTTCGGGGCACTCGGAGTCCTGCTCACACTCGATTTCCTCCGCTTTGCAGTAGAAGTCTCCGGTGCCTTCACACTGACACTCGGGCTTCTGCGTCTCGTCGGTGCTGCCCGTCGCCGCGTCGGTACCTGCGCTCGCAGGCTCGGTGCTGGCACTCCCTTGGCACTCGCAGCGCTCTCGCTCGACGCAGCTGAAACCCTCAGGTCCGCAATCGCTGTCCTCTTCACACGGCAATGCCCAAGCGGGTAGGCACAGCGCGTCCGTTTCCGTCGTGCATTCGGGCTCTGAGCTGCAGTCCGTCACGTCGTCGGGGCAGGCCACGTCGACGCAGTCCTCGATTTCCACGACGTGGCACGACAAGCCCTCAGCGCAATCGCTGTCCTCTTCACAGGGGCCGGGCACGCACTCGGACCATTCTTCGGATTCACAGTCGACGGGTTCGCAGTCTTCGCCTTCCGCGCACGCCGAGTCGGCACAAGTGGAGGCGCCCACGACTTCGCACACGAAGCCTTGTTCGCAATCGCTGTCGGCGTCGCACTCCGATTGAGCGGAGGCCGTCGAAGCCAACGTGAGAATGGAGAAGCAAGTCAATTGTCGCAGAATGTTCACGGGTACCTCCAAGCAGGCGAGATATGTGCGTCGACGCAGAGCGGGGAAGAGCAGGTTTACCCACCTCAGCCCGGTGCCGACAGTCGAGCGCAAGCACGGCGCGTGCCAAGCCTTGGGTACGGACCAAGCCGTCACCCAAGGCGCCGGGACCGACGGCGGCTGCCAAGAAGAGTTCGTCGGGGGAGTCGTCGGCTCGACTCGCGCCTCCACACGTTGACGCCGCAGGTCATGCCGTCGCATAAACGCTGCATGTCTCGTCATCAGACCGCCATTTTGGAGCCGGTGAGTTCCAGAGCGCGAAGCTTGAAGTTCCAGCTGCGGCCCGATG
>JBNKHV010000016.1:0-64522 GCA_050290545.1 Polyangiaceae bacterium | reverse complement strand
AGCGCCAGGGTGCGTCGGTAGCTCGTGAAGTAGAGCTCGGTGAGCGTCAAGAATGCGGTGGCGAGCAGGGGGCCATAGAGCAACCCCAACACGCCGAACATGGCCAAGCCGCCGATGATGGCGAGGAAGGCGAGCAGATCGGGCATGGCAGCCCCCGCGCCGATCAGTTTCGTCTTGACGATGTTTTCGAAGATGGCGGCCTGACCGAGACAGAATACTAAGAACAGCGTCGCGGTGGTCGGTGAGTCCACGAAAAAGAGATAGATGCCCAAAGGGATGACGACGATCGAAACACCCACCAGCGGCAAGAAAGCGAGGATGCTCATCACCGCAGCACCGAACAACGGCGAGGGCAAGCCAGCGACCCACATCGCGAGGCCGCACAAGGCGCCTTGCCCAACGCTGCCGATGCCGTTGCCGACCAGGGTGCCCTTGGCCACCTGACTGAACTTCCGGATCAGGAGCACCTCTTCCGACTCGGGCAGAGGGGAGAGCTTGAAGATGAAGTCGCGCAACCGCTCGGCATCCACGAGCAGGTAGAAGACGATCATCAGGAGCACTGAGGCGTGGATCAACGCCGCGAGGAGGTTCGACAGCACGCTGCCTCCCGCGGCGAAAGCTCCCTCCTGCATCACCTGCCCGGCCTTTGCCATCAGGTTCTGGAGGTACTCCGGGGAGACTTCGACGCCGAATCGGGCCAGCGTACTCTCCGCGTGGGCCAGCGCCCAAGAGAGCGGTCCGGCACCCTCGAGGCCTTCGCCGAGAGATTCCGCGATCGTGTTGTAAGCCACTTCTGCTTGCTGCACGAGAGCCACCGTCAGGAGCGCCAAGGGGATGGCGACCAGCGCGGCGATCATGAGTGTGACCGCCGCGGAAGCGAGCCAGCGTTGGCCGCCGAAGAGTCGGTTCAGCTTGTGGTACAGGGGGCGAAAGAGCGCCACCAACACCAACGCCAGCACGATGTCGTGCACGAAGGCCGCCAGCGTGTACACCAGGGCAGCGACCGAGGCGAAGAAGAGCAGCGCGAAGAAAGCAGGTGCCAACCTGTTCTTGTTGTAGAGGTCCAGACCCTCTTGGGTCGAGAGCACGTGTGGAGTCGCGTCGTCTTCGGCCATGGTTGTCCCGAGGCACACCGTACACCCTCGCTCCGCGCACGGACCAATTGCTGGCAATCGCCGCGCTGGGGGGGCCGTCAGCGTGAATTCGCCGAGCCACGCCGAGCACGCTGGGCGACGTCGCGCGCCAGGACGAGCATGCTGGGCAACGTCGCGTGCCAGGACGAGCTCACTCTGTCAGTTCGAAGCTGCGCAAGGTGCTCGATTGCCCCGGCGCGGGAAAGCGCGTGACGTCGATGCGCGGACCGAGCTCGCAGCCATCCGGTCCCTCGTTGTTCTCGCTCTCGGTGACGAGCAGTCGCGCCGCAGGCGCCCACCAGGCTGCTTTCAACTTCGCCACGCGCGTGCAGGTGGCGGGTTCCTGTCCCGGCTGAGTCGGTTCCGCGTTGCAGCAGAAGCCGGTTTGCTCGAAGGGCGCTCGCTCGACGACATGCACCAGGCGCCCTCCCCGCAGTAGCCGCGCCGCTGGCCCGGAGGCGATCAAGATTTCGTCGTTCCCGAGCGAGAGTCCCGTCGCGGGGATCGGGATCAGTGGGCGCGCCCCGAGCTGCGTGGCGCGCTGGTTCAGTGCCGTGATGCGCTGGCGGCTGGTCGCGTCACTCAACGTCCGTTTGCCCGTCTCTTGGTCGAACTCCCACAGCAACGTGCGCTTGGGTGCGGCGGCAGCGCCGGTCGCCGGGGGCGAGAACTCGAGCAGCGTGTCTCTGGCCATGTCGGCGCAGCAACTGCTCCACGACTCGATGGCGAACAGCACGCTGCCGTCCGCGGCCAGCGCCGGGAAGCCCCGCGCCTCGTGAGGCGGGCAGATGGTGGCGATGTCGAAGGGCTCCTGGGCGTCGCAGGCCGCCAAGCGATCCGTGAGCGGGCGCGGGGTGGCACGAGGGGTGGCGTTGGCCGTCGACCTCGTCTCGACGGAATACGGGAGGCGGATGGGAGCGAGGCTATTGAACCAGTTCACTTCGATTTCTCGTAGCGAGACGAAGCTCACTGGTGGGGGGTAGGTGAATGAGTAGGGAGACCAATGAACGGGCTCGGGACGTGGGTTGCTCATCAAGAGCTCCAGCTCGCCGCCGTCCACGGGTACACGCAAGACATCTGCGTAGCGGTTGCGGCACAGGAAGTGCTCGTCGTCCGGCGACAGCACCGGCGACATGCAGTCCGCGAAAGGTTGGCTCTTTTTCGTCACGAGGTCGATGCGCACCAACTGGGGCACACGCACGGTGAAGTGTTGGTAAAAGTCATCGCTGGAGGTGAATTCCCGCAAGTCGGTGACGTAGAAGCTCAAGTCCGGGGCAAACGCGATGATGCCTCCCTCGTAGGCGCTCAGGTGTTCGGCTCTCGTGGCGTCAGGGAGCAGCCAGGCCTCGACCGAGCAACTATCCCCACCACATTCGGTCACGATCGTGAGCATGAGTGCGCGCCCGTTGGCGACGGTCTCGACCCCACACGTTTCGTACGGTCCGTCGTAGCCGACTCGAGCGAGGCAGGCCTTCGGAGGCCTCAAACCGGAAATGGCCGCTGCGGCGTCGAACGTTCGACTGGCACCAGCGGGTGAAGCAGCTGAAGAAGGACGCGATGAAGAAGTGGCAGCGGGCTGAGCTTGCGACGCTCCCGGAGCGGCGCCTGCACCGGATCCCTGGGCAGAGGGCTTCTGCGCGGGGGGCGTCGCGGTCGGGGCTGCCACACAGCCAACGAGCGGGCAGCTCAGGAGCAAGCCGCGTAGCGGCAGACGGAACGACTTGGAGTGGGTACGAGGCATGGGGCTGTGTCCGTTGGCAAACCCTCGTCCGTGGTGGGGCGGAGTCTTGCGATCGGTCTACTCCAAGTCGCGGTGTGGGGTGCACCTCAAGGATTTCCGCAGCTTTTTCGCAGTCGCCCTGGGGCCGGCCTGTTTTGGGCAGACGGGCTAGCATCGTCGCGGCTGGAGCTGGCTGTCGCGCTGCAAATGTAGCAAGCTCCCGCCCTCATGATTGTCGATGCGAACGACTTGTCTTCGGGCGACGTGCTTTCCGCAGACGTCTGCATTGCGGGCGCGGGGGCGGCTGGGATCACCCTGGCGTTGGCCCTGCGGGAAGCGGGCCTTTCCGTCATCGTGCTCGAGAGCGGTGGCTTCGACGAAGAGGACGAAAACCAAGCGCTCTACGAAGGCACGATGAGCGGCATCAACACCTGGCAACTCGATTCGAGGCGGGAGCGCATGTTCGGCGGCTCGACGAGTCGCTGGGCAGGCTGGTGTCGACCGATGCACCCCTTCGACTTCGAGCCGCGGCCGTACATTGCGGAAAGTGGCTGGCCAGTCGCCTACGACGATCTCGTGCCCTTCTACGAGAAGGCGCACGCGCGTGTGCAATTGGCCGACTTCATCTGGGACTTGGACGAGATCCAAGCGATCAGCGGACGACCGTTGATCGAAAGCCCGGGTGGCAGGCTTCGCAGTGAAGTCTATCAATTCAGCCCCCCCACACGTTTCGGTGACGTCTATCGCGACGACTTGGAGGCGGCGGAAGACGTGACCGTCTATCTGTACGCCAACGTTCGGAACTTGGACCTCGAGTCCAACCACTCCGAGATCCGTCGCTTCGAGTGCGCGACGCTCGATGGCGTGGAGTTCGACGTCGAAGCGCGCGCCTACGTGCTGGCGATGGGCGGGCTCGAAAACGTGCGACTACTGCTGGCGTCGAACACGCAGCTGCCCGAAGGGGTGGCGAACTCGAGCGACGCCGTCGGGCGCTACTTCATGGAGCACCCCCACTACAACGGCGTGTGCACCTGGGTGATGGGCGCTCCTGCCGACATCTCCTTCTACGAGCGGCACACCATCCAGCTTCCGAGCGGGCCCGTCCGCGTGCAATCGATGCTTTCACTCACGCCCGAGGTGCTCGAGGAAGAGGGACTGCTCGACTTCACCGCGAGCATCAAAGAAGCCGCGGTGGAGCCGGGGGACACCGGCGACATCTACGTCGACGAAGTGCGCTCGCTGCTGCGTCAAAGCGGTGAGGACCGCATCTACCAACTCCACGTGCGCGCCGAGCAAACCCCGTTGGCCGACAGCCGCGTGACGCTGAAAGACAACGCGGTGGATGCGCTCGGCATGCCCCGTCTCAACCTGAACTGGAAGGTGGCCGCCGATGACAAGCGTCGCATGCGGCGCGCGATGGAGATCGTCGGTGCCGAGTTGGCGGCAGCGGGGCTCGGTCGCCTGTGGACGTCGACCAAGGGCGATGAACTCAGCTGGACGATCGCGCCCGGAGGCCACCACATGGGCACGACCCGCATGAGCGAAGAGCCGGACGATGGCGTGGTGGATGCCAACTGCCGCTGCCACGACGTCGAGAACCTGTACATCGCCGGGAGTTCGGTCTTCCGCACGGGGGCGTCGCCGAATCCCACGCTGACCATCGTGGCCTTGGCCGAGCGCCTTGCCGCTCACCTGCAGGAGGAGTTGTCATGATCGTATCCCGTGCTGAGGGGCGCTTGCAGCGGCGCCAGTTCCTGCGTTCCGTGGGCGTGGGTCTCGCGAGCGTGACTGCCGTCGCGTGTGGCGGTGGTGACGATGAACCCATCGAACCACCGCCGCCCGAAGTCAGCGCCTACCAAGACGTCGTCGAGCGCTACTTTGGCAGCGACGACGACTTCGACAACGCCGCCTTCATCGGACGTCATTACGTCAGCCAGGAAGGCATGAGCTCCAGCGAGGCTTACGACTCGACCAGCCGCACGCGCGATCTGATCGACGAGGCGGACTCCGAGTCCGACGCCGTCGACCAGCTCGAAGAACGCCTGCAGACGGACTTCGTCGACGTGAAGGTGCGCGCGGTGGACGGTTGGACGTTGTCGCGCACCGAGGTGGATCTGTGTGTGCTGGCGTACTTGCTGGACAATCTCGACGCCGAGGCCGAGTCGGGCTGAGCGGCGAACCGCGAGCAGCGGGGCGTCGGCTGCGCCTACTCCGGACACTCCTCGAGCGACTCGATCCAAGCTTCGATGAGCTCGCTGCCCTTCTCGTCGACTTTGCCGGTGCCCAGTGGTGGCATGCGCCAGCTCGACTGGCCGCTGATCATCCGCAGGTAGAGTGCGGAGGCTTCGGGCGCGCCAGGTGCGACGATGACGGCGTCTTGTAGCACTTCGTTCTCTTCGTCCTGGGCTTCGGAGTCGTCGCCGTCGTTGCTGGCTTCTTCGTCGTTCTCGTCGTCGCTGCCCTCGCCGACCGGATCGCCGTGCATCGGGGGGGCGTTGCAGGTTTCCGTCAGACGAAACGGCGTCGTGACTCGCAGATCGATCTCGCCTTCGCCGAGCCCGCCCGGGCGGTGGCAATGGCCACAATTGGCGTGCAGATAGGAACGGGCCCGCTCGTCGAGATCCGCCTCCTCGTCATCGGGGGCGACCAGCGGCTCGTCGTCGCTTTCACCTTCCAGCATGCCGAGGCCCGTCAGGGTGTGCACCTGGTCCGCTTTGCGTCCCGTCGAGTCGTACTTCAGCTCGCGGGCCATTTGCCGCTGATTGAGCCCGAGGCTGACTCCGGCGGCCTCCGTATGGCACTCGAAACACTCGTCCTGGTTGGGTACCCCCCAGGCGCCGTCCTCGACCTCCAACTCGTCGCCGTCCGTCGTCAGCTCCGCGTCGTCCTGGTCGTCGTTCCAGACGTAGGTGGCGGCGTGCCACTCGCCATCTTCGTCGCGCGTCAAGAGGCGGGTTTCGAGATAACGATCGCCGATCACGAACTCTTTGACGAGGGTGCCGCCCGGTGGCAGCTCGAAGTTGCCGTTGCGCTGTACCTCCATCGCCGTATCGTTGGGCAGCGCGATGTAGCGGTCCTTGCCGGCGCCGTCTGACCACAGCGGCGCATTGACCGCGTACGGCACGAAGGCGTCGGATACTCGAGGGGGCTCACTCTCGAAACAAGCATGCTCGGACAAACGCTCCGGAAAGTCGCCGCTGCCGATGCAATCGTCGTTGTTCGGTCGTGCGTCGAGGCCCAAAGACGTGTCGATGGTGGCCTCCGTTTCACTCCCGCCACAGGACAACACAGCGACGGCTAGAAGGCAGCTGCAAACACGCACGAGCGTCATGTCGAGCGCTCCTACCACTGCCCGAGCAGCTGCGCCAGAGTTCGCGCTTCGGTGCGGCGACAAAGCGGGGGCATGTTGGTGACCGCGCGATCTTGCAGTCGCGGCGGTGGCACCTGTGCCGTTCTGCACAGGTCAGAGTGCTGCGCGTGCTCGGCCGTTCTGCGCGTGCTCGGCGGCGCTGAGCCGTGCGGGCGGCGGTATGAGGTCGTGCTGCGCAGCTGCGAGGTTTTGCGCGCGGTCAGAGATTCTGCGCACTGAGCGTGGTGATCTGCAGTTCGTACCCGAACCAAGCATTGTCCAGGCGGATCAATTGGGTGGGGTGCCCGGGGCTCATGCCGCCCTCGTAGGTGACGACAATCTCGCCCTCAGGTCCACTTGGGCGGGTGAAACGCCGTTCGTACAGGCGTCCCGCGCGCCAAGTTTCCGTGACCTGCTCGTCGTACAGTCGTCCTTGCACACGGCCAGCGCCGCTCGCCGGGGGCGGCAGGTTCAGAAAGAAGACCCGGTGCACGTCGATCAGGATGGAACGCGCTTCGAAGGGGAGCTTCTGATCGACGAAGCTCTCGAAGCGGAACTCCGTGCCCTCCTGCTCCAACAAGAAGGCACGCGTGCCGAAGGGCGTCAGGCCCAACACATCGAGCTTGGGGCCCGTCTTCTGCACGACGGCATGCAAGGTGTAGCTCAGGCCGCGGTAGCTGGTGACGATCTCTTGGTCCCACAGAAAATCGCCGTCGATGGTCGTGGTATCGACGAGGTGGCCCGGGTAGTTCGCTGGTTTTTGGGGGTGGTTTTGCGAGTGAGTGCGGGTTGTTGGACAACAGGCGAGTAGCAGCGGCAGCACGACAAGCAGCACTGTGAGACGTCGACGCGGTGTCACTCGCGGGGCGTTTGGGCACTCCGGTCGGCCTCGACGAAGGGTCGCAGGGTGGCTCACGTCGTGCAGAGCGCGCGCCTCGTGCTCTCGGTGATGTGCCGCGTGCTCGTTCATCGAGCGGGGGTTGCCTACGGACATCATGGGGGCTCCCCGACGTTGCCGCTCAGCAACAGGACGGCCGGGGCCAGCAGCAACGACAGCAGCACGCCCACGGCGATGGTGACACCCATGGCGTGGAGCGCCGGCACGTCCGAGAGTGCCAACGCGCCGAAGGAACACACCGTCGTCAAGCACGCCACGACGAGGCTCACCAGCGTGGCAGCGCGATGCTCGCTGTCGTGGCTCTCCGCCAGGAAGATGCCGTAGTCCACGCCGATGCTCGTGACCAACAGCAAGCTGAGTAAGTGCAGCAGGTTCAAGGGCTCCCCGAGCGCTGAGAGCAGGCCCAGGGTGGCGGCCCCGGCGAGCAGCGCGGGTGCCGCGGAGATCGCGGTGAGGCGCATGCTTCGGTAACGAAGGGCGACCAACAGCACGACGAACACCAAGCCCACGACCATGAGCTCCAGCGTTTGACGTCGAAAGGAACGGTAACTCGTGTCGAGCAGTGCTGCCTGGTCGAAGAAGGTCGCGCCGTCGATCTTCGACAGACGAGCTTCGAGGGCAGCTGGGGCGCGCACGTCGCGCAAGAAGGTGATGACCGCCACCTCGTCGTCCAGCTCGGCGACGAAGGGGCGCACCAAGGGCGCGAGCGGCGACGCGAGGAGTTGTTGCAGCGTCAGGGGCGCGGGCGGTGCTGAGAGCTCCCGCGTGAAGTCCGAGAACGCGGCGCTGTCGAAGCCCGCGTGCTCGAGTGCCGCGAGCGTCTTCTGCGCCAGAGCGGGCATCGAGGCGAGGGCCTCCAGGTTTCGTCGTTGCAGCCGTTCGGACCACAAGAGGCTATGCAGGGAGGAGAAGCGTTCGAGCTCGCCTTCGCGTTGGGCACTGGTCAGGGCGCGTGTCACCGCGTCGTTGCTCTGCAGGGCACTTTCGACGTCGCGGCCCAGGCTCACGACGAAGCGACCCATGTCAGTCGAGCCGATGCGACTTCGCACCCGCTCGTCCTCCGCTACCAACTCGGGATCGGGCTGGTGCAAGTCTCGAAGTCGATCGCTGAAGGACACGCGCGAGAGCCCCAGCGAGAGCACGACGGCCGCGGCAACCGGCAGGAGCACCCAGCGCCGCCCTTTGGCATCAGCGAGCAGTCGTGCGCTCGATGCGGCCAGACGACGTTGCATCGGGGAGGCGCTGGCCCTGTTCGGCATCAGGTGCGGCAGGACGAGCAACGTCGTCAGCAGCGCGGCGCTCACCCCCGCCGCGGTGAAGAGGGCGATCTCGCGGATGCCGGGAAAGTCCGTCCAAGCGAGACCCACCAGCCCGGCCACAGTCGTGGCGCAGGCCAGGCTCAGCCCGCGCCAAATCTGCCGCGCGCTCGCCTGTGGGGTTGGCGCGCCCGCCAGTGCGAAGTGGTTCTGCAGGTGAACGGGATAGTCGATGCAGACGCCGATCAGAGCGCCACCGAAGGCCAGCGTGACGGCATGCAATTGTCCGAACAGGAGCAAACACGTGTCGGCGGCCGCCAGCAAGCCCACGACGAGGGGCAGGGCGGCGATCACGAGCTGCAAGAGTGAACGGAACACGAGGATGAAGAGCACCACGACGGCCAGGGTCGAAAGCAAGGACACCCGTTGGATGTCCGCCTTGATGGCTCGTTCGGAGGCGACGGCAAAGCGGTTCGCTCCCGTTTGCTCGACGACGACGGAGGGGTAGCGCTCGTGGGTAGCGGCAATGGCGTCGTCCACCTGCTGCAACAAGGTGGACTGGGCAGGAGCGTCGAAGGCCGAGTCTCGGAGTCGCCCGAAGACGATGCCGTGGCCATCGCTCGACACGAAGCGACCGTCGACCACTTCGAGTTCGGGGGCTTGGGTCGAGCGCAGGCGCGCCAAGAGCTGCGGGAAACTGAGCCAGGGGTCGCGCGTCGCGATGGCGCGGATCGCAAAACCCTCCGGCCCCGCGAGTTGCGTCTTCAGGGTTTGGGCGCGTTGCTCCAGCGTGTTCGATAGGGTTGCGAGCTCGGTCTCTGGCTCCTCGAACAGCAACGAGAAGCGGTGTGGAAAGTACAGCTCGTGGAAGGCCTCCTGCTCAGCCGCGGCCACGCCGCCGCGCACTTCCGCCAGCCCCTCGAGTCGAGAAAGCTGCGTTTCGAGGTCCCGGGTGGCGGCGAGGGTCGTTTCGCGGTCCTTTGCGCCCACGGTCCACAGCACTTGACGCGTCAGCGTCGAGTCGGTCAAACGGCGTGCGATGTCGTAGTGGCGCTCGCTCTGGCAACCGGCGACGAACTGCGCCATCGACGTTTCCACACGCAGTTCTCTTGCTGCGACAGTGATCAGTCCGAGGACGAGCACGCAAAAGGCAGCCAGAACTGGGGCTCGTCGCATCCGCGCAGGCATACAAGATCCCGCGCCAGGAGCCCAGTCGAGTGGGGCGGGAACCGAGCGGAGATGCGGGGCCGAGCTCGCTGAAGGCGATCAGGGTGCACGGGCCGCTGGCGTTCCTCGATTGAGTACGGCGCTGGGACCTGCTGCGAAGGTGACGGCGAGGGGGCGTCGGGGCTGCAGTAGGCGCTGCGGATACGTAAACCCACAGCGCCGACCCCGAAGCGAAACGCTCGCTGCGAATAGCGTATACTGGGGGCAATCGCACTGCGAAGTTCCAGCCCGCCCGTTCCAGCCGCATTGCGTCAAGTTGCTGCCGATGGGAGAGTGAACGCCATGAAGACTTCCTTTTCCTCCTGGGCTCTGGGCGCGGCCGTATGCAGCGCATTCATCGCGGTTTCTGCCTGTGGTGCCTCCAGTGGTGGCGACTCGGATCAGAACGAGTCGGCGGCCTCTTCGGAAGGTGACGACATGTCGGCCAGTGGCGCTACCTCAGGGGACGATTCGGGCGAGAGTGGCGAGTCGGGTGCAAGCGGCGACACGTCGGAAGGTGCGGATGTCCCAGGGGCCGATGGGGACACGAGCGGCAGCGCCGACGGAGCGGACACCGCAGCTGACGAGGGCAGTGCTGACGACGGCTCCGGCACGGCAGACACCGCCGAGCCTGGGGCCATGGACCCCGAGCCCTCGGACACGACGACTCCCGGCGACGAGCCTCCCATGTCGATGGACGACATGATGGTGGACGAGCCGCCGCCGGACGTGCCGCCTGAGATGATCGTGGCCGATTGCACCAGCACCTGCCCCGTGCCGAGGCTCTGTGTGCCGTGCGGTGATGGCTGCTCGGAAGCCTACGTGCCGTGTGACGCCGCCGGCGAGTGCGGTGAGGTCGAGTGGCTGTGCGATCAGGACACGCCCGCGCCGGAGCCCGATCCGAAACCCGTCGACGATACGTGCACCGCGACGTGTCCCGTGCCGGCCATATGCCAACTGTGCGCGGACGAGAGCTGCGCTCGCCCGAACGTGACGTGCAACGACGATGGCACGTGTGGCGCCGTCGAGTGGGTGTGCCCGGACGGTGCCGTGGAGCCGGATCCGATGGACGGGGTGCGCTGTCGAACGGTGGACGACTGCCCGCAGATCATCAGCATGTGTCGCGATTGTCCCGACGGTGGCTTGGCGTGCCCCGTCATGGAGTGCATCGACAGCGCCTGCACCATGACCGGTGACGAGTGCTCGAGCGACGCCGCCTACGATCCCTGCGCCGGCAAGGTGAATGGCGATTACTGCAGCCTATGTGCGCCCGACGACAAGGACTGCATCGAGACCGACGAAATCAAGACCTGCCTCGACGGCAAGTGCACGTCGGGCGTGATCATCTCCGTGCAGTAGAGCGGCTTCGAGGGCCTGCCGTCACTTGGCTGGCGGCAGGAACAGCTGCTTCTTCTCCGCCGCCGAAAAGCGCCGCTTGGCGTTCAAGTGCGAGAGCTGCATCGTCGTGCGGTCCCCGTTCGTCTCCGCGACGCGCATCTCCGTCAATTGCTCCCCCAACCCAAAGAAGACCACCTGGCGAACCAAGCGTTTCAGCTGGGCAGCCTTGGGCTCGAGGGTGAGCGACCAATCGTGTCGGGGGCGTTCACCCTTTGCGGAAGCGTCGGACGACTCGTTCTGGTCGAAGCGAATGTCGAAGTCGCGTTGCAGGATCTGCTCGTCGCCGCGCAACACGTTCAAGAACGAATGCACCAAGGCTAGGGCGCTCGGGTGGTTCTTCAGATCGACGTCGCGTCGCCCTTTGGCGTCGACGATGACGAGCTGTTGGCGGCTGAGATACATCGTCGAGGGGCTCGGCTTGTCCGTCTTTCGGACCAGGCCGAGCGCGGGATCGTAGAACAGCTGGCCGCTGCTTCGAAGCGGGGCTCTGAGCAGCGCGATCTGCTTCTGCTCGGTAAATTGGGCGCTCACGCCGGGGCTCGACGCGAGCAGCTGCAGCAGTTCTGAAGCCGTCTTGGGTGCGCGCGCGGGGGCTCGTGCGGGGGCGCGCTCCTGTGCCGAGTGCGGAGGGGACTCTGGCGGCAAGAGCGGCGGGGACTCCGGCGGTGCGAACGGAGAAACCGCCCGCAAGAAGGCCGTGGGCGCGAGCGTCGCGGTCAGCAGCCCAGCCAAGAGCCCACCGACGAGACCGAGCTCGGACGCGATCGGTCTCATGGTTCGTTCTGTCCGAAGTCGAGTTCGCCGTTTCGCAACATGGAAAGCACCTGAGCGATGTCCACATCCATCGCGCGATCGGCGGTGTTCATGGGGATGTGCTCACGGATCTGGGCGTGCAGCTGGGTGCTACGCGCGTGGCAGCCCACGCCTTCCCTCAGATCGACGGCTTGGCACAGGGCGAGCAGATGAGCCGCAGCAATGGTTTCGGTCAGCTCCACGATGCGCCCACAATCGCGAGCGGCGATGGTGCCCATCGAGACTTTGTCTTGGTTGTGGTTTTCCGTGCTGCGACTGAACACGCTGGCGGGCATTGTCAGTTTGGCGGCTTCGGCGCACAGGGCGCTGGTGAGGATTTGCACGGCCTTGAAGCCGTGGTGCGCGACGCCCGCGTCGCGTGCGACGAGATTCTCCCGCAAGCCGCCGTTGGTCTGTGGATTGCACAACAGTTGCAGTTGCCGATCCAACAAGTCCGCCAGGTTGGCGACCGCGGTCTTCAGGCTGTCCATCACGTGGCAGACGTGGCCGCCGTAGAAGTTGCCGCCGTGGAGCACGTCGCCGGTCGCTGGATCGACCAGGGGGTTGTCGTTGGCGCCGTTGAGCTCCGTCTCCAAGAGCCCACGGAAGAACGGCAGCGTGTCGACCAATACCCCGATCACGTGTGGGGCGCAGCGCAACGAGTAGCGATCTTGAACGCGAGTGGGTTCGTCGAAGCTTCGCTCGTCGAAGCTCGTGTCTTCTCGCAGCCAGCGGGCGACGGTGCGCTGCCCGGGGTGCGGTTTGGCCGCGAACAAGCGATCGTCGAAGTGACGTGCTTCGCCGCGCATCACGTCGACGGCCATTGCCGTCAGCGCCGTGCTGAGACGCGCCAAGTCCGCGGCGCGAGCGAAGGCGAGGCAAGCGAGCCCGGTCATCACGCTGGTGCCGTTCATCAGCGCCAAGCTCTCTTTGGGCTGCAGCGTCAGCGGCTCGATGCCGGCTTCGCGGAGTGCGTCTTTGGCGGGCATCACCGCGCCGCGGTAATCGACGTCGCGCTCGCCGCACAGGGTCGCTGCCACGTACGAGAGCGGCGTCAGATCACCGCTAGCCCCGACCGAGCCCTCCGCGGGAATGCGTGGTAGCAAGTCGGCTTCGAGCAGCTGAGCCAGGCGCAGCAACAGCGCGGGTCGCACCGCGGAGTAACCCGTGGCGAGTGACGCCAGGCGCGTCAAGATCACCGCACGCGCCTCTTCCGCCTCGAGGATGCGCCCAGTACCGCAGCCGTGGAAGCGAACCAGGTTGAGCGGAAGCTCCGTCACTTGCTCGCCGCTGACGTGGTTGACGCAGGAGTCACCGACGCCGGTGGTGACGCCGTAGATGCGCTCACCGCGGCGCAGGCGCTCCGAGACGGCACGTTCACTCGCGTTCAGGCGCGCGAGGAACGTTGGGTCCTCCGACAGGCGCACGCGGGCGCGCCGCTGGCTCACGACGACGACGTCTTCGATCGTCAGGGGGCGAATTCCGACCAGCACGGTGAGCGGATCTCGAGGAGTTGGGTGAGGCATCAGGCGGAGGGGGGCGTGCAGGGGGTGTCGTCGTCAGCGCCGGGGCTCTGCGCGAAGAGTGCTTCGAGCCGAGCCCGAGGTAATTTGCCCGAGTCTTCTCGTGGTAGTCGTTCGAGGACGCGGATGCGGCGTGGTACCAGCACTTGGTCGAGACGCTGCAAGAGCCAGCGTCGAAGTTCGGCCGGGGTCAAATGCCCGGCTGCGGCGGCGTTGTCAACGGCGGCTGGTCCAGAGGCCACCGCCAACCACACCTCCGAACCGCGCAAGCCTTCGACCTTTGCCGACAGCGCTGCCGCGTCGTGCACGCGTGGGTGCTGTCGCGCGTGCTGCTCGATCTCCTGCAAGGTGATGCGCTTTGCCCCGACTTTGACCACGCCGTCGCTGCGACCGAGATGACGGAAGCGGCCGTCCGGCAAGAGCTCGATTTGGTCGGCGCTCTCGTAGTCTTCGTGGGGGCTATCGACGAAGGCGGAGCGCAACACGAGTCGCCCCTCGGTCGAGGCGCGCACCTCGATGCCCGGCAGCGGTGAGTACGGCTCGTCGCCGTCGCAGCGTCGGGTAGCGATGCCGCCGGTCTCCGTCGAACCGAGTACTTCGATCACCGTCACGTGGTTGAACTCGCAAAGCCGCTTGCCGACCGTGACATCGAGCTTGGCGCCGGAAGAAAGCCCTAGCCTGAGGTGCGCGAGCGAGGCCCCGTGGTGCTGCAACGCGGCCCATTGAGGCGGCACGCTGACGAGCACGCTGGCGTCGCGTGCCATCTGCGCGATGGAGGCCGCCGCGCTGGGCGTTTCGCGTAGAAAGCACGCGCCAGCTTGCAAGGGAGCGAGCACGCCGAAGAGCAGGCCGTAGATGTGCTGACACGGCACGGTGGAAAGGAAACGATCGTCGGGGGTAAGCTCGAAGACCCGAGTCAGAACCGCCGCTTCGCCGAGCAGCTGCCGCGCGGACTTCGAAAAGCCGCGTGGGGCTCCGGTCGTGCCGGACGAGTAGACGGTGACCAGTGGGGTGTCAGCGCTCAAGGTGAATGTATCGTCGCGAGCTGGCGTGCCCTGTGCGTCGAAGCGGCGCACGTCGATGCCGTCGGGGGTGACGGCGTCGGGGGCGCTGTCTCGGAGCACTGGACCCAACTGACTCGCCAAGGTGGCGATGGCACCGGGGTTACGGGCGTGCGGCAGCGCTACCGGGGTGCCGGCGAGCCAGCCCGCGAGCAGCCCCACGCAGAAGTGGAAGCGGTCGTTGCACAACAAGAGCGGGGGCGCCGATTCGACGCTGTGCTCGTGCCGCAATTTCTCTGCGAGTCCCTCAGCGGCGTGTCTCAAGTCCGAGTACGTGCGCCTGCCCCCCATACCGATGGCGACGGGGCGGGTGCCCACGTTTTCGGGAACCACACGCAGATCCGCTTGCGCCATCGAGAACTGCGTCGTCACCCGCTGATACTTTCGCAGTCTGGTGTTGGGGGCAAGCGGTCAAACCTGCTACCAATGGACGCGAGGACTTTGATGCATCCGACGCCGCCCGCCTCGCCACCCGGTGCCATCGCTTCCGCCGACGGCTTGGTGTCCATTGGCCAGGTCGTGGCTGGTAAGTATCGGGTGGAGCGTATTCTGGGGGCTGGCGGAATGGGCGTCGTGGTGGCCGCTCTGGATCAGAGCCTCGGTCGGCGTGTCGCGCTGAAGGTGCTGCACCCGGCGTTGGCCCAAGACGCCAGGATGGTCGAGCGTTTCCTCCGCGAAGCGCGCGCCGCGACGCAGATCACGAGCGAGCACGTCGTCGGTGTGTTCGAAGTCGGGCAGCTCGATAGTGGCAGCCCGTTCCTGGCGATGGAGTACTTGGAGGGCCAAGACTTGCGGCAAGTGCTGCAGCAACGGGGGCCGCTGCCGGTGCAAGAGGCCGTCGGCTACGTGATGCAAGCGATGGTGGCGATTGCCGAGGCACATGCCAAGGGCATCGTGCATCGCGATCTGAAACCCGCGAACCTGTTCTTGGCGCAACGAGCGGATGGCACGCGCCTGGTCAAGGTGTTGGACTTCGGCATCGCCAAGGCGTTCGCGGGCGGTGATGCTGGCGACAGCGCTCTGACCCAGACTCAGGGCAGCGCCATCGGTTCGCCCATCTACATGTCGCCGGAACAGGTGCGCACTCCCAACTCGGTGGATGCGCGCACGGACATCTGGGCGCTGGGTGTCGTGCTGCAAGAGTTGTTGACCGGGCACACGCCGTTCACCGCGACCACGAGTGCGGGGCTGTTCGCGTCAATCGTCACCGATCCGCCCACGCCCGCTCGAAGCTTTCGCGCCAACCTTCCCCAGAAGGTAGATGAGGTTTTGAGCGCCTGTTTGCAGAAGGATCCCGCCGCGCGCGTTGCGTCGGTTGCCGCGTTGGCTCAGCGTTTGGCACCCCTGGGCGGCGCGGAGGCCCAGGCGTACCTGCGTCGTATTGCGGGCTTTACGGGCGCAAGCGCCGGGGCAGTCGCCAGCGCGACGAAGGCTTCGTCGTGGCCGGTGCTGGCGGCAGTGCTCGGCACTCTGGCGCTGGCTGCCGCCGGCGTGGGTTGGTTCCTGCTGCAGGCTCCAGCGTCGGCAGAGGTGGCGCCCAGCCAGCCGAGCGTTTCACGCTCGACGCCCCCAGCTCCGACGAGCGTGTCCACAGCTGACGGCAAGTCTCCGGCAGCCGAGCCGGCTCCGACGGAGCGCGGCCCCAACACCAAAGGCACGAGCCCTCCGTCTTCCGACGAAGCCGAGCAATTGCCCGAGCTGGATGCTCCGGTGGCGTTTACTTACCACGCTGTGGTCGGTCCTCGTGACCACTGCAACTCACGGGGCACTCGCCTCGAAAGTGCCGCTCAGATCTTGCGGCAAGAGCGAGCGAATTTTCACCGGCAGCGGGGAGACGAAGGCGACGGAGTGGATCCGGTGTTCGCTGACCCCGCGGCTCGCGTTCAGCTCGAACAGCTCGTTCGGGAAGCCAGCTTTGGCTCCGGGGTGGAGCAACTCATCGTCGACAACTCGGTCACGCTCGTGGTGCGCCTCACCGGGTCGAAGGCCAGCCTCGTCGGCATCGATGTCCAGTTGAAAGACCGGGGTCAGCCGGTGAGCGGCTGTCGCTGAGCGAGGGGCTGGCCCGACAGCTGCGGCCACGGAATACGGAGTGCAGGAAGTTTGAAGCCAGCGGGAGGCCTGGTACTTTGGCCTGGTTACGAGCGCGGTGGGTCCGCCTCGCGAGGCAAAAAGTACAATGATTTCGCGGGTCCTTCGCGAGCCCCAGCTCCTGGTCGACGAACGCCAGCCCAACCATGTCCAAGGCACCACCTCGACCGGCAGCGTTGCCGCGTTCTCGGCTCCCTACCCAGAAGCGACCTGGCCAAATCAAGACTGCGCCCTGATCGCGCCCATGAGCTGGGGCACCGTGCTCGCCGTCGCCGACGGCCTCGGGGGCGCTCCTTCGGGGCAAGAGGCGAGCAAGATCGCCGTGCAGCAACTGTCGCGTTGCTTGACGGAAGAAGGGACCGAGCAAGACGCGCGCGGCGCCATCCTCGATGCCTTCGAGTCGGGCAATCGAGCGATCCGTGACCTTTCCGTAGGGGCTGCCACGACCTTCGCCGTGGTGGAGATCCGTGGGCGCTCGTTTCGGCCCTACCACGCGGGGGATTCGAGCATTCTCGTGTGCGGCGCCCGCGGCAAGACGAAGTTCGTGAGCGTTCCGCATTCTCCGGTGGGCTACGGCGTCGAGGCGGGCTTGATCGACGCCGACGAAGCGCTGCATCACGAAGAGCTCAACATCGTGTCCAACGTGGTGGGCTCCGCCGACATGCGCATCGAACTCGGCACTCCCTTCGAACTCGCCGAGCGCGACACCGTGGTGCTCGCCACCGACGGCCTGTTCGACAACGTGCACCAAGAAGAGATCGTCCAGATCGTTCGCTCCGGGCCGTTGGACGCGGCAGCCAAGGACTTGGCAGAGTTGGCGACGAAGCGCATGCACACCTCGGACTCCAGCAAGCCGTCCAAGCCCGATGACCTGACGTTCATCCTCTACCGGCCGTCACCATCTTCCCAGGTGAGCCTCTCCAAGTAGTCCCGCAAGTCGAGGGCTGAGCGAAAGCGCTGCTGAATCAACGAGTACTTCAGCCCGCGCACGATGCGTTTGATCTCGGGCGGTTGCCGAGCGTAATACTTGGGTCCGCCGACGGCCGCGTGGAGGATCTGGATCAGGCCGATGACGTCCTCCTGGATTTGGTCGCGCTTCTTGTAGCCGTGCAGGTTGTAGAAGTCGACGAGCTTGACGTCGAAGCCCAGGCCCCGACGACGCACCAGCACGTTGCCGGTGTGTAGGTCGCCGTGAAACTCGCGCTTGGCGTGGATCGTGGCCATACCTTTCGCTAGTGCGTGGAGCAGGTGAAGAGCCTCGAATGGCGGTAGTCGTTTGCCGGGCTGATGGATGATGAAGTCGCTCAAGGGTTGCCCCTCTGCGTACTCCGACACGAGGAAGGTGACCCACTCGCCCTGAACCTCCATGCGCTCTTGGGTCACGTACTGGATGATGATGGGGCAGTCTCTGAGTTGGTGCAGCTTCTTGGCGTAGAACTTGACGCTACGGTCCCGTTCGTTGCGTTGCGGGTAGAAGAACTTCGCTGCGCGTTCGATACCGGTCAGGCGCTCGCGGATGCGATACACCTCACCCTCCCAGCCGCCACCCAGCTTTTCCTCCACGACGTACTTGCCCGCGAGGGCGGTGCCGGGGGTGAAATCGAAGCTGATGATACGAGAGCGAGACTTGGGCATCGGTGCGATCGTGCGAATACAAATAGCAGACTCGTCGGCGGCTCACCGGCTCTCGTAGCAGTTTGGGTCGAGAATCTCGGGACGGTATTCGAAGTGCATGGTGTCGAAGTGCAGCCAGCGTCCGCCCCAGACGAAGCCCTCCGCCTCGAAGGCGTGCACGATCGCGACGGGCATGGTTCGCGTCGGCAGCTTGCCCTTCTCCCAGCGCCAGTAGCTGCTGTAGGCGGGGTTGAGGTCGATGGCGACGCCGAAAGAATGGGCACTGAGGCGATCGGTTCCGGCGATCTTCCGGTAGTTGAAGGTGCCACCCATCTTGGCGAAGTACACGCGATAGTCGGGATGTGCGGCGAGCACCTTCGTCAGGCGCTCGTCGACTCGCCGAAGAGCGTCCGCGGCTTTGTCGTGAATGCTGACGCCATGCCCCGCCAACTCGACGCGCGTCAGGTGCTTGCGGATATCGGCCTGCTCGGGACCGTAGGCAGCCAACAGCACCGCATCGACCCGAATGCGGCCTGGATCGCCGGTCGCTTCCGCGATCGGACCGCGTGGGTAGTCGAAGGCGTAGATGTCGGAAAGGTCAGGAGAATTGAGTAGCGCTTCGAGATCCTTGTCGCGCTTGCCGTCGTCCCACGACAAGCTGCCGCTCGGTAGCACGAGCTCGAAGCCACGCGCCGCGTCGTGGCGGATCTCGCCCGCGTAGTATTTCGTCAGGCAGCGCAGGCCCGCTGGTGGCGTTGCGGCTTCGGTTCGCGGGGCTGCCTCCGCGCCGGGAGCAGGTGGGGAGTTGGTGCTCGTCGAGTGCGTGCGGGGTGGATGAGGCGCTTGCCCGGCGGGAGCTTCCGATGCAGACGCGTTCGAGGAGGCAGGCCGAGCTTCGTGGGCCGCTGCTGTCGCAGCGGGAGGCGTCCGCTTACCTTGCTCCGAGCTTGGCGTGCACGCGACTGCCAGCAGCATGGCGGCGAGGATCCCCGGGTGCAGCGCAACTCGAGACATGCCGAGGGAGTAGAGCACACCCCTTGCCCGCCGCGCACGTCCGACGGCTCAAAGCGACGAATCAGCCCGGCGAGCCCAGCTCGAAGCGACGAACGAGCCCGGCGCGCCCAGCTCGAAGCGACGAATGAGCCCAGAGCTGCCACGCCCTACGCCACGAACGAGCCCAGCACGCCCACGCTCCACGCGATGCTCGAGGCGCTGTGACGTCACTTCTGCTGCGCGTCGCCGCGCATCAGATGCTGCAGGGCTTCGAACTGCTGGTCGGCGACGACGTAGGACGGGCCGAGCGCCCACGCCTGGCCCGGCCGCTGATACCAGGCCTGGCACACCAGGCGACGCTCGCCATTCATCCAGGCGGACCACTGAATGTGCACGCCGTCACTTCCCACGATGTCCGACAAAAGTGTGCATGCGCCGATGCTGACGCCCCGCTCCATTTCAGCGTGCGCCGCGTCGGCGGAAGCGGAGCGTGCTGGTGTCGCGTCGGCCTCGCTGGGGGCCGGCGCATCCCAACGCACTCCGGACTTGCGATCCATTGCGGCGCGGTGGCCTGGGATCGTATCCCTCTTCGTCCGATACGCCTTCACGCTCCCAAGTATCCGGGGCAGTGGCGTGGCGGCGCAAGTACCAACGATTGCCGCCGTTTCTCAATGGGAGCATCGTCTGTTGGCAGCGTGAAATGACAGCGGTTCCAAGGCAGAAAATGAGCACCAATTCCTTTTCTGAACCGTTCTAGCAGTCCCAAGGTACCTCTCTGCTGCGGCGCGTAACCGTCAAGCCCCGGTCACGTAACGACGCTGCCAAAGAGCGGGTAGGGGTGCGCTCCGGCCGCGGCGCCCCTACCGCGGCCGTGCACACCGCTGTGCTTTACGGCTCCAGAATCGGCCGGATCCTCCCCATGAGGGCGCTGACGAACGGTCGATAGCCGAAGTCGCGGGCGTCGGGGTCGAGTGATTCCTTGGGGCAGATGGATGCGACGATCGAGTTGTCACCGAAGTCGTACAGCACCTGCAGCTGGCGCAGCCCGGGGTAGGCCTTGGCGTAGCGCTGGGTCTGGTCGAACTCTCCGCCCGACGCTTGGCACAGCGGGTTCTGGTATTCGTCGCCGCCGAAGTCGGTGCAGTCGCAGGCCGGTACCGCTGCGCCACTGTCGAGCAAGTTGCGCTGTTCTTCCGCAGATAGGCATTCCTTTTCCTGCGCCAGCGGGTAGATGCACGCGTACTGCAGGTCGCTGTTGTCGGTGATGCTCCACTCGTGCCCGTTGATGGCGTTTGCCAGGGAACCGGAGTCGGGTGGGGCCAACGCTTCGCCTGTGGCGGGGTTGGTACCGTTGCGCGGCTCAATCGACTCCAACATCAGAGGATCCTGGGGCCTGGGGAGTCCGCCCGTGGCGTCTACGTCGCGCTCACCGATCAACCAACTCCAGTTGATGCGCTGCGCGCTCGGCGCATCTGCGTCGTTGACGCGGTAGACGAGTTCGTCTTTCGGATTTGCCGAGACGGCGAGGTCTTGCCATGGGACCCCGATGATGCCGGCGAGGATGATGTGCTCCTTGGGGCGGACGGGCGCCGGTGTGCCTTCGAACGAGGGGTCTTCCGCCAGCTGCCGTTCGAACGGCAGATCCCGAAACAGCGGGTTGACGACTGGAGCGGTGCCGTCCCTGCAAATACTCGGGTCTGCAGGGTCCGGGGCGAGGTCGTCGGCGAAGGGGCAGATCTTCTGCAGCTTCAGGGCGTTGGAATAACGCTCCACCGGGAACAGGTAGTCCACACCGAAGCGGGCCTTCTGCTGGAAGCAGCGCAAGTTGGGATGGTCCTGCAGACCGTCGGCTCCGTAGCGGCGACTGTCTTCGCAGCCAGCCGCCACGACCGTTCCATCCTCTATCGTCGCCGTGGGGCAGCCCGCCGCGATGCTGGCTGAGCCGCAGGATTGGCAGCACTCGTGGTTCGGGCCGAGGGCGGGGTCGCTGCAGGCGGCGGCGCCCTTGAAGGCCGGATTGAACCCGCCATCTTCGTTGACTGTCTGTGCCAGGCGCCACATCTGACCGCTAGCTTGGAACGAGCAATCGTTCTCGTCCGAAAGCATCACGATGGCGAGCAAGGAGTCGGGGCGCAGGAAGTCCGCGCGCTGGTTGAGAAGCGTCAAGTCGACGAGCTGGTTGCCGGAGCCGTCCGTCGCCGGACCAGCGCACAGGTTGTTGCTATCGCTACTGTTACAGGGCTGACGCTCGATGCTCGTGTAGGGATAGGGGTCCACCAAGAATCGATTCCAGGCTTCCAGGGTGGACTCCCAGCCGCAGCCGAACTCGCCGGCGTTGCGCACCAGGTTGGTGAACTCGGGCACGAAGGCATCGCGTTTGGTCTCCGCCGTCCAGCTCAAAAACCCGCTGCTCGCGGCTGACGGCGCCGCCTCCCCGCCTCGCGCGAGGGAGCCGAGCAAGTGAGCCATGTCGACGCTTTGCTCCGACGCCTCCGCGCCGCTTTCGACACAGGTCCCGAAGGCACCGAAGCCGCCCAAGCTGCTGGTGATGACGGCGACGTGGATGTCGTTCATCGGTGTGAACTCGCGGGAGCCCTCGGGGCATTCTTGCTCGCCGAGTTGCGGTGTGGTGCCGGTGTCGTTGCCATCGGAGTCGATGCACCTCGGGCTCACCAAACGACTGACGAGGTCCGGCAGCGTGAGCGCGAGCGCCTCCTGCTTGTCGGCCATCGACATCGAGTTGTCGACGACGAACAACAGATCGACCTTCGTCGGGGGTGCGCCCGTCTGCGACCCGCCGCCACCAGCTTCGCCGGGAGCGGGGGACTCGTCCGTGGCTTCATCCACGTCGGAGCTCCCGCCGTCGGTCCCGTCGCCTTCGTCCGTTTCGGCAGCAGGTCCACCATCGGGGGCATCCGTCTCGGATTCGAAGGGTGTGTCGTTCTCGCCGCACAAGCCTTTCGTCGGAACGTCGGGGCACTGAAGCTGACTCGCGGGGGTGCAGTCGGCCTGCTCGCTGATCGCCGAGCAGTCCGAATCCGACTCGCAAACCACCGTGCACACGCCGCACAGGCAACTTCCCTCGTCGCAGTCGGAGTCTTCACCGCAGCGCGAGAGCCAATTCGTTTCGCTACCGGCGCCTCCATCTTGGGTGCTCGCACCACACGCGGAACAGAGCCAAGCGAACGACACGACCACCAGCAAAGCGAGTCGCCGAGCCGGGCTCGTTGAAGCGGACCGCCGTTTGCGGCTGACCAACTCATCGGTCGTTGCTGGCGATGATGGGTTTTCTCCTGCCGGTTTCATGCTTCCCTCGTTCCTTCCCTTGCTTGCCGTTCGCTCGGCTCCGTTCCGTTTCAACTTCTGCGTCCTCGTCGTTGTCGTTTCAGTTTCCATGCTGTTCATTCGTCGCGAGGGGTGTTCTCGACCTCCGGCGCCAAGTGCGTCTGGCCGACGTAACAGATGACGCGGGTCATCCGCTCGCGTGGCACGTTCTGGGTCTGGTTGTACGCGTCGAGCCGTTCCCGCAGGTCGACCGCGGCTTGTCGCATGCGCTGGAGGGAGCCCAGGACTTCGTCGCGCATGGGGTGCCCGTCCCAAATCCAGTAGTTGTAGGTACTGCCCCCGACGTGCTCAGCGTCGTTCAGCGATTCCTTACCGAGGCGTAGCTTGGTTCCGATGGCCGTCACGATCGCCTGAAAGTGGTCGAAGACGGCAGCCTCCCAGCCATTGGTGGCACCGCGGGGAATGATGCAACCGTCGCAGGTGTACTCCCGTCGTCCTGCGTTTTCGGTGCGGGTCACCTTGCCTTCGTCCACCAATCGATCGAGCGCCGTTTCGAGCTCCGGCATTTCGGCGGGGACGAGTTCGGCGATCGCCGTCGCCGTCGCCGGCCCCAGCCGGTTGATCGCAACCCAGACCAGATTGGCCAATCCCTCCCCGCCATCATCACGCCCAGGCAAACGCACCTCCTCCGCGGAAGCAGCGCGAAACGTCGTTCGGCTGCCTCGACCCGTGCGGAACACCACACCACTGTCGACGAGGTCTTGCAGCACCCCGCGCACGGTCAGATGGTCGTCATTTCTGAAGCGGAGAAGCACGTCCGTCTGCAAGACCGTGCCCCGCTCCTGAACGTATTCGAGCACGGCTTCCCACAGAGAACGTCCGCCGTAGGTGCTGCTCTCTTCCAAGCGGCGCACCCGGTCGTGGTACGTGCGGAGCGCCATGCCAAACATGTCGGCGATGACCTTGTTGCCGACCCCTTGGTCCTTCAGTTCACGTACCAGACTAACGAACACCTGGTTCGCCGTGTGGGCCAGGGAGGGGCGGCCACCCCCGGCGGTGGCCAGTTGAGCGATCAACACCGTCGTCTGCCGCACGATGGAGTCGATCAGGAGGTTGACGTTCATGAGTGGCGTTATGTGCCGAGCGTCGGGTAGCCCCCAAGTGCGGAAACGTGCACGGGAATAACCGTTGCAATCTCAGGGGTTTGGGCGCCCGCTTGTCGAGCATGCGGGGGCCGCGCAAGAGGGGCGCAGCGCGGGGGCATCGTATCGGCGGCGTGACAGAAGCTGCTACACTCTACCGGTGGCCACGCCGCTTTCACATCGACTGCGTGCGGTGAGCCAGCCGAGTTTGCGGTTGGCTTGGTTCTCGAAGTGGGTCTCGGAGGTCCCGCTCGATGAAGCCGTCCGCCACCTGGAGGAACTCTTGGAGGACACCGAGAGCTTCGGAGAGCGAGGGACGGAGAGTCTGGTGACCGTCGTGGCTTGGATCTCCGGCGCCGTCGCACCGCAACGACTCCACGCCTTGGCCAGGGCGGGGCGCAGTCGTGCAGCGTTTCGGTTGGGCCGCCTCTTGAGCCACGCTGAAGAGTGTCCGCTCGAAGTCGACGCCGACGTCAGTGGCGCGATCCCCACCTACCGCAAGGAGAGGATGTTGACGTTGGGCGAGCGCAAGAGCTTGGCGCGCCGACCCAATCGCCAAGACATCCAACTATTGCTGCGGGATCCGCATCCGGCGGTGATCGAACAGCTGCTGAACAATCCCCAGCTGACGGAGCCGGATTTGTTGCGTCTGGTAACTCTGAGGCCGCCCCATCCGATCAGCTTGTGCCATCTGTTCCGCAATGTCCGTTGGTTGACGGCGCCTCGCGTGCGTACCGGGTTGCTCCAGAACCCAGGCCTGCCTCTGTGGCAGACGGTCCCGGTGTTGTCCCTGTGCACGCGGCCGGAGCTGCTGCGCGTGTGCAAGGCGCGCAACGTGCCATGCGAGTTGACCGACGCCGCTCGAACGCGGCTACTTCGTCACCCGCCGGTGCGCGAAGGCTCCAAGAGCTACACGGTGCACTGAGTCGTGCGCACCGAGCAGCGTCTGAGCCGAGGGGCGTCCGCTGAGCGCAATGAGGGGCGTCCGCTGAGCGCACTGAGGGGCGTCCACTGAGCGCACTGAGGGGCGTCCACCGTGGGGCGTCCACCGTGGGGCACTGAGCCGTGCTTCAGCGGGTACCGTCCACCCGGTAGCGAGCCAGATCGAGGTGCAAATGGTCGTGATGCAGGCGATCGAAATAGGGCGTGAGAACGACGGAGAAGATGTTTTCGTCGTACAGGCGACGCGCGAGTTCGCGCAGGAACTTGGCTTCGTTCGATGCCGCCGGGCGGTCGAGGGGGCCGAAGTGCCGTTCGACGCTGACGGTCTTCCAATTCTCCAGCTGGAAGGACTCGACGTCGATGGCGTTGGCGTAGCTGTGTTCACTCACCATGTTGGCAAAGCGCGTCATCTTGCGGCAACTGTACGTGCCCATCTGCGTGACTTTGCGGATCTTGGACCCTAGGTGCTGCTCAGCCAACTCCTGAGCGATTTGTTCGAAACGGCCCAGGGCCAACGCCATGCGACAAGTCAAGGTCGGCCGAGCATTGAAGCGAAGCCCCTCGGGACCCCGCGCGTAGACGACGACCTGCTCTGCTCCACACGTGAACACGTCGCCCACCCTCTGTTTCAGTGGCAGCTCGGCTGGACGAAACTCGATGCCGAGTTCGTGCAGCTTCGATTCGCAATCGTCGAGTGGCGTGGGGGGAGCGACGATGGCGTCGTTTTCGGGATCGAGGTCGGCCTGCTCGGTGATGGGTCGCGGTGGTGGAGGAGGTGGTGGTGGCTGCGTTGGTGCTGGAGTATCCGCTGGTGCGGCAGGCTTCTGAGGCGTAGCCAGCACGGGACTCTGTACCGCCGCGCCGATCGGCGCCTCTCCCGACGCGGTCTGCGTTCGGTCGTTGCCGACCGGATGAGCGCACGCGGCCAGGAGAGCGCCCGCCACAGCGTAAATCCAATGTCCTGCCGGTGCTTTGCTTGGTGTTCCTGCGGCCCCGCTCACCCATGAAGCGTAGCGCAGCGCGCAGCTTTTGCTCCCCGATTGCGAGCTGAGTGCGTCCGACTGGACCACTTGCCCCGGACGAGGGCGAATCGCACGAAAAGCTTTCCAACTTTTGTCGGCGGGCGGGCGCGGCGGCGGGGGCGCATCGACGGGCCGATCCCGAGGCGTCTCAGAAACATACGTGGGAAGCTCACTTTGGTCTGTGAATGGTGATCAGGCGGGCGTCCGGATGGCCCGGCGTTCACCTCAGGCCATTGCTCGGATTGCTGGCATTCATTTTTCTGGAGTCACTTGATCGGTAGGATTCGGCATTGAGGCGGGCGAGTGGGCGAAGCGCTCGCGAGGTAATAGAGTAGCGGTCGAGATGAAACACGGTCGCTCAGTCGAACTCACGTCCTCGCATCGGTCCGCGCAGCGGGCAAGGTTGCTCTGCTCCCTCACGTGCGTGACCGCCATCGCCTGCGGGAGTGAGCCGACCGACAGTGGGCAAGCTGGTGTCGGGGTGCCTACAGGTACACCGTCGGGAAGCGCTTCGGGTGCGACCAGCTCGAGCGCTGCGGGTGCCTCCAGCGGCATGTCCGGTATGGGCAGCGGCGGTCCCGCGGGGGAAGCGACGCCTGGTGCCGAAGTTTCGTCGCCTCCCGGCACGCAGCCTGCCGCGCAACCAACGGTGCCTTCCAACCCTGGAGCGTCAGCGCCGGAGGGGACTGCTGAGGCTGCCGTCGGCGCGGGAGGGGCCTCGGGCATGCCGACGACTGGCGAACCCGAGGCTGCTGCAGGTGCCGCATCCCAAGGCGAAGGGGGCGCGCCCCCTATGATGCCTCAGCCCTCCGACGACCCGACCCCGGCGGGTGGCGACGGTTTCTATCGCATGGAGGCACTCGACCGTGGTCTCGTCGCGGTGGAGGTGAACGGAGGCGTCTACGTCGGTTGGCGCATGTACGGCTACGAGTACGATCCAGGCATCGAGGTCTCCTACAATCTGTACCGGGACGGCGAGCTCGTCGCGAACGTCACCGACAGCACGAACTACATGGACATGGGCGGGGGCGGGGCTTCGAACTACTCCGTCTCGGCGCTGATTGCTGGAACCGAGGGCGGGGTCTCGACACCCGTTGGCGTCTGGTCCGACAACTACATCAGCGTTCCGCTGGATTCCCCGGGCAACGGCTACAACGCCAACGACGCGAGTGCCGGGGACTTGGACGGCGATGGGCAATATGAGATCGTGCTCAAGTGGGATCCGAACAACGCGCAGGACAACTCCAATGGAGGCGTCACCGGTGATGTGTTCCTCGATGCGTTGAAGTTGGATGGCACGCTGCTTTGGCGCATCAATCTCGGTCCGAACATCCGCGCGGGGGCGCACTACACGCAATTCGTCGTCGCGGACTTCGACGGTGATGGTCGCTCGGAAATGGCCGTGAAGACGGCGCCGGGTACGGTGGACGGAACCGGCGAATTCCTCAGCCTGGGACCAGCGGGGAACGACGATGACGGCGCGGTGTATCGTAACGGTGACGGTTACGTCCTGTCCGGGCCGGAGTACCTGACGGTCTTCGACGGCGAGACTGGCGTCGAGCTCGCGACGACGAATTTCGACCAAGCTCGCGGCAACGTTGGGTCTTGGGGGGACGACTACGGCAATCGTGTGGATCGCTTCTTGTCGACAGCGGCGTATCTCGACGATACGGGCTTGCCCAGTTTCGTCATGGCGCGTGGTTACTACACGCGCTCCACGCTCACTGCGTGGAACTGGCGCAACGGCGAGTTGAGTCAACTGTGGAAGTTCGACAGCGACGCCACGCCCCGAGACGGGAACAACAACGCTTACACCGGGCAAGGCGCGCACAGCCTCAGCGTGGCCGACGTCGATGACGATCCGCAGCAGGAGATCATCTACGGCGCCATGACTGTCGACCACGACGGCAAGGGCATGTGCTCGACGGGGCTCAACCACGGCGACGCTCTGCACGTGACGGATCTGCTGCCCGATCGACCGGGTGTCGAAGTGTTCATGCCCCACGAGTACGAGGCGCGTCCCTTGTGGTCGGTGCGGGATGCCGCCACCTGTGAGATCATCGCGGCCGGCGCCATCTCGGACTCCGACGTCGGGCGTGGCGTTGCCGCGGACATCCTGCCCGACAACCCGGGTGCGGAGTTTTGGGCCTCGAGTGGTGTGCCTCTTTCCAGCGCACAGTCTGGCCAGGCCATCGGCGGCGGCGCGCCGTCGTCGATCAACTTCGTGATCTGGTGGGATGCGGACGAAAGTCGCGAGCTGGAGGACGGAACGGCGATCAGCAAGTACGGTGGGGGCACCCTGCTCTCGTGCCAAAGCTGTGCGTCCAACAACGGCACCAAGTCGACGCCGACTCTGAGCGCCGATTTGTTGGGGGATTGGCGTGAAGAGATTGTCTGGCGTGAGTCGAACAACTCCGCACTGCGCCTGTACACGACGACGGACGTGACCGAGCGCCGCATCTACACTCTGATGCACGACGCCCAGTACCGGATGGCCATCTCGTGGCAGAACACGGCGTACAACCAACCGCCGCACCCGAGCTTTCACATCGGAGCGGGCATGGCCGATCCTCCGGTGCCGAACATCAAAGTCGAGTGACAGCCCGTCTAGGTGAAGGCGCGTGAGCAGCTCCATGCGCGCGATCGTCGTGGGGGGGCTGGCGCTCGTGCTGTGGCTAGCGGCGTGGAGCAAGGCCCACGCCCACGACCTGCAGCTGGATCTGATCGAACTGCGACCTCTTGCGGAGCCAGGGCTCCTGCGCGGACAGCTCACCCTCGATCCCGAGCTGACGCGGGAGTTGTCAGCGGCGGCATCGCCTGCCGTGAAGCAAAAGGTGCTCGCTCTGGTCGATCAGGCCTTGCGCGTCGAAGTCGACGGTCGAACGCTGCGACTCGAAACGTCGGTGCGGGAGTTGTGGCAGCGCGGGGGTGCGGTGCCGGGCGACGTCGTGCTCGTCAAAGCAGCCGTGCCGCTGCGCGCGCGAGAGCTGCGGCTGGAGCTCGCCCCACCCCTCCGCGACACCATCGTCACCGTGGACACCGCCAGGGACGGAAAGCCTGCCGAACTCCACTCTCGTCTGCTGCGCGAAGGCGAGCGCAGCGTGCGCTTTGGGTTATCGGCAGCCAACGGCCCGGAGTGGGTGGCGGGTGGGGCTCGTCAGCTGGGGGATGTGCGACCCACACCGCCGCTGCCCGAAGAGCCGTGGTGGGTCGTCAGCTTGCGCTACACCCTGCTCGGCATCGAGCACATCGTGCCCAAGGGTTGGGATCACATCGCGTTCGTTTCTGGCTTGGTCTTAGGGTTCTGGTGGCGGAGAGAGCAACGACGTAGGCGGTCCTTGTTGCTCGAGGTCAGCGCCTTCACGCTGGCGCACACGTTGACGCTGTTGCTGGCCTCGCTGGGGTACTTGGTTCTGTCCCCGGCGCTCGTCGAGCCGTTGATCGCGTTGTCCGTGCTCTACATCGCGGTCGAAAGTCGCTGGCCGATGCGTTTCGTGCCGCGCTGGGCAATCGTCTTCAGCATCGGCCTGATCCACGGTTTGGGTTTCTCCAGCGTTCTCACGGACGCGGGGCTGCCGCGGGAGGTGCTGCTTCCTGCTCTGCTTTCGTTCAACGTGGGCGTGGAGCTGGGTCAACTGGCGGTGCTCGGCTTCTGGCTTTCGCTTCTTTGGCTGGGCCGACGTCATTCGCAGGCGTCGCATCGGGGGGCGGGAGCGGGCCTGCTCGTGATTGGGTGCCTGGGGGCAACGTGGTTTCTCCTGCGACTCTTCGGGTGAGCGCAGGACGGATGCGTGCGAGTTGCGCGCGAGAAACTGCTCGACGCCGGTGCTGTGGCTCACCATACCCTGTGTTCGATGACGGAGACCGCTGAGCCGAAGAGGAGACCGAAGCTACGCAGAGCGCGTTTGCTGCTGCTGGGCGGGGTCGTGATGTTGATCGGGCTGCTGTCCTTCGGGGCCACGACGGAAGGGCGAGTCGCGATGGGCGCGTCAGCCACCGGTGCGCGGCTCGAGCGCATGAAGCAATCTCCTCACTTCGCCGATGGACGCTTCATCGACGTGCTGCCGCGGCAGGAGCCGGAGTTCTTGCCGACGTTGACGGCGTGGATGCTCGACTCGAGTGACTACAGCATCCCCGAACTGCCGATCCCCATCTCGAGGCGGACGCGGGCGGAATTCGACGTTGCTCCCCAGACGGGCTTGCGGGTCACTTGGCTCGGGCACTCGACGTTGATCGTCGAGATCGACGGAGTACGTCTGTTGCTCGACCCGGTGTGGGGCAAGAATCCGTCCCCCTTCGAGTGGATGACGGCGGACCGCTTCTTCGACCCCCCGCTTGCTTTCTCCGAACTGCCGAAGGTCGACGCTGTGGTCATCTCCCACGACCATTACGACCACCTCGACTACCCCACCATTCGCCAGCTAGCCGAACGTCGTGTCCCGTTCTTCGTACCGCTGGGCATCGGTGCGCATCTCGAGCACTGGGGCATCGAGGCTGAGCGCATTTTCGAGTTGGACTGGTGGGAGCACGGCGAGGTGCTCGGGGTGTCACTCGTTGCCACGCCCGCCCGTCATTTCTCTGGGCGGTCGCTGACGGACCGCGACCACACGTTGTGGGCAGGTTGGGCCATGATCGGCCCAAAACATCGAGCCTTCTACAGCGGGGACACCGCTCTGTTTCCCGGCTTTTCCGACATCGGTGAGCGACTTGGCCCATTCGACGTCACGATGATCGAATCCGGCGCGTACGACCCACTTTGGGCGGATGTTCACCTGGGGCCAGAGCAGGCGGTTCTGGCGCATCAACTGCTCCGAGGAAAGGTCATGCTACCGGTGCACTGGGGACTGTTCGACCTGTCGCTGCACGGTTGGACGGAGCCGGTCGAGCGCGTTCTGGTCGCGGCGGAGAAGGCAGGGGTGAAAGTCGTCACGCCGCGCCCAGGGCAGAGTATCGAACCAGAGGGAGCTCCCGACGTCGAGCGCTGGTGGCCAGATGTGCCCTGGCGCACGGCGGAGGAGATACGCGTCGTCTCTTCGGGACTGCCGCCCGAGCTCGTGGTGAAGTAGCGACTAGCGGAAGTGGCGACTCCAAATACACGGCACCCCCAACGGGTGGGGGTGTGGCGCTGCTGCGTTTGCGAGCCGGTTGTGCCGAGCTCGTTTCTACGTCTGTAGGTGACTTTCGAGGAACCACATGTCGAGCTCCGCTTGACGCAGTGCTTCGGTGAAGAGATCCGCCGTGGCGGGGTCGCGCAGTTTCTCGGCATCGGTGATGGCTTTGCGCAGCAACTCGTCGTACTTGCCAAAACGCTCGGCTAGCACTTGGATGTGCCTTCTGCCATCGCTGGCGTCGAGGTCGTATTCGGGCAGGACGGAGTTTGCCGCACTCTGCCGGGTGGTGCCTCGGGCGTATCCGCCAAGGGCCGAGGCTCGCTCCGCGAAGTTGTCCGCGGCTGCCCGCAAACCTTCAGCTAGACGGTCGAAGAGTTCGTGTCGGGCGAAAAACTGCGGACCTTTCACGTTCCAATGGGCCTGTTTGACCTGCAGTTGTAGGTCGAGCGCTGTGGCCAGCGCAACGTTCAGGGATGCCGTGAGTTCTCGCTTGGCGGTGTTGGGGAGATTGATGTTACTGGCAAATTGAGTTTGCATTCAGTGTCCTTTCTGGCGGCAGGGCGCCGCTGGGTGTTTGGGTTGTCGTCGCGGATCTAGCGCGCGGTGTTTGGGTTGACGTGGATTGCCCATTCGCGGGGCCTGCGCTCGACGAGCTTGGGGTTGCCGGAGTAGCGGACGAAACCCCGCGCATGGAGCTGGTCGACGAGTTGCTCGGCGCGAACCGCCGAGATGTCCAGCGCGTCTTGTAGGGTGTCGCGCATTCGCGTCTTGCCACGCAGGTACCCGCGCGGGGCCTTGCCCTCGAGTTTCTGCTGCAGGAGCGCCGCGAGCGTCGCGAGGTCGATGAGTTTTCTCGTGGGAGTCGTGTCGACTCCGTGTCGTGAGTTCATGCTGTCTTTCCTCGTGCTTTCGAATGGGTCGCGTCAGTTCATCGGATAGAGGAGGGGCATGGTCGTGCCGGGTTGTCCCACGCGTGATTCGTAGCTGTAGGTGTGCCGGCGTCCCAACGTCGATTCCTCGCCCGGGGCAGGTGGTGGGTCGAGCTGCACCTTTTGACTAGGCGGGCGACTCACGAGTACGGAGCAGGGGGAACTGGCCACGAGTGAACGCGAGACGGAGCCGAGTACGAGTCCCTCCAAGGTGTTCTTCGAGCTGGTGCCGACGACGATGACGTCGGCACTTTCGAGAAAGGCCGTGCGTCGGAGCGCTTCATCGGGGGCCCCTTCCGCGACTCGCAGGGTGACGTTCGTGTGAGCGATGCGAACCCCCTGCTGCTCGAACAATCCCATACGTTGGCGGACGACGCTGTCGAGCTGGTCCAGCTTGCGCTTGGCGAGCTCGTCGCGTGCTTCCTCATCGCCTGCTCGTTTCGCGACGGCGCCCGCCCAGACGACGATGAGCTTGCTGTTCGGCCAGGTGCTGGCGAAGCGGATCGCCTGGTCCAAAGCCGGAAGCGAGTGGTCTTCGAAGTCGAAGCCGACGACCAACGCGGGAGGAGAGTGGGTGGGGTTTTTTGGTGTGGTGTTGGTTTCTCGTCTCATGGAGGGTGTTCCTTTCATTTGTGCTGGTTTGGTTTTCCTTGCCTCCGCTCTGGCCCCTCGAGCCGTGGCACGGGCTCGCTCGAAGCGCGTCGAAGTCGCTCCTGCGGGAAGAGCAGATGCAGCGGATGCGTCGTGCGTCGACGCTGCGTCCAAGCTGGTTTGCTTGGTGTGACTGAATGGGGTGAACAGTTGTGCGCCCATTGGCGCCCTGTTGACGCGGGTCAGCGCGCCACCCCGCTTGGTGAAAGAGGGAGCAATCGCCGTGCCAATGCCCCAAGGGCTTCAAGAAGCCACGCGGCGTGGTCAGACGCGAGGCGCGAGGACACGGGTGTGGCAGAACGTCTCGCCCGCCCCGTCCGTGGGGAGTCGAGCTGGTTGAACGTCACGCGCGCTGTGCGCCGCGCAGTCTGCATGAGGGGAAGCTCCGGCACGCGGGTTGCACGGCTAGCCGACATGAATCCGACGACTGAAGAGAAGAGACGTGGATCCGCCTTGATTGCCCTGTGCGTCTGCTTGGGCGCGTTGGGTTGCGAGCGCACCACACGGGGGATCGACGAGGACGCTGCGCAAATCGAGCGCGAAGCGAAAGAGAGCGCCGCCAACGTCAAGGACGATGTCGAAGCGGCGTACGAGCGAAGTGCGCGCGAGCTCAGCGAATTCGACAAAGCGACACGAGAGCGGCTTCGCAAGATCGACGCCAAGGTCGAACAGCTTCGCGCGAAGGGTGACCACGCCACGGCCGACGCAAAGGAGAAGATCGAACAGCGGCTGAACGAGCTGGAGCGACAGCGCGCGGAATTGGACCAACACCTCGTGGAACTTCGGAAGCGAGCCAAGGCGGAGTTGAAGGGAGCCATGGACGCGCTGACCCGCGAAGTCGACGAGTTGGAAAAGCGCCTCGACGAACAGACGGGAGCTACGCCATGAGAGGCCCACGAGCGCATCCCCCTGCACAGGTCGAGGAGGTGGGCGATGATCCCTCCTTCGGGCGACCCCACGCGCTTGGTACTCTTGGCGCCCGGAGACAACGACTGATCCGTGCGCTCCAAGATTGCGCGACCGCGACCGAACATTGCGCGAGCTTGGCCACGGGTCTCTCCGACATGACGGACACGATCGAGAGTTGCCGCGATGCGGCGGCGCTGTGCCGGGTCACGGCGGAGCTTCTGGCCCGAGGCTCCGCGTTCGATACGTGGCTCGTTCCAGCTTCGATCTTGGCGGCAGAGGTATGTGAGTCGGAATGCGGCGTTCACATGGGCAAGTTCTTTCAAGAGGCGTCCGCCGCGTGCCGTCGGGTTCGAGCGATCGTCGGCGGACAGCTGCCGCGCGGGCCGGCGAACCCAAATTGACGAGTGGTTCGCAATCGGTGTACGGCTTGACTATCGACCGCGTCAGCCCGACGCTCGATAGCAGAGCATGCAACTTGTCCAACCACAGAGTGAGGTGCGTTCGTGCGCTTGGCGATCAAATTTGCCTTCGCATTGACGCTGGCCTTCGCTCTGCTGCTGGTGGTTCAGGCGACGCTTCACGTCCGCGAGATCGCCGCGCTTCAGGAGCGCGAGATCCGCGATGACGTTGGCATGTTGGGGCGCACCTTAGCTGCCGGCACGGCAGAGCTGTGGAAGATCGGGGGGCGCACGCAGGCTGAGGAGTTCATTCGGCGTGCCAACTCGCGCCGTGATAGGACGCTGATCCGCCTGCGCAGCGAGTCTTCGAGCGGAGTGGGAACACCCGAGGTGACGATGTTGCGCCTCTCCAAAGGTGAAGATTGGAGCATATTGGCCACCGCGCCGGTGCGCATCGACGGGCGATACGTCGGCAGCCTCGAGATCGAGCGGCGGCTACCGCGAGAGCGTGAGTACTTCAGCTCCCTGCTGCACACTCAGGTGTGGACGACGCTGGTTGGCGCGGTGGTTTCCGGCTTGGTCGCCTTGGCTTGGGGCTTGTGGTTGATCGGTCGCCCCATTCGGCAACTCTCGGAGTTGGCTCACCGCGTGGCTGATGGTGACTTCAGCTTGCGGACGAACATCCGTCAGCGCGACGAGATCGGACGCTTGGCCAGCGACTTCGACGCGATGACCGACAAGCTGGCTGAAGCCCAGCGGCGCGTGCGAAAGGAACGACGCGCTCGCACGACCGCCTTGGAGAAGCTGAGGCATGCGGACCGTCTCGGTACTGTGGGTAAGCTGGCGTCGAGCATGGCTCACGAGCTCGGCACGCCGCTCAACGTCGTGTCCGGCCGCGCCACGATGATCGCCAACGATGGCGAAGCGTCCGAGCGAGTGAAGAACAATGCGCGGACGATCGCCGAGCAAGCGAGTCGGATGACGGCCATCATTCGCGAGCTGCTGGACTTCGCGCGGCGTAAGCCCCTCGAGCGTCAAGACGAGCGTATCGGCGACGTGCTGGGCCACGCCGTGTCGTTGATGGAGCCGATGTGCGAAGACCACGACATCGAAATCACCACCGCTGGGGAACTCGATCTGATGGTCCAGGTGGACGCCAGCAAGACGATGCAAGTACTGACGAATCTCATCATGAACGCAATCCATGCGATGCCGGACGGCGGTCGTATCACGCTGCAGGTCCGGCGTGAGCACGTCGCCGAACCGCCTGACCGCCACGCTTCCGGAGGCCAGTTCGTCAAGATCAGTGTTCGAGATGAGGGCATCGGCATTGGCTCCGATCGCCTCGAGGAGATATTCGAGGACTTCTTCACGACCAAGGGAAGCAAAGGCACCGGCTTGGGGTTGAGTGTTTGCCACGGCATCGTACGCGAGCATGGCGGTTTCATGCAGGTCGACAGCGAGTTGGGCAAAGGCTCTTGCTTCAACGTCTACTTGCCGGAAAAGGTGGATTCATGACCGTTCCGATTCTGATGATCGACGACGAGCAGAGCATGTGCGAGATGGTAGCGGACGCGCTCTCGACGCATGGGTATCAGGTGCAGTGGTGCACGACGGAGGAAGAGGGCCTGGCGTTGCTCGCCAAGCACGACTTCGACGCGGTGATCACCGATCTGAACCTCGACAAGACGAGCGGGCTGGAGATTTGCCGCCGCGTCGTGGAGAGTCAGCCGGACTTGCCGGTGATCGTCGTGACCGCGTTCGGTGACATGCAGGCAGCGATCGCGGCCATCCGTGCGGGCGCATACGACTTCATCAACAAGCCCGTGGAGATGGAAGCGCTCGTGCACGCGCTCAACCGTGCCGTACAGCACCGTCAACTGCGGCGTGAAGTTCGACGACTCACGGAGAAAGTCTCAGCAGGTCGGGGCCGAGGGGAGTTGATCGGCGAGAGCCCTCCGATGAAGCGGGTTTACGACCTGATCTCGCGGGTCGGCAGGGCGGACGCATCGGTGGTGATCACCGGCGAGAGCGGCACGGGAAAAGAGCTGGTCGCTCGCGCGTTACACACGGAGAGCGGTCGGGCCGACCAACCTTTCGTCGCCATCAATTGCGCTGCGGTTCCGGCCAATCTTCTCGAAAGCGAGCTCTTTGGTCACGTCAAGGGGGCGTTCACCGACGCCAAGACGGCGCGCAAGGGACTCTTCGAACAAGCCCACGGCGGCACGCTTTTGCTCGATGAAGTGGGGGAGATGCCGGAGGAGATGCAGCCCAAGTTGTTGCGGGTTCTACAAGAACGCACGCTGCGGCCGGTGGGCTCCAACGTCGAGGTTTCGATCGATACCCGCGTCGTTGCGGCCACCAATCGCGACCTCGAAACGGAAGTGGAGGAGGGGCGTTTTCGTGAGGACCTCTTCTACCGTCTCAACGTCGTTCAGATCCACGTTCCTCCGTTGCGAGCCCGCGGCAACGACATCCTGCTCTTGGCTCAACGCTTCCTCGATGAATACGCGACGACTCTGAACAAGCCCGTGAAGGGGATCTCGGCAGAGGCTGCCCGAAAGCTGCTGGAGTACGATTGGCCCGGCAACGTGCGTCAATTGCAGAACTCCATCGAACGTGCGGTGACGCTCACGCGGTTCGACCAGATCAGCGTGGAAGACTTGCCCGACAAGATCGCCAAATACGAGAGCACCCGGGTTGGCGACGTGGACGTCGAGCACATGTTGAGCCTGGCGGAATTGGAGCGACGCTACATCGAGAAGGTGCTCGCGGCCGCGGACGGTAACAAGACGCAAGCCGCGAAGGTGCTCGGGCTCGACCGGCGCACACTGTACCGAAAGCTCGAGCGCTACGAACGAGACACGGACTAGGTCCGCTCGGCGGTTCAAACGGGATGGCTGGGGCCCTCTTGCAGGACAGCCTCGTGGCATTCCGTCACGCTTCGCGCCGCCGGGTGCTTTTCTGCCCCGCAAAGATCGGGCAAAGATGGGGGATTGGGGAGAGATTCGGCTTCCAGAACGATGGCACGCTCCGTGCTTAACGCCTACGCAGATGAAGGAGCACAAACACGAACGAGGTTTGGTTCTCATCGCCGACGATGACGAGGCTATGCGACAGATGTTGGCCGTATCACTCCGCAGCGAGGGTTTTGAAGTCGGTGAGTGCCAGGACGGAACGGCACTGCTCGACCGCCTCCGCCAGGAAAAAGGGGAGGACTCCGAGCCATGTTTGGTCGTCACCGACATGCGCATGCCAGGGGTCGATGGTCTCGACGTTCTGCATTGGCTTCGTCGCTGGGTACCAGGCGTGCCGGTCATCTTGATCACGGCGTTCGGCGATGTGCGCACCCATCAGCGCGCGCTCGAACTGGGGGCCACGCGTGTGCTCGACAAACCCTTCGATCTGAGGGAGCTACACGACGCGGCGGTGGACGCCATCTTGGACAGGAGCATGAGCGCAGCGCAAACCACGTCCTGAGCGTGCAACTGCGACGACCCACACTCGTTGCTCGTGGCGAAGCAGCGATGGCTTGAAGCACTTGGCCCCAAGTTTGCATCCGCAAGGGCCATCATGGAAGCCAAACACGAATCAGACACTGCTCCTGCAAGCGAACGTCGTGCGCGAGACCTGCGGGAGACCGCAAGCGACCTGCAGCGCGAGGCTGACATGATCGCCGAAGGGGGCGGTGTGCTTCAACCGGCGATCCCAACCTCGCGTACCACGTTCGAGCCGCCTGCGAAGAGCACGGCTGCGAAGAGTACGGCTGCGAAGAGTACGGCTGCGAATGACCCAGAGCGCTCTTCGACGCGAAGCCGGCTGCGCCAACGTTGGGAAGCCTCTCTCGCCGAGTTCAGCACGCGCCAACTCGAGCGCATCGCGCGCATGAGCAGCCCGCGAACGAGGTTGCAGCTGGTGTCCGAGCGAGTGAAGTTGACCATGAATCAGGCGGCCCTGGCGATCGAACTGTTGGAGGACTTTCGCTCCGGCAAGTACCGAGAGATTTCCTGGGCGTCCGTTGCCGCACTGGTCGGAATGGTGGCGTACTTGATCAATCCCAACGACGTCATTCCCGACGTGCTGCCGATCTTGGGTCAAATCGACGATGCCGCCGTGGTGCAGTTGGGCGTCTTGGTGCTGCGCAAGGACTTGCGGCGCTATTGCGAATTCAAGGGCTACTCGACGAGCGAGTACTTTGGTGCCTGAGGCGCCGGGCTCGACGAGCGTGCGACGTGCAAGTCTGCCACGAGTGAGGCGAAATGCCGCGCTGCGGCGTGGGAGACTCGTTAGGAACCGCCGTCGCTGCACGTGGCATGACGTTTGCTCCAAGTGCGCGTCGTGAAAGGAGAACGTCTCGCACTGGTCGCTGGATGTGGTGCCGTGCTCTTGCTCGTGTCGACATTGGCTGGTTGGGCAGTCGCAGGACCGCTCGCCCGCGTTTCGGACATGGTGGTCGGCTTGTCCACACTGTCGACCTCGATGCAGGTCGGGCCTGAGCCCACGCGTGTTGACGACGACCGCTCGCCAGCACCTGCGCAGCAGAAGACGGCGCCGACACCTCCTCCTGCCGCTGCTCCAGCACCCGTTTTCGAGCAGCTCGTGGTGGACGCGAACGCGGCGCGCTGTCCTGACGTGTACGTCTACATCGTCAGTGATTGGGTGGACGGAGGCGCGCAGGCAACCATCGCACTCGGCAGGAATTCACGCGGATACGTGCGCCGTGTTGGTGGACACATCGGCCAGTACGAAGTGGTTTCGATCAGTTCCGGCGGCTACGGCCTCAACCCCACGGTGTGGTTGGCAGATGGAAACGAGGTGTGCAAAGTCCTGCTCTTCGACGATAACCCAGTTCGGCGCAAGGCGCGGGCGCGGCGTGCCAAGGCACGCAAGAAGAAGAAGAAGAAGCGCCGCCGTCGCCGTTGACGGGCAGACGACAAGCAACGGAAGGAGGATGAATGCCGAGAATTAGGCGAGGCCCAGTTCGGCCCGAGAGACCACTGCATAGAGTGAACAAGCGTATCAGGTTTTCGCAGATCAACGTCGTCGACGCCGAGGGGCGGATGTTGGGCACCATGAGTCCTGACGAGGGGCGACGCATCGCGGGCGAAGCCGGTCTCGACTTGGTCGAAGTCGCGCCAGACGCCCGCCCGCCAATTTGCAGGGTCATGGACTATGGCCGGTACAAATACGAGCGCTCCAAGCGTTCGACCCAGCAGAAGTCGAGCTCGGTCAAGACCATTCAGATTCGCCCGAAGACCAATAGCCACGACCTGGAGACGAAGCTAGGTCATGCGAGGCGATTCCTACAGCGTGGCGACAAGGTGAAGGTTGTGATGCGTCTGCGCGGTCGAGAGCGGGCTTTTGTCGACCGGGCGGTGAACATCCTGCAGCGCAACGTTCGCGAGGGCCTGGGTGACTGCGGTCGCGTCGCGCGGGAACCTGCGTATCAGGGACGCTTGATATCGCTCATGGTGGAACCC
Source organism: Polyangiaceae bacterium (assembly GCA_050290545.1). Classification (GTDB taxonomy): domain Bacteria; phylum Myxococcota_A; class Polyangia; order Polyangiales; family Polyangiaceae; genus SZUA-265. Next base: position 25,619 of record JBNKHV010000016.1, on the reverse strand, counting down.
GCGTGAATCGAGGCGACAGCGTCGAATGGACCAACTTCGCTGTCTTTCGCGACCACGAAAACGCCGCGCCTCGTGGAGCCGCTCAATGGGAGTGACCGGGCTTGGTCCAAGCCCGCTCCTCCTCAGCTCCGAGATCTCGGGGGACCCAATGGGCGGGGCGGCCGTAATAGTCGTACAAGTGCACGTCGATCGGGTGGTTGAGTAGATCGCGTTTGAACGGCGTGCCGTCCTCCACCAATTCGGCAGGCATTCGCGTCCTGAGTCTGTGGTCGCCGCTTGCCAGCGACCGGATCCAGTGCACGCTGATCAAGACATCACGCCGTTTTGGCCAGCGCCCAGCACACGCCACCACGTATTTGACCATCCAACTTCGGTCGTCGAAGACGAACTCCGCGACGCGCCCGACGGCCCCACCGGCTGCCTCGACGCAGCAACCCCGCACCTCGGCAGTGGATTGCAGTTCCGGGGAAGACTGCTGCGCTGCTTTGAGAGTCGGGTCCAACGCCCCCTCCCGCTGCGCGCGTTCCTCCAGTCGCGGAAGCGAGGCTCCCTCAACCTGAGCGCGCGTCAGGTGAACTGGAATGCGGTTGAACCTCTCCGGCAGATGACCGATGCACACCGGCGATAGCAGGACCTTACGTCCTGACCGTCTGCGCTCCAGGCGAACGACCATGGCGCGTATCATCCAGTATTGGCTATCGAAGAGGAATGAATGGCAGCGGCCGATGTCACCATCTTTGGCGGCCAGCTTCAAACCCTCCAATTCTTTTGTGCTTCTGAGCATTGTGAACTCCTTTCAACGTCGGTGCGTGTTGATTGGGGGCACGCGCGCACCGAGCGAGCGCGTGCCTTCCCTCGGTTGGTGCGCCGTACGCTCGAAGTCGGCGCTCGTGCGCACCAGACAATGTCACACAGGGGCAATGGCTCAGAGGTCGAAAGACTCGACCTCGAGCAGCCCCAGACGTCGCTGCGCTGCCGTGAAAGCTCCAGCAAGATTCAGTAGCACATCTTTCGTTCGACAACCGGGTGGGCACTGGCTTGCCAGTTCCTCCCAGAAGTACGTCCACGCTGATAGTGTCGCGCGACCGGCCGCCAAAAACCCGTCCAAGGCCTCCGTTCGAGCGGGGCAAGAAGGGAGGCGTTGCAGATGAGGCATCGACTTGGGCACGACCTGAAAGAATCGATTGGGATGCCGAAGCTCTTCACGAGTCTGCGTCACGAGGCTGCACAACTGTGCCTGTACGTTTGCGACGGCCGTCAGCAACATCTGCTGGCGCCGAGCGCGGCGGGTGACTGCTACCAGCAACGTCCGCTCTCGTGCCATTCGCAAGTACGAACGTGCCCGCCAGAGCACGTCGTCCAGCGACGCAAAAGTTGGCGCGACCTGTGCGGCGGTCGTCTGCGGCGTGTTGCTAGTCATCGCTCTATTAGTTATGCAAAACGCTTGCCAGGTTCGTTCTGGGTGAGCGCGAATGCACGCTCGCTGCTTTACGCTTGGGGTGCGAGCATCTTCTCTGGGCGAACCCAGCGATCGAAGTCGTCTTCGCTCACGCCAGCATGAACAACTGCTGCTTCGCGCAACGTCAACTTGCGTTCGTGTGCAAGTTTTGCGATCGCCGCGGCCGTGTCGTAGCCGATGTGCGGTGACAGGGCCGTCACCAGCATCAAGCTTTGTTCGACCAGCTCCGCGAGTCGTTCGCGATTGACGCTCAGTCCGGCGATCGCGCGATCCGCAAAACTGCGTGAGGCGTCCGCGAGCAGCCGACAGCTCTGCTGAAACGCGTGTGCCAACAGCGGTTTGGCGACGTTGAGCTGGAAGTTACCGCTGCTTCCTGCGTGGTTGATGGCCACGTCGTTGCCCATCACCTGCATCGCGCACATCAGTACTGCTTCGCATTGTGTGGGGTTCACCTTGCCGGGCATGATGGAGCTGCCTGGTTCGTTTGCGGGCAAACTCAGCTCTCCCAAGCCACAGCGCGGGCCCGAGGCCAACCAGCGTACGTCGTTGGCGATCTTGATCAGGGCGCCGGCGAGCGTCTTCAGGCTCCCATGAGCGAAGACGATGGCGTCGTGTGCCGACATTGCCTCGAAGCGATTGGGGCTTGCTCGCAGCTCCAAACCGAAGCGCTCGGCGAGGCGCGCGATGGCGCGTGCGGCGAAATCGGGGTGCGTGTTGAGCCCGGTGCCGACGGCGGTTCCACCCAGGGCAAGTTCGAGCAAGTGGGGCTGTGCGGCCTGCAGGTGGTTCAGACAGTGCTCGAGTTGCGCGCTCCAGCCACTCAATTCGTTGCCCACCGTCAGCGGGGTGGCGTCTTGCAGGTGGGTGCGGCCGAGCTTGATGACGTCGGCGTACTGTCGTGCTTTCTCGTCGATGGTGTGGGCGAGGTGGGAGACGCTGGGAGCGACCTGGGTGCAAAGGGCAAGGGCTGCGCTCAGGTTGACGGCAGATGAGAACACGTCGTTCGAACTCTGCCCGAGATTGACGTGGTCGTTGGGGTGAACGACGCGCTGCTCACCGCGCCCCGCGCCCAGAAGTTCGCTGGCGCGATTGGCGAGCACCTCGTTGACGTTCATGTGCGTCTGGGTGCCGCTGCCCGTTTGCCAGACAGAGAGCGGAAACTCGGCGTCGAGCAGCCCGTCCGTCACTTCGTCGGCTGCGCGCGCGATGGCTTCGGCAGTGTCCTGGGGCAGCAAGTCGAGCTCGGCGTTGGTCAGCGCCGCAGCTTTCTTGATGGCCGCGAGCGCGTGGATGACCGTCAGGGGTACGCGCTCGGTCGAAATGCCGAAGTTTTCGAGGCTACGCTGAGTTTGGGCACCCCACAGGCGGTCCGCCGGCACTGCGACCTCGCCCAGGGAGTCCTTCTCGATTCGGGTGCTGTGCTGTGAGGTTGCCATAGGCAGAGGATCACTCAGTCTCGGGGCGCTGACCAGGGCTGTCTGATGTCGGAAGCCCGAGCTCTCGTGAGGTCGGACAGAACAGCACCGCTCTCGGAGGAAACCGCACGCCTGCGGGCTACTTCCACACGAGCCAGTGCGCTATCGTCCCGGCGATGGCTGCTGACTCGAAACGTTGTGAGTGGTGCGGCGACGACCCGGACTACGTCGCGTACCACGACTTGGAATGGGGCGTGCCCGTGACGGACGAGCGGCTGCTGTTCGAGTTCTTGGTGTTGGAGGGAGCGCAGGCGGGGCTCAGCTGGATCACCATCTTGCGCAAGCGTGCCGCCTACCGTGAGGCTTTCGCCGACTTCGAGCCCGAGCGCGTGGCGCGCTTCGGGGCGCGTGAGATCCGTCGCTTGATGAACAACCCCGGCATCGTGAGGAACCAGCGCAAGATCGAGTCCGCCGTCAAGAACGCTCAGGCGTTCATGCGTGTGCAGCAGGAGTTCTCCGGTTTTGCCAACTATCAGTGGCAGTTCGTGGGGGGCAAACCGCGCCAGAATAGCTACCGCAGTTGGAAAGAGATCCCGGCAAGCTCCGACGAGTCGAAGGCGATGAGCAGCGACCTCAAGCGTCGCGGCTTCTCCTTCGTCGGCCCCACGATCATCTACGCCCACATGCAAGCCGTGGGCATGGTCAACGACCACGTGCTGGGCTGCTTCCGTCGTCGAGAGCTGAGCCGAGCCGCCCGCGACTTCACCCTCGCCGGTTGACGGTCGGGTGGAAAGGTTGCGGCGCCGGGTCATCGCCAGTGTGGGGCTTGGCGGCGCCGGGTCGCGCCGCGTGGGTCACCCGGCTCAGTGGCGGTCGATGCGCGTGATCAGGTACTTGCTGGTGCAGCAGAAAGCGTCGGGCTCTTCGTTGGCGCGCTCGAGGATCTCGAGGCTCCGCGCCTGCAGTGCGTCCCACTCTGCCGCTCGCACGTTCTTCATCATGCGCCAAACGGGGTGGTTGTCCTCCAGATCGTCGAGCCAGGCTTTGGCCGAGGAGCTACGCATCGGCAACGCGTCTTCCTCGATCGATACGTCCACCGCATAGGGCGCGAAGAGCTCCCGGATCTTGTCCGTGAAGGGCCAGGGTGATGCGGGGCGAGGTGCATCCGGCGGGATGATCACTTCGGCGATGTCGTTGACGGCTCCCTCTTGAAGCCAGCTCGTGACCACGACGCGTCCGCCGGGCTTGACGACACGAAGCATCTCCTTGGCGCAGGCTTCGGCATCGGGTGCAAAAATCACGGAGAAGACGGCGACCACCGCGTCGAAGGACGCATCCGGTGCCTCGACGCGAGCGCCGTCACCCTGGAGGAAGCGAGCGTTGAGCCCTTGCGCTTCTGCACGTCGTTGGGCGGCCTGGAGCAAGCGTGCCGACGGATCGACCGCCGTCACCTGGGCTCCACGCCGAGCCGCTTCCAGCGTGACGTTGCCGTTGCCGCATCCCAGATCGAGCACGGACTCCCCCCGGGATAGCTTGGCGCTATCCAACGCGCGCAGCGTCGCCGGTTCGAGTTGTTTTGCCGTCGTTCCGTAGTCTCCGTCGCCCCAATCGAGTTCCATGGCGCCTCTATACCAGCCACGCCCGCGTTTGCTGAGCATTGAATGGCGCCCGGCGCTCGTGGCATTCTGCGTTCATGAGTCATCTCGAGCTATTCGGGTCCTTGACCTCACCCTACGTTCGGCGCGTTCGCATCATTGCTATGGAGCTCGGACTCGAGCTCGATTGGGTGGATACGACGACCGAGGCAGGGCAGGCAGCGCTGCGAAAAATATCGCCCTTGTGGAAGGTGCCGGTCGCACGTGTGCAAGGCCAGCTGGTCTTGGATTCGGCGGTCATCAGTCAACTACTGCTGAGCAAGCACGGACCGGGCCCCTTGGCCGCCTACGACCCCGCCGACGTCGATACTCGCAATCTCCTCAGCGTCATTGATGGTGCGCTCGACTCCCTCATCAACACCTTCTACCTGAAGAAAGATGGCGTGGAGCCCGCGCAGGCAGCGTACATCCAGAAGCAGCACGAGCGAGCGGCGGCGTGCCTCAGCTGGCTCGAAGAGAGGGTGCGAGGGCCATGGCTCACGTCGACGGAGTGCCTCGGCTTGCCGGAGATCGCTCTGCTGACGGCGCTGGAGTGGATGACCTTCCGCAACACCTACGACGTGTCGCGTCACCCGAAGCTGGCTGCGTGCGTGCAACACCACGCAACGCGAGCCAGCATCACTTCCACCGCGCCGCCCGCGTAGTGCGCTGAGCGGTCTCACTTGGCCAGGGCACGAGCCTTGCGGGCGAGGCCGACGAACTCTTGACGCCGTTCTCTGCCGCGCGTCGCGGTTCGAGCGTTGGCGAGTACGCGCTCGTAGCTCGCCGCTCCGCGGTACTTCGAGTCGCTGAGCAACAGCCCGAATTCTGCCACCGCCGCGGCGAAGCGAAAGTCTTCACTGCTCGCGTGCAGGGGAACTGCGCCGTCTTGCACGGTCACGCTGAAGTGCTTGCTGGTGTTGCTCGCGGGTGGCTTGTAGCGCAGGTGCACGGTCAAGAGCTCGTTGCTCCGCGCGGCGTCGGTCAACGCTGCCGGTTTCTGATACTTCGACGGGGCCACCTTCGATGCAGGCACCGGCACGCCTTGCGGCACGATCTCGTACAGGGCCGTGACGGTGTGGTCCGCTCCGATCTCGCCGGCGTCCTTCTTGTCGTCGGCGAAATCTTGGTGCTCCAGGCGTCGGTTCTCGTAACCGATCAGACGAAACCCCGCGACCAACGACGGGTTGAACTCGAGTTGGAGCTTCACGTCCTTGGCAACCGTGATCAGTGTGCCCGAGGCCTGCTCCACGAGGACCTTGCGCGCTTCGGCGCTGCTATCGATGTAGGCGTAGCTGCCGTTGCCGCGGTCGGCGAGTTGTTCCAAGGTATCGTCCTTGTAGTTGCCGCGGCCGAAGCCGAGCACGTTCAAGAACACGCCCCCTTTCGCCTTTGATTCGATCAGTCGCACCAACTCGCTGCGGTTGGTCACCCCCACGTTGAAGTCCCCGTCCGTCGCGAGGATGACACGGTTGATGCCGCCTTTCTTGAATTGGCTTTGGGCTGCCGCGTAGGCGAGCTGGATGCCCGCGGCGCCGTTGGTGGAGCCGCCCGCTTCCAACCGGGCGAGCGCCTCTCGAATGCGGTGCTGCTCGCTGCCCGCGGTCGCCGGCAACACCATTCCGGAAGCCCCGGCATAGACGACGATGCTGACCCGATCGCGCTCCGTCAGCTGTTCACTGAGCAGACCTAGGCCGTGCTTGAGCAGCGGCAGCTTGTCCGGGGATTGCATCGAGCCGGAGACATCGATCAGGAACACCAGGTTGGCATCGGGACGCTGGCTGATGTCGATGTGCCGCGCCTTGATGCCCAACTTGAGCAGCTTGTGCGCCTGGTTCCACGGGGCGCGGCTCAGTTCGCTACTGACCGAGAAGGGACGTCGCTCGTCGGGCTCGGGGTAGTCGTAGCTGAAGTAGTTCAGCATCTCTTCCACCCGAACGGCGCCCTGAGGAGGCGTCTGCCCTCCCTCCAGGTGCCGTCGGACGAGGCTGTACGAAGCCGTGTCCACGTCGATGGAGAAGGTGGAGCGCGCATCGACCGACGTGCGCATGAAGCCCGTCTCCTCCAGCGCTTGGTACGATTCGGTGTTGAACCTCGGTTGCACTGCTCGGCTGCCCGACAATCGACCGTGCCCCGAGCCGAATCCCTGCCCGGTGCCAGAGAGCTGCCCAATGCCGACGCCGTAGCCTCCGCCACCCGCGCCGATACCGGTCAGCCCCAGTCCGGCGTTGCCGGCGTTGTCGTGGGGCACGCCAGCGCTGCCAGCCGCGCTGCCGGCTTCGAGCTTCGGCGTTCGAACGGTGTGCGCTGCGCTCGAGCCGTTCTGGGAAGGCGAGCCCGACTGCTGCACCTGGCGCCCGCCGCCGCCCTCTGCCGTGGGCATGGGGCCTTCGATGGAAGGCGTCGAGTGAACGACCGTTTCCGATGGGGGCGATTCGCTGCTCTGCTCGCTCGGCGCAGCGGAACCCCGTGTCTGCGTCGCGCCATCGTTGCTCTGCTCGCCTGGCGTCGCGGAATCGTGGGTCTTCGCGTCGCCAGGTGTTGCTCCATCGGCCGGCGTAGAGCTATCGTCTGGCGTCGCGCTAGCGCCCTGCGGCGCGCCTTCACGGGGTATCGCGCCGTCATCCATCGGATGTCGAGTGCACGCTGCGAGCAAACAAACCAAAGCCAAAAATCCAAGGGACGCACGCGCGCCCGTCATCACCACTGCCATCACACAGTCCTCCACTCGCAGCGCGACGGCCACGACTCGATGTCACGCGCCGATCCTCCGCGCGTGTTGCGACGGTGGATTCAGCGCTCTCGGGTAGGGACACGCCGGGCTGGAGAAAGTTTCGACAAAGGCGAGTTGTCGTCGTGTCCGCCTCGAGTGCCGTCGGGCCAGTGCCCATTCGGGGCAGGGCTCCTGGTCCAGAGCGGTCGACGTTCGAGCGTCAGCAGCGCGCCTCTTGGCAACGAGCGGTCGACGTTCGAGCGTCAGCAGCGCGCCTGAGCTTCGCCTCTTGGCAACGAGCGCTCAATCGCCGACGCGCGCAGCTAGGCGCCCAATCACTCGATGGTGGAGTTCTCGATGTCGGTGACCGTATCTTCGTGCATCGAGATGCCGTCCAAGACGTTCCAGCCGCCGCCGGTGTTGTTGCGGATCACGGAGTCGGTGATGCGCAGGGTGCCGTCGTGGTTGTTGCTCACGAAGAAGATGCCCGAGCCGTAGGCGTTGACTTCGTTGTTTTCGATTGTGGTGCCGCAGATGGAGAGCGTCATCGTCAAGCCATCGTTGTAGATGGCACCGCCGCTGCCACCGCCGGGAGAGCCCGCTTCCGCCGGGTTGCCGCCGTTGCCGATGGCGCGGTTGTAGGAGAAGTGGCTGTTGATGATGGTCCAGTTGACGTCGATGCTGCTGATGCCGCCGCCGTTCGAGCACACGTTGCCGAGCTCGGGACTGCCGCCGAAGGTGCAGTTGACGACGTACACGGGTTGCTTGTCGTACTGACTGAAGACTCGAATCGCGGCGCCGCCGACGTCCGGGCCTTCGTCGGCACAGACGTTGTTGAAGAAGCGGCAGTTGACTGCCTTGAAGCGCCCGCCACGCACCCAGATGGCACCCCCGCCGTCGTATTCGGTTTCGCGACGAGAATCCGCGTCGATGAACGTGAGGTTCTGCACCGTCAACCGCGGGTTGTCTTGGTTCTGGCAAGTGGAGCTCGTCCACACCTGGTTTTCGTCACAGGTGTTCATGTACAGGATCCGCGTCGCGCCCCCGCCGCTGAGCGTGACCAAGCCCCCACCATCGATCACGATCTCTTCGCTCGCGTCGTTGAAGACCTTCGCGGGGCGGTCCAACGTGATGGTCACCGGATCGGGCCCGCAGTCGAAAGTGATCACGCCGCCGGCAGCCACCGCCTCGATGAAAGCATCTCCCGTGCAGCTCTCCGGCGTGCCGTCTCCGACCACCTGATCGGGCTCATCGACGTTCTCGAGACCAGCCGACTCCGGGATGGCGCAAGCGCCGTCGGGGTTACCCGCGGGCGGACCACTCTCCGGATCGGTGAGAGGATTGATGACCTCGACCGTCTTCTCTTCATCATCCCCTCCGCATGCGAGCGCAAGGCTACAGACCAATGGCAACAAAAGGGCGTGGGCAGCATGCTTCATGTCTCACCTCGTAGCTGGACCCACGCGCCCGTTGCGTCGCGTTCGAGTCGCTCGTGCAGACATTCATGCCAGTTCCGCTGCCCCGCGCAATGTGCGCGAAAACCTACTTTTCCTTCCCGTCAGATGAGCGCGCCTGACTCGAGGTAGCGCGCCGGAACTGAGCGAACGTGCATTCGCGCGCGCCCAGTTCCCAGTTTGGCGAACTTACAGGAACAGCCATCGGTCCGTGTTTCGGCGCTCGGCGGACCACTTCGCAGTGTGAGTGTCCTCGCCGATCTTGCGCGTGACCCAAATCGTCGGATCCGAGTCTTCCGACGTGGGCGGAGACTGGGGGACTTCTTCGAGTACCTCGATGCGATTGACGAGTTTGCGGATCATGGACTCGTAGCGCAGCATGGCGCGCTGATACGTGATCTTCTCGATGGCAGACACGAGCACGGTCGCACTGGTCAGACCTGCGAAGAAGATGGCGCTGACGCCGAACCACGCGAACAGAACGACGCCGGTGAGTGCAACTAGTGCGCTCAAGGCGATGCCGCGCGGCTTCCTCTTGGTCAGCTCGGGGTGAAAGCTCTCGTCCAAGGCGCGGCGTTCGCCCTTGTCCAGTTGCTGAATATCTTGAATTAACATGATGGCAGCTCCTTCTTGAAGGGTATCTGGGTTCGGGGCTTGTCCTGTGCTGGACGGATCCGAGCGGGCATGCCCGGTACCTTTGCTTCATGCCCAGTGCGACGTTGCAACAACGGTACCAGCGCTCGACGTGCGATCCTGACGCGTGAGAATTGCCGTCGCGACGACTGCACGGGTGCATCGCTCGTGACGGATCGCCACACTGAGACGAAAGCGCACGGCAGGCTGACTCGACCTGGTGTTACCAATCGCACTGGACTCGCGCTGCGATTGGTGAGGGCAGACCCACCAAATAAAGCTGAGGGCGAACCTTCGACTTGCGCCGCCGGCCCGCCCTCAGGCCCTCCTGTTCATGACTTCCCGTAGATCGTGGAAGCATGCCGGCGCGATACTTCGTCCGCTGGCGTCACGGAGTATAGCCAAGTGGAGCGAGTGCACAAACAGATCGACGTTGACTTTGCAGCGAGGGAGTCAGGTCGATGAACACGTGGTTTCAACGCGCGGCAGCACTTTTTGCGGTTTGGTAGCGTTCGACGTAGGACTTGGCCAACGCCGTCACCGCGTCGGCGCCTTCTCTCTGCAACAAGTCGGGGTCGGCCAATGCTGCACCGACTCCCAAAGCGGACGCACCTGCCGCGACGTACTCGGGGATCGTGTCCAAGGAAACGCCACCCGTGGGTAGCAACTTGACCTGGGGCAGTGGCGCTTTGAGCGCTTTGAGGTACTTCGCGCCGCCCATCGCCGAACAGGGAAAGATTTTGACGAAGTCGGCGCCCTCTTTCCAAGCGGCGATCACTTCCGTCGGTGTCAAGCAACCGGGCATCACGGCAACGCCGCGCGCGTGCGCCGTTGCGATCAAGCCTGGCACACTACCTGGGCTCACGACGAAGCGCGCTCCCGCGTCGATGCAACGCTCTGCGTCGGCTGGGGAAAGCACCGTGCCAGCGCCGACCAGTGCGTCCTTGCCCAGCCGCTCACTCAACTTGCTGATGACGGAAGCCGCCTCGGGCACCGTCATCGTGATTTCCAAGCTGCGGATCCCTCCGCGATGCAGGGCCAGAGAGAGCGCGATGGCCAGCTCCGGCGTGCTCGCGCGCACCACCGGCAACAGACCTGCCGCTTCGACTTCTTGAACGATGGCTTCGATTGTCATGTCGGATCCTTTGGGAAGCTACCAGACCCTCGACGCTCCAGCCCGATCGCTTACAGGAGCTTCACGACCCAGGCCGCGCCGACGTAGGCGCCCAGTGCGGAGCCGAGGGTAGCGCCCACTGCGACCAGCAGCACGCGCGTGAATTGGTTTTGGTACATCCCTTTAATGGACAAGATGGCGTCGTTGATCCCTTCGCAGTCCTCGACCGTGGGATTTCGACGCCAGGCTTCGACCAAGGCCGCGACCATGCCCGCTCCGATGGTCGGATTCAGTGACGTGATGGGGGAGGCGATGGCCGCGATCAAGATGGTCAGTGGCGTGGCCCCCGCAATCGCGGCGAACAGGGCGGCGCCCACCGAGTTTGGCAGGATCCAGGCATAGAGCATCTCGATCAGGCCTTGCCCCGAGTGCTGGCGGTAGCCCCAGTAGAAGGCTGTCAGAATGATGGTGGGGATGATCCACTTCAGCGAGCGCGAGAGAATCGTCGGCTTGGGGATGACGCTCAGCGCCTCTCGGTCGACCTCGCTGCCCAGATAACCCACCATGCCGTTGACGTGCCCGGCGCCCACGACCGCGACGATGGTCTTGCCCGGCGCTTCTTGAATGGCGCTCATCAGGTAGCGGTCCCGCTCGTCGATCAGCGGCGTTTGCAGCTGGGGCATGTGCTTGGCGAACTCGCCCATCATCTCGTTGATGGTGTCGCGATCTTTCAGCTCCTCGATCTGCTCTTCGGTGATTTCGTTCGACGCGAAGAAGGAGCCGATCATGACCGACAAGAGTTGCATCTTGTTCCAGAAGCTCAGGTTGGCCCAGCTACGCTTGAGCGTCGCCTGAATGTCTCGGTCGGCGAGCACCAACTCGGCGCCGACCTCTTCTGCCGTAGTGACCCCCGCGAGCAGCTCGGCACCGGGTTTCACCCCGAGCTTCTCACCCATCCGGCGCTGGAAGGAGCTCAGCACCAAACTGGCCAACAAGAAGAGCACCTTCTTTTCGCGGATGATCTGAAAGATGTTCAGCTTGCGGAAGCGATGCTCGTCCGTCATCGCTTCGTAGCGCATCTTGTCCAGCTCGACGCACACGGTGTCCGGTCTCACCTCCCGGATCACGCGTTGCACCTCTTCGACGCTGCGTTGTGAGACGTGGGCTGTCCCGATCAGGTGAATGTCTCGCCCCTGGTAGGAAAGGCGCGTAACGTTGCCAACTTCGCTCATTCTCGTTTTCCGGGCGCGGGCTCGCGAAGGAGCCTTCTAGCGGGCTTTTTCGCAGCCGGGTAGCGTCAAGTGGCGAGTTTTCGGCGATCGGAGCCCAGGGGCTGCGGTTTCCCTGCACTGAACGCTCGAACGAAGCCCTGCCCCCTTCGCGACGGGGCCGAATTTCGACACTCGCGCCCACATCTCGGGTTGGCGAGTCCTCCTGCCCGGGTGGCGACACGCGTGTCATCTGCCCGACTCGGCGGACTCGGTGTACACCCAACTGGCGATGAACAGACAGCTCTTGATCGACGCGGTGGTACGCCAGACGATGGTCTTGATCGCTCAGCTGGCGACGAGCGGCGGCGCTCGCACCCCCTTGGCGCATCTGGCTCACCAGGTGTTCGTGGATCTGACGGCGGAGCTGGAGGCCCAGGGGCTCAGTCGCAAGGTGACCGCGGACATGTTCGGGATCAGCCTGCGCTCCTACCAGCGCAAGCTCAACCGTTTGCACGAGAGCCGCACCGACAGCGGGCGCACGCTGTGGGAGGCCATCTATCAGTACTTGAGCGGGGACACCGTGCGCGCTCGCAAAGACGTGTTGCGGCGTTTCGGGCGGGATGACGTCGTGAGCGTGAAGGGCATTCTGCGTGATTTGGTGGACAGTGGCCTCGTGTTCGTCAGCGGCACGGGGGACGACGCCGTTTACCGAGCCGTGCGGGTCGAGGAGGTGCGCGAAGAAGACCGGCTCGCCAACGACACGCTCGTCTGGGCCATGATCTATCGTGAGGGCCCGCTGCGATTGGAAGAGCTCGCCAAGTCCCTGCGCGCAGAAGCCGAAGAACTGGCGCCCATCCTGGAGCGATTGCTCGTTGCCGGTCACGTGCAGAAAGACGAACCCATGGAAACCGAGATGGACGACAGCGACGGATCCGTCGAACGGCCCGACGAGGCTACCGTGTACTCGGCGCGCCAATTCCTCGTCGAGCGTGACGCCAGTGTGGGTTCGGAGGCGGCGGTCTACGATCACTTCCAGGCCGTCGTCCGCACCATCTGCGCACGCCTGGATCCGGACACGGCGCGCGAGACCCCCCGTGAGCACGTGGGCGGCTCGACCTACAGCCTGGACATCGACCGCGTTCATCCGCTGCGCGCTCGAGTCTTGGGCACGCTGGAGCGAATGCGCAGTGAGCTGAGCGAGTTGCGTCGCTTGGTCAACGAACACAACGAACACACGCCCCCGAGTGTCGATCCTGAGCGGGTCGTGCTCTACGCCGGTCAGTGCGTGCTTCCACAACCGACGACGGAGTCCTGATGTCCACCAAGCCTATCTTCTTCGTACCCATCCTGCTCTTGCTTGCGAGCTGTACCCGCGCGGATCCGGACCCGATCGATTCCACGGGGGGAGGCAAGCCCGGGCGTGTCGACAGCGAGTCGCACTTTCTGAGTTTCTGCGCCGAGGGTTGCGCCGAGGGGCTGCGATGTGTTTGCGGCGTGTGCACGCGAGTCTGCGATGGCACCGAGCAGTGTGACGATCTGGGGCAGAGCGTCGAGTGTGTGCCCCCGACGCCCGCCGAACCCGAATCCTGCGTGTATGCCCGCGTCCGCACGGTGTGCGACCTCGCGTGTTCGCAGGACGCGGATTGCGCCGAGCTCGGGGGTCAGTACGTGTGTGACGTCGGGGTTTGCCGCCAAGCGCCGCAGCCGACGCAGCAATGCGGCAGCATCATGACGCCGGCTTGCGACTCGGGCGAAGAGCTCGTCACCGAGTTCGACGAGAACGGCTGCGCCACCCTCTCGTGTGAAGTCCGAGCGCGCTGCGCCGCTTCCTACTTCCCTGAGGGGGCGCCGGGGTGTGAGGCACCCGCTCAGGAGGCCTACTGGTTCAACGCTGCGACGGGGCGCTGCGAAGTGCACGACGGCGGCAACTGCCCCACGACCGACAACAGCTTCGAGACTTTGGAGCAGTGTTGGTCCGGCTGTGCTCCCGACTACGAGGGAAGCTGCATCACGGGCTGGGACGCCAACTTCGAGACGGCTGACGTGCAGTTGGTGGCGCAGAACAATCTGATGCTCGGGCCAGCGAGCATCAGCAAGACGCGGGCGCTCGAGGTCTTCGCTGAGCCCCGCCAAGCCACGTTGACGTATCCGGACAAGACCCAAACCCAGTTGATCCTCGAAGCGGAAAACGTGGAGGCCTACCACATGACGAGCATCGAAAACCCCACCGGGAGCTTCGTGGGCATCGGGCCCTACTGTTGGGACACGGTGGTGGTGGAAGCGGACGTTCACTTCTACACCGAAGACGGTCGCTTCGACGAACACTGGCAGCGCGTGCGCTTCACGGTCAACGAGTGGAACACGTTCGCGAACGTGTCGCTGCAGGTCGAGGGTGATTGGTGGCCCGCGCGTCAGAACGACGAACCCGTCGTGGGGACGTACCGGCCCGATCTGGCGAGCGACGCGTGCTCGCTGGGCAGTCACCTCAGCATGGACCTGGTCGCTGGCGCGTTCAGTGGCAGCATCTATCACACGGTCGTGGACCTGCCGTGCGACGAAGTTACGGAAACGACGGGTATCAGCAACTCGACGCCAACGGAGCCCGTGCCACCGCAAGAGCCGCCGCCTCCGAGTGGACCAGTGTGGAGCACCAGCGTTCGCTCCCCCATCGGCCAATTCTGCACCGCCGCCTCGCCCAACGTTCGTGGTCCCGGTGAACCCGCCGACAGCGTTGCTGCGGCAAACCTGTACGAAGAGCCGCAACCCGACGACCGCTTGGCGGGCGATGCTGCGAGCGAGTGTGAAGCGCTTGGCGGCGTCAACTGTGAGCCCGGCGCGCTCATCACGCTGTGGGCGGCCGAGTGCATCGCCCGCGCCGACGGCCTGGAAGCGGGCATCACCTCTTGGTCGACGAGCTTGAACGCCCTCGAAGACGAAGGGCGCCTGAGTTGGAGCGTCAGCAACACCCTCACCGACAACGGTACGGGACAGCGTTCCGGCGAGTCCGTGAGCATCGACGCCATCAGCGGTGAGGTCACCGGCAGGTTCGGCTGGATGGCGACGCCTTGAGCGGCGTTCGCGTCGCGAAGCGAGAAGACGCAGTTCGTCGCCGGCTGCGCAGACCCGTGCCGGATCACACGGGTCCGCGCCTTGCGGCGAAGCCCTAGTTGCGCAGCGTCAGCAACAACTCGTGGGGCAGTTCGAACACACCGCCCACGGCCCGCGGCATAGCCACCAGCATGGCGACCCGCCCAGGCGTGAACCCCACTCCGAGCCCTACAGGCAAGGGTACCGATATGTTCGGGAACATCCCTGTGTTGACGCGCCGGGTGATTTCGTCGGCGATGATCCCATCGGCCACCAGATCGACAACGCCGAGCGCCGTCGCAAGCAAGGCCCCGCCGGTGAAGATCCCGCCGACGTAGACCCACCAGGCGATGTCCGCGCTTGCGCTCAGAACGGCAACCGGTCCGGTCACCAGGTTCAGCACGACATTGCCCCCCACCAAGCTGAGCGTGACGGTCGCGGTCACGCGCAGCGTGGCATTGACCGTGACCGCGCCCTCTCCGAGACTTCCGGAGAGCGAGAGATCCAGCAGGATGCGGTTCGGCGTTGCCGTCGATGCGCGCACCGACGTGAGATTGATCGACCCCAGATCGGTGGGGACGATCGGCATCGCTCCAGTCCAAAAGAAGGGATGACCAGGAAGAAAAGAGCCACCCGTCAGCGGCATCGCCGCGAGAACCGCCGGTCGCAGCAGGTCCTGAAGCAGGGCTCGGTTCGAGAAGATGAGCGCAACGCCTTCCCCGGAACCTTCACGCAAGTTGTCAGTCGTGGCCGCAGATAGTGTACCTGGCGTACCTCCAAGTGTCGCCCCGACGAGCAGTGTGCCCCGTGTAACGGCAATGGCGAGACCAGCTGTTGGAGGCGAAGTCGGCGTGAGGTTGGTGGGGAAGGTGAAGAGCGTCTGAGCGAGCGCCGGAACGGCCGACAGCGAATTCTGAAGCGCATTCATGAGCGCGTTTTGGATCGCTACCAGAGCAGCGGCCGCCGCCGCGGTTCCTGACGTCGCCACCACGTCTGCGAGCACCAACGTGAGCCCCGGGTCGGAGCTGAGGTCGACTGAGAGCGTTGCTCCCAATCCCGCGACCGTGGCTGCTCGGACTTGGAGCCCGCTGACGCTGAGAGTCGCGATGACTTGGGCGGTCATCGGCGCGGTTGCGCTGCCAGTCCCGATGGCGACTGGCCCGATGGGTGTCGCCGCCTGGAAGTCGAGGGCGATGTCGAGGTTGATACGAAGCGCAGGGCCGGCGATCGGCTGCACGGTACGAACTGTTGGTGTGAAGGTTGCCGGTCCCGATACACCAAGCGCAGGCAACGATATCGTTTGCGTCACGGCGGGTATTGGAAAGACACCCGCGGCAAGCGTCGTCAGAGGCTCGCTGCCAACTTCGAGGAAGACGTCGAAACCACCATGGTCTGCTATCACGATGCACCTCCCTGGATCGACTTGGCGCGGTTGATCGCTTGTTTGGCGAGCATTTTTGCGATTGCGGGCGCAAGCGGTGCGGCCGCATCGACGGCAGCGTCGGGCGTGCTCTGGAATATGGCCCGATGCGTGGCGCTCTGCTGCATCCACGCTGCCACGCGTGCAAGGATCTCCCTGACACAGTCGGCGTACTCTTCTGGAGGCGGCAGGTCCGCACAGCTCGGAAGCAGCATGCCCAGCAGCATGTCCAAGAGATTCGGATGGAGTGCCCGCAGGTGCTGCGCCACTTCAGGGTGGCGGTCCATCAGCACATCGACGGGTCGTTCGGCGAATTGTTCAGCTCGCTTCTTGTCCTTTGCGAGCCAAACGGCTGTTTCTTTCAACTGTGCGAGGAGTTCCTTCGCTCGCTTCGGGTTGACCTCGAAGGCCTTCGAAAGCCCCTCCACGGATGGAAGGTCCAGAGCCGTGGTGGTACGAATCCTAGCGTTTGCGAGGGCGTAGCTATCCTTTGGGATGGTCCGACGCCGTGTGACGACGATCGGTTGCTCATCCGCACAGTCCGTCGGCTTGCCCTTGTTCGGCACGTTCTTCGGCGGTCCCTTGCGCTTTGCTGGCTTGCGTTTCTGTGCGGCTCTCCGTTCCGTCATTTCCGGTCTCGGCGCGCGCGTCCGCTTTGTTGTCGGCCTCTTCTTCTTTCCTGCCATTGTCCTTCCCTTCTGCTTGTGGGTGAACTCTGGATACGATTGGTTCTGGTTCAGAGTCAATGAAGGGTTGGTTGTGGGTCTGTTGGGGTGCTTGGTTAAGGTGAATTTGTGGGAGGTTCGCCTGTTGAAAGGAGTGGGGCGGGTTCATCGTTGGGTCGGGGTTTGGCGTATTGTGGGAGTAGAGCCGGGTGTGTCTCCTCCCTGTGGGAACTGGTTGGGGTAGATTTTCTGCGTGGCTGGGAATGTCTGGGTGCGGGTGGAAGGCGGGAGAGATCCTCGTGTGTTGGGCCACGGTTCGAAAAAAAGTGCTGGGTTGTGTGACGAAGGTGAATGGCGCCGCCGCCAACTGCGACCCCGGCGCGCTCATCACTACCGCCCTCAGTGTCGAACCGGGGTTTTTCGCTAGTCAGAACCGCCGTCGCGGATGACGAGCACACCGTAAGCTTCGAGTTCGCCTGATCTGGCGCTGGGCTCATCCCTCAACACGTCGTGGCCTTTGGGAACGTTGGGGAGTGTGACGGCTTCGTCGCGGGTGTTCATGAAGAACCACAAGCGCTTGCCTGCCGCTTCACGACGCATGACGCTCACACCGCTGGGTGCACCGGGCCAAAGCGGTGAAATGCCACTGCTTGCCACCAGCTCAGGCAGCATCAGCCGCAGCAGTGCGCGCGACAGGGTGCTGCCAACGTAGTAGACGCTTCCGCTGCCTTGCCGTCGACGCACGATGGCGGGTTGCTTTTCGAGATGGGGTCTCCCGCCGTAGGTGGCGACGACTTCGGCGTCGGGCGCCGGCTGCAGTAATTCGTACCAGGACTCGACGGCGATGCTCTCGGCGCCGAGTCGAAGCGAAAGGGGCCGCGTGCCGACGTCGTTCAGCTTCCCGTACTCCTGTACAGCGGCACCCGTGAGCTCCCGCAGACAACCGGGCAACGTCTCCGAGACGATGTTGTTGTCGAGATCACGACTCCCCGAGTGCGCCCCGACCACCAGCGTGCCTCCCGCCTCGACGAACGACTCGAGTTTCGGCATCCACTTCGGATCGAACAGCGCGTAGTGCGGAATGACGTAGAGCTGGACGCCCCCCAGGTCGTCGTCCGGATGAACGCAGCCTACGGCGAAGCCGCGTTCCCACAGCTCGGCGTGCAGCTCCGCGCCCACGTCGGTGGGCGACGGCAAGCCGAGCGAGTACGTCGCGTGCGACTCCTCGGCATCGAAGTCGCAGCTGGCGATCGCCACCTCGACGTGCACGCTCGTGCCCACGAGCTCCGGCCCCAAGACGGCGAATTCGCGACCGAGCTGGGCGAGCTCCTCGTAGCGGCGGCGGGGCACGTCGTCGTGATCGAGGAGCCCACACCAATACTGCTCGGCACCGAAGCGCGCCGTGCGCCAACGGAAGTACAACAGCGAGTCTGCCCCGTGGGCGACCGATGAGTAGCTCATCAAACGCAGCTCGCCCGGCTCAGGAGCGTCGTGAAAGTACGGCGGCTGTCCTCCGGGGCCCGCCTGGTGCTCGGGGATGATGAAGTTGCCCGACCAGGCCCGCGCGCGGTCCAGCGCGTAGGCGTGGGCGCGCATGCGCTCGTCGTGCTTCCAGCTAAACATCGGATAGGTGTCGTAGCCGATGAAATCGAGATCGGCGCCGAACGCGCCGCGATAGTCGATGTGCCCGTACAGCCCGTTGTGCGTGACGAACCAGCTCGGGTTCGTGGCCCGCAGGATCTCCACCTGATCTCGCTGAAAACGCGTCGCCGTAGCGGAGAGGAAGCGGAAGTAGTCGAGCTGGTGCGCGGGGTTCAGGTGAGTCGGCCGCGCACGCGGGGTGAGCACTTCCTCGAACGCGCCGTAAGTCTGTGACCAGAATTGGGTGCCCCAGGCAGCGTTCAGCCGCGCGATGTCATCGTCGAACTTTTCGCGACACCAGTGTTGGAAGGCGAGCTGACAATTGTCGCAGTGGCATTCCGAGAAGTGGCAGTGCAGCTCGTTGTCCGTCTGCCAACCGATGACGTGCGCGTTGTCGCGGTAGTGGGTTGCCATCCGCCGCGTGATCTCTCGCGAGTAGCGGCGGAAGGTGGGGCTCGCATGACAGGCGTGCTGGCGTGAGCCGTGCAGCATCGAGCGACCCTCGGCATCCTGACGCAACACGTCGGGATGCGCCGCAGTGAGCCATCTCGGGGGCGCCGCCGTCGGCGTACACAGCAGCGTCTCGATCCCGACGCTCGCCAGCCGTTCGATCGTTTCGTCGAACAAAGAGAAGTCGAATCGGCCTTCGCTGGGCTCCATCAGGTCCC
The DNA here is from genome assembly GCA_050290545.1 of Polyangiaceae bacterium. Lineage (GTDB taxonomy): Bacteria > Myxococcota_A > Polyangia > Polyangiales > Polyangiaceae > SZUA-265. Next base: position 6,505 of record JBNKHV010000016.1, on the reverse strand, counting down.
AGGCGAACTCCGCTAGGCGAACCAACTGTATGCCTGCAGCGCGCATGCGCTCGGCGTCGCGTGCCCGCGTGGCCGCGTCCCAGTGTTCGGGGTAGTAGCAGACACCGAACCAGAAGCGGTCGAGTGAGGTCGGACGCCGGTGCGACCCGGGCGTGCGTCGATGAGCGAAGCCAACCACGACGCACGACTATCACGTTTCGCCTGCGACGTCGGACCACGGACAGAGCGAAAGCCGCCGCGGCGAGAACTCCCCAAGGCAGCGAAGCTCCCCCGGGCGTTGGCGGATCGGCTGGCGGCATGGGTGCCTGCGGCGCGGCGAGCCCACCCGGCAGGGGCGGCGACAGCGGCATCGGCGCGGGCGGAGAGCGCCGAGGTCGCAGCCAAGGAAGGTGAAAAGTTGGGTTTTGGTGAAAATGACGGGTGTTCGTATACGGAGGGGGTGTTCGGATTCGGTGCGTGGGCCTGGTCCGTCGCATGTGCCAAGGCGCGGAATGCGGGCTTCGCATTTCTTGTTAAAGTCGTCGCCGCGTGCGCCGAGTGACCCGTTCTGCAAACATGAGGCGTCCGAGTCCTAAGCGACGGCAAAGCTGCCGTCGGGGTTTCGCCGTCCGATGTCCGAAACAATCCTGCACCAGAGCTTCCTGCCCGAGTCCCGCGGCGTTCACGCCTACGTCTGGAAGTACTCGTTGGAGAACCGTGGGCGGAGGCCCAGGCACTTCCACGCCGAGCCAGAGCTCAACTTCGTGACCCGCGGCTGGGCCGAGTTCGGCATCGGTGAAGCGACGGTTCGCGTGTCGGCCGGTGCACTCGTCGGCTTCCCCGCAGGGCAAGATCACATCCTGCTGCGCTCCTCGCCCGACGTCTTCCTGTTCGCCATCGGTATGGACCCGATGTTGGCTTCCGAGGTGTCCCAGGGACAGCCCGGTGGAGTCGCCGTGCCTCTGCACCTGCGGGTGCCAGCCCGCGAACTCGCCTCGGTCACCCGTCGCGCAGAGCTGATCGTCGACCAAGCTGGAGTGGACGCCCCTTGTGCTGAGCTCTGGGAACACATCCGTTGGCTTGGTCAACGCGCGCCCGAGGGACGAGGCGGGCGTCTGCACGTCTTGACCAAGCGCGCGCTCGCGGTGGTCTCGGAAGCCCCCGAGCTCGGCCTGGCCGAGGTCGCGCGCCAGACGAAGGCCGACCCATCCGAGGTCAGTCGCCATTTTCACCGCGATCTCGGCATGACCTTCGTTCGTTATCGCACGCGCTTGCGCCTGCTTCGATTCATCGATCTCGTCGCCGAAGCCAGAGGCGACTGGACGTCGGCCGCCATCGCCGCGGGTTTCGGCTCTTACTCCCAATGCCACCGCAGCTTCCGCGCAGAGCTCGCCTGTTCACCCCGCGCCTTCTTCACGCTGGGCGTAGGAGAGGACATGCAGCGCACGTACGAGGATTGACGCGGGTCACGCGCCGCTGAAGACAGCGATACGCTCCAGCACCCGCCTGCCGTCGCGCGCGAAGATGTCTCCGTGATGCGCGCCCGGCACGCGCAAGAGGGTCGCGTCTGGGAGCGTCTCGGCGAGCTCACGCCCCATCCAAAAGGGCACGATCTCGTCCCGATCCCCGTGGATCACCAACGTGGGCAGCCGGAGCTCGGCGGATTTCGACAGCGTGTCGAAGTGATCGCGCAGCAGCCAGCCAGCAGGTGCGATCGGCACGACATCGGAGACCAGGTCCGGGATGGACGTGTACGGAGCTTCCAGGATCAAGCGGGAACCCCAGCCACGTCGCGCCATCTCCGCGGCGACCCCGGTGCCCAGCGAGGTGCCCCACAGGATGAGGCGCTGGCGCTCGAACCCTCTGTGCACGAGCTCGTTCAGGACCGCCTCGGCATCGAGGTACAGTCCTGCCTCACTGGGCCCGACGCCTCGCGACTGACCGTACCCTCTGTACTCCACGAGGACCGTCGACAACCCTCGCGCGGCGAGCGTCCGCGCCAGCTGGGCCCGGGTGGCGGCTGTCTCCCGGTTGTTGTGGAAGTAGACGACGGTGGGGGCCCGGGCCGAAACCGACAGCACGAACGCGCGGGCCAGAACGCCATCTTCGGCTCGTGCGACGAGTTCCCCGAAGCCCGCTGGTGTCTCGCCGCCAGACACTTCCGAGATGGGAAAGAGGAATCGTCGCGAGGCGTCGCGGATCCCGAACCCGATCGCGAGCAGCACCACGAGCAGCGTGGTGTACCGGAGCAGCGGACGCGGTGGGCACACCTGACTTCAGTAGCACGCGCAGTGTCTGGCGGCGAGCGAGGCTCGCGCCTACAATTGGCTGGGCATGTGGGAGGTGCTGGGATCAGCAACGGATCTTCTCCACGCCATCTTGATGGTGGCGTGGGTGGTCGGACTGCCCTTGTTATTCGTCCGGCGTTGGCCGCGCCTGCGGCGCGGCTACGCGATCTACGCGGTGATCTTCGTCGTTCTCTCGCAAGGTTCCCAGGCGCTGCTCGGCGAATGTTTCCTCACGACGGTTGCCCGTTGGTTCTGGGAACATCCAGCAGCCGGCTCTGCAGCTCCCGGAGATATCGAGGAGTGGTTCACGGTGCGCTTGGCGCAGACGGTGTTCGGCCTGTCTCCCGCGCGCCGAGCCATCACGCTCATCTCAGAGACCCTCGCCGTCGCGACCGCCGCTGGGGTGCTCTACCACCTGCACGATGAGCGGGTCTCTCGGCGTTCGCGGTGAGTGCGCTGTTCGTCGAGATCAGGATCGATAGGGATAGGGCGATGGCTCCAGCGCGGAGCAGGAGGCCGCGCTCAGCGGCCTCCCGCCACGCCGTCATTCCCAGCGGTTGCGGTAGATGTTCGCGCTGGAGTTGACGATCCACGGCTTGCCCGAAGGTGCGACCGCGATGTTCGAGCCGGCTCCGGTCACTTCGATCCAGTCGGGCGGGCTGGTTCCACCCGAACTGGGCACGAACTCGTAGATGTTGTAGCCGCCCGTTCTGCTGCTGTTGCCGATGATCCAGACGGAGCCATCCGAGCCCGCCGCGATGTCGTTGGCTTTGCCGTCCACCTGCAGCCAGCCGTTGCCGTTTTCGACGTAGATGTTCTGGTCCGTGTTCACGATCCACGGTTTGCCGGTGCTGTCGACCGCAATTCGGCTGCCGTTGCTGCCGGCGGACTTGATGTCCCAGGAGTTGCTGCTGGCGTTCCAACGGTACATGCGTCGGTTCGTGCCGATGATCCAGACCGCGGCATTGGCGCTCGTGCTGCCGCCAGCGCCGATGTCGTATGCGGAGCCCGTCAACTTGGTCCAACTCGAGCCGTTCCAACGATAGATGTCGTTGCTGGTATTGACGAACCAGGGGGTGCCGTTGATGTCCACGGTGATGCGTGAGCCGTTCGAGCCGGTCACCTGCTGCCAACTGTTGGAGCTGGAGACGTAGCGATAGAGCCCGCGGTTCTCTCCGACGATCCACATACTGCCGCTGCCCGAGCCTCCAGCGCCGACGTCCAGCGCCGAGCCCGGCATCTGTTGCCACTCGCAGTTGTTCAGATAGGCGCACTGGGCCCCGCGCTCGTCATAAGTGCTCAGGGTGTTGCTCCCGGTGCCGTTGCAGCTCAGGTAGTGCATGATCGACGAGGAGTCATAGCGGGTCAGCGGTGAGCCGCTGTCATCCTCGGAGCCGCAGCCCGTGGTGCCATCCCGATACTGCTCGTGAACGAAGCCCAAGGTGTGCCCGAGTTCGTGCAGGAGCAGGCCCCTGAAGCCGTTGGTGTCCGCGATGCTGCTCGCACGGATCGCGATCTGCCGCTTGGACCGAGCATAGCCAGGGAAGAAGGCAAACGCCGCAACGTTCGGCTTGTTGGTCATCTCCGTACTCGTCATCAGCCGCACGTGGAAGGTGACTCGGGTGTTGGAGCCGTCACATTGCGTCGCTTCCTCCGGCACGTTCGTGTAGGTGGTGTTGGTGTGCGGTTGCCATAGGGCCGCGGCTTGATTGAGGCGCTTGAGCGTCGCCGCCGCCTGGGTTGCGTTGAGGCTCGTCGCGTCACCGCTCTGCCGGATGCAGAACGTCAGGTTCCGCAGACTCTGCAGGCTCGAGTAGCGCGAGAGCCCCTGAGAAGTCGTTCCGATCTCCGAGCCTTCGACTGTCGTCTCCGCGCCCGCCGATGCCTGTTGCATCACGAACGTGTCGAAGAAGGCGTCGATGCCGAAGTCCGAGGGGATGAAGATGTCATCTTGATAGAAATAGCCGTCCTCCGCCGGCGACAGGTCGTCGAGAAATGCTTCATATGCGGCGCTTGCGTCCTGCTCGCCGTCACCGTGGACGGCCATGTACTGCTCCCCTGATTCCACCCCTCCCGAGGGGCTGGGCAACGAACCCGCGTCGCTTTCGGCACCACAGCCAACCATGGTCGAGCTGCTGACGACGACAGCGGTTATTAACAGAATCTTGTTCATTGATTTCGCTCCTTGGCCGTTCGCGATGAACGGCTGATGCGGGCCGCATGGCAACCTTCATGCCAAGCCGCGAAAGGTGAGCAGGTGCGAAGATCTTCGATGGGCGGTCATCGTGACGCGGCTGCGAGCGCAGCGTACTGGCGCATCCTTGGACACGACTGCCGAGTGCTTGCCCCATTTTGACCCGAATGGGGCCGCGCGCGGCGCCACGGTGTGGTCATTCGCGACGGCGGGTATCGCTTGGCCGACGACGTGTGCTCGGCTAGGCTCGCCGCATGCGCGTTGCCATCCTTCTGCCGGCGCTGATCCCGTTCCTCATTTTCGCGGCGAAGGACCACAAGCTGCACATGCGGGAGCGCCCCGTGCCGCTATTCGAGCACATTCTGCACGCGGGGCTGTTCCTCACCCTGATTGTGCTCGTCGGTGGCGCATTTTTGGCGTCGATGCGGCAGATGTTCTACGGGCTCGTCGGCTTCCTCGCGCTGGGTGTGTGGGATGAGCTGGTGTATCACCACGACATCCCCGTGGAGGAGCACTCGATCCACGCCAAGCAACACTTGTTGCTCTTCGCCTTCGTGGCGCTTGCTTTCGGCTTGTCCTACTTCGGAGGGTGGGCGGCTTGAGCGCTGCAGCGCTTGACGCTGTCCGATCTGGCGCACGGAGTGATGCGGCATCCTGAGCTCCAGTTGGTCGGCTCGCTCGGCAGCAAAGTCGTACGCTCTCAAGACATGTTTAGCATCGCCATCAAGCCGTTCACGGACCGGCACAACTACGACCAAGACCGAGTCAGCAACTGTTGCCACCACATCACGGACACCTACGGCATCCCGCATTCTCCTGCTGCGAGTACAACGCCGTCACTCCGACTCCCGACGGTCGATGGAGTGTAGTTCGATCGCGGAGCGAGCGGATTTGACGCGGGTCAGGCGCCGCTGAACACGGCGATACGCTCAAGCAACCGCTTCGCGTCGTACGCTGGTTCTGGGAGCATCCAGGTGCCGGCGCGGCAGCTCCGGGAGACACCGACGAGTGGTTCACGGTGCGCTTGGCGCAGACGGTGTTCGGCCTGTCTCCTGCGCCGAGCCATCTCACGCATCTCGGCGGCGCGCACTGTGGCGACCCCGCTGGGGTGCTCTGCGACTTGAATGCCGAGCGAGGGGCTCGGCGTTTCGCGGTGAGGGGAGGGTTGGTCGAGGGTTGGCGTATGCTGTGGCTCGTGGCCCGGGGTGGGGGGCGGTCGTGGATACGAAGATTTCTTGCGGCCGAGGTTGGGGTAAGGGTTGAGGAGTATTGGGGAAAACACGCGTTGCTGAGGGCTTGTCACGGCCCTGTCTGCCCATCGAAACCAGAAATCCTGCAACGGATTCATCCCAGCGGAGCGCTTGGAGTGACCAGCGTACTAGGCCGGGTCTTCCCGTGCCGGATGGCCTCCCGCATCGAGGTGCGTGGGCCGGACCAGTCATTTCCCCGACGGCCCGAGCGATTTCACGCGAATGTGGGCTCCGGCCACGCCAAGCGTTACGCTGGCGAGGATGGATGACGCGACCCTCAAGCAGTTCTTCGGCAATCTCCGAGATCGGGCTATTGGTCCCGACGACCCGTTCTACGTTCCGTTCTACGATCGTCCGGGCCTTTCGTCATCGGATCCCGTCGCCGACTTGCAGACGTGCATTGAATGGAGCGCAGAGAGCACGCAGCTGTTCAGCGGCTTTCGGGGTACGGGCAAGAGCTCCGAGCTGCGTCGGCTGGAGGCGAGGCTGGAACGAAGTGCAGGTACCTACAAAGTAGTGCGTTGCGAAATGCAGGAGTACATCAACCTGAGTACTCCGATCGACGTCAGCGACTTTCTGATCTGTTTGGCGGGAGCCATCAGCGACCAGCTCAGCCGTGCATCCTTGCTGGGCGAAGACCCCAAGCGTGAGAGCTACTGGGCCCGCTTCAGCAGATTTCTGCAAAAGACCAACGTCGTGATCGACGGCGTTGATGCCGCTGCGGCCGGTGTCAAGGTCAAGGCGAGTTTCAAGACGGATCCGAGTTTCAAGCAACAGGTGCAAGAGCGCCTCAA
>JBNKHV010000015.1:0-7009 GCA_050290545.1 Polyangiaceae bacterium | reverse complement strand
ACCGACCTCTGCGTCGCCAATACGGCGTTGGAGTTGGGGGGCGTGCGTTCACAGCCAATCGAAGTCACGTTGTCCATCGCTGGTGGGGAAGGACAGGTGCGGATCCCAGCCCAGTCCACCGCGACGAACGCGGCTCTTGCGGAGACCGCGGAACTCGCGTCTCGGCGCGCCGAGACGAAGGCGCTCGAAGGCCTGCTGCGCCCGCTACTGGATCCCTCGACGGCGCAGTGCTCGGTGTCGGCGCTGGAGGAGCCGCTGGCAGGCTCTGACATGACCGGACCAGACGCCGCGACTGTTGCTAACCAAACCCCGGCAGAGATATTTGCGCGTTCTGCGGTTGACGCCTACGGCCTTCACGAGGAGGCGATAGACAGAATCGTCGAATGGAACATCGCTTACGCCGACACGCAGCGGTCGCACCCCAACCTCGGTGCCGGAGTGGCGGACCAGATGAATGCGCCGGTCCTGTCTCGGGCGTGGGCCGCGTACTGGGCGCTGGGCGGTACGCCCAGTGTGTCGGAATTGGTGTCACCGCTACCCACTCGGCTTGGTACGGTGGGTGAACTGACGCAGGGCGAACGCGAAGCGCTCCAGGTGATGCGCGACGCGGGGTTGTGTCCGGCGGATGTTTTGGCGATCCCTGGGCGCGTGCCTGCGGCAGAGCAAGTCTCCACGTGGAACCTGCTCTATTCCAACGAAGAGCCCGGTTCAGCCGTGACGAATCATCCGACACAGGGGAGTGTCGTCAAGCGGTTCCTCGATAGGGGATACGTCGACACCCTACAGTACAACTTCTACGACGACCGTAGCCTCACCCTCGAACACTTCGAGGGAGCGCGCGCGTACTTGGCGCAGGAATACAAGGCGTTTGGCCGCAACGAGAACACATTAGTCTACGGCACCGACAGTTGGGTAACGCCATCCTTCGCGGCCACGCAGAATCCGCCCAGCCAACGCAGCCCAGGATTCTACGCGGCGATCACCCGGACGAAGAACTTCCGGGTGCTGCCCGACATGAATTCGGCAGAGGACCCACTGTCGGATGTTCTGCAAGTATGGCTCAGTAACAGTGGCAACCAGGCAGACTTCAGAGATCTGGTGAAGACCTTGACTGGTCAAGTGCTATCCGCCGACCTGACGGCTCTTACTGCTCCGGAGAAGATCGAAGGTCCGCTCGGCATCTTGGCTGCGAGAGGGAACACTGATGTGAAGGGGCGTCTGTACGTTTGTCGGAACGATGGATACTATTTCAGCACTCAGCTTTCGGGATACTCGGTCGACGACGAAGCAGTCCTTCTCACAAGTCCCTCCGAGCTGGAGTGTTTTACGAGGGGTACCATCGAAGGAACCCAATGCGCCAGCACGTTCGCCGCTGCGCTCGCTGCCGGCATCTTCAACGGCCCAGCGAGCGGGTCGAGCGGCTTGGTGGACCAGTATTCCGAGTCGGTGACGACGGCGAACCTGTTGGCGCAACCTGGTATCACACACGTCTACGCGGTTGCGCCGAAGTCGGAATTGGTGGGGGAGCCAGCGCCGGGCCAATATCGATTTCTTGCGGCCGCGGCGGTCCCCGATGCAGACGCAATCGGTCAATGCGAAGTGACTCCGATCGTTCCCGACATGAACGAGCAAGTTGCGGAGATACTCGCGCCGAGCACGGACTGGATCAGTCACCCTTCCAAAGAATGCGACGGCTCGGATTTCGCTGAAAGGATCCCACTCGAAGACGAGTTGTCGGACGATGGGGACGGGGTCGAATCATCCTGGAAGTACTACCTAGCTTTGGCTCGACAGGCGGCGGAGGAGACCGACCTGCTCGCTAGAGAATACGTGCAGGCCGGGCTCGAGTTGGACCAGAGAGAAGAGTCCATCGAACTGCGGGAGCAAGCGAACGAGATTGCGGCTATCAACAAGTTGGAGGAACTGCAGCGCATCTGTGGAACCAACGTCGATCCGAGCCTGGTGCTCGAGAGCCTGCGGACAACCGGTGAAGGCAACGACTTCGACGCGGTGACCAGTCAGGCAGCGGGATGTCCCATTGGGGCGACGTGTGCCTGCGATGAGGCAAACCCTTGTGAAACAGGCGAGACCTGCTACGCAGGCAAGTGTTTTACCTCCCCGGAGAACGAGATCGCAGAGCGGGTGGACTCGGACCCAGAGCTAGCCAGGTTGCACCGCTGTCTCGACGATGACGACACGATCTACAATGCCATCACGCTTGGCGACAAGAAGCTCTGCTTCTGGCGCGATCCCAGCGACCCCGGTCGCGTCTGTGTACCCAATTGCGCGGCGGACGACGAAGATTGTGTGCGGAACAACCCGGTGGAATGCCCAGTAACCGCCGACGACAATGGTGACTGCCCGGCGGGCTTGAACCCGTTCGGGGGACCGTCTGAGGAAACGGCGGTCGAACTTGGGTACTTCCGGTCTCTGGACGCAGTTACCTACGGCGATGGGGGCGGCATTGCTGAAGCGTGTCGCATCGTGCGGGACCTGCGTCAAGGCGTGGGCACGGCCACGGTTTCTACGATCAAGGGGACGTTCGGAGCCAGCGAGCTTTTCACGAGCGGCAAGGTCAGCGCCGTGGCCCGTCGATTAGGCTATTGGCCTCGACCCTTGGGATACTCTCACCTGGTGTTGGACGGGGCGTCCAAGTGGTCCACGGGTAGCGAGCTCAATGGTCCGCAGGCGCAGTCCTGGCCGTGCGTGGACCAGTTCGAATGCGAAGACGAATACCCAGAGTCGCTCTTCTGCTCCGTGTACAGCTGCGATGTCCCCGAGGAACGTGGCGTCATCAACGAGCGACTGATGCAGGCTGCGTTGGCGATGCGTGGTTTAACGGCATCGACCGGCGTTCTAAAAGGGGGAGAAATCAGGAGTTCTGTGACGGCCAGAGACCTGAAGAGCTTCGCAATATTCGAGCCTTTTGCCGTGAAGGAGAAACCGGGAACCGCGTTCCCCGCTGGCGACCCACTGACTGTCAGGGGACAGTTCATGTGGCAGGTATCTTTAACCAACGGAGCGCTTCTCTGGTATCAGCAACCACCGGACGACGATGCGGTGTTCTGGACGTTCGGGCCCACTTGGGGAGGGGCGACTTCGCCGACACTGCTATCTGCCGAACCCCAGTACGAAGCTATCGGTGGCACGACCAAGATAACAGTGGATGGCGAGACAGAGAAAGTAGAGCCCGGAACCTGCAGTATTCTGGCGGACAAGGTCTGGTCTGGAATGAACGCCATCGATGGCGTGATAGAATACGAAGAAACTAAGACCAAGCTTTCTGACGGGAAGGAGTACACGGACTGCGGAGCGATTCCTGCGACGCTCCTGAGTAGCCCAGATGCCACAATGCCAGGGCGGGTGGTCTGGCACCGCTTGAACCCTCTGGGGCCGGGGGGCTCGACCGAGCTGGATGTCGAGTTCAATCCGACGTTCGACCTGACTCGCGAAAACGTTCTCGATGCGGTGGAGCTCTACTGCCGGATCAAACAGGAGGAGTGGGTGGTCGATATTTCAGAGTGCGAAGACACCGACTTGACGACCATCACCGTTTCAACGCCGGACGACTTGCAAGCGGTCTCGAAACGACTTGCCTGCATGGCGGCTCGAGTCGAGAGGAAAATATCCAACGGGTTGGCCTTCAACTTCCCCGCGGTAGCAGTTGATGCGCTTCGCAACGAATCTGCGATAGGGGCCCACCCCGAGTTTGGGGGAGAGATGGGGGCGCTCATATCGGGAATTCGTGCCGATCTGATCGGTGTTCACCAAGGAGGAGGCCTAATATCGAGCGAATTGACACAATTGGCGTACGACATCGAATCTCTGAGACTGTTCCTCAGACGCGACCTTGTGCAAGAGCAGATAAGGGCAGGCAACTTCCAGATGCAGCGTATTGCGAACGCGACGGCGTGCGATACCGCGATCATCGGCGCTGCCACCAGCACCGCCGCGGCCGCTGCGACCACCACGGTCAACCCCACCGCTGTTGTCGGGGCGATTGGGAGTCTTGGTGCCGCGTCCGCTACATGCACGGCGACCAACGTGCAGAACAACATTCTGAACCAGCTGGAGAAACTGAACGAAGAGGACAAGGAAATCGGAAGGCAGATGGCGGAGCTGGACTTTCGGGGCAGGTTTCAGGCGCGAGTAGACGCACTGCGTGACATTGCGACGAACCTTTCGAGCGCGCAGGAACGTCTGGATGCGTCGCTTCAGATATTGGAGAACATGAGACTCCAGGCGAGGAGGTCCCTGGACCAGTCGGTTTGGCTGTCATCTCAACCTGCGAGTCAGCAGTTCAACATCAACTCGGCGATGCGCCGCCGATTCAACACTGCGCGCATGCGATATCGGCAAGCCCACAAGTACGCTAAGCAGATGGCGATTCTGGCTCGCAAGGCCATCGAGGCTCGACTTGGTCTGCGTCTGGAGTCGATGGATCTACCGTTGCCGTTGGTCGACGCTCCTTCTAGCTGGGTGTCCAGCGTTTGCACGACGTCACCGCTGGACTACGACGCTGTGCGAGCGGAGCTCGAAAACCCCGAGGACCGGAACGCGGACTATGCCGATGCGTTCATCGGTCGGTACGTGCGGAATCTGGAAGGCGTCGTGGAGTCGTACCGACTGGTCAACAACTTCCATGAAGGGACGGACACGGCGGTGATTTCATTGCGGGATGATGTGTTCGAGACGCGAGCGCTCTGCCGCGTCCAGGGAAACAACCTAGTCGCGGATTCGGCTGGCCTCAACCGGGACACCTGGGAAGCGCAAGGATGCGCGTTGGATGAGGACGGTGACGCGCTACCGGATTGTGTCACGGCACTTGGGGATGGTCCCATCACATCAAAACTCGGATTTCGACGCGGCTTCACTGTGGCCTTCGGTCCACTGCCAGACGCAGCGGGGAACCCGCTGCCCTGCGCGGGCTGCGGCTTGACCGACGAAACACGGCTTGCCCAGACGATCTACTTGGGTGGAGGAGATTATATCTTGTCTTGGTATGCGAACGAGGCGCTCACTGGCGATCCGGCGATCAATCCGAGTGGGGCCGATAGTGTCCGGTTGCTAGATGTCGACGGCGCGCCGATCGCGGATGCCGGTGTTTTGAGTCAAGCGGAGTTGCTGGAAGAAGGCTGGATTCGATACGAATGGCGGTTCTCGTTGGACAACGTCGACTTCGAGCCCTTTCTCATTGCCATCGTGCCGGCGGCAGTCGGTCCGGACAGCGTGCCTCATCTGGTTCGCATCAGCGGCGTGATGCTAGAGAGAGATCTTGGTCAAGCCGGGCCGGCGACCTATGAAGATACGAACGAAGACGCCGAGATGTTGGAGGCGGCTTGCGTGGACTCTGATGGGGACGTGTTTAGGAACTCGTACTGGGCCATCGGTGAGAGTTGTGAGTTGTTGTGCGAAAGTGGCTTTAGTGGTAATTGTAGCCTAGACAACTCCAGATTGCATTGCTCGAAGCGAGCGTCATTTGCCATCAATCAGCAGGACCTGGAGAAAGGTGGGCTCTTTGACCGCTCGGGGTTTGCCATTGGGAACTTCAACTATCGTATAGAGAGCATCGCCCTGAACTTCGTTGGTACGGACATCCTCAACTGCGAGGCGTCCGGGTTCCCGCAAACCTGCTACGCGAGCGGAAACGTTCCGTACTCCATTCTTCATACGGGGCCGTACCATGTGAGGAATTATGACGGTGAGCTCTATGAGGTTCCTTTGTTCACGGGGAACATCGAGCATGCTCGAGGCCTGGCAAGTGAACGATACATCACCAACCCGATGTCTGATGCGGACAGGAGCCTGCTCGCCGACTATACGCGGCACGAGTTCCAGGGGCGGCCGCTGGATGGCACGTTTGAGATTCGCGTTTGGGACGACCCTCAGGATGCTGCCTTTGATACCCATGACTTCTCGAGCATTGAGGACGTCCAACTCATCGTGAAGTACCGCTATTGGACCCGCTTCGACTGACAGTCGTGACCCTCCACGAATCCGGAGAAGGGATAGGTCGTCGATGACGAGCAGGTACAGAGCAGGACGGGCCCAGATAGCAATGCCCCTCAAACGGGGCGTTGCTGGCCTACGCCCAGGCCACGGGGCGGGGGAGGATGACAGTCCGCGTCGCCCCAACGGGCTGGTGACAATGGGTGCCTCCTCGTCGCGCTCAAGTCACCCAAGCGCCCCGACGCACCCAACCTGCCCGCGCCTCGCGGCGCGTCTGCTCGGTGTCCGTCGCGTGGCAGGCCCCGTCCTCGCTGCTCTAGCCTTCGTGCTCTCCCCCGCGTCGGCTCCCGCCCAAGAGTCCGATCCCTCCCCCGAGTCACTCAACACGGACGCCACGGCGACCGCGAGCAACGACGACGAAGCCACCCAATCGCTCTTCGACTACTTGTCGGAGACGAACGACACTGCGCAGGAAGGGGAGTCCGAAGGGGATGACGACGCCACCACGGCGGACGACTCGAACAGTGAGGCGGAGGAGTCCGGCGAGACCGAGGAAAGCAACGAAGACGACGCCACCCAACTCGAGGCCCAGGGCCTGTTACCCACCGCCGACCAAACCGGGGTCACCGGCAAGACCATCTCCATCCCGAAGGGCGAAGCCACCGTGCAGGGCATGGAAGAGAGCTTCTCGGCGCAGCTCTCGACCGGCATTGCGACCTTCAGTGTGCCGTTCGCACTGCCTCCGGGGCGCGGCAAGGCTCAGCCTAGCCTCGGCCTGTCGTATTCGTCAGCCAGTGGCTATGGCGTCGCGGGTGTTGGCTGGAGTGTTGGAGTTCCGTTCATCGCGCGCCAAACGGACAAGGGGATCCCCTCTTACGACGATCGTGCCGGCTTCCACCACGAGCAGGACCGATTCGTGTTCAATGGCGGACAGGAGCTGGTTCCCATCTGCGTGGTGGCGGACGATGGCGCGGGCGGGCTGTCTTGTGATGGCGCCCTGACCGGAGTGCCCGATACGCGCGAGGGCTACGAGACGTTCGACGAGGTGATGCCCGAGTGG
>JBNKHV010000014.1:0-4442 GCA_050290545.1 Polyangiaceae bacterium | reverse complement strand
CGGCAGGTCTTGGTCGCCCTCGAACAAGAGACCGTAGGTGGCATCCTTGGGGGTCGTCCCAGCGAGGCACTGCTCGTCGACCCACGACGACCACTCGCTCGTTTCCAAAGGCTGCGGGTCCGGCGTGAGCACAACGGTGGGCCTCAACGCCTGACACTCACCCGTGTCCACGGAACTGCATTCCAGAGGACGCGTGTAATGGATGGCGTCGACGCACGCGGTGACAGGCTCTTCGCCTGCGCTGACCGTGATTCCGATTGGAGAGATGACTTTGCTCAAGTCCAAATCGTAGAAGCGACACAATGGCACGCGTATGTGAGCGTAGCCGCCTGGTTCGTCCGCCTCCTCGTGAACGAAACCGGCCGTCGAAAGCACGCTCTGATCTTCACCGCCACTCGCCGTTTGCCAGCTGAGGGTGAGCAGCACCGGTCCGTCCGCCGCCAGGCGCAGGTCCAAGTAGCCGTCCTCGAACTCCGACAAGTCGTTCACGAGCGGGCTCTCGGCGTCCAACGAATAGAAGAACGCCGTGAACGATTCCTCCGGAAAAGCTCGAATGCACATGCCATTGTCGCCTTCGAACGGCGTCGGGCTCTCATAGCTTTCCCCGGCGCTGCCGTCCGCAGGGTCCCACCCGATCCTCCAAGGTTCACCGTCGCTCAGGTCGATCGTTTGATTCGCATCGAACAGCCAACCGAGCGTGTCCCGCTCCAAATCGAAGTCATCCGGAATGCATTCAGCGGGAATCGTCATCGTCGGCTCATAGGTTGCCGGTGAGCTCGCGTCGGAGACGCCGACTCCCGTGTCGGAGACGTCGACTCCTGCGTCGGTGGTGACCGCACACACGCCATCGGCTGGGCAGTTCACCGCTAACGTGTAGTGTACGGCATCGATGCAGACGGGCGTGCCCACACCTTCGGGAAGCCGAATACCGATCGGTGAGACGAGTCGGGAGAGATCTGCACCGAAAGCACAGAGTGGCACTCTCACATGCTTCCACGAATCGTCCCGACAGTCCTCGCTCTGGTCTTCGTCTTCAATCACGAAATCGGCCGACGACACACTCGCGTAGCGTTCGACGTCATCGTCGTCGAGCCAGCTGACGATCAGTTCCACGTCTCTATCGCTACTGAGCTCCAGATCGACGTAGTCGTAGACGGAAAGATCGTGGTAAGGCTCGCTCGGCTGAAGGAAGAATGCGACTAGCTCTGCGTTCGAGAGCGCCTCGAGACAGAGCATCGCATCACCTTCGAACGGTGCGACATCGCCCACGCTGGAGAGACGGTCCTCGGATCCGTCAGGGGCAATTCCGATGATCCAGTCTTCCCCGAGAGCGTCACCATCGAGCTCGAAGTCGTGCAGCGTCACGTCCTGATCCACTTCGCTGAAGAAGCCGAAGCTCACGTCAGAGAAGTTGTTCACATCGATAGCGCACCCCAGCGGGTAGCGACACAAGGGAGCTACGGGTTCTGCAACTTCCGGCGCTTTGGCGTCAGCGGGTCCCGCGTCGTCGATAGGTGGGCCGGAGCCGCACAGGCCGGCTTCCGAGGCCGAACACTCCATGGGCATCGTGTACTGAATGTCGTCGACGCAGAACTCCACCGGATCGCTCGTCTCGTCGACGTGGAAGCCGACCGGCGAGACCAACTGCGTGAGATCGGCACCAAAGGCGCATAGCGGGATTCGAACATTTGCCCAATCCCGTTCGACGCAATCCACGAAGTCCGAGGCGACCAGCCGAGTGTGCTCGACCGTGCCTCCGGCAACCCAGCTTGCCGTCACGCCGACCTTGCTCGAGTCCTCCGCGCGCAAAACGAAGTCGAGGTATCCGTCAGCAAATCGGGAGTAGTCGTGCGTGACGCTTGCATCAGGGTCGGTGGACTCGACATGGAAGAACGCTCCGAACTGACCGGTGGACGTCTGAACGCAGAGTCCGTCGTCCCCGTGATGCGGGTCGGGGTCCTCGCGAGTTTCGCCGTCACCCCACTCTTGGTCCCAACCAATCGACCAGTCTTCCGAGAGATCGATGCGCATGCCATCGTCGTGAAAGAACCGGAAGGTGTCCTCGCCGACATCGAAGTCACTCGAACGGCATTGCTCGCGGCTCGGCAAGCACGACTCCGAGTTACCAGCATCACCGGCGTCAGTGCCGTCGCCAGCGTCGGGGTCATCGGTGTCACTCGCCGCAGAGTCAGCGGGGTCGCACGAGGCCGTGTACCTGACGGCATCGATGCAGAAGGTGGTGGGGCTCCGTTGGCCTTCCACCATGAACGCGGCAAGCGTTCGCATTCGGGCCAAATCGACGTCGAACTCGCTCAGCGGAATGCTCGCTCGCCGCCACCCATCTGCCAGAGGTTCGTCATCGAAGTCCGCCACACGGAGTTCGCGGCGGATCTCTTCCCCTGCTTCGTCCGTGGAGGAGAGACCGACGATCAACTCGACGTCTCCGTGGAAGACGAAGGTCAGTTCGCCATTCGAGAAGGGCTCGAGGTCTTGTGCCCCGCTGCCGCCAGGCGCAGGCAGGAAGAACCCACCGCGACTGCCCTCCTGATCGCCAGAGCTTTGCGTGGCTTGCTCGGCAGCGGCGACCTCGACGCAAAGGACCCGCGTTCCCTCGAAGGGTGCAACGTTCGGCGTGGTGACGAATCGTGCGTCCCCGAGCACGCCAGGTTCCGCATCGTATTGGCCCAACGGTACATTTTGCTTGGCGTCGAAGAACACACCGTGTTCGCGTTTACCTTCAGGACACCAGTCGTAGGGTTCGGGCTCAGGTTGAAAGGTGCAATCGATTGGCTCGAGCTCAACGGCATCGATACAGAACGGTACCTCCTCACCCGGCCCGACCGACATGTTGAACCAAATCGACCCCAGCCTCGTCGGGTCAAACCCAGGTACCTCAGCCAACGGGAGCTCCACCTCCACCCACTCATCCGCGCGGAACTCCTCCGCGTCCGCTCGGTCTAGCGCGCTGGTTTCGAAGCGAAGCGGATCTCCGCCCGCGCTCGCTTCGCCCACCCAACTGAGGCCGAAACGAAGGTCGCGATCGGCGTTGACCGCAAAGCGAAGTGTACCGCCACGATATCTGGCTCCCTGCTCTCGCAGCACTGGCAGCCGGCCCCCATCGCTCGCTTCCAGCAGCGATAGAAACCAGCCGCCCTCCGCCCCTTCCGCTCCCCCCTTGACCACCACGCATTGAGACAGCTGCCCCTCTGCCGTCCCGATCCATGGAATGCCAGTCCCCTGCTCGGAGCCAAATCCGTCGACGGAGTACTTCGACGTCTGCTGGTCACTGAGGTCGCCAGGAAATGTGGTCGTGCCATCTCCAAGACCACCGATGCTCGGCCCGCCCTCTCGGGACAGGTCGATTTGTTCGGTGTGCCCCTCGTGGAGAATGCCCAACGTGCAGTCGTCATCCAGCGCGGCTTCTTTTTTGAGGGTGTCCTCGCAGGCGACCAGCATGCACAAACCGACGTATGCCCAGGGGCGGCGGGAGTTGAACCAACGGGGTGGAGTCATGTGCGTCATCTATTTCGCCTCACAACGCAGGCGGCACTCATCAGTCAGACAAACGCAATCCCGTGGACAGCGTATGTCTTGCTCACTTAGATCGCCCTGGTCCCGCAGCAGCCTCATTCGCTCTACTTCCAGGTTGATTGCCCTGGGGCCGTCGAAGACGAGCACCGCCGGTGCCCACAGCCGGCGATTGTCGTCCCCCGTTGCGTTTAGGGTATCGATCGGGATCTCGAACGTGTGCCAGCCGTCGACGGCGGGGAGCGCACACGGTCGGCCCCCGAGATCCATGCCGCCCTCGTAACGCATCTGCTTGACGAAGAGTTCAGCCACTCGCCAGTTACCCCGAGCGCGTAGCTCCAGCCGATCGAATGCCGCGAAGTCCTCGACGAAGGTGGAGCGCCGATCGCGATTCTCTGGCTTCAGGTCCGTCCCCAACAGGAACGTGACGGAACCCCAGTCCTGATTCGCGGGGTACTCGACCAACAAGTTGGGCTGATCGAAGAACACCCAATGCGCGTCGGAGTCAATCGCCGGCACGGCATCGATGCCGACATCGATGTTCGACGCCGGGTTTCCGTTCACCATGACGTCGAAGTCCTCGTCCGCTCTCGGTCCGACGGGCGCGCAGGCGGAGAAAACGACGAAGGCCAGACCCGCGACTCGTTTCTCCATCGCGGGCCAATCTAACTACCGCTCGCGCGCGAGGACAGTCATAGATGAACGCTTTTCTAGCCTGACGACCCGCTGACGCGACGCGTCAGTAGCTGCCAGCCGCTGTTCATTGGTAACGCTTAGGAGCCCGGTCGGAATTACCTGAGCCCCGAGGGCGTCGATGCGCCATGCCGGCAAGGCGCGAGGAGTCGAGCATGCTGAAGCATTCGAGCGACGAGTAACGCAGCCGGCGGGGATGCAGCGGCGCTCGAAGGCCAGGT
>JBNKHV010000013.1:0-18510 GCA_050290545.1 Polyangiaceae bacterium | reverse complement strand
CGAGACTCCAGGGTCGTGCTATTGCAGGACTCGAGCCAATTCGAATAGGAACGCCTTCGCACTCATGAAAGAAGTCTCTTCACTCCATTTCCTTCGTACGACAATCGGATTTGTGCTCATCGCCACCGCCTCCAGCTGCGGTAGCGACGGCGCCAGCGACTCGGAAGCCACAGAGACAGCGGCGGAAGTGACCGACCTCGAGGGGACGGGCGGCACCGATGTTTCGCTCACCGACGTGCCTTCGGCGACGACCGACACCGAGCCCGTCGCGACGCCCGGCAGCGGAGGGACCAGTGGCGATGACGTCGTAGTTGGGGCTGGGGGCAGCGGCGGCAGTGGGCAGACGGCCCCGACCATTGCTGAAGATTGCGGCGGCGCAGGCCAGCGCTGCTGCGATGGGAACGCGTGCGAGGAAGGGTTAACTTGCGACAATCCTCCAGGGGCTGGGCTCACCAACAGTGCCTGCCTGGCTGAAGACCAACCACCTCAGGACGACGGTTGCGGCGGGGACTCCGAAGTGTGCTGCGCCGGTGAGGTGTGTGAGGCGGGCCTCATCTGCAACAATCCTCAAGGCCAAGGGCTCGGCAACTCGTCCTGTGAGCTCGTCGTGGAAGATGTGCCCGATGGCGGAGTCGTCGTCGAGCCTCCGGAGCTGGACGCTGGTGACGCTGGTGACGCGGGTGACGCTGCGGTCACTGACTTCGCCGAGGCTGGAATGCCGGATGCCGCGTCCGAGGTCGAAGCGGCCGCCCCGCCGCCTTGCGGTGGCGAAGGGGAAGTCTGTTGTGCGGACGCTGTGTGCGACGAAGGGCTCGAGTGTGACGCTGCCATGGGCGGTCCGGAATCGAGCTGCATCATCGCCGATACTTGCGGTTCCCTCGGCGAGACGTGTTGCGAAGGAGCCGTGTGCGGCGACTTCCTTTACTGCGCTGAACCGACCTTCGGTGGGCTTGCTGGTAGTGAGTGTGTCGCCTGTGGGGGCTACGGCGAGCGCTGTTGTCCAGGGCAGGAGTGCCGTGGGGACCTCTATTGTGACGACGGCTTCCAGGCGGGGCTGGGCGACAGCGAGTGCCTCGGAGAACTCGATTCCGGGGTCGGCGGAGTGTGCGGCGCCAGGGGGCAAAACTGCTGCCCTGGCAGCGAGTGCGACGGCGACCTGTTCTGCAATGACCCGATTGGGTCCGGTCTCGACAACAGCCAATGCATGCTGTTCTGATCTTGGGCCCGGCCTGGTCAGGGATGGGGCGAGCATGCTATGCCCCGGTCCGCCGAGTTTGAAGCAGGCTCGGGGTACCAGACATCAGGGTGAACGTGAAGATGAAGCGAATTGCAGCCTTGGGTGGCGCGGTGGGCATCGCGTTGGCAGCGGTCTTGGCCGCTTGCGGTGGACAGCAGAGCGAACCTCAGTCGCCGGCTGATGAGGCAGCGGCCGATGCGGAAGAAGAACCGGCGGCCTCGGCGTCCGCAGACAAGCCCTGTCAGGCGACGAGCTTCGAGTTCGAAGAAGTGAAAGCCGCCTGTGGCGAGGGTGGCGTCAAGGCTGCCAAGTCGCTGATGAAGGACTACGTCAAGCGGGCGAAGGAAGCGGGCAATCGCGTCAAGTGCTCTTCGTGCCACGACAACACGAAGACCTACACCTTGGCCGACAACGCCGTCGAAGACCTGCGCGCGATTCTCGGCAGCAACTGAGCGCTCTGTCGAAGCCTCGCCGGTTGCCGTCGACGCGCGACCCGCGGGGGTGCGTGTCGGGTGCGTGAGCCGCCGCAGCCTGTGCGGCGTATCGTCCTTGCGTGCCGGGGCACGAGCGCCTAGAGCTCCAGTGTGAAGCTCGACGTCGTCAATCACGACCGCGACAGCGCGAACCTGCGCTACGTCTACCCGGTGGTTTCGCGCCGGGCTGGGGGCGTTTCCGTCGGCGTCAATCTCAACCCCAACAACGCCTGCAACTTCCGTTGCATCTACTGTCAGGTGCCTGAGCTTTCCTTTGGCAAGGGCCCGGCCATCGATCTGGCCCTGCTCGAAACGGAGCTGAGCGGCATGCTGAGCGACATCGTCGAAGGCGACTTCATGCAGCGGCGGGTACCGCCCGAGGCGCAGCGCTTGAACGACGTCGCATTTTCCGGCAACGGAGAGCCCACCAGCAGCCCCGACTTCGTGGCGGCAGTCGACGTCGTGGCTCGGGTGCTGTCCCAAGTCGGGCTGCTAGGCAAGGTCAAGGTCATCCTGATCACCAACGGGACTCTGACTCATCGCCCAGAGGTCGAACGGGGCATCTCGCGCATGGCAGAAATGGGGGGGCAGGTTTGGTTCAAGCTCGACAGCGCCACCCAAGAAGGTGCGTCTCGAGTGAACAGCAGTACTGCCTCCGTTGCCGAGCGTCTGGACCGCTTGGCTCGAGTGTCGCGCATCTGTCCGACTTGGATTCAGACTTGTCTCTTCGCTCGAGACGGTGAAGCCCCTTCGAGGGCGGAGCGGGACGCCTACCTCGCAGCCGTGAGCAAGCTCCTCGCGGATGGCGCTCCGCTGGAAGGGGTACTGCTGTACGGCTTGGCTCGGCCGTCGATGCAGCCCGAGGCGCCCTCGCTGTCGCGTCTCGACGAGGCGTGGTTGGCGGCCTTCGCGGAGGAAATCCGTGAACTCGGGCTGCCGGTGAAAGTGTCGGCCTGAGGAGACGCCTCGAGCTGACAAACCGTCCCCGTGCGGCGAGACTCAGCCCATGACTCGATCCCCGCCTCGTGTCTTCGTCTACGGCACCCTGATGGTGCCGGAGATCGTCCGGGCGGTGCTCGCTGAGAGTTTCGTTGGCAAAGCGGCGCGACTTCCCGGATACGCCCGATACCGAATGCGCGGGGTGGTCTATCCCGGGGTGGTGGCAGCGGCGGAAAGCGAAGTCATCGGATTGCTCTACGAGCCCGTCAGCGCGCAGCATTGGCGACTGCTCGATGCCTACGAGGGAGAGCAATACCAACGTCGCGTCGTGCAAGTGCAAGTCGGGGAAGCGGTCGTGCAGGCTGGTTGCTACGTCGTTGCCCCCGAGTCTTTCTCTCTTCTCACCGAGTCGCCTTGGGACTTGGAAGAGTTCACGCGCTCGCACGCAGCCCGCTTCCGGCTCGACTGGGATTGACCCACGGTGGAGACCGCGTTGCGCCGCCCCTTTGACGCATGACCGCCAGCGCCAACTGCGTGCAGCTGGCGCTGGCGGAGCGGGAGCCTTGGGAGTCCCCACTGATGCGGCGGCACGACTGGCCCCGCCATGCCGCTACGGGGACTAGTTGCCCATCCGCTCAGAGCCTCGCAGTTTTCGACGCCCAGTGTGCCGGATGACGCACGATTCCACCGACTCGCCTGGCGAGGAACCGGACCGATGGAAAGCTACATCATTAGCGGCTGCCCCGCCGTGGTGCAGCGCATGGACGTGTGGGACGTGTGGCGGAGGTCGCGCTATCCTGTGGCCATGAAGCGCGCTCCCATCGGTGTTTGGCTGATCGTTGGTCTGGTAACGTTTGCTTGTGGGGGTGGGGATGAACAGACCGACTCGAACTCCGTCGAAGAGCAGGGATCTGACGAGGGGGATCCCACCGACGCGTCAGAGGATGCGACCGACACCGCGACGCCAGCGCCGGACGGACAATCCGCTGCCGCGACGGACGCGGAGTCGTCGAGCGGAGATTTGTCGTCGTCCCTCGACGAAGCGCTCGGAGTGGACGATACGGTGATGTCCGAGGACTTGGCGATGACACCGGCCAGCGTCGGCCAAGCGTGCGAATCGGACGACGACTGCGGTGACGGAGTCGTGTGCCTGATCGAAGACGAGCAGCTGCAACCGGGACAGATTGCGGGTGGCATGTGTACGATCCGCTGCGAGCAGGACCCAGACGTTTGCGGCTCGACGGCCCTGTGTTTGGGGGTTGGGCAGGACACGGAGGACGTCGCTGACGACGTCGGCTACTGCTACGAGCTCTGCATTTTTGCCGGCGCCAACGTCAAGTGCCAGGATTCACTCAACCGCACCTGTACGCTGATTGACCCGGAGACGGCCTTGGGCGTGTGTGACCCCAAATGCTTCAGCGACGGCGAGTGCGCGGACGGTTTGAGTTGTGCCCCCAGGTACCCGTGGACGTGCGTCGACGACTTGCCTGACGATCTTCTTCCGGATGGGGCCACCTGCACCTTGAACGAGGAGTGCGCGGGAGGCGGCTGCTTGTTCATGGAAGAGACGTCGACCGACGGCATTTGCCTTTCCGATTGCTCGCTGCAAGTGGAGACGTTCGCGTGTGGTCGCGACATCGGGGACACCGCGCCCGTCGATTCGGCGTGCTTTCCTCTATTGGCTGTGATCGATGCGGGCATCCCCGCTGCCGAAAATGACCTGGGGCAGTGTTTACCAACCTGTGACCCCGACGAGGGTTGTGAGCACCCGGAGTGGACGTGCATCGACCTGATGGACGAAGGGTACACGGCAGACGTCGGGCACGCAGGCGTCTGCTTCCCGCTGTTGCTCATCCCCGACGACGCTGAGGTGACGGACACTGGAATGGGCGGTGCGCCCGGGGCGGACGAAGAAGTCGTCGACGCTGGGGTGATCGAAGAAGAACCCATGGACAGCATCGATGACATGGGCACCGGGGGCGGGTCCGCTGTAGACGCCGGGGCAAACTAGAGCTCGAGCTATCGCCCGGATGTGATTCATCGTATCACGGGCGAATGCAACGCATCGTAGCGATCCTGACCAACGCGTTCCCCGCGTGGGTCGTCGTTGGTGGGGGGCTGGCGTTGATTCAGCCACACTGGTTCACGTGGTTTTCCGGGCCTTGGATCGTGTGGGGGCTGGCGGTGATCATGCTCGGCATGGGCATCACCCTCACGGTGGAGGACTTCAAGCGCGTCGGTAAGATGCCGCGCGCCGCGGTTCTCGGCTTCGTCGGACAGTACACCGTGATGCCTTTTCTGGGCTGGGCCGTGGCAGAGATGTTTGGGCTGGCCACGCCGTTTGCCGTCGGTCTCATCCTGGTCGCCTGTTGCCCGGGTGGAACGGCCTCCAACGTGGTTGCGTATCTGGCGCGGGCGAACGTCGCCTTGAGCGTCGTGATGACGATGATCTCGACGTTTGGTGCGGTATTCATGACGCCGCTGCTCACCCAGTTGCTCGCAGGTACGCTGGTAGCGGTCGATGCTTGGGGGCTGTTCCTGAGTACCGTGCAGGTGGTCGTGCTGCCGGTTGCGGGTGGCGTCGTCTTGAATCGTTTGGCACCCAGAGCCGTTTCGATTCTTTTGCCTTTCTCGCCTTTGGTGAGCGTGGTCGCGATCGCCCTCATCGTCTCCAGCATCATCGGGCAGAGCGCGGAAGCCATCAAGAACAGTGCGGCGTCGTTGCTGCTTGCGGTATTTTGCCTTCACGCGGGGGGATTTGCCCTCGGCTACTTCTTGGCGCGTGTCTTTGGGTATGATTCACTCATCGCACGCACGGCGTCGATTGAGGTGGGCATGCAGAACTCGGGCCTGGGTGTCGTTCTGGCGCGGCGGCACTTCGGGGATCCGCTGACGGCCGTCCCGTGCGCGGTCTCCAGTGTCTTCCATTCGGTGATCGGCAGTCTGCTCGCGGGGATCTGGCGCACGAGGAATCCTGGGCGAGCCGCAGAAAAAGCAACGAGCTAGCCTTGGCAAATCGCCGAAGGTTGATATCGTCGCGGCATGTCGCGGCGCGGATTTTTGGAGCAGGCAATTCGTGAGCGCGCGACGGCCGCGATTCGCCAGATTGAGTCGGGCACTGCCGCTGAGGTCGTCGTGGCCGTGCGCAAGCGTGCGAGTCGATATCTTGGCAGCAGTGTGCGCGGTGGCGCGGGTGTTGCCCTGCTGGTGTTTCTGACGCTGCTGCTGAGCCCCACCGTCTACTACTGGCTTTGGATCGGCGTGGACACGCTGGTGGCTTTCGCCCTGGGGACGCTCCTCTTTGTGGGCGTCACGCCGCTGCGCATGGCTGTCACGGGTCGCAAGACCCGAGATGCGGCAGTTTCCTCGGCGGCATCGGCGGCCTTCGATGAGCTCGGTATCGCGAAGACGAAAGACCGCACGGGCTTGCTGGTCTACGTGGCGCTGCAAGAGCGCCAGGTACAGGTCCTGACGGACGTAGGGATTGCGGAGGATGTGCTGAGCGAGGATTACACTCGGGCGCTTGCCGACATGAAGTCGGCAGTGGCCGAGTTGAACGAGGAGGCGTTCATCGCCGGTCTGCTGGGTTTGGAGCAGCCGTTGGCCCAAGTCCTACCGCGTCAACCCGATGATGAAAACGAGCTCAGCGATGACGTGGCTTGAATCGTTGTCGACCCGACTTTCTCGCGCTTGCGCTGGCGCGTGGGCGAGTAGCCTCTGCCGCCTTCGGCGCGAGTCGGTGCGTTGTGCGGCATCCAATGGTGCTGCAGGAGCCAACGTCGTCTCACGAAGTCGACTTGCCGCATGTGCCGCTGCCAGTGCGCTCGTCCTTTTGGTAGGCGTCTTGCTCTCATCGGAGGCGTGGGCGCGTCCCGGCGGGGGCGAGTCGTTCGGCGGTGGAGGGTCGCGTGGGCGCGGCGGCGGGGGCAGCGGCGGGGGCGCGGACATCGGCCTCGTCATCCAGCTGATCTACCTGTGTATCCGGTACCCTGCGTTGGGCGGAGTGGTGGTGGTCGTCGTCATCGGCTACTACGTGGTCAACCGAGCGGGCGGCGCAGGGCTCAGTGATTGGTCCGCTGGTGTGCCGAGCCGTGAAGTCAGCGTTCGCCGGCCGCACTACGTTGCCCGCTCGGCGCTCGACAAGATCCGTCAGTGGGACCCTCACTTCTCGGTCGTTCTGTTCGAAGACTTCATCTACACGCTATACGCCCAGATCCACACTTCACGCCCCAAGGGCGGGTTGGCCAAGCTCGGTCCCTACGTCGACGAACCAGTGCAAAAAGCCCTGGCAGACGCCAACCTGGAAGACGTCAGTGGCGTCCTCGTCGGCAGTGTGCGCTTCGTCCACTTCCAACCGGGTCAGCAGCACACTCGAGTCACCGCGGAGATCGAGTCCAACTTGACCGAAGTGCGGTCGGGCAAGCCGCAGCGACTCTACGTGGTGGAGCGGGTGACGCTGATTCGCCCGCGCAGTGCGCGCTCCCGCAACGCTGAGCGAGCGCGCACGTTGGATTGCCCCAATTGTGGCGCTCCGCTGGAGTCGATCGTCGGCAATCAGTGCAGCTACTGTCGAGAGTTCGTGACTGACGGACGCTTCGACTGGAAAGTGTACGCCATCGAATGCGTTCGCCTGGAGAAGCGACCGCCACTGCTGACCGAAGAGGTCGCTGAGCGTGGCAATGAACTACCGACCGTGCGGCAGCCGCGGGTGGCGGAGAGATTGAACGAGATTGCCTCGCGCGATGAACAGTTCAGTTTCGAGCGCTTCGCCGCGCGCGTCAAAGTCGTCTTCGCAGAGCTGCAGGCAGGATGGACGACCATGAACCTGGCCCGCATTCGGCCACACGTGAGCGATAATCTGCTGCAGTACTTCGGGTACTGGTTCGACCTCTATGGTCAGGCTGGTGCGCGCAACGTGACACAGAACGCGCGGGTGCTGGACATTCAACTCTCGAGCGTCATCTCCGATGCCGTCTACGACTCCATTACCGTACGCGTGTTCGCGACCGGGCTCGACTACACGATGCGTGAGGACGGTACGCTGATCAAAGGTAGCAAGAGCGTGGAACGCCCCTATACGGAGTACTGGACGCTGATTCGCGGGCGGGCCGCGAAGAGTCGAGAGCGCGATCCGCTGGCGTGTGCCAATTGTGGCGCGCCACTGAACGTCAACATGGCCGGCTCTTGTGAGTACTGCCACGTCAAGGTCGTGACCGGGAACTTCGATTGGGTGCTGTCCCGGATCGAACAAGACGACAACTACTCCGGCTGAGCTGCCTCTTCCGTTGCCGCGCGTGATGCGCTATGCGGACCGGGATGGAAACGATTTCATCTCTGGCTAGAGCGACTTTCTCTCTGGCGTGTGCCGGAGCCTTGACTTGGGCTTGCACGTCTCCCGGCGCGACGCAAACGGGTGCGGGCGAGCCGCAGCTCGAAAGTGTGGCTCCCCGCCTTCCGGCGAAGCCTCTGGCCAAGGGGGGACCGACACGCAATCTCTTCGTCGAAGCTGGCATTGCGCCTGAGAAGGTCGAAGCGCGGCTCACCGAAGCCTACCGGTCGTTGTTCCACGGCGACCCAGCGAATCAGGCCATCTTGTTTGCAGCAGCTCCGACTGAGCATGGCGACGCAGCGTTCATCATGGATATCGGCAACGGTGACGTGCGGAGTGAGGGCATGAGCTACGGCATGTGGATCGCTCTGCAGATGGATCAGAAGCAGGACTTCGACGCACTGTGGAATTGGGCGCGAACGTACATGTACCA
The DNA here is from genome assembly GCA_050290545.1 of Polyangiaceae bacterium. GTDB lineage: Bacteria > Myxococcota_A > Polyangia > Polyangiales > Polyangiaceae > SZUA-265. The sequence continues at coordinate 10,099 of JBNKHV010000013.1, read as the reverse complement.
CGCCGACGCTGCTCATCCGGCGTACGGGTATTTCTCGTGGCAGATGGACGAGCAAGGCGCCGCCTTGGACGAGATGCCTGCGCCGGATGGAGAGGAGTACTTTGCCATCGCCCTATTGATGGCGGAAAACCGCTGGGGCAACGGGGACGGTATCTACGACTACGGCCGCGAGGGGCGGCGGATTTTGCATGATATCGTGCATCGTGAGGAGATCGCCGGGCCATGCAACGCCTGCAAGAGCAAGACTCCGCGCGCGACTTCCCTGTTCAATCGCGAAGAGCACCAGGTCCGATTCTCTCCAGACGTGGACTTCATGCAGAGCAACGTGGACCATACGGACCCAAGTTACCACCTGCCCGCGTTCTACGAACTCTTCGCGCTGTGGGGCCCTGAAGAGGACGCGGAGTTCTGGCGCACGGCGGCCAAGACCAGCCGTCAGATGTTCTCCAAGTTCGCGCACCCGAAGACGGGCTTGTATCCTGACTACGCCTTGTTCGACGGTACGCCACGAGCTGCGTCCTGGGATGGGGGCACGGTCAACTTCCGCTTCGACGCTTGGCGGGTCGCGATGAACATCGGAGTGGACTACGCGTGGTGGGCGGCCGATCCGACGGAGGTCGAGCTCGTCAACCGCTTGCAGGCCTTCTTCGAGAGCGAAGGCATCAAGATGTACGGCAATCAGTACGAGCTTTCCGGCAAGAAGCTCTCTTCCGACCGATCGAGCGGGCTGATCGCGACGAATGGCGTCGCGAGCTTGGCTTCCGATCACCCACGGGCCTACGACTTCGTCCGAGAGGCGTTCAAGGTGCCCGTTCCCGTCGGCAAGTGGCGCTACTACGACGGTTGTCTGCACATGATGTCGCTCTTGTACCTGAGTGGACGAGCGCAGATCCACTGGCCCCCAGGAACGAGCACCGCGCCCTGAAGCGCAGCAGTCTCGTGTGAGACTGTCGAATCGTCGGGCACTTCCAGGCAAGGGGTGTCCCAAAAGTCACTCCCGCCGAGACTGGCGCTTTGCCACCATCGATCGCGTCCCCTGCTCCCGGTTCGATGCGCGAGCCGCAGGGCAGACGGACGTGGTGAAGTCTCGATGAGGGAAAATCATGAAAAAGAAATGGCTCGTTTGGGGTATCGGATTGGCCCTGTTCGCCGCGGGTAGCAGTGCCTCAGCAACCGTGGAGCGCAGTGCGACCGGCAGGTACGTGTTCACGAGCACCACGATTCGTAGCGCCTCCGGACAGGTCCTGCGGCAAATCGCTCCAGACCCCATGCTGAGGTACACGTTCCCCTACGTGACGGCGATTGGGCGTTACGGCGGGAGCTACAGCGCGTCTGGGCGCAAGAAGGCCAAGGCCCGCGCGGTCACCAAAGTCCTGGAATGTACCGCTGCCATGTTCGCTTGGGGGCTCTTGTCGAGCGGATGGGGTAAGAACTGCGGGCGCGCTGAGGGGGACTACTCAGTCATCACGGACCCGGACATCACGCTGATCGACGACTGGTACGCCTACTTCTACTTCGAGAACATCGCGCAGCAGTACTGGTGCCCGTCAGCCGTGCAAATCGCGCAACAGGCGGGGCAGACAGGACCAGTCACCGTCTCCGGAGAGGTTTCGCTGTGGGGCGACGCCGCTGGCACGGAGAGTGACCGGTTGATGGAAGTCGGGTCGTACACCGCGACTTGCTACAACTGAGGCGTTCGTGGGTGCACGTTCGAGGTTATTGATTGGGGCGCCACTCCTCGTTGGAGTGGCGCTGCTTCTCTGGGGCGCACGCTTCTGGAACGCGCAGGCGGGGGAACCCAGGCTGCCCGAGCAGAAGCCCGCTCCCCAGGTCCACACCGCTTCGCGGACGCTGCGAGCGAATCAGCGGGAAGCCTCGCGACAACCAGCACCCAGGAGTAGCGAGCTGACAGGAAGAGTGGTCGATGCCGAGGGCAAAGCGGCACTCGCGGAAGTACGCCTGTGGCGAGTGGGGGCATGGGATGAAGCAAGTGCGTCCACGGATGCACGGGGTAGCTTCCTCTTCTCCGAACTCGCCCCGGGCAAGTACGAAGCTTGGGCTTTGTCCGACGACGGCGACAGCGCCCGAGCAAAGGTGGAGCTACCCAACGGCGGTGGTTCACTCCTGCTACGGTTCTCTGGCGCTGGCGCACTCGCTACCGGCGTCGTGCGTGACCTCGCAGGCGGGATTGTCGTCGGCGCGGAGGTGCGTGTTGCCCACGCCAACGCCGGGCTCGACCAGACGGTGGGGCTCGGCCTGACCGACGACCAGGGTCAGTACCGCATTCGTCTTCCCGCAGGCGCCTACTTAGCAACTGCCAGAGCGCGCAGCTATGGGCGTGCACGAGCCGTACTGCACGTCGGCGCTGATGGCGGCCGACGGGACTTCGCCTTGCGTCCATCAGCGTCCATCTCCGGTCATGTCTCCAGGTCCGATGGCAGCAGCCCCAAGGGCGCTGCGCTGGTGCTGCGTCCAGCACGCTTCGGAGGTCTGGAAGCCCAATGGCCCACACCGATCGAGGTCGCATCGAACGGAGAATTCTCAGCCAACGAGGTGTCGCCCGGCAGGTACCTACTGTTTGCGTCGACCGCGGAAGAGAGTGCCGCCTTCGGTCCCTTCGACTTGGCGCCCGGTGAGGAGAAGCGAGACGTCCGGCTTGTCGTGGACGAAGGGCAGCGTCTGCGTGGGACCGTGTCGACGCAGGGCGGCCAACCCATCGCAGGCGCAGTCGTTACGGTTCAGCAGAATGACGCTGGCGTCTCCAGTCGTGAGATCCGCGTCGAAACGAACGAGCAGGGAGCCTTCTCCGTCGGGGGCCTGTTCGCCGAACACACGACGACCGTCATCGCAGTGCACTCCGAATACGGAGAGAAGATCGAATCGTTGGGCAAACTCGAACGCGCGCCGAAGGAGTTGCGGCTGGCTCTGCCTGCAGCCGTCACCTACTCGGGGCACGTCGTGTCGTCGGAGGGTCGAGCCGTGGCCGGGGCCCGCGTGTGGGCGGAGCTTCCCGATGGGCAGGGGCGCGTACTGATGCAGAGCGTCAGCAGCCAGACGGGTGCCTTCACTCTCAGACTGCCGCCCGCAGTGAACACCGAACAGGGCATCGTGGTGCGCGCTCGTCATGAGACTTTGGGCCTCGGCAGTGCGACGGTCGGGGAACGTTCGCCCTCGATCCAAGTCGTTCTGGAAACCGGCTTGTACGTCGAGGGAAAAGTCGTGGATGCCGAGGGGCAGCCCGCGCCATTTGCCCGAGTCGTGGCCACCCAAGCCTCTCCGAGAAGACCAGCGGCTCAGGCTACCGTGCTGGCGAGTGCCGGCGGGGACTTCAAGCTGGGGCCGTTCGAGCCTGGTGTCGTGGTCGTCGAGTTGGCGGCGCCTCTCGGTGGGATTGGCAGTGGGCAAAGGGCAGAGGTCGAGTTGCAGACGGGGCAGGTGGCGGCCGCGGTCGAGCTCCGCGCACCCATTCGAAGCGCGCGGATCGAAGGCCAGGTCGTCGACGCGCACGGACCGGTCCCGGATGCCGTCGTGACCATCGCCCCCGCCGGCGCGGGCTTCGCATCGATCGGTGATGGTACCCCCGCGTTGACGGATGCAACCGGACGCTTCGTGTACGAGGAGTTGACCGCGGGCCCTCATCGTGTCTTCGTCGAAGCCAGTGGCTACGCCCCCTTGTCCCGCTCGGTCGATGCTCCGGCAACCCTCGAGCTGCAGCTGACGCTCGAAGGCAACGCAGACACGCCATCGGACGAAGCGGCGGTCGAGCAGGAGACGTTCTGAGCGCGATACGTGGTGAATCAGGTGAGATAGATCCCTGGGACGGCGCTTCTTCCAGCCAGTGCGCTGTCGGAGCTTGGAGCGACACTTTGCGCTGATGGCGCTGGCGTTCGTGAACCATTCGCGGCTTACTTCGACGTGGGAACGCGAGCCGTTGTCGGTCGCCTCGGTGGCCAAAGGGAGAAGGGAAGTGGTTCAGTGAATCGACGTCGAACGTGGGGGCATGCCCGGGTTGCTTTCAGGGGCTCGAGAGGCGCCGCGCTGTCGGGTGCCGGCAAGTTGACGAGCGCTCTGGCGCTGTCCAGCGCGATGTGTCTGTGGAGCGCGAACGCGGATGCCTGTGGCTGTTTTGCACCCCCGGTACCGAGCAGCGCGGATGAGTCGTTTGCCGTCAACCAGCAGGCGGAGCAGATCATCTTCGAGGTGCGGGACAACACGGTCAGCGCCCACGTTCGGATCTTCTACCAGGGAGATCCAGCCGAGTTCGCCTGGTTGCTTCCGATGCCCAGCGTACCCGAGCTGGAGCTCTCCAGCAGCCTGCTCTTCGGGCTGATCGACCAGCAATCGGCACCCAGGTTCTTCGCCGACGAACGCAACCTCTGTCCAGATCAGAAGTACTACTGTGAGAGTCACGGCTCCTGCGACGGCGCCGCCGACGCTGGGCTCGAATTCGACTCAGTCGACGACTCCGAATCCGAACCCGCTGGCTATGCGCCAGCGGTCGAGGTGCTGGCACGAGAGCGCATCGGCTCCTACGAGACGGTCACTTTCGCAGCCGACGAAGCAACCGCTGCAGTGGATTGGCTCAATGAGAACGGTTTCATCATCAACGAGACGATGTCGCCGTACATGCAGCCGTACCTGGACATGAACATGGTCTTCATCGCGAGCCGCTTGGTTCCGGGTGCGGATCTGGACGAGATCCGCCCCTTGCGGCTGACCTACGAAGCCTCCGCGCCGTCGATCCCGTTGCAACTCACGGCCATCGCCGCGGATCCGCACCTGACCGTGACATCGTTCATCTATGCCGACGAGGAATACGACCCGGCCTTCTTGCCGTTGACCGAGATCCCGGAAGGGGATCTGTTGGCATCGGGGCGGAACAACTACCCCATGGTGTTGGCGCGCGCGGTGGACGAGGCCGGCGGCAACGCCTTCGTCAAGGAGTACGTTGGCAGGGGCCCGGTCTTCACGGATCCGACCGGCTGCTGCGAGTCCCCGGACGAGGACTGGTGCTACATCGGAGGCGACAGCATCTGTCAGTGTCCCGAATCGAATTTCGACGCGCAGGATTGCTCGTCAGAAGAAGAGCTGGTCGAAGCAATCAGCATGGCCCGAGAGCTGGCGGACACCTATCGGACCATGACACGCCTGACGACCCGCGTGTCTGCGGATGAGATGACCTTCAATCCCGAGTTCATCCCCGCCAAAAACCCCAGCGGCGGGATGCGGTTGAACCTGCGCCAAACGGAGTATTCGCTGCGGCGGTGTGAAGACCAAGTCATCGACACGGAAGCCTACGAAGAGGTGACCGAGCTGACGAAGTGCGGCGCCGTGTATTGCGACTTCGGCGAGTGTGTGATCACGGAGCAAGGCGCCGGCTGCGTGTGCGAGGAGGGCTTCGTGGCCCGCGCTTTCGTCGACAGTGACGGACGCCCGTCGATCACGTGCGTCCCGGAAGTGAATACCGTGGATTTCTCTGCGGGGGGATTGGAGCTACCGGACGCGTGCGACGGCGTCTCCGTGACCGACGGCGATTGTACCGACGTCGGAGGCTTTGCCGCGGTCGCGTGTGATGAGGACCGGGGCGCGGCTTTGGGCCCTGAGATCGGCGGCGTGGCCAGCGTCATTTGTTCGCCCATCGAACGACACTCCGGGGGACCAGGAGCGAGCAATCCGACTGCTGCCTTGCTCGAGCTCGAGGTGTGCGCTCCGGCTCCTCCCTCTTGCTCCGCCGACGGCTGGCTCGTCGAGACTTCGGTGAGCATCGAGGGCGTGCTGTGCGGCGATGAGCCCCACGAATCCTGGTTCGAAGAGCCGCCGGAGCCCGACTGCAGTGGTTCGGATGGTGACAGCGCGACGACGGACGTCTACGTCACCGAGGACGCCGACGGCGAGACCGTTCGCTTGGCTCCAGACGATGACGTGGAAACGACGGCGCCTCGCCCGGAACGTGTCACGGGCGGAGACGATGGCTGCAGCGTGGCCCAGGAGCGTCGTCGCTCGAGGGAGTTCCCCTCGCTACTCTGGCTGAGTGGGCTGGCGCTAGTCATTCGGCGACGTCGACCCATGCCCCGACCGTGATCCCCACGATGCGTTGCCTGTGAGCCTGAGGAGAGCGTCCGCCCGACGCTCTCCGGTCACGCTGGTTTCAATTGCACCTCTTCGGCGTCAGCCTGATGCTCCAGGGTCGGATCGATCTCGAGGTAGTGACTGAGCCAATGCACGCCCAGGTAGAAAGGGCCGGTGTCGAGGAGTGCGACGGTGAACTTGAACGCGTAGTTGAAGCCGATCATCGTTGCCATCGTGGCGAGCGTTTGCTCACTGCGCATGAGCGCCGCGCCGAAGGTCAAGCTGATGACGACCACCGAGTCCACCAACTGGCTCACCATCGTGCTGCCGTTGTTGCGCAGCCAAAGGTGTTTGCCTCTGGTCACCCGCTTCCAAAAGTGGAACAGGTAAACGTCGCAGAACTGGGCTGCGAGATAGGCGGCCATCGAGGCGAACACCGCCCCCGCGGTGCAGGCATAGATCAAGGAAAAGAGCTCACCCTGGCCTTGCAGCATGCTGCCGTCAGGAAGTGGCACCGGCTGGGAGAAATGCAGCACTTGCCACGGGGGTTGCTCGTTGGGAGCCACTGCCGGCAAGGCCTGACCCAACCACAGCGTTCCGATGATCAGCGCATTGACCGCTAGCCCGACCCAAACCACGTGGTTGGCTCGGCGTCTTCCGTACAGTTCGCCGATCAAGTCGGTGCACAGGAACGTGAGCGGGTAGGGCAGCACTCCCACGGCGAGCGATAGCGGTCCGATGTGGATGAATCGGGTGATGCCGATGATGTTGAGCATCGCCATCGCTCCCAGGAACAACCCAGCCAGCACCAGAAACACACGCTCACGACGAGCGTGCAGTTCTGATGCCTCGATCGGGTGCAGCCGGGAGCGCGGCGTCGCCACTCAAGCCCGCTCGAGCAAGATCGTCAGCATGCGGCGCAGCGGTTCGGCTGCGCCCCAGAGCAGCTGATCGCCAACCGTGAACGCCGACAAGTAGTCCGGACCCATGTGCATCTTGCGCAAGCGCCCGATCGGAACGTTGAGGGTGCCGGAGACCTTGGCAGGCGAAAGCTCGGCCACCGTCGACTCCTTGTCGTTGGGGACGACCTTGACCCAATCGTTGTGACGTCGGATCGCGTCTTCGACTTCGTCGAGGGGCACGTCCTTCTTGAGTTTGATCGTCAGAGCTTGGGAGTGACAGCGCATGGCGCCGACTCGGACGCAAACGCCGTCCACCGGAACGGGGGGATTGCAGCCGAGGATCTTGTTGCCCTCGGCGTTGGCCTTCCACTCCTCTCGGGTCTGGCCATTGTCCATCGGCTTGTCGATCCAAGGGATCAAACTGCCGGCGAGCGGCGCGCCGATGGCACTCCTCGGAAAGTCGGGGGCCGAAAATCCGTCCGTGAGCATGCGATCGAGCTCGACGATGTGAGTCGCGGGATTGTCGAGCGCCTCTCCGCAACCGCTACTCAGCGAACGCATCTGTAGGATCAGCTCGCGCATCGCCTGAGCGCCCGCGCCCGACGCTGCCTGGTAGGTCGCTGCGTTGATCCACTCGACCCAGCCTTGGGCGTAGAGCCCAGCGGTGGCCATCAGCATCAAGCTCACGGTGCAGTTGCCGCCGATGAAGTCTTTGATGCCGTCGTCGAGCGCACTTTCGATCCGTGCCCGATTGACGGGGTCGAGCACGATGACCGCGTCGTCCGCCATGCGCAGCGCAGAAGCCGCGTCGATCCAGTAGCCATCGAAGCCGCTCTCGCGCAGCTTGGGGTGCATCTCTTGGGTGTAGTCCCCACCCTGACAACTGATGACGGCGTCGAGGCCCTTGAAGGCGGCCGGGTCACTCGCGTCGAGCAGCGGTGTGCTCTCGCCAGCGATGTCCGGCCCGGGCTTGCCGGCCTGGGACGTCGAGAAGAACTTGGTCTCGATGCGCTTGAAGTCACCCTCTGCGCTCATCCGTTCCAAAAGGACGGAACCAACCATTCCCCTCCAACCGACAATACCGACACGCATTTTCTTTTCCTTTTGCTGGCTTGTGCCGCTGCCGTCTGGCGCTACGCTGACAGCTATCCCGACCCGGGACGGCGGCATTAGAGGCGGGTTTTGACGGAGTTCTGGCGCATGCGCAAGCACAAGGTGGGGGGAACTGGATGAGCGCTGCGACCCCATCGGAACGCTTCTTTTCGTCGCTCCCTGAAATCGAGCGCTTTCGAGACGTCGTGGACGACAGCCTGTACGTGGACGTTCCGGACGACTGGGGCATCGTCATCACGGACGTCCGTGGTTCCACCCGCGCCATCGAGGCTGGGCGCTATCGCGATGTCAACGCCCTGGGCGCCGCCGGCATCATCGCCCTGCGCAACGCACTGCCCGACGTCGAGTTGCCTTTCGTCTTCGGCGGAGACGGCGCGACCGTGCTCGTGCCGCAGTCCCGGCGAGAGGAGGTCGAGCGGGCGCTGTGCGGTTTGCGGCACGTGGCGTCCACCGCCTTCGACCTCGAGTTGCGCGTGGCGCTCGTGCCCGTGGCCGAGTTGAAGGCTGCCGGAAACGCCGTGAGCGTGGCGCGATTCAGGACCAGCCCACACGTGGCCCTGGCGATGTTCATGGGAGACGGGTTTTCGACGGCGGAGGCATGGGTGAAGGACGAGCTGCGGGGGCCGAACTACGCGGTCCCACAACTCGGGGTCACGGAGGCGGACCTTTCGGGCTTCGAGTGCCGTTGGCAGCCCGTCGACAATCGTCGCGGCACGATGTTGTCGCTGCTGGTTTCTGTGTTGGTCGTAGGTGATCGCAAGGTGGCTCTCTATCGAGAGGTCGTCGACCAGTTGGAGGTCTTGTTCGATGGCGAGCCGCCTGCGCCCATCTCCGTCGCGCGCATGCGCTTCAAAGGTCTGCTGGGCGACTACTCGACGGAAGCACGTTTGCGCAGTGGGCAGGCGCGAGGAGAACGCTATCGGGCGTGGGTGGCCGAAGCTCGCAAGCGAACCTTGATCGGTAAAGCACTGGTGCTCACAGGCAAGACCGCCGGCGGGTTCGACGGTGCGGCGTACCGGGCAGAGTTCGTTCAGAACTGCGACTTTCGCAAGTTCGACGAGACGCTGCGCATGGTGCTCGACGTGAGCCCAGTGCAACTCGAACGCATCGAGGCGCTACTCGCTGCTCATCGACGGCGCGGCGAGTTGGCCTATGGCATGCACTGCTCCCCACGGGCATTGGTGACGTGCTACGTGCGGTCGTACAGCGGCGATCACGTGCACTTCGTCGACGGCTCGGATGGGGGCTACGCCATGGCTGCCAAACAGCTTAAGGCGCAGTTGAGCGCGTAGCTCGCGTCGCGAGGCCTCGCCGGCAAAGCCGTCGCCCCGATCCGGCGCGCTTCGTTGCTCACGGTGTCGAAGGAGCGTGAGGGATCCTCCGTGCCGGGGCGTTTCCGGGGCCTTCCTACCCCAAAGCCTACCCGAAATTTTTTTCACCTGGAGGGGGACGCGAGGGCAGCTAGGCTTCGATCACCCAATGCACGTCAAGTTGCTCATCGACGACATCGTTCGCCAGACTACGGTGCTGATTGCGCAGCTGTCGACCGCAGCAGGGGTTCGGGCGCCGCTGTCTAGTCTGGCTGACCAGGTGTTTCTGCAGTTGGCGAAGGAGCTCGAGGCACAAGGGGTGCGCCGCACGGTGGTGGCCGACATGTTCGGGCTGGCGCTGCGCTCCTATCAACTGAAGTTTCAGCGGCTCTCCGAAGCCTCGCAACACGAGACCTCGTTGTGGCAAGACATTCACTCGTTGCTTCAACGCGCGGCGCGCACCAAGGCGGAGTTGCAGAAGGAGCTGCGAACGGCGGAGCCAGGCGATGTCACGACCGTGCTCAACGATCTGGTGGGCAGCGGCCTAGCCTACGTCAGCGGTCGCGGTGCCTCGGCCGTCTACGGTCTGACGCCGGAGACCGACCGCTTGCGCCACTCGCAACTCGACGAACATCAGGCGTTGACGCATCTCATCTGGCAGTTGATCGCGACGGGTCGGTGTGAGTCGCGTCAGGGGCTCGAAGC
>JBNKHV010000012.1:0-5448 GCA_050290545.1 Polyangiaceae bacterium | reverse complement strand
TCGTGTCCAAGGTCAACACCCGACCCGCCCCCGTCAGCACGACGTGGACCGCGCCGGGGCTTTCCGCGATGCGTCCGGGGCGAGCTCCGGACTGCAAAGGTACCGTCGCGATCACTTCGCCAGCGTCCAGATCGACGAAGTGCACCACGTCGCGCGCTGGATCGGCCGCGACCGCCGTGTTGCCGTCCGCGAGGATGCGCAGCGTTCCTCCCATGATCGGTGGGGGTGGGGTTTCAGCGATCACCGGCTCTCGCGAATCCATGACGCGTTCGAGACCCCCTGCTGAGTTTGGGCCAAAACTCGACGGCGGGGTTTCTCCCATGACGGCGCCTTCGTTTGGCCCGATCTGTTCGGCTGGAGTCACCGATGCCCCGTAGTCGCAGGCGGTCACGAGCAGTGCCAGTGCGGAGGCTGTCCCGAAGTGTCGCGAGCGGAACCTTCGCTTCGTGTTCGTGGTGGGGGCGTGTTTGAAGTCGGTGACGCTGTCTGCCATTGGATCCTCCACAGCTGCGAACTGTTCACCACACGCTGTAATGGCGTGGGTGAAGCGCTGACCAACTACGTCAGCTGGCGCAGTCTGATGGTAGCGCAATGGGTAATGGGCACCGCCGGGATCAATGGAGATTGGTGGTGCAACACGGCGCGTGCTGCTTCAGTGAGGATTGTGAGCAGAAATGCAGCATGGCTGCAGTTTGCTTCTTGCGCGTCGCGCAGATATGGCGTGTTCGTCAAGACCTCAGGGCGACGGCGCACCGCAAGGCGCAGGCGCCTCACCTACCGAGGAAGACCGTCAAACCGAGCAACGACGGAAGCCCGTTTCCAGCTCGTTGGCGTCGAGGCCCAACCCCAAGACGACGAGACGACTCGTGCGTCGCGCGTCTTTCCACGCTCGGCCCAGCTGCACATCGACGGCCTCGCCGACACCCTGAACGATCACGCGAGCCGCTACGCCGCGAATCGCGAGGATGCCCTTCACTCGCAGAATGCGGGCTTCCACGTTGCCGAGCGCGGTTTCCACCCAGTCGGTGAAGCGGTCCTCGTCGAGTTCACCATCCAGCGATAGCGACACTGCTTCTATGGTCGAGTGCGCGGAGCGCTCAGGTAGGGCGTGTAGCGTCTCGGCACGAGCCGAAAGCAGCGCGCGGAGGCTTCGGCCGAGCACGCCTCGGTTCGCTTCGGCGAAGACCGCCGCCGGGGCATAGCGTTGAAGCTCGGCCCGCATCGAGTCCAGCGCCTTGGAAGCCGTAGGCGACTCCAGTTGGTCGACGTGGGAGAGAACGACCACATCCGCGAAAGCCAGCTGCTCGACGGCAAGGTCGTAAGCCAGCACCGATTGGGCGCGGGTGGCGTCCAGCACGGTGACCACGCCGTCGAGCCTCAAGCGCTCTCGCACGCGGGGCGCAGCAACTCCGCGAATGACGCCGGCAGGTGAAGCCGCCCCCGACGTTTCGACCAGGATGCGAGCCGGCGCGGGCTCGGTTTCACCCAGCTCACGCAATGCACTCATCAGCTCTGCTTGGCTGCTGCAGCACACGCAACCGCCGGTGATTTCGCGCAGCCGGGCGACGTGAGCTGCGAGCAACTCCCCATCGATACCGACCTCGCCGCGTTCGTTCACGATCACGGCGGTGTTCTGTCCCGCCAACTCTTCGAGCCACTTCTGAAGTAGCGTGGACTTCCCCGAGCCGAGAAAGCCAGTGACGATGGTTACTGGAATGGTGGGAATGGGCACGAGTCCGTTCACGCTAGCTGGCGCTAGCGTGTCTGTCGAGGACGAGTGCCTTGTCAGCTCGAGGGAGCGAGCGGGTGCTATGCCACTTCGCTCGCTCCCTCGAGTTGCGAGTCGCTCCGCGCGAGCACGGCCACGACCTCGGCACTTGCCGACTCGTCGGAGGCGAAGAAGTCCACCGCCCCGGAGTGCACGTCGTACAGACCCCCGACGAGGGCAACCTGGCCCGACTGCACCATCTCGCGCAGCGCATCACTGCGCTCCAGCACGACGCGCATCGTGCGGTACACGTTGGCTCGCGCCACACGTTCGACGTGCGCGGGTTGCGGCGGGCTGGTCAACTCGGGTTCGAGAGACGGCTCGATCGCTTGCTGTATCTCCGAGACCAGCGCGTCGATGTGCTGGCATCCGGTGACGTCGGCAGCCGTTTGGTGCCGGTGCTTGAGATCGACAGCCGTGGTCACGGCGCCACAGGAAGTGTGGCCGAGCACCAGGATCACCTTGGCGCCGGCGACCTTGCACGCGTACTCCATGCTGCCGAGCACCTTCTCCCGAGCTACGTTGCCCGCGATTCGGATGCTGAAAACGTCACCGATGCCCAGGTCGAAGAGGTGTTCGACCGGCGCGCGACTGTCGATGCAGCTCAGGACCACGGCCAGTGGGCTTTGCCCTCCTGCGGTTGCTTTGACTTGCTTGAGCAGATCGCGGGTCAGGCGCTCGCCATTGCGAAAACGCTTGTTGCCTTCTTTGAAGATGTTCAACACCTGCTCGGGTGTGAGCGACGTCTGTACTTCCCTCGAGGAAAAGTCGACGAACTGGATCTCATCTTGCAGCGCGTAGCGATCGCGGAAGCCGAGCAAGCTCAGCTCGATGCCGCGCGCCGGTGCGGCCTTGTTCTTGAAGTCGTGGATGAGGTCGAGGATGTCCGGATCGATGTAGGCGGTGCTGCGTGCGTCGAGCAGGACCTGCCCACCGTTGGGCACCGATGCCAACACCCGGTCCAGGCTGGCGCGGTTGAGGAAGCTGACCTGATTGGCGAGTTCGACGCGCAGCACCTCGCCGGTGATGTGCTTCTCGCGGACCAGGCGCATGGGACGCTTCAAGTTGCTGTGCAGAATGAAGCCCACGCTGACGAACAAGCCGAAGATGATGCCCTTGAGCAAGTCCGTTGCGACGATTGCCACGACCGTGGTCACGTAGGGGATGAACTGACTCTTGCCCTCGCTCCACATCTGTCGCACGAGCGCCGGGCTCGCCAGTTTGAAGCCCGTCACGATCAAGATGGCCGCCAGGCAAGCCAGTGGGATCATGTTCAGCATCCACGGCAAGAGCAACAGGCACCCGACCAAGAGGGCGCCGTGCAGAACCGCGCTCGCGCGACTGCGGGCTCCGGAGTTGACGTTGACACTGCTCCGAACGATCACGCTCGTCAGTGGGAGGCCACCGATCAGGCCGGCGATCACGTTGCCCACGCCTTGGGCGAACAACTCACGATTTGGCGGCGAGTGGCGCTGGAGTTTGTCCAGCTTGTCCACCGCTTCCAGATTCAGCAGCGTCTCGAGAGAAGCCACGATGGCGAGCGTGAGTGCTGCCGTGTAGATCGCAGAGTCGTTCAGGGCGGACCAGTCGGGGAACTCGAGCAGGCCGAGCATCTCGGTGGGTGTACTCGCCTCCGGCACTCGGACGAGGTGGTCGGCTCCGATCGACCATGCCTCCCCGAGTCCACCAAACGCCAAGCTCAACAGGACTGCGCCGACGACGACGACCAATGGCACGGGCACCAAGCTGGAGCGCAAGCGCGGGATCTTGCCCCAACCGACCAGCACCGCCAACGACAAGAGACCTACGACAGTCGCACCCAAGTGAACGTGAAACAACGTGTCGAGGAGTTCGGAGAAGGTCGTCTGGTCATCGGGCTGGGTGAAGGCCATCTCGCCGACGGGGTCAGGGTCGTGGCCGAGCAAGTGAGGGATCTGCTTGAGGATCAGGAGTAAGCCGATGGCGGTCAGCAGGCCCTTGATGACACTGGATGGGAAGAACGCAGCGATCGAACCAGCGCGTGCCAGGCCCAAGCCGATCTGCAGAAAGCCGGCCAGAACCGTCGCCACGAGGAATGCCTGAAAGGAGCCCAATTCGGCGATCTGGGTGGCGACGATGGCAGCCAAGCCCGCAGCTGGGCCTGCAACGCTGGTGTGTGAACCGCTGAGTGAACCCACGACCAGACCGCCGACGATGCCGGCGACCAGCCCGGACATCAACGGCGCGCCGGAGGCCAGAGCGATGCCCAGGCACAGCGGCAGGGCGACGAGGAATACGACGATCGAAGCCGGTAGGTCGTGCTTCAGGTTCTGCAGGGAACGCCAGGGTGACGGGCTCTTGGGCGCCTCGGGCGCGGGAGCGTGTGTTTCTGAGGAATGCATGGGTTTCGCTTCTTTGGGAGGATGAACTTGGGGAACGCTGTGCTGCAGCGCGCCGTGCTGCGCGGGGCGGTCCCTGATCAGCTGTGGAGGCGGCGATTGACGTCAAAAGGACATGTTCAGGCCGAGCAGCTCTGGGGGAGCTGCCGGCGAATGGCGGGCGATGCTTGGACTTCGCCGAGGCTCTTCGCCCGGGCGGCAGCCCTCAGGCGCGCCTAGGCGGCCTGTAGATGCCGAAGACCAGCTTCGCCCCTAGGGACGGAGTCTTGGCGGTTGCGTCGAGGCCGGCGCCAGCGAGACAGCAATCAGGGCTCATCTGAGAGTCGAGCCGAATGAGGTCGTCCTCGCTATCGTCCGACTCTTCTTCCGGCGTGTCTTCCGAGCCTTCACCCGGCTGCGAGTCGCCGCAGGGTAGGTCGCCAAAGTCCGTCAGCGGCGTCAGTGCGTCCGTGGCGAACACTGCTACCGGCGCGCGTTTGGCGGGTGTATCTGGTGCGGCGGCCACGGTGGCAGCCAACGCCGCTTCCTCTGGGGAGGATTTGCGGGACAGCCCCCCGCCGGCAATACCGGAGGCGAAGAGCAGGTGAAGGCAGGCGAAGAGCGCCAACAGTCGCGCCGGACGTAGCAGCGCCGAGATGCGAGAAGCACGCGCATTCGACGACGTGGAGGTGCGCTTGGTGCGCCGCTCGAAGTTCCCGCTCGTTCGGCTCTCCCGTTCAGCGACGAACTCGGCGACATGCCGGCTGCGCCTCTGTCTGTTTGCTTCCACCACCGCGCTCACTAATTCAGCACCAGGTCTGCCTGCACGTCAACATCCAGGCAGTGTCCCGACTGCGAGCGAAGCGCATCGATTCCAGATCGTGGACGTTGAGGTAAGCCGATGATCCCACCTGGCAAGCCCCCGATTCAAAGCGGAGCAAAAAGCAGGCTGGCCCGCTGGCAGGAATATGCTTCCACCTCGTCTCCCGTTTGGGGTCTGCCGGTTCGCAGGTGTGTGCATTGGGCGGCGCGTCAAAAGCTCACGCCGAGGCTCAGATCCGCCGCGGGGCTCACGCCGGAGAAGCCGACCTCGACGTCGTCGCCAGTGGCACTGGCACTGTAAACGACGAAACCAGCACCCAAGCGCAACGTGAACGGCTTCCAATCCCACTGATAGCCGCCGAGAGCACCGCCACCGAACGCGGTGACGTCGGCTTCTTGGTCGCTCGACGTCCCATGAGCGCTGATGTACTGCACGTTCGGGTAGACGTACCAACCGTTGTAGAGTTGCCGCGTCAAGAACAGCTGCACGCCCACGCCGCC
>JBNKHV010000011.1:0-74225 GCA_050290545.1 Polyangiaceae bacterium | reverse complement strand
GGAGCCCGGTCGGAATTACCTGAGCCCCGAGGGCGTCGATGCGCCATGCCGGCAAGGCGCGAGGAGTCGAGCATGCTGAAGCATTCGAGCGACGAGTAACGCAGCCGGCGGGGATGCAGCGGCGCTCGAAGGCCAGGTAATTTCGACTGGGCTGCTTACTGCATGCATTCGACCTTGAAGCGCTTGATGCCGCGGTCGTCGATGACATAGGGGGGACTGCAGTCGGGGGTCACTGGTGGCGGCGCGGGGCTTCGCGCGGTGCGGCGTGGCGCGCTTGGAGTAGGCTCTTCTTCGGGCTCTTCCGTTTTTGCCGGTGGTGGCACCGGCCGAAGCCGGAACACCGCATCGACATCTCTATCGAGCTCGAACTCTTGCTCCAGTGGGTAGAAGCCCTCCGCCGTGACGCGCACTCGGTGTGTTTTGGCATCGGCGCGCATGATCGAAGTGCTGGGATTGCCGTCGACGGCGACACCGTCGACGAAGATGCGAGCGCTCTGGGGGAAGGCGGTCAGTCGCACCCTGCGCGTTGCGGACTCTTCGTGCGAAGCGGTCTCGCCTGCGTTCGAGGCAACAGCCTGATCCGCGCGCTCACCCATGTCGGCGGGTGTCTCCGTTCGGTTGAGGGCCCAGACGGTGGCGCCCACGCCCAGAATGCCGCTGACGGTGAGCAGCCAGGCGGCAACGTTGCCCTCACGCGCGGGTGTTCGTGCATGGATCGTCGAGATCCGAGGTGGCGCTGTGCTGTCGCTGACTCCGGTGCTTTCGACGATGCGCTGCTGGATCAGTCGGCGTGTCTTCGAGCGGTCTGAGTCGAACAGCGCCTCCATCGCCGGTGCCAGGTCCCGTGGTGTTACCGGGTCCTTCATTTGCTGTCGCACGGCATCCAGCTCTCGCTGCAGCTCCTTGGCCGTCTGTTGACGATTCGCCGGATCCGGAGCCAGGGCCTTCATGATCAGCTGGTCGAGCGCTCTGGGGACATCCGGGTTCTTCTCCCTGGGCGAAGGGATCTCTTCGTTCAGCACTCGATTCATCACCGCGGCATCGCCCAGACCGCGCCACATCTTCTCGCCGACCGCGGCCTCCCACAACATGACGCCTACAGAGTAGATGTCCGAGCGGCGATCGACGCGTTCACCCACGATCTGCTCAGGCGGGATGTATCGGAGCTTACCCTTGACGATGCCCGTTTCCGTTTCGACCGTGGAGTTGCGCAGCTTGGCGATGCCAAAGTCGAGTATCTTCACCTGCCCCTCGTACGTCACGAGGACGTTGTGGGGAGTCACGTCACGGTGCACCAGATCCATGGGCCGCCCCTTGTAGTCCGTCAGCTCGTGGGAATGATGCAGTCCGGACAACGCCTCGGAGATTGCCGTGAGGTAGTGTTGTAAAGTAAACGGGCAGTCGTCGTCGCAGAGCGCGGTGATGTCGGCCAGGCTTTTGCCCTCGAGGTATTCCATCACGATGACTGGCAGCCCGTCGTGTTCGAGGACCTCGTAGGTCTGCACGATGTTGGGGTGGTTGAGGCGGGCAGCGAGGCGGGCCTCCGTCATGAACATTTCGGTGAACCCTGGTTCGGTCGCGAACTGGGGCTTCATCTTCTTCAGCACGACCAGCTTATTGAAGCCCCGCGGTCCGCTCGCTACCGCCAGGAAAACGGTCGCTGTTCCTCCCTGGCCCAACTCGCCAAGTAGCCGATATTTGCCGACTATCTTATCGCTCTTGGAGAGTGAGAGAGCCATTTCACCGAAACCTAATCCTGGACCCGGAGCGGGGCCGCGTCAATCATCAGTGGATGCCACGGTTGGGCCGATTTCGTTCCCAAAGATGCGCCGCTGCGTAGGTTTCGGGCTCACGTCAGCTAGCGGGGCGGGCGCTTCCGCCGTCGGCGGACAGACGTGACGGGAGCTGGCGTCGGACTGGAGCAAGGGACTTCGACCCACGACGGTACATTGCGCTGACAACACATGCTGGCTGGGCATTCGTCTCGCGAGGTTCCCTCGCCGTACCGGTGACGTTTGCGCTTTGTTTCTGGGACTTTTCGCCTCCTGCTTCGGGGAATGGGGTTAGTCAAGCGCACTGAATGTGGGTAGCATGAGTCCTTTCCAGAGCTGTGTGGGGCATGCGGTGTGGCGTGTTCGTTTCGCGCCTGCTGTTGGGTGTGGGTTATTGGTGACGCATAGGATTACGGTGAAATTCTTTGGAAGCTGTTGCGTTTGTTGGGGAGTTTGAAGGTGAACGTGTGTGTGGCGCGGTGCGAGGGCCGTTGGTGGCGGCGTGCGCTGATTGTCGTGTGAGTGCGCCGGTGAATGGCTCGAACTACACGTTGGTTGCCTGTCGTCACGGGTGGCGGCTCACCCGGCGGCGTTCTTTGGACGGCAGCACGTTGGTCGAGTGGCGCTGTTCGGATTGTTGGGCGCGATTTACGCGCTGAGGGTTTGTTTTGGGTGAATACGGTTGGTGCGGTAGGCTCGGCTAGCTTGTCGGGGGTTCTGGGGGGAATGGGCACGGGCGGCGTCCGACTGAAGGGCGTCAATGGCCGAGGTGCGGCCCGGCGTGTCGGTGAGGCGCCTGCGTCGCACGGCGTGTCGTAGCCTGCCCATTCGATGCTCTCCGGCCACCCGAAACACGTGGGGCCGAGCTTCCAAATGCCGATAAACGGGCAATTTGGCTCCCTGGCGTGGGGATCAGCGGCATTTTGTGGCAAAGGTGCCCGCGAGTCCCCTAATAGACTGAGCCGCGAGCCCCGAGGCAGCAGTCGGCCAGCAGCGCGTCATGGACCTCCTGTACTTCGTCATACTGATCAGCTCCCTGATCTTCGTTCATGAGCTGGGCCACTTCATGTTCGCCAAGCTGTTTGGGGTGAAGGTGATCACGTTCAGCTTGGGCTTCGGGCCCAAGCTCCTGCGCCTTCGAGGTCGGGAGACGGAGTACTGCGTTGGAGTCCTGCCCCTGGGCGGTTACGTCAAGATGCTCGAGTCTTCCAAGACCGACATCGTTCTGCCCGAAGACCGCCATCGTACCTTCGAGGCGTTGGCGCTCTACAAGAGGATCGTGATCGTCTTGGCAGGACCGGTGATGAATCTCATCTTTCCGGTGATCCTCTACTTCTCGGTGTTCATCGGTGACGGGCCATTTCTGCCTCCGACGGTCGGTGGTGTTCTTCCGGGACACCCTGCGCACGGTGTGCTGGAGCCTGGCGACCGAATCATGAGCGTCAATGGTCGAGACGTAGGGACCTTCGACGAGGTCAAGCGTATCATCAGTCGCAGTCCTGCCAAGCCCGTGCAGTTCAAGGTATTCCGCGACAACAAGCACGTCGACGTGGAAGTCGTTGCAGAGGAAGTGTTCGGTCGCGAGGGGTTCGAAGTATTCGGTGTCGAGGGGGGGCAAACCGACGTACAAGGGCGTCAATTGGGCATCTACGAGCGTCTGGGTTCGGTTGGCATCGAGTCCTCCGCTCCCGCGGCGGTGATCGGTGTATCCGATGCGGAATCGCCCGCCTATCGAGCTGGATTGCGCACCTTCGACGTGGTGACGCACATTGCCGGAAAGCCCATCCGCCGCTTCATGGACCTTCGCGCGGAGCTGGTGGACAATCACGGCGAAACAGTGCCCGTGACTTACATGCGGCCCGTACCGGTCGTCGATGCTTTGGGCGGGATGGCCAGCATGGCCGTGTACGAAGCTGGTGTGGTTGCCCTGACGCCACACGCGTCCGGTGACGACTTGCAGGAACGCACGGGCATGGAGTTGGCAGACATGTACGTCGCAGAGCTGCCCGAGGACTCCCCTCTGTATACCGCGGGCTTGCGGGTCGGGGATCGGCTGCTGACGTTGGACGACCAGCAATTGCCGGCGTGGAGCACCTTCAAGGAACTCGTGTGGCGCGAACGCGACAAGCGTCATCAGATCGAGTGGTTGAGCGCGCGGGATGGGCGGGTGCGTTCAGGCGAGTTTCAGATCCGTCGTGAAGACTTCACCGACGAGCACGGTCAGACCTTCGCTTGGTACCGATTTCGAGTGCAACACTGGATACCGCTCGCGCCAGAGGAATTCGTCGAGCACCCAACTCCCGTTCGCTACGCACTGTTGAAGGCTGTCGAAAAGACAGTGGATGTGACTCGCTTCGTGGTCGTGTTGTTGGTCCGGGCCGCCCAAGGCCGAATCAGTCTCGATTCGCTGTCCGGACCGATCACCATCTACGAGGTTGCTGGCGAAGAGGGGCGCAAAGGCACTGACTACTTCATCTGGGTGATGGCGCTCATCTCGATCAACTTGGGACTACTGAACTTGCTGCCGATCCCGGTGTTGGACGGTGGGCATCTGATGTTCTTCTCGATCGAAGCTATCTTGCGGCGGCCCATTCCTCTGCGCGTGCGCGAGGTGGCCCATTTGTTGGGGTTGTTGATGATCATGTTTCTGATGGCGATTGCCTTCAAGAACGACGTCGAGAAACGGTGGATACGTGGTCACGTGCGTGAACTGGTTGGGTAGTCGATTCGATGAGTGAAACTCAGGCCGCCTCGCCAGGGGCTCGCGATGTCGCTGCTCGTGTGTTGGAGTCGGTGTATCGCAAGCGCGACTTTGCTGCTCGGGCTCTGGACGACGCGTTGTCGGGAGTCGCCAAAGGGCCCGACCGCGCGCTCGCTACCGAGCTCGTGTACGGGGTCCTGCGCACTCGCCGTTCGTTGGAAGCAGAGCTCTCGGCCTTGGCAAAACGCGGGATTGCCGGCAATGACCAGCGTGTCCTGTTACACTTACTGATCGCGGCCTATCAGATCCGTTATCTGGAGAGGGTGCCTGCCTTTGCCGCAGTGGACGAGGCAGTTCGACTCGTGAACAGAGAGCGCGGCAAACGAGTGGGAGGCTTCTGCAATGCGTTGTTGCGCAACTTCTCGCAGCGGAGCGGTGCGCCGTTGGAACGGGCCATCGAAGACAACGCCCCAACGTGGCTGTTGGAAGAGATGACTCGCTCGGTCGGGCGCCAGCACGCACTGGATCTGCTAGGAGTGCCCGAAGATGGTGAGGAACAAGCGAGACCTCGAGTCGCCCAAGCGTGCCTGCGTTTGCGCGACGGGGCTCCCGTGCCGGCTTGGCTGGAGGCGGCGAGTCCAGGCCAGGTGCACCCTCGCTCGTTCAAACTGGAGGCGGCCGGGAACCTTCGCCAGCGTCCTGAGTTCTCAGCTGGGCACTACGTGGTGCAAGATGAGGGTTCGATGTTCGCGGCGTTGCTCCTCGGGGCCCGACCGGGAGAGCGCATCCTCGATGCGTGTGCTGGCCGCGGGCAGAAGACCTCCTTGATCGCTGAAGAAATGCAGGGTCGTGGTGTGCTGTGGGCTACCGACAAGGGCGAGAAGAAGCTGGCGGCGCTGCAAGAGGAGTTTAGGCGTTTGAGCCTTCCGCCCGCACAGACCTCGGTGTTGGACTGGACGCAGGGGGCGGAGGCCGTTCCCCGCGATTTCGACCGGGTGTTGGTCGATGCGCCTTGCACGGGCACCGGTACGCTTCGGCGGCGGCCTGAAATCATGCTCCGATTGTCGCGCCAAGACGTGACGCGCCTCTCCGAACTGGCTGAGAGCATTCTCCGCGCGGCAACGCGGCATGCCGCGGTGGGGGGACGGGTGCAATTCGTGCTGTGCAGTGTGCTGCACGAGGAGTGCGAAGCCCTCGTGGAAAAGGTGGCAGACGTCCTCGAGCCAATTCCGTTCGACGTCAGCCACCCGTTGCTGGCCGAAGGTGCGGCTCAACTCCGATTGTTGCCGCGCACCCACGGCACTGACGGCTTCTTCATCGCGAGCTTCCGTCGAGTTCGCTAGCTCGTTGATGGCACCCTGCAGGTGTGGGTGGAGGACTCACGTTCCTCGCCATCTGGACGGAGTGCGTTTCCGTCGCTCTGCCTAAACTCGTGCTCTTCTCGATCCGTTGTTACGCTTCGTGACGAGGATTCGAATGTTGCGCGCAGTCGGAGGGATGGCGTGCATCGGCGTCCTGTCCACGTCCTGCTTGGTCGACGACGACAATCTGTGTGGCGAGCGCTGGGTGGAAGCTGACGATGGTAGCTGCGTCTGCCCCGACGACAGCATCGTCGTCGATGGCGAG
Source organism: Polyangiaceae bacterium (assembly GCA_050290545.1). Taxonomy (GTDB): domain Bacteria; phylum Myxococcota_A; class Polyangia; order Polyangiales; family Polyangiaceae; genus SZUA-265. The sequence goes on along the minus strand of JBNKHV010000011.1, from coordinate 68,126 downwards.
TGTCGACGTTGTGGCTCTCACGAAGAGCCGCGAGACAATGCCTGTGTTTGCGAGGAGGGCTACGCCCGTTCCGACGATGGCGACTGTGCGCCAGAGGCGCCCGCTGCCGAGGGCTGCGCCGGTGGCGATTGTGACGAAGGAGCATCGAACTCCGAAGCCGGCGCGACGGACGCCGAGTTAGGCGGCGCGGAATGCAGCTCCAGCGCGGAGTGCGAAGACGACGAGCTCTGTGACGTGTACTCGAGCCGGGCCTGCGTACCTTGGCCTGATGGCTATGGGTCTCCTTGCTCCAGCGACGACGATTGTGCTGGCACTGAGGCGGAGTATTGCGAGCTGTTCTCGTCGCAAACCTGTCAGATCGATGGTTGCAAGGAGCTGAATGGTACGTGCCCGGGGGACCTCGCGTGTTGTGACTTTGCCATTCTGGGTCGTTCGCTGTGCATCCCCATGGATCAACTCCAGGACGGGGCTTGTCCGGCTCCCGGGCAGCTCGTCGAGCGAGGAGGTGCCCAGTGAGGGGCATCGTCCTACGTCGGCGGGGCAGGGGCTTGCAGGTTGGCGTGGCGCTAGTCGTGCACACGGGGTTGCTCGCCGCTCAGCCCGTGTCCCCCGACGCAGCGGGCAGCGCCGAACCGCCTGCTGCCGCCGCTCCCTCGACGACCCCTCCGATGGCGACGGCGGCCGCTCCCAGTGAGCCAACTGACTCCGACGAATCAGGCAGGGGATCGGGCAATCAAGCACGGCCTCGAAGTGAATCACCCGATGGCGGTCAGCCTGCAAACGTCGACGCGATGGCGGAGGGTCACTCCGAGACGACGAGCTCGGGCGACGTGGAGGCATCGGCTGGCCTCGGTGCGGAGCAAAGTGCGACGGAGCTCACTGCCTCGAGTGAATCCGAGGGGAGCGACACGGATACAGCGGCCCTGTTGGCACAGTTGGAGGCGGACACCGGAGGAGCTCCCCTCGAAGCGATGCCTTCGCTGCAACTCTACGGATTCGCCGACTTCAGTTTCTACAAGATGTTCACTGCTCCGCGTAGCACGATCGGAGCGCTAGTTGCGACCAAGCCGTCGTTCGCGGTGGGCAATCTCAACCTGTACTTGTCGGGCGACCTGGGAGAAGGGTGGGAGAGTCTATCCGAGGTTCGTTTTACCTACTTGCCGCACGGTTCGCGCAAGATAAACACCACAACTGGCGTGGTCGAGCGGACAGAGAACGTCGTCGCCGACTACACTAACTTCTGGCGCGCCAGAAATGTGGGCGGGATCTTCATCGAGCGCGCGTGGCTGCAGTACACCGCCGATCCTCTATTCACGCTTCGCGGAGGCTCCTGGTTGACCCCCTACGGGATATGGAACGTCGATCACGGTTCCCCGACGATCATCCCGGTATTGCGTCCCTACGTCATCGGGCTGGAGCTGCTGCCAGAAGCGCAAACTGGGATCCAGTTGCGGGGTACAGGTTACCCGACGGAGTCCATCAGTTTGGGCTATGCTCTCGGTTTGTCCAATGGCCGCGGTCCGATTCAGGCGTACACCGATCTGGATGCCAACAAGGCGGTCACGGTGCGGTTGCACGGCTCCCACCGGGGTGAGGGCACGCTGGCTTTCGGAGTCTCCGGGTACTACGGGCGTTTCACCGATCTTCAGCAGTCGACTCGCGTCGCGGCGAGTGGGGTAGAACTTCGCCAAGAGATCGTAGAACAGTATGATGAGCTGTCCCTGGGTGCCGACGTCAAGTACACCCGCGACGGATTCCACGCTCAGGCGGAGTTCATCGTCAACGAGCGCGCCTACACTGAGGAGGGGCGCACGCTGCACTCCGCGACAACTTTCGTCCCTGACATTCGTCGGTATGGGGGTTATGGCGTCCTGGGTTACCGTTTCGATTGGTTTGGTCTGATGCCCTACGTCACCGCTGAGTACTTCGTGGTTCCGAACGTGCTCGAACTCAATCGCCCGCCGACGAGTGACAAGATGTCCGTTGCGTCGCTTGGGGTCAACGCGCGTCCCACGCACAACGTGACCTTGAAGCTCGAAGCCAACTATGCTGATTTCGCAGGAGAAATTCCTGATGACTCGGCTTTTGCCAACCCCATCGGGGGCTTCCAAGCGCAGGCTGCCTGGGCATTCTAGCCATGGATGAGGGGAAGATACTCAGCCGCCGGGTGTTCCTGCGGGCGTCAGGGGCGCTGCTGCTGACCTCTGCCGTAGGCTCGGTCTCAACTGCGTCGGCAGCGGGGCTGGTGCTCGTGCCCATCGTCTCTGCGAAGAGCTCGTTGCGGGACATCGCGATGGGGACGTTGGAGCGTGTCTTCCTGGCGCGCCCCGTGACGGGAGACGACGGCAAGCGTTTTGTCCCGTTCAACCATCCGCCGAAAACCCGATCCAGGATCCTGTTCGACGAAGTGGTGCTTGGCATGTCACCCGACGAGGTAGCGAGGCACTGGGTCGATCAACGCATCCGCGGCAACGTCCGGCCGCCGCGCGCGGTGTCCAACGTCGCCCTTCTCAAGCAGGTCGTCAGCCAGTTTCCCGGTGCCATTTCATACATACCTGTCACCGACCTGGATGACAGTGTGCGTGCCCTGCTCGTGGGAGGAATCGCCCACGACGCGGCGAGCTACCCGATCAAGTGAGCTTGCCCCGCTAGCCACCTCCAGTATCCTAAAGGTTCAGAGTCTTTTGGCCGTTCTCACGGAGTGAGTCTGGGAACCATCCAACGGAGGATTGGCGACCCAGACACACACGAGAAGCAGGACACCAAGGAATCAGCGAAGTCTCATCGGTTCTCGATTGAGCGCCGGGACGTCGCAGTTTCCCAAGATTGCTTCCCAGCCGACCATGGCGGACGAACCCAATAGCCACAGCACGGATCTGATTGAGACGGCAGTCCACGAGCGGCTGCTCTCGGATTCCAGGTTCAAGTTGCGTTTGATGTTGCTGGTTGCGCTGATCGTACTGGTACTGACGGCTTTGCTGTTCTCGTTGGTCAGTCGCGTCTTCGCGACACTCACGCCTTCCATCGAACAGGACCTCAAGTGGAAGGTGAGTAGCGGTCTGCTCGAGCTACGCCAAAGCGCTGACCTGGGGGTGCTGACGGGCAACCGAGAGCTGGTGGCCCAAGCCGCAGGACGCTACGACGCCGACAGCGACTTTCGCTACATCGCGTTCCGCGACGCGAAAGGTCAGGTGATCTTCGAACGCGGACAACGCCCTGGATTGCCAGGAGGCGAGCCGATGGCTCTGGTCAGTGAGGACGACCACTACTCATCGTGGAGCCCGATCGAGGTGGAGGGGCTGAATGTTGGTCGCGTCGAGTTGGCGGTGTCGAAGCAGCGACTGCAGTCGGGTTCGGAGCTCTATCGGCGCATCCTGTGGGCGGGACTGGGGGGCGCGGTGATCGCGCTGGTCTTGGCGTGGTTGTTCGTCAATCGCTACATCGGCCCCATTCTCCAACTCACTCACCGGGCCTTTGCCGAGCTCGAGCGCAAGACGGAGGCCGCCCTCGCGAGCACTCGGGCCAAAAGTCGGTTTCTCGCCAACATGAGCCACGAGATACGCACGCCGATGAACGGAGTGCTCGGCATGGTGCACCTGCTGGAGCAGACGCGGCTCGACAAGCAGCAGCGGCGGTACGTGGAGGTGATCACGGGGTCGGCGCAATCTCTGCTGACCATCGTCAACGACATTCTGGATTTCTCCAAACTGGAGGCAGACAAATACGAGTTGCTGCCGGAGAAGTGCTCGCCCAAGACGCTGATCGTGCAGACCGCGGACCTGTTTCACCCGCGGGCGCGCGAGAAGGGGCTGGAGCTTTCGGTCCTGGTCGGCAGCTCCGTGCCCCCTGCGGTGCTGCTCGATGGCGTCAGGTTTCGACAAGTGCTGAGCAATCTGTTGAGCAACGCCATCAAGTTCACGGACGACGGAGAGGTGCGAATCATCGTCGAAACGCGTCCGGCGCCGACGGAAGACGGGCTCGTGCTTGCGATACGCGTCGAGGACACCGGCGTTGGGGTCACGGAGGGGGCTCGCATGAAGCTGTTTCAGGCCTTCTCTCAAGTCGACGAGAGTCCGACTCGTGCCCACGAGGGCACCGGGCTCGGCCTGGCAATATCGCGTCGCCTGGTGGAGCTCATGGGCGGGGAGTTACAACACGCGCCGAGGCCTGGTGGGGGGAGCGTCTTCTTCTTTCACCTGCCTGTGGTGCCGTGTTCGGAATGGCCCGAGCAAGCGCCGAGTTCAGGTTGGATCAAGACCTTCGTCAGCGACAACCCCGTCTTGGTCGTCGACGACAACGAGATCAACCAGATGGTCGTGTTGGAGATGCTCGAAGACCTATCTCTGGAGGTTGACGTGGTCGGCAGCGGAGCTGAGGCGGTGGAGGCGGTGGCTGAACGCGACTACGCACTCGTGCTGATGGACTGCCAAATGCCGGGTATGGACGGCTACCAGGCCACGAGAGCCATCCGCGATGCCGAGTCAGCGGAGCGTCGGGTTCCCATCATCGCCTGCACCGCCCACGCGTTCGACGAAGAGCGTCGTCGTGTTGCAGACTGTGGGATGGACGGCTTCCTGGCCAAGCCGCTGGGGCCCGGTGATCTCCGCATCGAACTCGCAAAGTGGCTTCGAGTTGGTGAGGTTGGCGAGAGGGACCGAGAGCCGATACAAGAGCCGCCACCCGCAGCTCCCGCAGCTCCAACCGCGGCGCCCGAGGAGCCCATCGAACTCGACGTTCTCGACTCGAATCGGGAGCCGTCACCGAAAGTGCTGCAGCTGTTCATCGAGAAGGTGCCAAGTGACCTCGAACGTTTGCGTCAGGCAGCGACATTGGGAAACGCCAGCGAAGTGAAAGCGTTGGCGCACAAACTGAAAGGGAGTGCCGGCAGCATCGGGGCCAGACGACTGGCGGAAGTCTGCCACCGTCTGCAGATACACGCGTCCGCGATTGCCGGCCCGGACCTGGCTGGCTGGGTCGACCTGATCGAGCGCTTGCATCGAGTGGTTCGACAGCGCTTGCAGCCAGAGCGCCTGGTGGAGTCCTCCGCACCATGAGGAGCCCAATGGAACAAGCTTCTGCGCTCGTATCCACACGTGTGCTCGTCATCGATGATGATGACGTCGCCCGACAGACCATGGTCGAACTGCTGCGGGGCGAGGGACACGAAGTCAGCAGTCTGCCCTCCCCAATAGGAGCGACCAAGCATGTCCTTCAAGCGGCGGTGGAAGTCGTCGTGATCGACGTGATGATGCCCTCACTGCGTGGGGACAAGCTGGCCGCGCTGCTGACGAGAAACCCTCGCTTGCGTAATCTCGGCGTCGTGCTGGTGACCGGCGCGCCCATCGAACAGATGCAGCAGATAGCCGGTACGGTCAATGCCAGCGCCGTGATCGCCAAAGACCGGGCGCACGAGGAGTTGGACGCTGCCGTGCGTCGGGCAGCCCGAACGGGTCCAATGACCTCAGGCTTGCCTCCTCGACGTTGAGGGGCGGAGCCACGACTCACAACCGGGCGTGCACGTATGCTGCCAGGGGCTGCTCCGGGCGCGCTCCGAAGTGCGAGATCACCTCAGCCGCACACAGTGCGCCCCAGCGCCCGCACTCAGCCAGACTCTTGCCACGGGTGTACGCGAACAAGAAGCCAGCGGCGTACAAGTCTCCAGCTCCGGTCGTGTCGAGTACCTTGTCGACGGGTTCGGCCTTCGCCTCGACGAACTCGGCACCGGACACCAACAGGGCGCCATCCTCGGAGCGAGTGAGAGCGGCGATCTTCGTACGGGTACGGATGTTGGCGGCCGCACCCTGAAGGTCGTTGGTTTCACACAGAGAGCAGATCTCCGCCTCGTTGGCGAATACGATGTCGACGTGGTGGTCGATCAAGTCGTTGAACTCTTTGCGGTGCCGATCGACACAAAAGGGGTCCGAAAGAGACAGCGCGACCTCACGCCCAGCCGCGCGCGCGGTTTTCATCGCCGTCAAGCACGCTTCCTTGGCATGGGGCTTGTCCCACAGATAACCTTCGAGATACGTCACCTTGCTGTCGGCGATGAGGGTCGTATCGACGTCGGCTGGCGTCAGTTCGGTGCAGGCGCCCAAGTAGGTGTTCATCGTGCGCTGCGCGTCAGCGGTAACTAGCACCATGCAGCGCGCCGTGGGAGCGCCTCCCGTCAACGGCTGGGTCGCAAAGCTCGTGCCCGCTTGCTTGATGTCGCGGGTGAATGCTTGCCCGAGCGTATCGTCGGCGACCTTGCCGATGTAGGCACCATTGCCGCCCAGCGCTGCGATCCCCGCCATGGTGTTCGCGGCCGAACCTCCCGACTGTTCCACGGTGTCCGACAGCTCCAGGTACAGTTTGTCGGCTTGGGCTTCGTCGATCAGCGCCATGCTGCCTTTGTCCAGGCCGTGTCGCTCGATGAAGCTATCGTCGACGCGGGCGAGCACGTCCACGATGGCATTGCCGAGGCCGGTGACGTCGAGGCGGGGATTGGGCATTGCTGTCGATTCCTTTCGTTCGGCCGTAGCGCCTGGGGGCGAGACGTGCCAGCAGTCGCTTTACGGGTCACGGTCTCCGAGGTCAAGCCGGTGCGCGCCCGCGCCTGGCGTAGACCTTTTCATTTCGGAAGCAACCAATTGCGGGTCCGTTTCAGGGTGCCCCGATCCAGGGCCTTGCGTTCGAGGCGAAAAAAGGCAAAAGCTCCGCTCCGATGGCTGAGTTTGCACCGCGCGGCGCGTTCACGGCGCTGGTGACGCCCTTCGAGCGCTCCGGCGACCGCATCGATTGGGCTGCCTACGAGCGCTTGCTCGAGGGCCAAATCGCGGCACAAATCGACGGTTTGGTGCCCTGCGGGACGACCGGCGAAGCTCCCACGTTGAGCACTTCGGAGCAAAGCGATCTCATCAAGCGCACCGTCGACTCTTGCGCCGGGCGCGTCCCGGTAATCGCCGGCACCGGGACGAATGGCACTCAATCCAGCGTGGCCCGTGCCAAGGAGGCGTTTCGTGTCGGGGCGGACGCCGTGATGGTGGTAGCGCCGTACTACAGCAGGCCGTCTCAAGAGGGGCTGTTTCGCCACGTCGAAGCCATCAGCGCAGCGGTGTCGGGACCGGTCGTGCTCTACAACGTGCCTGCTCGAAGTGCGGTAGCTTTCGACCTCGATACCATCTGCCGCATCGTCGAGCGGTGCGCGAACGTCGTGGCTCTGAAGGACGCGAGCGCGGGGGTAACTGACTGCCAAGAGCTCACCCGCCGCTTGGGGGATCGTCTCGCCGTGTTATGCGGCGACGACGCCCTGACGGTGCCGCTGATGTCGGTGGGAGCGATCGGGGTCATCAGCGTGACTTCCAACGTCGTGCCGCGGCCGGTCAAACGCGTGGTCGACCTGATGCGCGTGGGGGAGTACTCCGCGGCGAGAGATGCGCATCTCGCGTTGCTTCCCGTGCATCGGGCGATGTTCTGCGTGCCCAGCCCCGCACCGGTCAAGGCGGTGTTGGCTGCGCGTGGGCAGATGAACGATACCGTACGCTTGCCTTTGGTTGCCGCGACTGAAGCGCAGCGGCAGCACATTCTATCCGCGGTTCAGGAGTTTGGTGCAACATGAAGCTCGCTCTACACGGAGCTACCGGTCGCATGGGACGTGCGATCGCCCGTTTGGCATCCGAGGCCCCCGACTTGGACATCGTTGGCGCGGTATCGCATCCCGACGATGAAAACCAAGGTCGTGACGTTGGCGAACTTGCTGGTGTCGGCCCGCTCGGGGTGTTCGTCGGCCCCGATCTGGCGTCCGCGTTGCTGGGTGCTGACGTGCTGATCGACTTTTCGCTGGCGCCGGCGTTTCCCAACGTGGTCGCTGCGGCCCGCAAGGCCAAGGTCCCCCTGGTGACGGGCACGACGGGCCTTTCGCCGGAAATGATGAAACTGGTGGACGACGCTGGTGCTGACATCCCAATACTCTGGTCGCGGAACATGAGTCTTGGGATCCAACTGCTCGCTGCGTTGGTCAAAGATGCGGTGGCTCGTTTGGGGCCGGAGTTCGACGTCGAAATCGTCGAAGTCCATCACCGACGCAAGGTCGATTCGCCCAGCGGCACCGCCAAGCGCTTGATGGACGCCGTCGCTCTGGGGCGCAACGACGTGCGGGCTCTCTACGAACGACACGGTCAAGTCGGCGCACGCACCGACGAAGAGGTCGGGGTCTTCGGCCTGAGGGGTGGCGACGTGCTCGGTGATCACACCGTACACCTGATGGGTCCGGGAGAACGCTTGGAGCTGACCCACCGCGCGACGAGCCGCGACGTTTTCGCCCACGGCGCGCTGCGTGCCGCTCGTTGGTTGGCTGAGCGTGGCCCGGGCAGCTACTCGATTGAAGACGTCGTAGCGGAGTGACGGTCGCAACTGGACCTCGCAGAAGCGGCGCGCGGCCCCGCGGAGTGGGGCCCGTCGCTCCTGCAATGCTTCAGCTCTTGTCCAGCAGCACTTCGTCCACGTCCTCGTCGCCGCCGTCGTCTTCTTCGTCCAGCTCGTCGTCGGTGGGTGGCCGGTGCACATTCCAATGAGCAGGAACGCGCTTCTTCAGGCTGAGGTAGAGACCAAAGTATCCTGCCAGAGCAGGGATGATGCTGAGCAGCTGCCCCTCGGTGAGCAGTGTGGCGCTCGGCAAGCTGTGCATCTGCTGGAGGCCCTTGACGATGAGCCCCGGGCAAACGGAGCTGTCGAGACAGACCGCCCACTCTTGGAAGTCCTTCCAGTATTCGACGAAGAAGCGCCCCGTGAAGTAGAGCGCGAAGAAGATGGAGATCATCGCTCCGCGCGGGCGCTTCTCTTTGCCGAGCATGCGATCGCCGATGATGAGCGATGCCATGACGAGCATGCCCATCGTGGCCTCGTAGAGCTGGCTCGGGTGGCGCAGAGGTGCTTCCAAGCCCAAGTGCACGTCGGGCGGGTGACGAAGGAAACGCACGCCCCAGCTCTGATCTGTTGGACGTCCAACGATTTCCGAGTTGAAGAAGTTGCCGAATCGGATGAGGATCGAGCCTAGCGCGGCCGAAAAGGCGAAGCGGTCGCAACCTTCGATGAAGGATTGCCGTCGAAGCTTCGTGAACACCCACATGCCGACTAAGAGGCCGATGGTGCCACCGTGGCTTGCCAGCCCGCCTTCCCAGATCCTGAAGAGCCACATCGGATCTTCGACGAACTTGTCGAAGTCGTAGAAGAACACGTGCCCCAGGCGGCTGCCGCCCAACACCGCGATGACGCCGTACATGACGAAGTCACTGGCGTCCTCCTCAGAGCCTCCGGCGCGGCGTATCTGCCAATCCAGCAGCTTGTAGCCGCCGAGAAACACGCCGACGTAGAGAAGGCTGTAGTAGCGAATGCCGTCGCCCGGCATCCAGGACATCCACTCGGGATACTTGAAGATGGTCGGACTCACGTCCCAGTTGAAAGTCGGCACCCCGGGCTCCTTGTGAACGTGCAGGTGAAGGGGCGCGAGAGCTTCGAGAGTCGGGCTATCGCGTCGCTTGGCGCGCCTATGTAGCAAAAACCTGGATGAATTGGGCTGATAGGGCCCGATTTTCCTTCTCTGTTCCTGGCTCGGGTCCTGCGGAGCGGATCAGGGCACGCTTCCGGCTGCTCGCCCGGCACCCCTGCTCTTTGACTCGTGGCCAGATGGGGGCATTGCCGATTGCTCCTTGCGACCGACTCGGATTTCGACAACACCCCGGACCATGCCGACGATCCCCCACCGTGGTGCCCACAACCCGTCGACTCTGGGAGAAGGAACGACGCCCGGCTCGTTCGCGAATGCACCCCAGCTTGGCGGCCCCTCGTCCTACTCGTCACCGGACACGCCCGGCATGCCCGAACCCAGCGACAAGACCGCCTGGGACTTCATGCCCGCCGATTGGACTCAGCAGAATGGGCATTGGACGCCACCCGCGGGCTTCGTGCCAGTCACGCAGCTGGAGCACGCGCGCCTCGGCACCATCACCGACGAGATGAAGAAGGTGGCTGCTCGCGAACGCCATCTGAGCGAAGAGCAAGTGCGGGATGAGGTAGCGGCGGGCCGCATGATCATTCCCGCCAACCGAGTGCACCTGCAGTACGAGCTTCGACCGATGTGTATCGGTCGCGCATCACTGACCAAAGTAAACGCCAACATGGGGGCTTCCCCCGTGTCGTCTGGTACCGACGAAGAGGTGGAGAAGCTGCGCTGGGCAGAGCGTTGGGGGGCGGACACGGTCATGGATCTGTCCACCGGCGGCGATTTGGACGCCTGTCGACAAGCCATCATTCGGGCAGCGAACGTGCCCATCGGCACCGTGCCGATCTACTCCATGATCATCGGTCGTCGCATCGAAGACTTGACCGAGAAAGACATCATGGAGGGGCTACTGCACCAGGCCAAGCAGGGGGTGGACTACTTCACCATCCACGCCGGTGTGCTGAGAGAGCACCTGCCGCTCGTGCAGCGACGCTTGATCGGGATTGTCAGTCGGGGTGGCTCTCTGCTGGCCAAGTGGATGCTCGTTCACAACAAGCAGAACCCGATGTACACGCACTTCGACGAGATTTGCGACATCATGCGCGAGTATGACGTCTCATTCTCCTTGGGGGACGGTCTGCGTCCCGGCGGCTTGGCTGATGCAACGGATGACGCGCAGCTGGCCGAGTTGGCGACACTTGGGGAGCTGACTGAGAAGGCTTGGAAGAAGGGCTGCCAGGTGATGGTGGAGGGGCCGGGTCACGTGCCCTTCGACCAGATCGAGTACAACATGAAGCTGCAACGTCGAGTCTGTCACGGCGCGCCGTTCTACGTGTTGGGTCCGTTGGTCACCGACGTGTTCCCCGGCTACGATCACCTGACGAGTGCCATCGGTGCGACGGCTGCAGGTTATCATGGCGCTGCGATGCTGTGCTACGTCACCCCCAAAGAGCACCTGGGGTTGCCCAAGAAAGACGACGTCAAGCAAGGCTGCATCGCCTACAAGATCGCCGCTCATGCCTCCGATGTAGCTCTGGGTATACCCGGCACGCGCGATTGGGACGACGACCTGACCAAAGCCCGTGCGGCGCTCAACTGGGAAAAGCACTTCGAGCTCGCCTTCGACTCCGACCTGGCCCGCGCTTTCCACGACGAAGACCTCGATGTCGACACGGATTTCTGTGCGATGTGCGGTCACGATTGGTGTTCGGTTCGCATCTCGAAGGACATTCAGGAGTTCGCATCTGGCAAGGCCGAGGGGTTCGAGCGAGAGAAGGTCGTTCAATCGGCACCACTCAGCACCGTGCAGCGAGAGATCCTGGAGAAGCGAGGGGTGCTCTCTCCCGAAGAGCTACACCGTTTGGCGAACAAGACTCGGCGGGCGGTGGTTGCCGACGAAACCAAGGCCGGCTGTCACAGCGACTACGTGGGGCCTGAGCAAGCTCGCTTGATTCAGAGTGAACGCCTGAACCGGGCCAAGCGCTCCTCCGCGGCAGAGTGAAGCGCCCCCGGCGCCAGGGGTGACCGCCCCCTGGTGATCTTTCTCGGCAGAGTGAGCTCCGCGTCAGCGTGAGCGCTCCTGACGGCTAGTTGTCGTTCAGCAAGCCGTGGAGTTCCACGGGCGTGACTCGAAATTCGCGCTGGCAGTAGTCACAGGAAATCTCGAGCACTTCGCCGTCGTCGACCATGCTCTGCACTTCGTTGCGGTTCAGACTGGCGAGCGCCCCCAACATGCTCGAACGGCTGCACCAGCAACCATAGGAAAACGAGCTGGAGTCCAGCTCCGTATACGGCATGCCCCAGAGCAGCTCTTCCATCAGCGCTTGGGGTTCGAAGGCGGGGTCGCCGAGGAACTTCTCCACACTGCGAAAGTCTTCCAGTCGCTCCGTCATGATGGCGAGAGGTGCACGCTCGGCGCCGGGGAGCAACTGAATCAAGTAGCCCCCGGATGCGAGCACGGCGCCGTCGTCGTCGAACAGCGTGTCGACGACGATCATCGTGGTGATCTGCTCCGACTCCTGCATGTACGCCATCAACCCGCGGGAGACGTCGGTGTCGTCGGGCACCGCGACCACGCCCTGCTGCACTCGGCCGTCGTGCAGCGTACGAACCACTTGCAGCATGGCGCCCTTCAGCTCGAAGCCGTCTTGGGCATGCTTGCCTCCCACGAGGCCACGCGTGTTGCCGGTGGGGTGCGAGTCGCCGAGGAGGTACCCCTTCTGGTCCTGTCGTTTGAGGATCCCTTGCACCCGCAAGGAGGGCGACATGGTCTCTCGGATCAGCACCGATCCGGTCACCAGATCGCCAAGGTGACGTGCCGTGCTGCCCTTGGCGCCTTGCGAGTTGAGCACACCGCGCACCGTGTCCGTGGCGCGCACCGTGACGACACGGAAGGTGCCGTCGTCGGTCATCGCGCGGCAGATGAGGTCGTTCGAGGTGGTCATCGACTCACTCCAGGTCCTGATCGATGATCGGGCGGGGGATACGGTAGGACTCGTTGAGCCAGTTGGCGAGGTCAGTGAGTTTGCAGCGCATGGAACAGAATGGTCGGGGCTCGTAGTCGTTGGGTACGTCGTCGAGCACCTTTTTGCAGATGGGGCATACGATGCGCATGGTCGTGCAGATTAACCACGTTGCGGCGCCAGTCCACCCACTCGCGTCGATGGCCCAAACGCTCGGGAGAGGCCTTCGTATTCATAAACTTCGATTATTGCACGGTTAATCGTTCGTCTCGGGGGCTTTTGAAGTGGCTTCTGGCGTGCTAGCGTGCGCCCCCCATGGCGCAGGACTTGCTCTTAGAAATCGGTGTCGAGGAACTTCCAGCTTCCTTCGTGACGGGCGCCGTTCAGTCGTTGCCCAAGCTGCTCGCAGACGAACTCGGGGCATTGCGCCTGGAACACGGAGCGGTGACCGCTGCCGGCACCCCGCGCCGCCTGATGGTCTGCGCCAAGGCGGTTGCTGAACGACAAGAGGACTTGGACGAGGAAGTCGTCGGGCCGCCCGCTCGGGTTGCCTTCGACAAGGACGGCAAGCCGACGCGCGCTGCCGAGAGTTTTGCCCAGAAGTCCGGTGTTGCGCTGGATGCGCTCTACACCGTCGAGCAGAAGAAGGGCACGTACGTTGCCGCCCGCCGGATCGAACAGGGTCAGCTCGCCGAGCGGTTGGTCCCCGGGGCTCTCAAGAACGTCTGTCACAGCATCTCCTTTCGCAAGTCGATGCGTTGGTCGGATGGTGATACGACCTTCGGGAGACCGGTTCGTTGGCTTTGCGCGTTGTTCGGGGACTCGATCGTGAAGTTCGACTTTGCGGATTTGAGTTCGTCCAACATCACCTACGGACATCGCTTCTTGGCGCCTGGGGCTCTGGCCCTCGCCCACCCGGGTGACTACGTCGCATTGCTGCGTCAGGCTCACGTGATCGTCGACGTGCCGGAGCGCGAAGGCCTCATGAACGAGCGCTTGCGGCAGACGGCCGAAGCGATCGGCGGAGTCCTGATCGACGACCCGTTCTTGGTGGGTGAAAACGCTTCGCTGGTCGAAGACCCGCAAGTCGTCGCGGGCTCCTTCGAGGACCGATTCTTGGAGTTGCCGGAGAGAGTGATCTTGGACGTGGCGCGCGATCATCAGCGCTACTTCGGGGTGCGTGATGCTGCCGGCAAGCTGATGCCGAAGTATTTGGCAGTGGTAAACACTGCTCAGGTTCCGGAAAATGTGCGCCGTGGTAACGATCGTGTGATGCGCGCTCGGCTCGCGGACGCGAAGTTCTTCTTCGACGAAGACAAGAAACGGCCACTGGAGGGGCGGATCCCGGAGCTGGAGGGCGTGCTCTTCCAGAAGCGCCTCGGTAGTGTCGGCAAGAAGGTCGAGCGCATCACGGCTCTGAGCGTGAAGATCGGCGAGTTGCTCGGACTGGAGCAAGCGCAGATCGAGGCCGCTCGAGCGGCTGCACGGCTGTGCAAGTGCGACCTGGTGACGCTGATGGTGGGAGAGTTTCCGGAGCTACAGGGCGAAATGGGCCGAGCCTACGCGTTGTTGCAAGGAGTACAGCCCCAGGTTGCCGACGCCATCGCGGAGCACTACCAGCCCAAGGGAGCAAGTGATCCGACGGCTCCGAGCGCTGCAGGCGCGGTCGTCGCGATCGCCGATCGTCTCGATACGCTAGTCGGCTGCTGCGCCATCAACATCATGCCTTCCGGAAGTGCAGACCCGTTGGGATTGCGTCGCGCCGCGATTGGGTTGCTGCGCACGTTGATCGACCGCGAATGGTCCTTGGACGTCGGGGACCTCATCCGCGCAGCTCACGCCGAACTCCAAGGCGTCGAGCTGGACTTGGATGTCGGCGAGACGCTCCACAAGCTGAGTGGTTTTTTGCGTCACCGATTGCGCGGCGTGCTCAGCGAGACGTCACCTCAGGATGCAATCGACGCTTGCCTCGATGCCGACGCCTCCAGGCCTTACGATGTTGCATTGCGCGCGCGCGCCCTCTCCGTCATGGACGCGGCGCAACGAGAACAGGTGGGCGAGGTATTCAAGCGCGCCGCCAACATCGCCAAGGAAGCGCCCGATGGAGAGCCGTTGGAGCCCGCGTCTGTTTCGAAAGACGTGCACGACTCCGAACGCGCCTTGTACGGCGCGTACCTCGCGCTCGGGTCGTCGCTGAAGGAGGCGGAGGGTTCTCGCGACTACGGACGCGTGCTGGCCGCCATCTCGGAGTTTGCTCCGGTGCTCGGCAAGTTCTTCGACGATGTGTTCGTGATGACGGACGACGTGGCCGTCAGAGAGAACCGCCTGCGACAGATGGCAGCCATCCACCGGATCTGCTCGCAGTTCGCGAGCTTCAATCTGCTGGCCAAACGCCCCTGAAGGCCGCTCTGGCCAAATTGTCGCGCGTGTGCAACACCGCGGCATTTCCGCGGATTATGCGTTTGTCGCGACGTGCCGTTAGGTCTGTGACGATGGCCGAGCGGACTACCCATCTTCAAGACGGTGCGGCGACATGTCGGTCTCCCAAGTCGCTGCTGGCGAGGCGCTCGTCCATCGCGAGGTTGGCCTTCGCGAGCTGCGCTGCGGTGATTCCGGCGCTGGTGGTCACGCTGCTCACGGTTGAAGCTCGAGCTCTTCCGGGAACCCACCCCGACGCGGTCTCCACTTTCGATACGCGTGGTTCCACGGTGGTCCTCGCCTACCGGCAGGGTGTCGTCTTCGACGGGACGTCGCGGCTGTTCAGCTACAATGCGAACTTCACAGCGACTTCGGGCAACTTCAGCGCGCAGTTTGGGGCTCACTACCTCCAGCTCAAGCTATCGCCCGAGAAGCTGATGATGCATGGGGCCGCAGCCAATGGCACGGCTCTGTTCAGCATCCCGATGACGGAGCGCCACCCCAACGGCGTCCCGATCACGGCCTTGGCACTGTACCTCGGCGCGACGCCCACTGCCGCCGTCAGCGGCCCAGAGAACTTCATGAGCGTGCCTCTCAACGTCGGCGTCGGAGTGTCCGTGTCGCCCGTCGGATGGTTCACCCTGACGCCCTGGTTCGAAGCGGCGCCGAGCGTGAACCTCGACACGAAAATATCCGAGCTCGATTTCACGGTTGCCCTGAGGGAGAACATCGAAGCGGCAGACTTGAGCGAGTCCAACGAGATAACGGTGCTGACTCGGCAAGACATCAACAACGTCCTGCAAGACAGCGTGCAACTCGACTTCAGCACTCACGTTGCGTTGCGGGCTGGTGTGTCGGGGGTCATGCACATCGGATCGAGCTGGGACTTGAACTTGTACGCAACGGCGACGAGCTTCGGATCGACCTTTGGTGGTCAATTCATCGCCCAGGCCGGGCTCGGCATGAGCTTCCATTGGGATGACGTCGTGCCCGAGGTGTTGCCCGCTGAGCGGCGACTGCTCCGGGAAAGCTGCGAGGACATCGAGCAACGCTACAAGATGTGTCCGGCGTACGAGCGCTCGCAGCTGTCGACGCCAGCGGCACCGTCGGCGACCGCGGTGCCCCCTCAGAAAGGGACCTCGCCTGCGACGCCGGCTCCAGCAGTCGACGCTCCGGCGCCGCTCGATCCCGAAGCCGACCCGACAACGGCAACCCCTCCAGTTCCGCGCCCAGTGGCTCCGCCGCGTGCCCCCCAGCGAGCTACCGACCCGACTCGGCCACCACCCGGTACCGGGGGGCTCTTCTGAAACCGAAAGCCGGCACGGAGTAACCCCGCAAGCTCCTCAGCCGACGATCTGGCCGTGCTGTCAGGGCCATTTGACACTACCCTGGCGACCCTCGAAACTGCCCACGGAGGAAATTCTTGTCGAAATCCCTAGTTTCAAAGCGCACTCCCAACACCGTCCCGCTCGTCCTCGTTGCCGGACCTTCCGCTCTGAAGGCTTGGCTCGAACCCCAGTCCAAGACAGTCAAGAATTGGGTTTCCAGTGTGCGCTTCAAGGGTACTGCCGGCACGACCTGTCTGGTGCCAGGTCGCGATGGCGTTTTGGCGCGCGTCTTGGTCGGTATCTCGAAGCGGCAATCCCCGTGGCACCTCGCCCGCTTGCCTTCTTCGTTACCTAAAGGGCGCTACTTGATCGAGACGCCGCTCGAGCCAGATGTTGCGACCCAGTTGTCGTTGGGGTGGGCCTTGGGGACGTATCACTTCGGGCGCTACAAATCCTCCTCCCATCTCAACAGCGAGTTGGTCTGGCCGCAGAATGCTGATCACGACTGGGTGACGGCACTCTACGAGGCGACCGCCTTGGGTCGTGACTTGATCACGACGCCAGCCCAGGACATGGGGCCCGAAGATCTGGCAGAGGTTACTCGTCAACTCGCCAAGGAATTCTCTGGCAGCTTTCGCCAGGTGGTTGGGAACGAGTTGTTGGAGCAGAATTACCCCTCGATTCACGCGGTAGGACGGGCGTCACCGCGGGCTCCGCGGCTCGTCGACTTGACCTGGGGCGATCCCAAGCACCCCAAGGTGACGCTGGTGGGCAAGGGGGTCTGCTTCGACAGCGGCGGGCTGGACATCAAGCCCGCCGACGCCATGAAGCTGATGAAGAAGGACATGGGAGGGGCTGCCACGGTTCTTGCCGTCGCGCGCGCGGTGATGGCACTGGAGTTGCCGATACGTCTGCGCGTCCTCATCCCGGCGGTAGAGAACAGCGTCAGTGGCGACGCGTTTCGTCCGCTGGACGTGCTCTCGACGCGCAAGGGCATCACCGTGGAGGTGGGGCATACGGACGCCGAGGGGCGCCTCGTCTTGAGCGACGCCTTGGCCGAGGCCAGCGCGGAGAAGCCTGAGCTCTTGATCGACATAGCCACCTTGACCGGCGCGGCGCGCGTCGCGCTCGGGACGACCTTGCCGGCGCTGTTTTCCACCTCCGACGAGGCCGCAGCGGAACTCCTGGCCGCAGGCGAACAGGAGAGCGACCCACTATGGCGAATGCCCCTGCACGAGCCGTACCGCCGCATGCTCGACAGCAAGGTGGCGGACATTTGCAACATCTCGGCAGGTCCCTACGGTGGGGCGATCACCGCCGCATTGTTCCTACGAGAGTTCGTCGGTCGGGACATCCCGTGGATGCACATCGATACCATGGCCTACAATCTGACCGCGCAACCGGGGCGCCCCGTGGGCGGTGAGGTTTTCGCCGCTCGGGCCATCGTCGAGATGTTGCGCAAGCGGTACTCGTCGTGACCGGTTGGCGCTGGCCGCAGCTTGCGAGCGCCGCTGAACTGATCCCGCCGGCGTGCTAAGAGGCCGCGTGCCCTCAGCTGAGAGTCCTGCCCCCGATCGAGCGAGCCCGCTCTTTAGAGGCGGGGGAGCGGGCGGCGTGCGCTCGCTGCTCGGTTTGCACTACTTCGTGTTCTTCGCGGCAATGGGGGCCTACTTCCCGTACATGCCGGCGTGGATGAAAGCCCGTGGCCTTTCGGGCTTTCAGATCGGGGTCATCACTGCCTTGTTGCCGGCCATGGCTGTGCTTTCGCCTCCCATGACGGGCATGTTGGCGGACGCACTGGGCGTGCGCGGTGGCCTGATGCGAGTCTGCGCAGCAGCTGGGCTGCTGGCCCTCGGCGTGCTCAGCGTCTCACTCGTGTTCGAGCCGAGCGTGAGCTTCGGCTTTCTCTTCCTCTGCATCTTCGCGTTCACGTTCTTCCGCAGTCCGGTTTCGCAGCTGGCCGACGTCGTGACGTTGGAACACGCCGGGAGCTATGGACGCATTCGGGTGTGGGGCTCCATCGGGTTCATGATCTCGACGCCGTTGATAGGTCGCTACGTCGCGCTGGAGCCCGCGCACGCCATTCCCGTTGCCTGTGCGGCTGGCTTCTCGTGCGTACTGGTCGTCAGCTTCTTCTTGCCCAAGCGGACACATCTCGGGCCGGCACCGGTGCTGAGCGAAGCCCGGCGTCTGCTGAACGACCGAGGTTTTCGCTGGCTCCTGCTTTCGGCTGCCCTGGGGCAAGCTTCCCACGCCGCGTACGACCTTTGGGTGACGATACATCTGCAGAACCTCGGGGCCTCCGGCACGACGGCTGGGGTTGCGTGGGCGATCGCCACTTCGGGAGAGGTCGTCGTTCTGATCGTCTCGCCTTGGCTCTTCCGGCGTGCGTCGATCCCAGGTTGGCTCGTCGTGGCACTGGGTGCCGCGGTGCTACGCTGGGCGTTGCTCGCGAGTGTGACCGACGTCGAGACCATACTGGTGAGTCAGCCCCTACACGGCCTCACCTTCGGGCTGCGTTGGGTGTGTTACCTCACGCTGGTTCGCAGTTTCGCTGCCCAGAACACGATGGCGACGGCCCAGGGATTGTTTTTGGGTTGCTTCTCGTTGGGAGGCGTCGCGGGAATGCTGCTGTGGGGCTCCGTGTACGACGTGCACGGAGGCACGGGCGTGTTCACGGGGGCCGCGGTGGTCGGATTACTGTCGATACTCGTTACGCTGCCCATCGTCCGTCTGGAGCAGGTGCGACGAAGGACAGCGTTAGTCTGAAACCGATAGACCCAACGCCAATACGTCGCTCAGTCGTTCGATGTCGTCGGCATCGTGGGCCGCGCTGACGGCGATGCGAACGTAGCGCTCGGAAGGTCCACCGGGATAGTCGAGGACGGGTAGCAATACGCCGGCCTCTTGCGCGACTCGTTGCAGTCTGAGCTCGCTGTGCTGGCTTGGCGCACGGAAACAGAACACGGGCGACTCTGGGGAAGGCAGGGGCAAGCCCAGTTGGGTGAAGGTCTGGCGTAGGCTGGCGATGTTGTTTCGAAGGCGTTCGAGCGGTCGTTCTCGTCGTATGACGTCGAGCGCCGCGCTGGCAGCACACGCGATTGCCGGCGGGATCGGAGTGGAGCCTCGGTAGGCGACGGCTCTTTGGCGCACCTCGTCCACGAACTCCAGTGAACCGGCAACCACACCGCCATAGGCGCCTAGGGCTTTGCCCAAGCTGGCGGTCACGACCAGGCCGAGAGTTCGCGCTGGCTTGCCTGCAGTGACCAACGATGACCAACTGCCGGCGCCCTCTTCGCCGACGATTCCCAGGGCATGACTGTCGTCGATGAGCAGCGTCCCGCCCTCCGCGACGCCGACCAGTTCCGCCAATGGTGGCAGCACCCCGCTGGCGCCGAAGAGCCCGTCCGTCATCAACGCATGCCCATCCGAGCACGAGGAGCCATCGCCTGCGGTCGCTTGCGAACGTGAGCCTCTCGAGCTGCGCACCGAGGTCAGGGCGTGCTGAGCGGCTTCTGCCGAGCCGTGCGAATACGCCCGTACCTGCATGCCTGCCCCACGTGCCGCCATGAGCAAGCTGCCGTGAGAGCGTTCGTCGAGAAGTGCCCACTCGTGGTGCCGGCCGAGTGCCTCACATGCTGCCAGGTTGGCGAGGCTGCCGTCGGGCGTCAGGACCGCCGCGGGCAGGCCGATGAAGTCCGCCAGCTGCTCCTCCAACTCGAGGTGCGCGGCGGTGCTGCCGGTCGTCGTGCGTGACCCGTTTGCGCCCAGTCCGTAGCGCTTCAGCCCGCTTTTTAGCGCCGAGAGTACAGCAGGATGATGCGACAGCCCCAAGTAGTTGCAGCCGGAGAATGCGAGAAGAACCGCCCCCTCGAGCTCGACGCGTGTCGAAGAGGGCCACGCCCGCGCGACCCTACTGCTCGTGGGCGCCCGGCCCTGGGTCAGATCTTCTCCAAAGCGACCTTGGCCGCCGTGATGGTCGCGTCGATGTCCTCTGCGGTATGCGCCGCTGAGATGAACGCGGCTTCGAACTGCGCTGGTGGCCAGTAGATCCCTTGCTCGAGCAGGCTGCGGTGAAAGATCCCGAAGCGCTCCGTGTTGCATTCACCAGCCTCGTCCCAGCTGGTGATGGGGCCACCGTGGAAGAAGACCGTGATCATCGAGCCGACCCGCTGCACGCACGCCACCACACGGGCGTCGACGATGGCGGCGTTCAGGCCCTCCTCCAATCGGGCGCCCAAAACCTCCAGCTTCTCGTAAACTTCCGGCGTGAGCTTGGCGAGGGTCGTCAAGCCCGCGGTGACCGCCACTGGATTCCCACTCAGCGTGCCCGCTTGATAGACGGCACCCAGCGGCGCAATGCGCTCCATGATTTGTCGGCGCCCGCCGTAAACAGCCAACGGCATTCCCCCGCCCACGATCTTGCCGAGACAAGTCATGTCCGGTTGCACGCCGAATCTCTCTTGCGCGCCGCCGCGCGCCACTCGGCAGCCAGTCATCACTTCATCGAAGATCGCGACCGAGCCGTTCCTCTCGCAGAGGTCGACCAACCCTCGAAGAAAACCTGGTTGTGGTGGCACGCAACCCATGTTGCCCGCGACTGGCTCGACGATCACGGCAGCGATGCGACTGCCTTGTTCACTGAACAGTGCTTCTAGGCCTTCGAGATCGTTGTAGCGGGCGACCAGTGTGTCCTCGACCAGCTTTGCGGGCACGCCTGCTGAGTCTGGGGAACCGAAGGTCGCCGCGCCGCTGCCTGCTTTCACGAGCAGGCAGTCACTGTGCCCGTGATAGCCGCCTTGGAACTTGACGATCACGTCCCTGCCCGTAAATCCACGGGCCGCACGAAGCGCACTCATCGTGGCCTCCGTGCCGCTGGACACGCAGCGCATCATCTCCAGCGAAGGGTAGAGTTCCCCCAGCTTCTCGGCGAATTGCACCTCCAGCTCCGTGGGCGCACCGAAGGACAGCCCCTTCTCCGCTACGGCCTGGACAGCCTTGACGACATCCGGATCGGCGTGACCGATGATGGCCGGGCCCCAGCTGCCCACGAAGTCGATGTACTGGTTGCCGTCGCTATCGGTGAGCCGTGCGCCAGATGCACTCGCGATGAACGGTGGACGGCCACCCACGGCAGCAAACGCGCGCACGGGGCTGTTGACGCCACCAGGTAGTCTTTCGGTCGCGCGAGCCAGTATTGCCTCGCTGGTGCTCCTATCGTTGCTCATCTTGGTCCTCGCTCCGATTCTGGGGGACCGAGCCCTTCCGAGCTCGATGTCCCGAAGATACAGAAGAACCTGGAGCAAGCAAACCCGTGAACTCCGCGACGCGCGTTGCTCCCGCTGGAGGGGGCCAGGTGCCGAGCATTTCGTCCTGGGCTAGTGCCCGCCACCCAGAGCTCCGGGCTGAACGGCGCTTGCTACGAGAGCCGATTCGCCATTATAGCGTTTGGGTTTCGGACGCGAAGAGACGCGGCCGAAACGGACTGAGAAGGTCTCATTCATGCGGCTCTTGCGGCTATCCCACGTCAACATACGCACTCGGCGGCTTGCGGAGCTGGTCACGTTCTACGAGAACGTGCTCGGCTTGCAGTTGGGCGAGCGCCCCCCATTTTCGTTCAATGGCGCCTGGCTCTATTGCGCGGGACAGCCCGTGATCCACTTGGTAGAGGTCGACGCGGAGCCGCAGCCGGGGGACGAATTGAGGCTGCAGCACTTCGCCTTCGATGGCGTTGACCTGAACGACTGTCTTCGGCGCCTCGAGCAACTCGAGATACCTCATCGAGTTGGCGAGCTAGCCGGATGGGGTAACCCACAAGTGCACCTCGCCGATCCGGACGGCAACCACCTGCATCTGGACTTTCCGGCGTCCTGAATGAGCGAGCGCGATTTCGCGAACGCTCATTCGATGCAACAGAAAACGGAGTCGAGAAAAGACAGCAACAGGGCACTCTTTCGGGCCCTCACCCAACGGGGCCAGAGAAACTGCCCGACAATCGCTCGCTCAGTCTGTCGCTCGCCTCGGCGACTGAGCGACTGACTCGGCGACGCAGCGCTTCAGACCTGATCTCTGCGGGCGTGGTCGTGGATGATTCCACGCCACTCTTCGACTGCATCCAGCGCTTCTGAATCGGGCCAGGGCAGTCGAGTCAGTCGCGCCAGGAGGTGGGGCGTGTGGTCGCCAACTTGCCACGGTCGCGCGAAGACGTCGGGCGCCGCTTTCAACGACTCCAAGGCGCCCACCGCATCGCCACTCTCGAATTGGAACCAGGCACGGGTGAGCAAGTAGTGCTGCCGGGGTTCCGGCTCCCGGACACTGATTTCTCGAGCCTGCATCAGCACCTTTCGAGCCGCCGTGAGGTCTCTCCCGGCCAACGCCAATTGAGCTCGCAGCAGCCGAGCTTCGACGACCCCGAGCGGATCGCGCATCTCCGTGTACAGGCGTTCGGCACGTTCGGCGTGGAGCTCTCCAAGATCGATGTCGTCCGTATCCAACGCCACCATGGCCAACAAGCGCTCGCAGGCGGCTTGACCTCGTAGCGTCTTGAGCGACTCGAACGTACTGAGTGCATCTTGCGCATTGCGCTCGGCGTTGAAGAAGTTGCTCAACCGGTGTTCTAGGTGCGCCAGGGAGGCGGCGGTTTCCGCCTGCCCGAGCTGGTAACCACAACGCTCGAATTCGCCGCGTGCATCGAGCGTCAGACGTCGCGCGCGCTCCGTTGCTCCTTCGGAATGCTCGACGGCCGCGAGCAAGAGCAAACACTGCCCTCGGCCCATGGCTTGATCGAGGTTGGCGAAGTGCTGCTCACCGCTTTGAGCAAATTCCCGCGCCGTCTGATAGCGCCCCAAGGTGAGCTCGATCTGGCCGATGACCTGATCGCATTGAGCCATGCCCAGCATGTTGCCGCTGCGTTTGAACGACTTCAAGGCTCGGTGGGCGAGCTCCAGGCCACCTTCGGAATCGCCCTGGTCGCTCTTGAGTTGCCCCAGGAGGCGTTGGCAATGTGCGAGCTGTTCACGCTCTTCCGAGAGGCGCAGAGCTCGCATGGCCTGTTCGGCGAAGTGGCTCGCCTCTTCGTTGCGTCCGATCTGTCGCAGCGCTTCGGAGCGCCAGCGTTGAGCAATGGCCAGCTGCGCACCCGTCAGCTGGTTCTTGAACAAGTCCAAGTCCGCCATCGTCGCGAGGGGCTGGCGCGCACCATTCCACGATTGCTCCAGGAATCCGAAGAAGACCTGAGCCGCCTTGGTCGCGTCCCCGGCGTAGAGCAGATTGACGACCCGCTGCCGCACGACGCGCCGCGAGTTGGCCAGAGGGTGAGCGCGGAGAGCCTCTGCTGCGGCCCGAAACAGCTGCGCCGAGTCTTGACGTTCGCTCAGGCGGCGGAAGAGGTGCTCCTGCAAGAGAGCGTGTGGCCAGTGATACCTGCCCGGACCTCGCGGCAGGATGATCTCTGCGTTTTGCAAGGAAACGATGACATCGTTCGCCGACAGCGACAGCTCGCTCAAGAGAGCCTTGAGCACGTTGCGACGAATGTCCAAGCCCAGGGTGGCAACCGCGTAGGCCGCCTGAGCGTACTCGATGGGAAGCGCTGCGAGACGGCTTTCCCACAGGTCAGCCGTGGTCTTCGGTCTCACGGAGAGCACGTTCGAAGGCACTCGGAACGTTCCACCCCGATACTCGAGTTCACCGGCGTGGGCCCAGGCATGCAGCTGCTGCAGCGCAAACAATGGGAAACCTCGGCTGCGTCGGGCTGCCTCGGTGACGGCGTCGTCATCCAGCGGAAGTGACGCCTTGAGCAACGCCGCCGTCTCGTCACGGTCCATCGGGTTGACCTCGATGACCTCGCCGTTGAGCTTCTCGCGCAGACGCCGCAATCGCTCGGCGGTGGACGTTCCAAGCTGTACGTCCTCTGCACGCACCGTCGCCACCATGAAGATGCGCTGGTCGGTTTCGGTGTCGTGGATGCGTAGCAGGCCGTCCAGGGTCGTTTGGGCCGCGTTGTGGAGGTCGTCGAGGATGAACAGTAGCGGGCGCTTGTTGGCGATTCTGCGCAGCGTGAAGCGCACCACTTGGCGGCGTACCTCGAGCGTATCCAGCGTGAAGAGCACGCCGCTCGGGCCGACCGTCTCCTTGCCGGGCGGATTGGGGCGCAGCCACTCCGCTGCTCCAGCCACCCAGGTGCGCATCTTCTGATCGCTGCTGCGCACGTTCCAGCGCATCATCAAGGAGCGCTCGATGGTGTCGCGGTCTGCCCGTTCGAAATTGTAGTGCTGGGTGACGGCTCCCAACATGCCGTCGAGTGCGCCGCGCATACGGCGATAGCGGGAGACGAGCGGCACGACTTCGCCCGCCTCGTGAACGGCTTCTGCCAACCATTCCGCGATGCGGCTCTTGCCGACACCCGCTGGCCCGACCAGGATCACCAGTCGGTGCGGTTCTCCTCGACCTTCGGCGACCTCGGCGTTGATCTCGAGCAGCCGTGCACGGATGTCGTTACGACCTACGAGGGGGCTGGGGCGAATTCCGAGCAAGCCGCGGGTGCGGTCCGGTCCACGTTGCGCGGCGGCACCGTCGGGTCGAGCCGTCGTCAAGTCCGCTGCCGACAAGCTCGGCGGTGGTGCCGAACCAGCAACGCGCGGAAACCTCCACAGGCGGAGATCGATGTCGTCTGCCGGTCTAAATTCACTCCACGCCCGGCGCGCCTCGGCGGCGAACTCGAAGCGATCCCAGGGACGCTTCTTCAGGCAGCGGGTAACGAACGCCGCCACGCCCGCCGGCGCGGTCACCGCGGGCTTGAGTGGCGGTGGTTCTTCGTACGCATGGAGCTTCAACAGCTCCTTCGGGTCGCCGGTGAAGATCGCTCGACCGCTCAGCAACTTGAACAAGATGCACGCCAGCGAGTAGACGTCGGTGGCGCCGCACACGTGGTGCATCTCGTGCATGATCTGTTCGGGCGCCATGTAGCCCGGAGTTCCGGCCCCGGCGTGAGGTTGGAACTCCATCGACTTCTCCCCGTCGAGCCGCTCGTCGTGGGGATCCTCTTTGAGCCATGCCAGACCGAAGTCCAGGATGTGAACTCGGGGCGGTCCACCGTTGACCTCTTCGACGATGACGTTCGACGGCTTGAGATCACCGTGGATGACGCGGCGCGAGTGAGCGTGTGCCAGTGCGCCGAGCACTTGGTCGACGATCGACCAGATGATCGGGAAGCTCAAGCGGGCATTGCTGTAGTCGTGCAGCGACAGCCCGTTTACGAGCTCCATCGCCAGGTAGGGCGTGCCGTCCAACAGCTGGCCGAAGTCTCTCGCTCCCACGATGTTGGGGTGGTTGAGCGAGGCCAAGGCGCGTGCCTCTTTGTAGAACCAGGTGATGTAGTCGTCGGCCAGACGCCCCTCGGGCGGGATCACGCGCTTGACGGCGGTCTGCCCACCGGTGTGCCGATCCTTGCAGCGGTAGACGATGCCCATGCCGCCCTCGCCCAGGATGCCGAGCACCTCGTAGCGTTGGGCGATGAGCGACCCGGTGCGGATCTTGTTGGGGGTGCGTGCCAAAGGCACACTCGGCTGGCTCAGGAACGAGTCACCGCTGATCAGGGAATCTTCCTCATCGCTGCTCAACCCCGCAGACTGAACCGGTCCACGCCGCTCCGTCGGGGCAGTGGGGCTCACCGCCTTGAAGGGTTCTTTGTCTCCCCGAGCCATACCGCCGCGAGTTTAGTGTTTCCCCCGGTAGAATCGAGGCCCACCGGGCTCGTCGGGCGGACCGAGGATGTCGCACCACCTACCACCTCCTGATCGCCACCCGGCAGGTTGGTCGAAACCCATGATCTAAAGCGTAGCCGCTCCGTCCTCTGGGGCTCGCAGTCTTCCGCAACGGTCATCTGGTTCCGCCGGCCGCCGGGTTGGCCATCCCACACTCGGGCTATTGCTTCGGGACGTCGAGTGTGAACGCCGCGGTCGCCACCCGCTGCCCGTTGGCGACAAGCTCCACCAGATGTCGTCCAGTGTAGTACTTGCGCGTGGTGATTGAGCGCACCGGATGCCGCTTGTGCAGGGCCACACTCGCTCCAGCCGCAAGCTCGAGGGTCTTCCACTTGAAGACTTTGCCTCGGGTGCCTTGGTTGGCTCGCTGATGATGCACCACGAAATCGACGACTAGTTTTTGACCGACGTCGGCCTTGGAGGTCAGCTTGGCGCTCAGCGACAGCGCGCCGCCCAGAGTCAACCGTTTGGGCGTCACTTCGAAAGCCACGCTGAGCTGAGGCTTGCCGTCCACGCCTTGCAGGGCGAGGGCGCTGGTATGGCCGTTCTTGACCAACGTGCGCGTGGCGTGTTTGACCAGGCGCTGGGTCGGCACGCGCTGCTCCTGGCTGGCGTTGTTCAGCCATCGCGAGCACGTGTCTACGACCAGCTCCGGTGCGCTCTTGCTGATGTCGTTCAAGTTGTTGGCCACCGAGCGGCGCACGTCTTCACTCGTGTCGAAGGCGAGTTCATCGAGGACGGCGATGATGGCTTCGGGATGTTCCGACAGATGGCGAACCCGCGGCCCCCAAGGCAACAGGGGGCGAAGTCCTTCACTGCACAGGCGACGAACTGCTGGGTTCTCATCGTTAAGCCAAGTCCTGACGATGGCAAGCGCCCGTTCCGGCTCAGCTGCGATGAATGGTCGAATCGCGAATTCTGCGGTAAACAGGTGTGTCAGATCGTGGAGTGTGGCCATACCGCGCTCGAAGTCCGCGACGCCGTGAACCCCGACGTAGTCGATGAGTGGCCAGGCAGCGAAACCACGCAACGGGTCTTCGGCGTCCTCCTCTTGCCAGTGTGTGGCAGCTCGTCGCAGGATCGGACTCGCAGCGGCGAACGAGCGAGGTAGGTAGCGCTCCAGCACCCCAATGACGTGTCGCACGCGCTGCTTCAGCTCGAGCTTCGCAAGCCCGCATACGCAGTCGCGCACGAAGCCGCTCGCGTCGAAGCGTGGGTGGGCTCGTTCGAGGTTTCGGGCAAGCCGCTGGATGGCACGCTCGTCCAAACCATCTTTCAGGGGTTTCGCCATCGAGCGGAAGCATCGCGAAGCCCGTCGGAGTTGACCAGCTCGAACGAGCTCCGCAGGCGCCCAAAAGGAACGAGACTCGGCGCTAAATGAGCGAGCGCGATTCTCGGTCGGTTTTGCCTCACCCCATTGGGCCCCATTGGGTGAGGGTGTGGCAAAGCCGCCTCCGGGGGAGACTTTTCACTCTGCATTTCCAGTGTTTCTCGAGGGCTTTCCAGCCCCCGCCCCAGCGAAGCTGGGGCCCCACCCCAAAAAATGAGCGACTCGCATGCGCGCTCGCTCATTTAGGGCCGCCCCAACGACGCACGACCGAAGCTCGCCTAACCGCAAAACAGAGTAGAGAACGCCGAGCGAATCGTCGCTGCGACCGGGCGATCAGCGAGCACGGCGATCGCCACCTCTGGGTGATCGGGGCCGGTGCCCGTTACGCCGGTCAGCCACTCGTCATCGAGCTCGATGCACACACTGCGTAGGCTTCGATCTTCGATGTGTGCGGCTTGGTCCAGCATCAGGAGCAGCCGTCCGCCCCAAGCTTGCGCCTTGTCCGGGGTGATGTCGCCCCGTGTTGCTACCACGAGGCCTTGGCGATCGAGCACGACTGCGCATTTGGCTTTGGCCGTGACGAGCACCCACTCCAGACGTTGTTGCCAGGCACCTTCGCCCCACGTCGAAGTGTCTTCCTCTGGCGGAGGCGGTGGTACGGGCGGCAGGACTTCCGGTTTGACGTCCGGTGGGTGCACGGTGCGAGGACTTCCGACGCCGTTACGGAAGCTGACGTACGAAGTGGGCTCGGGCTTCGCGCCGCCGTTCGGTTTCCTGCCGGTCAGCTTCTGGCTCAGTGAGCGAGCGGCTCCGACATCAGAGAAGAGCACGTTGTTCTCTTTCGGCATCTGTTGCTACTCCCGGTGTCATGCGAGCCACTAGCGTCTCGACTTCTGCAGCCAGAACGTCGAAGCGGCGCGCCTCTGGTGAGATTGGCCCGGGCAAATATGCCACGGGCACGCCCTGTAGACTCGCGCGGCTGAAGACGTCGGCTCGCGGTATGGTCGTGTCGAGTACCGCCTCGAACCCCGTCCACAATTCGGTCATCACCGCTTGGGATGCCTCGCCTTGCCGATGCACCATGGTGGGTAGCAGACCCAACAACGCTAACATCGCGTTCTCCTGCTCCCGAACCCGGTCGATCACCCGCAGCATACGACCCACGGAGCGAAGGCAGAGCGGTTCTGCCTGAAACGGGATCAACACAGAGTCACTTGCGGACAAGGCAGCCCGGGTGCAAGCCCCCACTCCGGAGGGTGTGTCGAGAAGCACGTAGTCGAACTGGGCTTCGACTTCATCCAGCACCCAGCTCAAACCGCGCTCTCCCCGCAGAGCCATCTCGAACTCGCAGGTATCCATCGGGTCCAAGCGACCGCGAGGCAGTATCAGAAGTGATGTCTGCTTCGTTTGCAGCACAGCCTCCTTGGGAGGCATCTGACCTACCAGCACGTCCGCCAGACCTTGGTGTTCGGCATCCGCACGCGCGAGTGAATGGCCGATGCCCCCTTGCGGATCGAGGTCGAGCAGCAGCGTGCGCCGCCCACGCTCGGCCAACGCCAACGCCAGGTTCAGCGCCACCGTGGTCTTGCCGACCCCCCCTTTCTCGCTTGCAATAGCAATACAGTGACTCATGCGACTGCCTCCTGATCACCGGATTCGGCTTTCGGGTTGGATTGAAAGCCCATTTCGTGAAGACGATGAATGTTGGCTCGAAGTCGAGCGTCGTCCGGCTGTAGCTCGAGTGCTCGTTCGAACACGTCGAGCGCCAACGGGTAGTCCTTAGCCAGCATGGCTTCGAGCCCCTGGTCCCAGAGCTTGGCGAACTCGCTGTCGGGATCCGGCTCTGCCGCGGCATCGGCCGTTTCGGCGTGTGCCGGGCGCTCTCCACTCGAGAGCTCCGCATCGTCTGGTGCTTGCAGTTCTTGGCTTCGTCGGGTCTCGTCGACGACGCGTGCCGCTTCCATCAACAAGAACTCCCACCCACCCTCGAGGTCACGTTCCGTCGGATTGTCGGAAAGGCGACGGCACTTCACCAGGCACCCTTCGGTGAAGGTCAGGCGCCCCAGGGCGTCGAGTCCGCTGCCTCGATCATCTCGAGCGCTCCAGATGTCGCCCGACGAGATGACGACTTCGCCGATGGTCTTGCCGTCGCGCTCGACCTCGATCAGCACGGAATGCCGACCCATGCACGCCAGCTGCAGATAGTCAGGAACGCCGAAAGGTGACACTTCCGCTGGTCCCTCATCCCCGAGCCGCCGGCGTACTGCGTCACGGAGCTCGTCGATGGGAACCGGCTTCTCCAAGACCTCGACGGAAGCGTGGTGCGGGATCTGCGAGCGATAGGCGTTGAGATAGCCGGACACGAAGATGATGGGGATGTTGAGATTGCGGCGGCCGAGCTCACCCAGCAGTTCGATCCCGGAGCGTTCGGGCATGTCGATGTCGCTGATGACCAAGTCGGGCGTGGCCGCGTCCACCAGCTTGAGGCCGTCGTTCAAGGTGCCCGCCTCCTGCACCTCGACGCCCAACTTTGCGATGCCGCGAGCCACGCTGGAGCGCAGGACGGATTCGTCCTCGATGATCAGTACGCGTGACATGAGTTCACTGCCCCCCCCTGTCGGTCATGCCGTCGGAACCTCGAATTTTTCGGTAATGAGATCGATGCCGCACTCCAGCCCTTCGCACCAGGTGATGAACTGCTCCACCTTGTCCTTGCCCCTGAAGAACCCGCCGTGTTGCGGAGCGATGACTTCGATGTCCAGACCACGTGCCATCTTGGCCCAGGCTCGCATCACGGCATTGCCTGCCATGTAGCGCCGATGGAAGCCCTCCATCTCCCCGATGTGTTGTTGAAAGTCGGTCACCTCGTGGCCGCCACCGACGGATGCTCCGAGATCACCCGTGTAGAGGATCTTGGAGACCGGATCGTAGACCTGGAAGTTGCCGCAGGAGTGCAGAAAGTGAGCCGGCAGGATGGGCAGTTTGCAGCCGCCCAGGTCGAGTATCATGCCGTCGTCGTCGATCGACTTCAGTCGATCCGAGACCAAGCGGTCGAGACCGAAGTGCGGAATGAACCGCACCCAGAGCTTGGACGCGTAGGCGATGGCATCGGTCGTCATCAGCCAACCGTTGACCGCCGCGACGATGTCTGGGTCTTGATGCGACAGGAAGAGATACTCGAGCTTGCCGCTGCCGATCTGTGACGTCGTTTCTGCGAGTACCTTGTTGTATATCTTGTGCCCGCCTGGGTCCAGAATCATCGCCTTTCCTTCGTGGACGATGACATGTTGGTTGGTTGGAATGGACGTGCCTTCTTCGAATCCTTCCAGCAGGACGTTCTTGTGAGTCCCCTCTTCGAACAGTATCTGTGTGCTCATAACAGGCCCCCTTTCAAATCACCTTGGCGATCTCGGTAACCGCCCGCCCCATGTCCAGGAAGATCAAGCCCAGCTTGGCGTCCGCCGAAGTGAGCACCAACAGCACCGTGCCCGGTGCGGCACGCACCATCACGGCGTAGCCGTTGTTGCCCCGGATGAGCACTTGCTGCACCTCGCCGCGCTCGAGTTCCGTCGCAGCCCGTGTCCCCAGACTGAGCAGCGTGGAGCTCATGCCTGCTACCCGTACCTCCTCGATGTGTTGGGGTAGCGCGCTGGCTATCATGAGGCCGTCCTCCGAAATCAAGGCGCTGGCCTCGATGTCGGGCGTACCCGACTGAAGCGCCCTGAGAATGCCGTTCAGTTCGTCAACTCTGGCCATCGTGGCCTCCCTTCCCTTCAATCACCTTCTGACCGCAGACGCGGCTTGTCTAAACCCTCTGTTGCGAGGTTTGGAAACGGGCACGTTCAAGCGGATGCGCGTGCCACGACCTTCCTCGGAATCCACCTCGAGCGTTCCTCCGGCGGACTTCACCGCCCGGTCGCACAGTGCGAGACCAATGCCCGTGCCTCGCTGCTTGGTCGTAAAAAATAGGTCGCGGCAGCGTTCAACCACCGCGGGCGGCATGCCCTTGCCGGTGTCTTCCACGGCCATTTCGAAGCGCTGCCCGGAGTCGAGCAGCCGAGCGCTGACACTGATTCGGCTGCCAGAAGGGCAGGCGTGAATGGAGTTCGTGACCAGGTTGAAGAGGATCGCCCTGATCGTCGCGACGTCGAAAGGCAGCAACGGCATCGTCGGGACGTCGCATTCGATCGTGATGCCGCGTTCTTCGGCTTGGCGCGAAAGTACTTTGGCGGTTTGCAGCATCGCGTGGTCCACCGCACCGTAGCTTTGGGCCTTCAAGCCGCGACCGACGGACCCGATACCCTCGAGGGTGAGCCCCATGCGCCGGATCTCGGTGAGCACTGAGTGTAGGTCAGAGCGAATGTGCTCGTCGCTGCATTCCTCGATCAGGATCTCCACTGCCGTTCCTATCGCCGCGAGTGGATTCTTCAGCTCGTGCAAAATCGAGGGCAGCACTTCGCTCACCGCTGCCAAGCGCATCAGTCGGTCGCGCTCGTCTTTCAGCGTCTCCCAGGAAGTGATGTCCTGGAAGACGATCGCGAAATGGGTTGCGGCGCCATCGCCTTCTACGTTGGCGATGCGATAACCGATGACGACCTGTTCGTTGCGGGGCAGTCGCAGCTTGCGTCGCTCTTCGGTCGGATCGTCGTTGAGCAATTCATCGAGCGGGGCGATCACGTCGTCGACGCGAGTGCCCACGAGCTGTTCACGTGATACGGCGAGGATCGATGCTGCTCGGTCCGTCGCAAATGCGATGAACCCCTCAACCTCGACGACGACGACGGCGGCGTCCAATACGTCGAGCAGTTCGCAACGCAAGTCTGTCGGATTGAAAGGTGTCACCGCTATTCATGGAAACGGCCGATTTTGCCATGTGCCTAGCCGCAATGTTTGCGTTGGTGGTGAGTCCCGGGTAAATTGTTGCACGTTTACTCGTGGCAGTGATGCTTGGTGTGGGTGTCACTGCCGCGAAGGGGTGACGGCGCTCACAGCGTGGCACCATGACTCCGCGATGCTCTGGTCTCGCGTCTGCTGCTGGCCGGCGGCGCTTCCAGCGCTCGGGGCGAGACGAGCTGAAGGGTCCGGCGCGAAGCAACTCGAATCGCCTCGCTGACGGTGTGGCGAGGCTTGAACCGACGAGCCCCGCCGCTGACGGACGGTCGGAACGCGCCACAGCTCCAGTGAGCGATTGTCCGTCGTCGCGCGTGTGAGCAAGTGTCGTTTACTGCAGCTTCACCCTTGCGAGCAGCGTCGCGTTCTCGCATTCTTGTCGGATTACCGGAGGAAGCAGTGGGAACCCTATACCTCGTCGCGTTGTGCATTGGTCTCGGCACCATTCTCGTGCAGTTGATGTTGTCGACGGACAAGGACGTGTCTCACGGGGATTTCCACGCGGACGTCGATGCGGACCACGGGGGTGCCTTAGTCGCTGATGTCGATGCGGATGCAGATGCGGATCATGGTGATGACGTCAGTCATGGTCTTGCTCCTTTGGCCATTCTCTTGAGCCTGCGTTTCTGGACGTTCTCGCTGATGGCTTTCGGGCTGTTCGGTAGCTTTCTGCACTTCCTGAACTTGGCGCAGCCGATGGTGACGCTGGCGTCCGCGGCCGCGATCGGGTTCGTCAGCGGCTGGCTCGCCTCTTGGACGTTTTACAAGTTGTCGCGCTCGGTTCCCAACTCGGGTGCGGAGACGACGGAGTTGCTCGGCCAAGTAGGAAAGGTCATCGTGCCTCCCAACGATGCCGGGCGCAGCAAAGTGCGCTTTCGTGTCAAAGGCCAGATCGTGGACTACCTGGCCACTACCGACGAAACCCTGGAGGCAGGGGCGAGCGTCATGGTCGAGGAAGTGCGTGGCAATCAGGTGCACGTTTCAGCGGCCCCTTCGGGACTGAAATACCCCGACTGACAAGCCCGACGAACCGACCGTTCCCGCAGGCGGCTACCGCGCTTCATGTGTCGTGGGGCGGGATAGGTGGGGCGTCTGCCTACACGCCCAGCAGCCGACCGTGCGCTGGCAGCGTAGCGTGTCCAGGCTGGGCTTTCCAACCGCGAGAAAACGGGAGACACTCTGCTCCCGGGTGAAGAGCCCGCGTTTGACGGAAAGGGAGCGCTGGGGACGACGATGGATCCTTCGATAGAACGTTTACTCAACCAGGTCGACTGGGGGCTGGTGGTGATGGCGGGTTTTGGCGTCGTTGCGCTCATTACCCTGGTCGTCGTCATCATTTCCAAGGTCCTGTGCATCTGCGGACCCAACGAGATCGTGGTCATCAGCGGCCGCTCCCACACGCTGCCGGATGGATCGACCATCGGATACAAGGTCCTCCACGGGGGGCGAGGGCTTCGCATTCCCGTCATCGAAGAGGTCAATCGAATGGACATTCGTTTGATCCCGGTGCTCGTCGAAGTGCAGAACGCGTTCTCCAAGGGCGGTATTGCATTGGTGGTTCACGCCGTTGCGAATGTGAAGATCACCAGCGACCGCTCCAAGATCAGCAATGCCATCGAGCGGCTGCTGACGCTCTCTCCGCGACAAATCGGGTCGATCGCCCAGCAGACGCTGGAGGGTGCTCTGCGCGAGGTGGTGGCGGAGCTCACCCCAGAAGAGGTGAACCAAGACCGTTTGAAGTTCGCGGAAACCTTGATGCGAAATGCCAAGGATGACTTCGAGAAGCTCGGTCTGGAGCTCGACGTTCTGAAGATCCAGAGTGTCTCGGACGAGCAGGGCTACCTCACGAGCATGGGACGGGCGCGCATCGCTCGCATGGTCCGTGACGCAGAGAACGCAGAGAACGCGTCCAAGCAAGCCATCGCGGAGGCAACTGCAGCGGCCAAGCAGCGTTCACAAACTGCGGCCAAGCAGGCGGAGGCCCGCGTGCTCACCAAGCGCAACGAGTTGCGCGCGGTGCAGGCCGAGCTCGATGCAGAGGCCAAAGCCGTCGAGAACGAAGCTGCCATTGCGGCAGAAACTGCTCGGTCCGAGGCCGATCAAGAACTCCAGGGCCTGCGCGCCCAATTGGAGAAGGAGCGCCTCGTGGCCGACGTCTTCTTGCCGGCGGAGGCGTCGCGCATGGCCGATCAAGAGCGCGCCAAGGCGGACGCTGCTCCAGTGGTCGAGTCCGGCCGGGCGTCGGCAGAGGCGCTACAGCTCGTGGCTCAGGCGTGGACGGATGCAGGGCAGGCCGGTCGCGACCTCTACGTGCTCCAACACCTCAGGGCCTTCGTGGAGGCAGCTGCACGCCGCGTGCAAGGAACCAGCATCGCTGAGCTCAACGTGGTCGACGGCGGCGACGGCAAGAGCTACGCCAATGCCGTCGCGATGTATCCCGCTGCGGTCGCAGAGGTACTTCGCGAAACGGGCAAGGCCATTGGGGTCGACATGGCAGCACTGCTGCAGCAATCGGAAGGAAACCGCTGATGTTGGTCATCGTTGGGGGCGGCATCGTCGTCCTGCTCGTCGTCATTCTGTTCATCTACCTGATGATCACCAAGCTGCTGTACGTTGCCACGCCCAACGAGGTGCTGGTTTTCAGCGGTACGACGCGCACGGTGGGCGGTCGGCAGCTGCCGTATCGCTTCGTACGGGGTGGACGCTCCTTGCGCAAGCCGCTGATCGAGAAGGTCGAGCGCATGGACCTGAGCATGTTCACCGTGATGGTGAACGTCGAGCAGGCGTTCACCAAGGGGGGCATTCCGCTCAACGTTCAGGGCGTTGCCAACGTGAAGTTGCCGGGCGAGGAGCCGCTGCTGACGAACGCCGTGGTGCGCTTCCTGGGTCGGACGCGGCAAGAAATCTATCACATCGCAAAAGAGACCTTGGAGGGTAACCTGCGTGGTGTGCTTGCGAGTCTCACGCCTGAGGAGGTGAACGAGGACAAGGTGCGCTTCGCTCAAACGTTGGTGGAGGAGGCCGAGCACGACATGAATCGCATCGGGCTCGTGCTCGACACGCTGAAGATCCAAAACGTGTACGACAACGTGAACTACCTTTCGTCGATTGGTCGTATTCGTTCGGCGGGGCTGAACCAGCAGCAGGCCATCGGAGAGGTGGAGGCAAAGGCAGACGCCGAAGTGCAGCAGGCTGCAAACTGGGGCGCTTCCGAGGTCGCCAAACTGGAAGCCCAAATCGAGATTGCTCGACAAGAGACGGCCAAGCGCATCGCTGACGGACGGAGTCGTCGAGAAGCGCTGATCAAGGAAGCACAAGGCGACATCTCCGCGCGTCAGGCAGAAGTCAGCGCGGACATCGAGCGTCAGCGTGCGCGTGCGCTGCAAGTCAAACGACAGCTCGACGCGGACGTCGTGCAACCCGCGGTCGCCGCTCGGCAAGCTGCCGAGGAAGCCGCTCGAGGCTCGGCTGCCCAGACCATCGAGCGCGGCAAAGCGGAGGCGGAGGCGCTCAAGAAGCTCGTCGAGGCTTTCCGTTTGGGGGGCACGGGAGCTCGGGACGTTCTGGCGCTGCAGAACCTCTTGCCGCTTCTCGACGAAGTCTCCGGTGCGAGCCAGAAGCTACAACTGAACAAGGTCAGCTTCCTGCCCGAAGGAGCGCCAGGTTCGGACTTGGCGCGCGCGACGGTGGGTGCCGCAGAACAAGTTCAAGCGGCGACTGGCGTCGATTTGAGCCGCATCGCGCGCCGCTTGGGCGGCGAGTAGGGCTGCGGTTCGCAGCTGGTGTGTCACCGCGCCAGCGGGTGAATCGAGTCCAAGTCACGGCCTCCGAAGGCCGCGGCTCAAGCCTGGAACTCGTACACGCTACCCAGGTCCAGAAGTTGGCTGAGCTCGTCGAGTGCCTCGCGGCACTCGACGAGCAGTTGCGGATCCGCGAGATCGGCAGGCGAGAGGCGGTCTCGGTAGTGTCGCACGACCCACGCCTCCAACTCGGCTAGCAGTACTTCGTCCAGCAACACACGGGCCCCGAGTGAACTCTTCTCCGTCGCCGTCAGTGGAACGCGCAGCCGCAAGCAAGCCGGCCCGCCGCCGTTGGACATCGACTGCCGCACGTCGAGGAATTCCACGCGCGCTACGGGGTTATCCTCTGCGACCACGCGCTCCAGGAAGCGCCTCGTCGACGGCGTGGACTGCGACTCCAGCGGAGCGATGATGCACATCGTGCCATCGGGCAACGTGAGCACCTGAGAGTTGAAGGGATAGGCCCGTATGGCGTCTGTGACGGGCAGTTCGTGGCTGGTCGCAAGTACGTAGCGGAAGCTCGGCCCCAGCGCTTCTCGAATGAGCTCCAAAAAACGTTGATGGTCCGCGAACGCGAGTTCGTGAAACATCAGGAAGCCCTGATTGCCGACAGCGAGAACGTC
The DNA here is from genome assembly GCA_050290545.1 of Polyangiaceae bacterium. GTDB lineage: Bacteria > Myxococcota_A > Polyangia > Polyangiales > Polyangiaceae > SZUA-265. Next base: position 31,535 of record JBNKHV010000011.1, on the reverse strand, counting down.
CGTGTGGAAGGCACCGTGGTCGATGCCCTCGGGGTGCTGTTGCCAGAAGAACAGCTGCGAAGGGTGCAGCCGTTGCAGTCGAGCGACGGCCTGGCTCGCGCCCAACGTTTGGCGCGCGGGGTGCTTGCGTGGTGTCGGAAGGTGCTTTTCTGGACCTTGCCCCCAAGCGAAGAGATGTAGGGTGCGGTCGGGGGTCGCCAAGCGTGTGTGATTGGCAGCGCCCTCATCGCCCAAGCCAACCAATCGCGGCACCTCGTCGTGGACGACGAATGCGCTGTCGTCGGCGAAGATGCGACGTAGTATGCGCGTCGTCGTCGTTACCTCGATGCTACGATGGAACAAGCTTGCCAGATTGGCGGGGACGATGTGAACGCGGCTGTCAGTCGTGTCGCAGCTAGGCGCGATGGTGGCCGCGTTAGCCGTCCACATACACGAGGCGCTGCTGCAGCGCGCCAGTAGCTCTGGCGCGGTAGCTGCGGTTTGCTCGATGATCTCGGCGTCGGTTCCCGCGAAACCCAACCGGCGCAGCGTGTGCACGTCGGGGCGTTCTTGTGGCGGGAGAAGCGCTTGACCGACTCCCAAGTCCATGAGCCGACGCATTTTTGCCAGCCCTTGCAGCGCGGCTTGCTTCGGGTTGGCGACTTGGCCGCCGTGGCCGATGCTGGCCAGGTTTCCTCGGGCCAGGCCGGCGTAGTTGTGGGTTGGCCCCACCAGGCCGTCGAAGTTCACCTCCATCAGGCCCTCCAGAGTCCCCGTCGTCATCGAGCCTTCGGCGCTTCCTAGAGCGTTTCTGGTTTGCGGGCGGCTGCTACCGCCTGATTGACTGCAGCACGGCTGAAGCCCACGAGGATCTTGCCGCCGACGTCGATGACTGGGATGGATGCGCCCATGCGACCCGCGCTGGAGAGCTTCTTCTGCATTTCTGCGCGGGCGGCGCGGCTCTCCTCGATGTCCTTCTTCGTGACGTCCACCCCGAGCTTCCTCAAGTACGCTTCGGCATCGTGGCAGGGCTTGCACCAATCGGCGCCGTAGATCACGGCGCGCACTTTGGCGTTGAGCTTCTTCTCTTCAGCGCTGGGTTCGGCGCTCGTTGGTTGCTTCGGACCTTCTGCTGGCGCAGCTTCCGGCACCTCTTTTGCGAGCTCATCCATGCGCACCTTGCGGCGTTCGGCGCCGAGCTCGTTCCACTGCGCGCGGGTCAGGGTCTTGACCGGGTAGGTGCCGTCGCCAGACTTCTGCGTCAAGTCCGCAACGTAGACCAGACGTCCCGTGCCCTCGGGCTTCGTCGCCACTACGACGCGGACCTGCTTGCGACCCGCTTCGGGGACGTCTTGCGGCTTCGGCACCACGTGGAAGTCGCCCTTGTCGTCGATCCAGGTCAACAGCAGGTCTGCGGTGTCATCTCGAAGTTCGAGCGGTGGCAGTTCGTTCGGTGCTGGGGCGTCACCACTGGCAGGCTGCGTGTTGCTGGTCGGCTGCACCTCGTCGCGATTGCAGGCGGTGAGCGCGGCACTGGTCACGAGCAAAGCCAGCAACGGGCTGCAGAGTCGCTCGAGATTGGGAGAAGCAAGGCGGGAAAGGCTGGCGTTGTCTCGCTGGCGAGTCATGGGCCACGTTCTAGTCGATCGGGGCATGCCTTTTGAGGTTGATGTGGTTCAGTGCGCGCTGGCGTCACTACGCGCCGAATTGGGGGGCGCCTCTGGGTCGTGATCGTGGGGTCGGCGCAGCTTGCCGGCAATTGCCCGCGCGGTCTCGAACAGACCAATCAGCACGTAGAAACACAAGAGCCATAACAAGACGAACTGCGGCCGCGTCAAGCGCCAGACGATGACACTCGACGTCACGGCGCTCATCACGAGGATGGCCGTGCCGATGTTGAAGTGAAGGTCCTTGAACGAGCGAAACTTGACGTTCGACACCATCAGCAAGCTGAGCACGATGGTCACCAGTGCTACGGCAACCGTGTACTTCTCATCGCTGAGCGCTCCCTCCACCGCGTGATTGGCAAGCAGCAGTGAAATCAAGACGCCAGAGGCCGGCGGGATCGGCAGCCCCATGGTGTGACGCCCAGGCTTGACTGGCGTGCCGCTGGCGCTCGAACTCAACACGTTGAAACGTGCCAGCCGGATAGCCCCGCAAGCGGTGAAAAGGAATGCGATGAAGGCCCCACCCGGCAGCCGCCACAGCATCCACTTGTACATCAACAAGGAAGGCGCTGCCCCGAAGCTGATGATGTCTGCCAGTGAGTCCAGCTGCAGCCCAAAGGCGCTCTGAGTCCGCGTCATGCGCGCGATGCGACCATCGAGTAGGTCGAACAGCATGGCGAACATCAAGAGGATCGCTGCGCGGTAGAAGTCGTCCACGCTGGGGTTGTCGGTTGCCACGACTCGCATGGCGCTGAACCCACAGAAAATGCTGGCGAGCGTCACCAGATTCGGCAGGACGAACAGCGTCTTTCGAAGGTCGATTCGCCGTATTCGGCGAGGTCGCCGCTGTCTTCTCTTTCCCACGAACGCGTAGGCTAGCTATCGGCAGTCAGTGCGTCCAGCTACCGGCGCGACTCTCTGGCGCTATGGCCCTTCTGCGACAAATTTAGCCTGCTCCCACAGCAGGCCTTACGATGCGCCAACCATGGGATGCTACCGGATTTCCGCTGTCGCTATAACCATCGTCCTCACCTCGAGTGTCTTGGGCTGCGCTGGGCAGAGCGAACAAACCAAGAAGGAGATCCAGGGGTTACAGGATCGCGTAGCGATCCTGCAGAACGAGCGCGATCGCTTCGATGAGCGGCTGAGCGCGCTCGAACAGCAGCAGCAAATCCTCATGAGCGCCGCCAAGGCTTCGGTCGTCCCGGCCGCGAATGAGACCCCTCCGCTGCGCGTCGTGCGCTTGACCCCTCAGGACGATGCGCCGGCTGCGCCCCATCAAGCAGCTGGGGATCCGGGAGCGCCCGAGGCCGCCTCGGGCGGCCGGGTGCTGATCTCCGGCAGCGGTACCGAGCTGACGGCGACTCCCGTCGATGAGGGCGGCCAATGAAACGGGCCCTGCTCGTCGCGCTCTCCGTTTGGGCACTCACCGCGCCCGCGAGCGCGCAGGACGACACCGGCGCTCCGCCCGCGGCGCCGCCGGCAGCGGCCCCACCGCCTGCCGCTGTCCCCCCACCCACCACGGTCTACAGTCCGCCAGTCGTCAACAACACGACGACCACCACGACACGGGACCCCAACTACAACTTCGACTCGCACTTACCGTCGGATTCGCAGTCCGTGGTCGACATCAATCAGGGCGACGGCTTCGACCTGCGTCGCGGCGGCGAGGGAGCCACGGTCGTTCGGGGCAAGGCGGGCGCCCCCGGTCTGGTGGCCTCCAAGGTCACTGGTAATACCGGAGTGTACGTGGTTCAAGCCGGGGACACGCTGTCGAAGATATCGCAACAGGTTTACGGCCAACCATGGACGTGGCCGAAACTCTGGGCGCTCAATCCCCAGATCCAGAACCCCCACTGGATCTACCCGGGCGACCAGATTCGACTCGCCGGGGCAGCTGGCACCACGAGCCCCACCGACGCGCGCACCTTGGGTGCCGGCCCCGCAGGTCCTCTGCGCAAGCAGCTCGTGCCGCCCGATAGCGTCTTTCTGCGTCAGATGGGGTACATCGACGACCCGGCGAAAGGCATCAAGGGGGAAATCGTCGGCGCAGTCGAACCCATCCAAATGATGGCCCATGCGCAGCACGTCTACATCGTGCTCAAGCCCAACGAGAGCGTCGAGGTTGGCCAGCAGATGACGGTTTTTCGCGAGGTGCGTGACCCACCGAAAGTGCGGGACTCCAGAACGCCGCCTGGCAAGCTCGTCAAGATCCAGGGCGTGGTGCAGGTCGAGTACGTCAATCTCAAGACGCGGGTCGTGCGTGCGCTGGTCGTCGAGTCGATGGACGTCGTTGAACGCGGCGCCAAAGTCGGTTTCCTCGAACACGAGTACCGCATCGTTCCGCCCCAAAAAGCCACCAAGGACGTGACCGCGCGAGTCTTGACCAGCATGTACCCGCACGTCGTCATGGGTAAAGACCAAGTGGTGTTCCTCGACCGCGGCAAGCAAGATGGTCTGGTTGCCGGCAACCGACTGTTCGTCACGCGACGCGGCGACACTTGGCGTCGGACGTTGGTTACGACCACGCGCTTCGCCCGAACCCGTGCCAACATGGAGTCGGCGACCTCGGGTGGCGCCTTCGAAGCCGTACCACTGCACGGCGATGAGCAAGACTTTCCTGAAGAGGTCGTCGCGGAGTTGCGCATCGTGCGAGCACACAAGTTCAGCTCATTGGCGTTGGTTACCGCGTCGAAGGTCGAGATCGTGCCAGGCGACCGCGCTATCGCCCGCGCTGGTTTCTGAGTCGCTTGCCACTGGTTTCGGTTGGGGCGGGGCGTTCGGTCGCGTTTCCGACTGGTGAGCCGCAGGCCAAATGACTGGCGCAGCAGAGCAGAGGCTGCTGATTCTCTCGAATTGAACACCCGAAATCGCCCGTGCGATGCCAAAACACGCAGCTGGAGCGGGTTTTTTGGTTGCTCCTGCGCGCACGGGGACGAAGATCCCCGCAGATGGAGCCCTTGACCAGCATCGCCTTCCTGCTCGGAGTCGTCGCCTACACGGTCTCTGCGACGCTGTTCTTCGTCGACCTCGCCCGGCGCGAGGGAGCGGTCTTCGCAGCGGCATGGGCGCCGCGGGCTCTCCTCATCGGGCTAGTTGCCCACTCGGTGCACCTGGTGGTCGCGAGTTTCGTGACCGGTGTCTGCCCGGTTGCCTCGCTGCCGTTTGCTCTGAGTCTGAGTGCCGTGATGACCACGGCCGTTTTCCTCGGGCTCCGAAAGCGCGCCCAGGTGCAGGCCATGGGCGTAGCCGTGGCTCCCCTGGCGCTGATGTTCCTCGTCGGTGCACAATTCGTTGGGCAAGGCACGACTCCCCCCGAAGTCCCCCGCACGCTGCTCGCCTTCCACGTCACCGCGAACCTATTGGGTTTGGGGCTGTTTCTTCTTGCTGGGGCAGCCGGTGCGTTCTACTTGCTGCAAGAACGACGCCTCAAGACGAAGCGCAAAGCGTTGGCGGGTGGCAAGCTGCCGGCGTTGGACCTGCTTGATCTCACGGAACACCGCTTGCTACTGGCCGGTTTTCCTCTGCTGACTTTTGGCGTGGTGACCGGCGCGATGTTCATGACCTCATTGGGCGAGCTCACATTCGCGGCGGAGCTGCGCATCGGGTTGGCCTACCTGTCATGGTTTCTCGTGGCCGGAGTCCTCGTGCTCCGGGCCGTCGCTGGCTGGCGAGGACGGAAAATGGCCTACGGTACACTGGCCGGACTGGTGTGCGTGCTGCTCGTGATTGCCGCCTACGTCGTGAGGGCCGGAGGCGGCTCCGCATGATTGCCGTCATCGGTCTTTCTCACAAGACCGCCACCATCGACGTTCGCGAGAGGCTCGCGTTGTCCCCGGAGTCCAGTGACGAGCTCTTGGACGAGCTCGTCAGTCAGGGCGCGATTGGCGAAGCGCTCGTCGTCTCTACCTGCAATCGCGTGGAGATCGTCGCAGCCGCCAGGGACGAACAATCTGGGCCGGAGCAAGTCGTCGAAGCCGTGCAGACCGTGCTTGGTGCGCGCGCACCGGGAATAGAGAAGTATCTCTACGCTCACACGGGCAACGATGCCGTGCGGCATCTTTTTCGTGTTGCCAGCTCCCTCGATTCGCTGGTCATGGGGGAACCTCAGATCCTGGGCCAAGTGAAGATGGCCTACGACAAGGCGCGCAGGCGGGGCACGGTCGCTGGCAAGCTCAATCGTGTCGTATCCCATGCGCTGCGCGCGGCCAAACGGGTGCGCACGGAAACGACGCTCGGCGCCGGCCAAGTCAGCGTCCCGAGCGTTGCGATGGACTTGGCACGACAGATTTTCGGCAAGCTGGAAGGTCATCGAGCGCTGCTGATCGGTTCGGGACAAATGGGCGAGGCCGCTGCCAAGCTGCTGACTGCGGCTGGAGCGAGCTTGGGGGTCGTGGGTCGTAACCGCGCGCGTGTCGCGGAGCTGGCAGCACAGATGAATGGCGAGCCGTACGGCTTCGAGGACTTGCCGGCTCAGTTGGCGACGGTCGACGTCATCATCACGACCACGAGCTCGCCGCACTACGTCGTGACGAAAGAGCAAGTTGCGGCAGTGCGTAAGAAGCGCCGTGGTCGCAGTCTATTTCTGATCGATCTGGCGGTACCCCGTGACGTCGACCCCGCGGTGGATGAGCTCGACAGCGTGTTCTTGTACAACGTCGACGACCTGTCGCAGATCGTATCCGAGACGCTGTCGTCACGCCAGCGCGAGGCCGAGGCAGCGGAAGGCATCGTCGAGCTGGAGACGAAGAACTTCGAGCGGGCGCTCTACGCCGAACAGGCCACGCCTACCATCGTCGCGTTGCGCAGTCAGTTGGGGGGCATTCTGGAAGGAGAGCTCTCCAAGAGTCTGCGTTTGCGCTTGAAGCACCTTTCCGTCGATGACCGCGATGCTCTGAACAAGATGTTGGAATCGGCGCTGAACAAGATGCTGCATCCGGCGACGAGGCATCTGCGCGGTTTGGCTGCCGACACCCAGGCTCAGGCGGATCTCGACAACTGCGTCGCGGTACTGCAGGACCTCTTCGCCATCGAGTTGAGCGGTGACGCACCGTCATTGCGCTCCGGTAGTCCTGTGGCGCAGCCCGCACAGGGCACGCCGGAGATGTCGCGTGGGCCCACCGAGGCCCGTTCGGTCGAAGGTGCCAGCCCGCAAGACGAGGGGACAGCGGCAGGATCTCAGGTTGCCGGGTCAGGTGCGACCGCGGCAGACCCCAACGAAGGACAGCCCGGGCTCTCCACCGGGTAGATAGCAGCGGAGAAGCAATTGCATATGTCGAAGGTCACGATAGCGACCCGCAAGAGCGCGCTCGCTTTGGCTCAAGCGCGAGCGTGGATGAAGGACTTCACCGAAGCTACGGGCACGCTGACCGAGGAGCTTCACGTGGTGACGACGGGCGACCGCATCGTCGACCGCGCTCTCAACGAAATCGGCGGCAAGGGCCTGTTCATCAAAGAGATCGAAGAGGCGATCCTCGACAGGCGCGCGGATTGCGCGGTGCATTCTCTCAAGGACGTGCCGGCCGACTTGGCTCCGGGGTTGGCACTGGGTTGCATCCCGCGGCGTGCCTCTCCCCACGACGTCATCAAGACACGTAGTGGGTGCAAATTCGACGAGCTCCCCGAGGGCGCCAAGGTGGGCACTTCTTCTCTGCGTCGGGTCGTTCAGCTCAAGGCTCGTCGACCCGATCTCGAGTTCTTGCCGCTCCGGGGCAACGTCGACACTCGCTTGCGCAAGTGTGAAGAGGGACTGGTGGACGCGGTGATCCTCGCTCGCGCTGGGCTGCAGCGCCTCGGTTTGGAGCAGCACATCACTGAAACCTTGAGTGACGAGTGGTGTTTGCCTGCGGTTGGGCAGGGAGCGCTGGCCATCGAGCTGCGCGAAGGCGATGAGCGCTTGGCGTCATTGCTGGCCCAGGTCAACGATCGAGAAACCGAGCTGCAAGTGGCTGCCGAAAGGGGGGTCATGGCCGCCGTGGAGGGCAACTGTCAGGTGCCGGTCGCGGGTTACGCTGTGAGGGAGGGCCAGGATATGTTCTTGCGTGCGATGTTGGCCGAACCGGACGGAAGCAACATGCGACGCGAAGAAGTGCGCGTTGCGTGGCCCGAGTCATCCGAGGCTGCTCGCCAAATTGGGTGGGACTTGGGGCAGCGCCTCAAACCCCGCTGAGACGTCAAACCCGGCGAGATGAAGTGCACCCCGACGAGGTCCCGCCCCCCGTATGTATCGGGACCTGCGCCGGGGTGCGAGTCGCGCTAGCTCGAGAACACGCGCACTTGTCCGGGGAGCAGGGGCACGTTGGCCCACTGCCACTGAGCACTCGCGGGCGCGCCCTGAGACGAGACCGCATGCTCTTGCATGCGGCTCCAATGCCACGGCAGGTTGAAGCTCGGATAGTTGCGGCGGCTCAGGTTCGCCACCACGATCACCTGACCAGGTGAATACAAGGGCAAACCCCCGGTACGACAGTAGGCGAAGACTCGCTCGCCCTCGTTCTCGTCGAAGCTCGGGTGGAAGTAGAAGAACTCCGTCTCGTTGCGCAACAGCGCCGGATGGCTCGTTCGGAGCTGGGCCAATGCCTTGAACTGTTGTCCGAGCTGGTTGTGGCGCGGGCGTCCGCGTCGCGTCCAGTTGACGACGTCGGACATCTTCTGGCGCCAGTCTTCGTGGTTCGTGTCGTGGGTGTCGCCGAACTCTTCGCCTGCGAGCAGCATGGGGATACCGACGCTGGTCATCAGCAGACAGTAGGCGCTGCGTGCTCGTTCGAATGCGGCGCCCAAGGCATCGACCGCATCCGGACCGGCGAAATCTCCTTCGCTACCTTGGTAGCCATCGACGACGCGTTGGATGTTCTTGTACTTCAAATCGGTCCAGCCGCGCTGGGCGAGCTCCTCGCGCAGCAAATAGTTCAGCAAGCGCTGCTCGCCCAGTTTCTCCACGTCGTGGGAGGTGAGGTAGACGATGCGTTGGGCCATGTCGGCGAAGCCACCGTTGAAGCGACGGCTCCAGTCATCCCAGGACTGATGTCCGCGGATGGTCGCTTCCACTCTGCTGCGCCGTGCTGGTTCGCCGAATCGCGTGTGAACCAGGTTGCTGATGCTGCGTCGTAGCTCGTCTCGTTGGTTGAAGTCCCAAATCGCGTCCACCACCCGACGACCGCGGTGAGTGCGTGCCGTCACCTCGGCGCGGCGCGCGGAGTCCTCAGCGATGACGATGAAGGGCGTGTCGCCGGACACGCTGTCGTGAGTTTCCCAAGCACTCTGCGTGAAGTCCTGCAAGAAGTCGTAGTTCTTGATGCCCTTGAACTCGTCGATACGAAATCCGTCCACGTGGTACTCGCTCACCCAAAAGCGGGCCATGTTGTACAGAAACTCGCGTGCCAAGAAGCGCCCCTGAGGGGCGGGCGTTGCGAAGCGGAAGGCCTTGCCTCCCCAGTCGTGCTCGCGGCCCTCCTCGTGGGGGGAGTCGAGGAAGAACCAGTCTTTGGCCAGACGTTGCAGAGGGCAGTCCTTGGCATGGTTCATCACCACGTCCAAGATCACGCGAATGCCGAGCTGATGACAGCGTTTGATGAACGCCCTCAGCTCGATCGGGCCCCCCATGTCGTAGTCGGGCGCAAAGAAGAAACGCGTGCCGTAGCCCCAGTTGATCGTATCGGGCGAGTCCTGAACCGGTAGCAGTTCGATTGCCGTAAACCCGTTGTCGGCAATGTACGGCAGGTGCGCGAACAGCGCGTGGTCGAAAGTACCGAGCCCAACCTGGCGTTCCTGGACGTCGGACTCCATCGACGTCCAGCGCATCGGCAGTTCGTAGATCACCAGTTCGTGGTTGTTCTTCAGCGGGCGCGCTGAGTCGAACTCGCCATCCCAGCTAAAAATGGGGCGCTGCACGAGTCCGTTGCGAATTCTGAGCACTCCGCGGTAACCGCCGAAGCGAGTGATCTCTTCCGCGTATGGGTCGGGTATCGGGGCGTTCTCGTTGCCATCGACGACGAACTCGTATTCGTACTCGCCATCGGCCAGGCCCAAGGCGTTCGAGTCGAAGGCGAACCAACCCGCTTCCGGACCCGGTGACAGTTGCACGTGGTGCCAGCTGCTGGGTTGAAAATTGTCGCGCGCGGTGACCGGCGCGATGCGCACGGCGAGATGTTGTGCGCCCGGTACGGGTATCAACTGTACGCCAGCTTGGGTCAGCTGGGGACGGGATGAAGGGGCCTCTGAAATGCGAGCTGGTTGAGTCATGACGTCACCTCCCTGCAGCTGTTACGACGTGAACGAACGAGGCCCGGCAGACGTTGTGTGCTGCCGGACAATGCAAGCGCGAGGCCGCTGCCCCCCTCGCGTGGGGCTAGTGTATCAGCAGCGACTCCGATTCGTTGGGCGAAAAGTCGCGAGCAGCCGGACCTCGTAGGAGTTGTCGTGAATGCACTCTACGTGCGCGCAGGTGCTCTAGTTCAGTGTCTTCAGCGTTTCGGGCAAACGCGCAATCTCTGCCGGTCGGCGGTGTCGGTGGGCCAGTCGCCGGCAAGTTGGCTCTGCTGCGGGTCGGGAACGGTAACCGAGGGTGTTAAGTTTTAGGGCGCACATGCCCGCGAGTCTGCCAGCCTCCGAACCCGACCGACTCGTCGCGTCGTGCCGACGCCGGTCTGAGCTCTTGCTGGGCGGTGTCCCGCTCTGCTTCGGAGGGCCAAGGGCGCGGGCTCGTTCCGGTTTGGAGCCGCCCGGGGTCGACGCTTGCCTGGCTGTCTCCTTTCGGCTACGTAAGCGGGCGCAATTACAGCTGGGGCATTGCCCCCGTTCATCCAACAGACAACGAGCCATGTTCGAATCCGTTCAGACGGCGCCGCCGGATCCCATTCTAGGTCTCTCTGAAGCCTTCAACGCCGACGTCCGGCCAGACAAGATCAATCTTTCCGTGGGTGTCTACAAGGACGCCGACGGCAACACCCCGGTGCTCGCCAGCGTCAAAGAAGCCGAGCGTCGCCTGCTCGAAGTCGAGAAGAGCAAGGGCTACAAGCCAATCTCCGGCGATCCCGAGTACGGCAGATTGGTTCGCGAGCTGCTTTTTGGCGTCAATAGCGAGTTGGTCAGCGGTGGCCGGGCCCAGACGGCCCACACCCCCGGTGGCACTGGCGCGTTGCGAGTGGCCGGCGACTACATTCACAAGCTGCACCCTCAGGCCAGGCTGTGGCTCAGCCAACCCACCTGGGCAAACCACGCGAAGGTCTTCGAGGCGGCCGGGGTCGAGTTGCAGTACTACCCCTACTTCGACGCGACGAAGAACCGATTGGACATCGAGGGTATGCTGGGCGGACTGCAGCAGGTCGCGGCAGGGGATGTCGTGCTGTTGCACGCGTGCTGCCACAACCCGACAGGAGTCGATCCCAGCGCCGAGCAGTGGCAGAGCATTGCTTCGGTGTTGGATGAGCGCGGTGCGGTTCCGCTGGTCGACTTCGCCTACCAAGGTTTCGGTAGTGGCCTCGAGGAAGACGCCGTGGGTTTGAGAACTCTCTCTGCCAAGCTGCCCGAGCTGTTCGTCTGCTCATCCTTCTCCAAGAACTTCGGCTTGTACAACGAGCGAACGGGCGCACTCACGGTGGTCGCGAAAACCCCTGAGGCGGCAGCTGCGGTGCAGAGCCAAGTCAAGGTTTGCGTGCGCACCAACTATTCCAACCCCCCTGCTCACGGTGGCGCCATCGTCCGCGAGATCCTCAGCGATGCTGGGCTCCGGGCCCAGTGGGAAGCGGAGCTCAGCGCCATGCGCGACCGCATCAACACGATGCGGCAACGCTTCGCGGACGAGTTGAAGAAGAAGGGAGCCAAGGGCGACTTCTCTTTCATCACTCGCCAAAATGGCATGTTCAGCTTCTCGGGCCTCTCGAAGGACCAGGTGGAGCGGCTTCGGGCCGACCATGCCATCTATGTCGTCGGGTCCGGGCGTATCAACGTCGCCGGCATGACTGAGGCGAACATGGGTCGCCTCACCGACGCGGTCCTCGCCGTGCAATGACCCGCAACCCGGCGCACAGCCGGGCTGTCAGCGAGGAGCCGTCAGCGGAGGCGCCGCGGCGGGAGCAGTCCCGGCCAAGATCTCGCCCTCGATATCAACCGCCTCGAAATTCTCCCACCGCCGTGCATCCTCGGCCCCGCGTTCGTCGACTCAGCCTGGCCTTCGAAGGGCAAGCGTGGGTCCCGGGTACAAACGGTGGTTCCCTTCGGCGGAAAACCGGATAGATTCCGAGCATGGCTCGTACACGAAGACTCTCCCAGGCTTTCATTTCCCTAGCGCTACTGGCGCCGCTTTCGACCGTGGCTTGCGGTCCCGAGGAACCGCAGGTGGTCAAGGCGAACGTGGTTGCCGGTGACATGCCTGGCGACGGGAATTGGCGCGGGGTCTGGTACAGCCAGACGTACGGCTATCTGCACCTCGTCACAGAGGGCAACAACGTGCACGGCAAGTGGCGCACGGCCGCTGGCGACAAGTGGGGCGAGCTGCACGGCACGGTAGAGGGCGATCTGATGCGCTTCGATTGGGTGGAGCACAAGATCGGCATGTTCGGTCCCAACGCGGAGTCCAGCGGCAAGGGTTACTTCAAGTACATCGTGCCGAAGGAAGACAACGCGGATCACGAGATCCAGGGCGAGTGGGGTCTGGGTGAAAACGAAGCGGGCTACACCTGGACGGCCATCAAACAGCGCCGGATGGAGCCAGATCCCGAGAGCGTGATGCCGGACGAGGCCGAGAGCGCCGTGGAGGGTGGCGACTGGGACGGCAGCAAGAGCGACAACGCCTCTGGCGGGGCGGATGAAAAAGGCTCGGGTTCGGGCGACCCCGCCGGGGACGACGAGTGGGAATAGACCCGCATCAGGCCGCGGCAGGCCTGCAATTCAACGAACCGAGCATTTTCGAGCGCGGTGCGGCCGGGAGAAGCGGCGCGTCTGTTTCTGCTTTGGACGTTCCTGACGTTTCGCTCGACGAACTGCTGGGCGGGCTTCGGCGAGCCGAACCTGCTCACCTGCCCGAGGTCAGCGAGCCCGAGGCGTTCCGCCACTTCGTGCGCTTGAGTCAGTGGAACTTCTGCATCGACACGCAGTTCTACCCGCTGGGCTCCTGCACGATGAAGTACAACCCCAAGGTCAACGAGTGGGCTGCTCGGTTGCCAGGCATGGCGAACATCCACCCGCTGATGGACGCGGATCTGGTGCAGGGCGCGCTTCGCCTGATGGTCGAACTGCAAGAGCTCCTCGCAGAGATTGCAGGCATGGACGGCGTCAGTCTTCAACCAGCGGCAGGCGCGCAAGGTGAGCTGACAGGCTTGATGATGATTCGCGCCTGCCATCAGGCGGAGGGCCGCGCGCCGAAGAAGGTGTTCATCCCCGATAGTGCCCATGGCACCAATCCGGCTTCGTGCTCACTCAATGGCTTCGAGACAGTCGCTTTCGAGACGCGGGATGGACGAGTCGACATCGACGTGTTGCAGGCGGCCATCGCACAGGCAGGTGACGACGTCGCCGGATTGATGATCACCAATCCGAACACCGTCGGGCTCTACGAGACCGCGATGCCTCGCATCTGTGCGATGGTGCACGACGCGGGTGGCCTCGTTTACGGCGATGGCGCCAACATGAACGCGGTGCTGGGGCGCGCACGCCCGGGTGACGTTGGCGTGGACGTGATGCAGTACAACCTGCACAAGACTTTCACCACGCCTCACGGTGGTGGTGGACCGGGCTCGGGTCCGGTGGCGTTCAAAGCACGCTTGGCACCGTTTCAGCCGTGCCCGGTGGTACGTCCCGAGGGTGAAGCCTTCGTGCTCGACGCCGAACGGCCTCAGAGCATCGGCCGAGTTCGTTCGTTCATCGGCAACTTCGGCATGATGGTGCGGGCCTACGCGTACATCCGAGAGCTCGGGCACGAAGGGCTCAAACAGGTGACGGACATGGCCGTGCTGAACGCCAACTACTTGGCTGCGCGTTTGAAGAACGATTTCCCGTTGGCGTTCGACCACACGGTCATGCACGAAGCCGTCTTCACCGACAAGGCGATCGAGGCCGAAACGGGCATCAAGACACTGGACATCGCCAAGCGGCTCATCGACTACGGGTTTCACCCTCCGACGGTCTACTTCCCACTCGTCGTGCGGGGCGCGATGATGGTCGAGCCTACCGAAACCGAAACGAAAGAGACCATCGACGCGTTCGTCGAGGCGATGTTGCGCATCAAGCAAGAGGCCAAAGAGCAACCGGACTTGTTGCACCGGGCCCCGATGACCACGCGCTTGCGTCGCTTGGACGAGGCACGTGCAGCGCGCAAGCCGCGCCTGCGCTGGACGCCCATGGACGCCAGCTGAGCTTGCCCTCGGATCGCTGACAGCGCGCCACCTCTGGAAACAAACGGGCACCGATGTGCAGGGGTGGGCTCGGGGTTCGGTGAGTTAGAGCGCAGCGAGGGTGGCGGTCGCAATTCGGGCTTCTCTCGACGGTCGCTTTGGCTATTGTCCCGCCGATCATGAGTCTCAAGCGCGACTGGAAGTCTTTTTCCGAACGTTACTTCGAGTATCCCGAGCTTCAGCTCGCCGTCGATCTGAGCTGCGTCGCCTATCCGGACGACTTCTGGCAGCGCAGACGCGATCCGGCGGCGCGAGCCATCGCCGAAATGCAGAAGCTCGAAAGCGGTGCGGTCGCCAATCCCGACGAAGATCGCATGGTCGGGCACTACTGGCTTCGCGCCTCCGAGTTGGCGCCGCAAGCGGAGCTGACCCAGGCGATCGACGAGGCGCTGCAGAGCATCAAGCAATTCGTGCAGCAAGTGCATGCGGGGGCGGTCAGTGGGAGTGGCGGCAAGTTCGAAAACCTGCTCGTGATCGGCATCGGAGGCTCCGCGTTGGGGCCACAGTTCGTCGCCAACGCGCTCGGCTCGCCCCGCGAAGCAAAGTTGACGGAGTACTTCTTCGACAACACCGATCCAGATGGGATGGACGTCGTCCTGGAGAAGCTCGAAGGTCGTCTCGACAAGACGCTGTGCGTCGTGATTTCCAAGTCGGGCGGTACGAAAGAGACGCGCAACGGTATGCTCGAGGCCAAGGCTGCGTACGAACGCGCCGGTCTTTCCTTCGCCAAGCATGCCACTGCGGTGACGGGTGTCGGCAGCAAGCTCGACCAGACCGCGGAGTCCGAGGGCTGGTTGGCGCGTTTTCCGATGTGGGATTGGGTTGGCGGGCGTACTAGCGAGACGAGCGCCGTGGGCCTGTTGCCTGCTGCGCTGGCTGGCATCGACATCGATCAGCTGCTCGCAGGCGCGCGCGCCTGCGATGCTGCGACGCGTTCGGCCGACGTGCTCGGCAATCCCGCACTTCAGCTTGCCATGGTCTGGCACCACGTCGGCAACGGGCATGGCGACAAGGCTATGGTCGTCTTGCCCTACAAGGACCGCTTGGTGTTGTTTTCCCGTTACCTGCAACAGCTCATCATGGAGTCGTTGGGCAAGGAGAGGGACTTGGACGGGCAGATCGTGCACCAGGGCTTGACCGTTTACGGTAACAAGGGTTCGACTGATCAGCACGCCTACGTGCAGCAGCTCGTCGACGGCACGCACGACTTCTTCGTCACCTTCATCGAGGTGCTCGAGGACAGAAAGGGGCCATCCGTCGAGGTGGAGCCTGCGGTCACCTCTGGCGACTACTTGTCCGGGTTCTTGCTCGGAACGCGGCGAGCCTTGGCCGACCGAGACCGCGAGTCGATCACCCTGACGATTGAGTCCGTTACGCCGTTTTCGGTGGGCGTGCTGATAGCCTTGTATGAACGCGCGGTGGGCTTCTACGCCACGCTCATCAACACCAACGCCTACCACCAACCTGGCGTCGAAGCGGGCAAGAAGGCAGCGACGTCTGCCGTCGAACTTCAGGGCAAGATACTCGCTCACTTGAAGGACAATCCGTCTCCCGCGACGGCGGAGGCGATCGCGAGTGCCGTCGGTCAGCCCGATGAAGCCGTGACCGTCTTCAAGATTTGCCAGCACCTCAGTCGCAACGGCAGAGGCGTCCAGCGCGCGGGCAACGGGGCGCAGGGCGCGACGTTTTCTTGGGTGGGCTGAGCCCGAGCGCCCGTCTCAACGTTGCCGGACGAGCTCGTCGATTTCCCGGACGACGTAGCTGGTGACGTCGATGTGCTCGCGCACGAGTTGGTCCTTGGCGCGCTTGCTGGCTTCTTCGGACGGCGGGTGGCGAAGCCACTCAGTGACACGCTTCAGCGCGCTGCGGGAATCGCTGTGGGTGGACACCAAGCCGTAGCGTTTCTGCATGTCGTCGAGGTAGCCGCGCGACGTGGTGTTGACATAGATGCTGGGCACGCCGAGGCAGGCGGCTTCCGCTGCCGTCGAGGCACCTTCGGTGATGACGAAGCGGGCGTGTGCCAGCACGTCGTGAAAACGATCGGGGGCGACGTCTAGTCGATGGGCTTGAAACTGTGGCTCGAGTTGGCCGCGCTCAGGCACGATGAAGACGCGATATTGGCGCAAGCAGGCGCGGATCAATTCTTCGAACGCCGCACCGAATCCCGCTTGCCCCACGTCGTGCAGCGTGTCCCAAGCGGAAACGCGCACCACCAGGTATTGCCCAGCTCGTGCCCCCAAGTCGGTGAGCACCGACGGGTCGGGCCGATAGCGCGAGGGGTGCAGGAACGCGAGCTCGTGATAGCCCTTGTAGCGGCGCTGCTTCGAGCCCAGGTCTTTCCAGAAGCAATCCGGCGTGTAGATGCGCGTCGCGAAGGGATGTGCGATGCGATGGTTGACGTGTTGAAACTCGCTGTCCGTGAACACGACGTTGGGCACGTTCAACAGCCGCGCGCCCTGGGTGTAGCTCCCCATCAGGCTGAGCACGACATCCGGCCGAAAGTCGAGTACACGACGACAGACCTTGAACTGGCGAGTGAACATCTCGCGCAGGGGAAATTGGTTGTTCTGGCCGACGCTGCTCGCAATGACGCTCGGGATCCAGTCGTAGGCTTCCAACAGCCGTCGCATGACGTCGCGATCCCTCCCCAGAAGCAGCACCTGATCACCCCGCGCCGTCCACTCCTTGACCGCGTACTTGAAGAAGTGGATGTGCGCCGGATGGTGGGCTTCGAGCAGCAGTCGCATGGGGGCAGCGGAGTCAACTCAATCGAGGTCGGATTTGCAACGCTTCAGCGAATGGCGCGCCCCGCGTCACAGTGCGTAGCCCAAAGAGACGAGGAAATTTGGGCCAGCTGCGAAGCCATTGTCATCGTAGAACAGCGTCCCGGCGGCACCCTTGAACACGAACCCGGAATCGCCGTGAAAGGCATAGCCGAACAGACAGTCCACCGTTGCGGGTATCGTGTCGTTCGTGGCGCTCAGATTGGACCAGTTCGCGTTGGGATTGACGCGCGCCCGTGCCGAAAGGAGCATCGACGAGCGGGGCGTGACGCCGTACGTGCTGTCTCCAAAGAAGTACCCGGTCACGCCCAGGCCCACCAAGGGGTTGAAGATGATCCACCCCGCTGAGGCATCGACACTGACACGCGGATGCACGAATCCGCCGACTTCCGCGTGAATGAGTTCCGGCAAGCCGATGCCCGCCGTGAAATAGGTCGCGAAGGGCTCCCGCTCCGGGGTCGCGGGAGCCGAGACTCGGATGGGCGTCGCCTGCGCTGGCGCGCACATGCTCGACGCGAACACGAGTACCAGCGCACCGACCGCGACGTGGGAGCATCTTCGTACGGGTTGGTAGGCCATCCAGCCTTGTCTTACTCCAAGCTGAGCGGATACGCCGTCCATTGTGAGGCGCCGGCGATTTCCGCGCTCCCGTGAAGGGGATAGGGTCCCAATCGTCATGGCGAGTCGTTGGTCACCGGTGCTCGGCAGTCGCGCTCTTTTCGTCGACCTTCAAGCGGCAGCCTATCTCAACCACGCTGCGATCTCCCCAGCGAGTGCTCCAACGCTCGCCGCCATTCGTGAGGTTGCTGAAGACTACGCGCGGCTTGGTGTCGGGGCGTTCCCCCGCTGGGAGCAGCAACGGCAAGAGCTGCGAGCCAACCTCGCGCAGCTAGTCGGTGCTTCGCCCGCAGAGATCGCTCTCGGTTGGAATACCTCGCGCGGTGTTTCCGATCTCGCGTTGTCGATCCCTTGGCGAAAGGGAGATCGAATCGTTCTGTTTCGAGGTGAGTTTCCGGCGAACGTCACGCCGTGGCAGCGCGCGGCCGAGTTGTTTGAGCTCGAGCTCGCGTTCATCGAGGCAGATGCGTTTCAAACGGATGAAGGGCTCGAGCAGCTCAGAGCCGAGCTCGAAGGCGGGGTGCGTCTGGTTGCCGTCAGCGCCGTGCAGTTTCAAACGGGTCTGCGCATGCCGTTGGCAGAGATGGGGCGGCTATGCCGGCAGCATGGGGCCGAACTCTGTGTCGATGCGATTCAAGCCTGTGGTGCGGTACCCATCGACGTCGAGGCCGAATGCATCGACTACCTAGTAACGGGCGGTCACAAGTGGCTGTTGGGCTTCGAGGGGGCCGGCTTCATCTACGTCCGAGAACGATGTGCAGAGCGCTTGCGACCGTACACGGCGGGTTGGCTCAGTCACGAGGACCCAGCGGCGTTCCTGTTTCGCGGGGCGGGGCATTTGAAATACGATCGGCCCCTTCGGCGGGGTGCCGATGTCTTCGAAACGGGTACCTCCAACGTTCTTGGACTCGCGGCGTTGGGGGCTTCCGTTTCCGTGCTGCTCGAGTTGGGGGTCGAAAACATCTATCAGCACGTTGGAAGCTATCTGGACGCTCTGGAGGCGCAGCTCGTCGACCTCGGCTTTGCGAGTCTGCGCTCCGCGGATCCGAAACGGCGTTCGTGCGTCCTCGCCGTGCACCCGCCAGAGGGGTTGGACGCGGTGCGCATGAACGCGATGTTGCGCTCGCAGCGCGTGGTGACCGCCGCTCCTGATGGTAACCTGCGCTTCGCGCCGCACTACGCCAACAGTCGAGACGAGCTGCCCCTAGTGATGGCCGCCGTAGAAGGTGCCATGACCGAGCTCCGTCGAGGTTGAAGCTCGGTGGAGCCTGCCGGCTCATGGATGAGCCCTCCGCGGTGCCGCTGCCTCCGATCCGGTCGCGTTCGTCCGTTCAGGTATGGCGCCGCCAGAGTGGAATTCAGGCAGGGCCAGGTGGCGGCCACGGCCCCGCTGGCCCGCGATAGTGCAGCGAAAAGGTGTCGGGTCGAGCCCCCCGTGCTAAGGCCCCCCAGCGATAGTCCCGTATTTGGGAGCGGCCCGTGGAAGGCGATTGACGCCTCCTGACTTTCCGACTATTCGCAGCGGGCCAAACCTACAGAAAAGCCGCGAAATTTACGGTGCAGCCGCGACTTCTGCGACGCACGAACGGATAGCAACTGGCATGACCGACCTCAGCACTTACCGCAACATTGGCATCTTCGCACACGTCGATGCCGGCAAGACGACGACGACCGAGCGTATCCTCAAGCTCACCGGCAAGATCCACAAGATCGGTGAGGTGCACGATGGCGCAGCCACGACGGACTTCATGGAGCAGGAGCAGGAGCGCGGCATCACCATTCAGTCGGCGGCCACCACTTGCTTCTGGGCCGGGCATCGCTTCAACATCATCGACACTCCCGGACACGTCGACTTCACCATCGAAGTTTACCGTTCGTTGAAGGTGCTCGACGGCGGCGTGGGCGTGTTCTGCGGCTCTGGTGGCGTCGAGCCCCAGTCGGAGACGAACTGGCGCTACGCTAACGAGTCCAAGGTTGCGCGTATCATCTACGTCAACAAGCTCGATCGGTTGGGAGCAGACTTCTACCGCGTCGTGCAGCAGGTCAAGGACGTGTTGGCGGCCAAGCCGCTGGTCATGGTGCTGCCCATCGGAACTGAGTCCGAGTTCGTCGGTGTCGTCGACCTGCTCGAGCGCAAGGCCTACGTCTGGGACGACACTGGCTTGCCTGAGAACTTCGAAGTCAAAGAAGTTCCGGAGGACATGAAAGAGGACGTCGAGAAGTGGCGTGCCGAATTGGTCGAAACTGCCGTCGAGCAGGACGACGATCTGATGGCCGCCTACCTCGAAGGTGAAGAGCCGAGCGTCGAGGACATCAAGAAGTGTGTTCGCAAGGGCACCATCAGTCTGACCTTCTTTCCCACGTTTTGCGGCTCCTCGTTCAAGAACAAGGGCGTTCAGCAGGTGTTGAATGGCGTGGTGGATTACCTGCCGAACCCAACGGAGGTTCCGCCTCAGCCCGAGATTGACCTCGAGGGTAACGAGACGGGCGAGTTCGCGATTGTTGACCCTGACAAACCCTTGCGCGCTTTGGCGTTCAAGATCATGGATGACCGCTTCGGCAGCCTGACCTTCACGCGCATCTACTCCGGCAAGATCGCCAAGGGTGACACCGTGCTCAACACCGCCACCGGCAAGACCGAGCGCATTGGACGCATGGTGGAAATGCACGCGAACGACCGCACGATGGTCGAGACCGCTCAAGCGGGCGACATCGTCGCCATCGTGGGCCTCAAGAACGTTCGCACGGGTCACACGCTGTGCGACGAGAAGAAGCCTGCGACGCTGGAACCGATGGTGTTCCCCGATCCAGTGATCTCGGTGGCCGTGACCCCGAAGGACAAGGCCAACAGCGAAAAGCTCAGCACGGCTCTCGGCAAGATGGTTGCCGAAGACCCCTCGTTCCACGTCGAAGTGGACCAGGAGTCTGGCGAGACCATTCTCAAGGGCATGGGCGAGCTCCACCTCGACATCAAGGTGGACATTCTCAAGCGTACTCACGGTGTGGAAGCAACGGTCGGCGAGCCGCGCGTTGCCTACCGCGAGACGATCACCAAGCCGGTCAGCGACAGCTACACGCACAAGAAGCAGACGGGTGGTTCGGGTCAGTTCGCGAAGATCGACTACACGATCGAACCGGGCGAGCCTGGTAGCGGTTACGTTTTCCAGTCCAGCATCGTTGGCGGCAACGTGCCCAAGGAGTTCATCCCCTCCGTCGAAAAGGGCTTCAAGATGATGATGGAGAAGGGGCCCCTCGTCGGCTTCCCACTGTTGGACTTCAAGGTCACCCTGACCGACGGTGGATTCCACGCAGTCGACTCTTCGCAGATGGCATTCGAGACGGCCGCGAAGGCGGCGTATCGCCAGACCATGCCGAAGGCTGGCCCAGAGCTCCTCGAGCCGATCATGAAGGTGGACGTCTTCGTGCCCGAAGATAACGTCGGTGACGTGATCGGTGACTTGAACCGCCGCCGAGGCATGATCAAGTCACAGGAGCCCACGCCGACCGCGGTGCGCATCAAGGCAGACGTTCCGCTTGGCGAGATGTTCGGCTACATCGGTGACTTGCGCTCCAATACCGCGGGTCGTGGCCAGTTCTCGATGGAGTTCAGCCACTACTCATCGGTGCCGCGCGCGGTGCTCGAGAAGGTCAAAGAGCAGGTCAAGCAGCGCGAAGAAGCCAACAAGTGAACTGAGCGCTAGCTAGGTCCGGTGAGTGTTCCTCACCCGAGATGCCCGTGCACGATTCGTGTGCGGGCATCTTCGTGTCTAGCTCTCAGCTGCGTTGGCCGCCGAGCTCGAAGTCATCGCCACACGACCGTGTCGGCTCGCTACGAGCTGGAGCCAACGGAGGTCAGCCAGATTCCAGGCTGATCAGCAGTCCTGCCGGCGCCGGGAAGCGCCGCACGAATTGGCGGGCTCGCCCCAACGGGCAGCGGAAGAACTGACTGGGGTGGCGATGACGGTGCACCCTACAGAATTCCCAGCTGATTGGGTCCTCCACACGAACGACGCTCCCGCGCCACTCTCCGAAGAACGAGCGCAGAGTGTCGAGGTACTCTCGTTCCAACTGTGAGCGGGGGCGATACCCCTTCCAGTCGAAGGCCACGTCCCCTTTGGCCGTGAAGACGTGTGAGCCTCGATAACCCCGTTCTGGTCGAATCACGTACGCCGCAAAGCCTTCACGCGGGTATTCCTCGATGAACGCTGCCGCGAGCACGTGGCAGGCCCCTGCCGCGAAGAACGCGCTGTCCGGTCGGCGCCACGATTGCTCCAGACGCCGATCGCTGTGAGGGGAGAGTAACTCCTGAGATCCGCTCATCAGACCAGCTCCGTTCTAGCCCAAGCGTCGATCGTTGCAAGGCTGTCGGTACGTATCGGGATCGTGTACCCTGCCGACGGCCCAAGCATGACGCATTCCGTTGGTGATACCATCGGCGCACGCTATCGATTGAAAGCTGTGATCGGTGAAGGCGGACAGGCGACCGTTTACCGCGCGGACGACCTCGAGAAGGGCGGAGAGGTCGCCGTCAAAGTGCTCAACTTGCGCACTTCCCGCGATCCAGCGATTCTGGAGCGCGTCACACGCGAGCAACAGGCCATGATGGCGTTGGCAGGGACCAATGCCGTCAAATTCGTGGACGCGGTGCGGACACAATCAGGCTCGTTGTGCTTGGTAATGGAGTTGCTGCAGGGCACGGATCTGCAGAGTGAACTCGAAGCGCGTGAAGCCAAGGGCGATCTCATGAGTGTCGATCGGGTGATCGAGGTGATGAGTCCGATCGTCGAGACGCTGGAAAAGGCACATTCGGTAGGAATCGTTCATCGGGACCTGAAGCCGGGCAACATCTTCGTCATCGATCCGGCGGTTGGCGGTGGAACGCGCTTGCTGGACTTCGGATTTGCGCGACTCCAGTCCTCACAGCAAGTGACGAAGACCGGGATGGTTCTGGGATCTCCCCACTACATCGCGCCAGAGGCGTGGCGAGGGTTACCGGGTACTTCCGATGGTCGAGCCGACGTCTATGCTCTGGGCGTGATTCTGTTTCGTGCGCTCGGCGGGCGCTTGCCCTTTGCGGGAAAGAATCTGCAAGAGAGCTTGCGGTTGACGACGACCGCGGAGCGGCCGAGTTTGCACGCTCTACGTCCAGAGTTGTCCAACAACGTCGACATCTGGGTCGAGCGCGCGTTGGCAATCGATCCTGAGGAGAGGTTTCGTGGTGTTGGTGCGTGTTGGGCCGAGCTCTTGTGGGCTTTGGGGCGTGCGCCGAGACCGGTACCGCGAACCGAGCCACCCGAGGGGCAGCAGCGCTTCGAGATCGGTAAGATCCGAGCTTGGCTGGAAGCTCCGGTCAATGCCGTGCCGTCGAAGTTGCAGGCCGCATGGCGTCTGGCAGCCGGCGCCTTGAAGCGACTGGCAGGTGTCAGCCTGGTCGATGGGGGGAGCGTGCCAAGACTACCTCCGCTACCGGAGCCACCTGCCAGGGACCAATCGACGAAGACACGGGACCGCGCGCCGTCGTCAGCCGAGGCGGGTGATGTAGCAAAGCCGCGCCGAGGCGACCAAGTCCTCGGACCGCTGCCGTTTCCGTCGCCCCCACCGATTGAGCCTCCCAGCGGTGAGCGACCATTGCGTGCTGAGGACGGCGAAACCAGTGCCACGATGATCACCGCGGTGTTGATGGCGCCAGATGAATCGACGGAATTCGAGTTGTCGCAGGTCGGGGACGCCGCATCCGTCGAGAGTGCACCTGAGACGAAGGATGCCGAGCTGTCGGAGGCGGCGGACGACGCCCGACACGTGCGAGATGCGGCGGACATTGCCCCGGGCAGAGAGTCCCGGGTGATTTCCGACGTGGCGGTTCACGAGGCTTCTGAAGGGCGAGAGGTGTCGGAGTCGGGTTCCGTTGCGCCTGCCGCTGAAGGTGTGAGTGCGCGAGGGCAACGAAGCGAGGAGGCCAGGGGCGCCAAATCTTCGCCGCCACCCGAAGCTGAAGGGAAGCCCCCTCAGATGCCCCCAGCGGACCAGCTGCGCGTACTCGTGCCGGGGCCACAGCGACGCGTGTCCGCAATCGACAACACCGTGCCTCTCGACGAAATGCTTCCCGAAGTCACCGGAAGACGGCGTTCGCGCTCATCCGAGCGGACGCTGCTGGCGAGAAACGACCACACCCTGATCGCCACGCCCGAAGAACGCTCGAAGATGCAAAGTGGGCGTCCCCTGCCCCCGGAGGCAACGGGCCAGGAGCCTGAGGACGCCAGCTCGGCTGCGACTCAGAAGCCCCGTGCAGTCAAAGGAGCCCGCGCCAAGACGGCCGAGATGGCTTCTGAGACGACCCGCAGAAAGAAGACCGTGAAGAAGAAGGCGTCCAAGAAGACGACCGCCAAGAAGAAGGCTGTCGAAAAGACCAGCAAGAAGAAGGTCGCCAAGAAAGCGTCCAAGAAGAAGGCTGTCGAAAAGACCAGCAAGAAGAAGGTCGCCAAGAAGAAGGCGTCCAAGAAAAGGGCTGACAAAAAGGCGAGCAAGAAGAAGGTCGCCAAGAAGGCATCCGAGAAGAAGGCTGCAAGTCGAGCAAGTGCTGGGACTTCCACGGCGAAGCGACTCAGCAAGAAACGCTCCGCAAAGAAGACGACCTGAATGAGCGAGCGCGCCTCGCGCTCGCCCATCTCGGACCTGGGGCCCGCCTTCTCGACGACGTCAGGTTCAGTTCGAGACGTCGACTTCTCGCTTGCTGACGGCCATCTCGACGATGTCCAAGTTCTGGACCATCGGAGCCAACTGAGGGCTCTCATCGGTGGGTTGCTCTTTTGCGATGTTCCGCACGAAGTAGGGCGGTAGGTTTCGGAATAGCAGGCGAGCGGTTACCGTCATGCGACGCACGCCTTCGGGCACCTTCCACGTGTAGCTGAAGCTACGCGACTGGTTGGGTTCGATCGAACCCATTGCTTGCCCATCGCTGGGCCGCTTGCGTGTAATGGGGTTGCCTGCGACTCGCTGAATCGATTGCTCACTGGCATCCGAGGCCGCCGCTGGAATGAGCTCCCCGCGTTCGTTCTTGACGGGGTTGCCTTGGGCGTCCTTTTCCACCGTAGCCTTGTCGACGAGCTTCTTCTGGAAGTTGACGAGCTGCGGATCGGACTTCTTGCAGCCTTGCATCAACTTGCGGATCGGACTGTTCTCGTCGTCGAAAGTACCCGCGTCGCACAAGTCGTCAGTGTTCTTGGCGAGCTTGCCGCTGGAGAACAGAACACGCCCTGAGTCGTCTTCGGCGGTGAACTCGACCCACATCTGGCGCGCGAATGCGAAGCCACTGGGAAGATTGTGGCCCGCGCCGACGTTCGTGATGCTGACCGAAGCGCTTGCGCGCCCTGCCGTCTCGTCGACCTTCGGTTCGCTGAGTTCGAAACGGGCAGCGGCTCGCAACAAGGCGACGCGCGTCGGGCGATGCGGATCTTCCGAGCCCGGCAAGTCGATGGGATAGTCCACCCCCACGAAGGAGTGGTCACGCACGATGCGCGGCGGCGCGTGAGTGTCCTGCTGTTCGGGGATCGAAGCGGCTTCCGCGGCGCGGGTCTGAGACATGACTGGCATGTGACACTCCACGCAGCTGCCTGCGCCGCCCTGCTCCCGGTACTCGACGTACTCCTGGTAGGTCGTCTGCAAGACCAAGTCGTGGCCGAACTCGATCTTGCCGTTCTTGTCCCGGTCGAAGTTCACGTCGTGACAGTTCTGGCAAATCGTCGCTGCGTCTCCTGCCAAGACGGGGCTGAATCGGCTTTGATGATACGGATTGCCCACTGCTCCAGCGTAGGGGCCGTACATCACTCTGCCTCGCTCCAGGCCGCCCAGTACCCCGTCGGTGTAGGCACCACCGCCGGAACTCGATGGTCCCGTCAATTGATGACAAACCATGCAGGTGATGCCCTGCTGCAGCGTCGGGTCCTTGTCGAACGGGAGCATCTCTGCCTGGGCCAACTCGGTCGCGATCGGTGAGTGGCAATTGACACAGATGCGCTTCGGATCTGGAACGCTCGCCTCGGCCAGCTCGTGACGCATGACTTGATTGTTCTGCGCGATCGTCACCGGACTGCTGAGCGCGTGGGCGTGCATCGAGTGCCTCCACTGTTCGTAGATGGCTTGGTGACATTCGCCGCAGGCTTTGGCGGAATGGGCGCCCGTCAAGTGAGTTAGCGCGGTGAGTTCCTTCCGAGCCGCTGGTGGTAGCTGCTTGGCGGGGACATCGTAGACCTCGAGCAGGTGAACAGGGATGCCGACGACGAACAGCAGCGACAGTGGCACGTGCAGCACGCGCCACCACTGCAGGCGTCGCGCGGCCCGCGCTTGCAACTGCTCACGCTCCAAAGCGCGATAGCGGCTTTCCGCAAGCGCGCACAGTTGTTCGAACACCGGGGCTTCCGGTGATTGCGCGAAGTTCTGACGAGCCTGGGCAAGCTCCGTGCTCGTGCGTCGCTGTTGCAGCAGCCAGTCCTTCCACTGGTGCAGGAGCTCCGAGCCGCCTGCCGCCACCTTCTCGATCTCCGTCGCTTGTTCTTCGGCGCGCTGATGGCTCGCCTCGCGAGAGTAGTTGCCGATCTTCGAAACGACACGACTGGGGACGAAGCGATAGACCAAACGCCAAAGAGTGCCCGTCAGCGCCACGATGACCAGCGCCCAGAACAGGACTTTGCCGCTCGTGGGGCGCACGTCGAGCAAGCCGTAGCCCGCGTGCAAAGCGGCGGCCCACAGCGCAACGAAGCCGGCAAAGACGTGTACCCACAGCCATCCCACCATCGTGCCCTTGAACAGCGGAAAGCGTTCCTGTAACCAGCGCTTGCGGACGGAGAACAGCACGCTCACCAGCGCGGCTGCCGCAGCCACGAACCCCAACAGCTCACCGTGCCCGGTGTAGCCTCGCAGCACCGGCGCAAAGACGTCCGGATCGATCGAGGCGAGCTGTCCTCGAAAGGCGACGACCACCAATGCTGCCGTGGCGATCGCAACCAGCAGAGCGATGATGAGCCAAGCGACGCTCCGCTCGTGCCACTTGAGGGCGCGCCGCAGCCCGAGTGCTTTGGCTTTTTGGGTGGCTGCGATCGTGTTCATCGTTGCACCCCGTCGAGCTCACTCAATAGATGTCCGGAGCCGAGCTTGGCGCTCGGGTCCGTACGGAATGCCGCGCCAGTGGGGCATGCGGTGACGCAGGCGTAGTTGTCGTAGCCAGCACACAGGTCACACTTGACGGCCTTTTGTGGGACCGATGGGTCGAGTTCAGCCAAGGCCCGAGTCCGCTCTTTGGGGCCCGCTAGCAGGTCGAACAAGCTGAAGAAGAAGCCACGCTTCGGCTTCTCTCGGGGGTGCAGGCTGATGTTGCCGTACGGGCAGCGTTCGGCGCAGGCACCGCAGCCGATGCAGTTCTCTTGAACGATGCTTATCTCGCCACTCGGGCGTCGCTCGATGCCGTTGACGCTACACAAGAGACACTTTGGATCTTCGCAGTGGCGGCAGGCCGTCGGAAATAGGAGATGCTCGACCTGCAATCCGCGCAGCTGCAGTCGGCTGTGGCCGTGGCGGCGTTCACAGGCAGCCATGCAGTTCTGACAGTATGTGCACTTGGTTTGGTCGACGACCAAGACCTCGCGCCCCTCCGCCACCCCCATCTGCAGCAAGACCTCCGGCGACAGTGGCATGGCGTGAGTTCCCATGCTGGAGCGGTCGGGCTCCACGGGTGGGCTGAGGTTGGGGGAGCGGGCTACGCGCTCGGCCGCCATCGCCCCCTGGGCCAGCGCATTGCTGGCGCCGGGGTGACGCTGCAATGCAGACAACAGGGTGTTGCCGCGGATACGAACCACCTGAGTACGAGTCGCCGCGACCGCGTCGAAGGCTTGCATCCTCTCGCCGTACAACAGCGGGATCAGTCCGAAACTGTCGCCTTCTTGAAAGTACGTCAGCACGCGTACCCCTTCGGGCAGCGTGCGCCGCGCTTTGACGAACCCGGTGCGCACGAGGAACATGTCGGCGGGCGACTCTCCTTCGCGGAAGATCACCTCATCGGCTTCGTACGTCACGAGCTCGGCGCTCGAAAAGAGCTCTTCGACCATGCTTGGCGGGACATCTCCCAACACGTCGGGACTGCGCGCGTACGTCCACAAGGCACGTCGACGATACAGCTCGCTCATGGTGCGGTTGAACGCCGGGGAGCGATCCATCAAGCGCTTGACCGAGGCTCGCGGCACTTCCATCACCACGCTGGGCACGCTGGCGCTGACCCCGAACGTCTCTGGCTGATCTGCCATCACACCCATCTCCCCCAAGAAGGACCCGGGGTTGAAGTTGACGATGCGAACGCGCTTGCCACGCGCGTCGAGCGAAAACTGTTCCAATCCACCGATCAGCACGACGACCAAGCGCTCGTAGTATTCACCCGGTTGACACAGCGTGTCGCCGAGCTTCAGTTGGCGAAGAGTGGTCGTCAGCAACATGCGTCGCACGTCGGCTCGCTCCACGTTGGCGAATAGGGGTAGTGCCAGTAGCTCCGTGCTGAGTGCGTCGAGAGTCCACGTCGACGTTTCTATGCGGTGCCCGACTTGGACGGCCAAGCGATGGTCGGGGACCCGGTCCTCCACCTTCATCTTGTTGAACAAAACCATGTCGGCTCGGCTCAGGTCTGCCGGGCAGGCTGGCACACACTGCCGACACTGCGTGCAGGCCGTCACGAAGTCGACGACCGCGGGGTCGTCAATCACGGCCTCGTTGACCGCAGCGTTGAGCGAAGCGATGCTGATACTGCGCGACTGGGGGAGAGGGCATGCGAGCATGCAGTCGTTGCAACCGATGCAGGCCGTGACGTCGGCCAGTGCCTTGTCGGCGACGGGATCGATCATCGTCTCTCCTTCGCTTCGTAGACGAGTACGGTGCTGGGCCCGAGCTGAAGCCGATCGCCGACGTTCAAGGGCACACTACGGTTACCGGTATCCTCGCCATTTTTCAGGACGCTACCTGGGCTGCCCAAGTTGCGAATGAAGAGCGCTCCGGAGAAGCGCTGCACTTCGAGTTGCTGCGGGGCCACCTGCTGATCGAAGAGTACGAACTGGCAGCTGGGTTGGTGCCCGACGATCAGGTAGTCGCTGATCGGCTGGACCCGCCCTGCGTCGGGGCCGGCCTCGACTCTCAAGTGCGCCTGCGGGGCCACGTGTCCAACCTGCGCTGTGGAGCCGGCAGGGTTGCTAGCTTGGGCGGGGACATCGCTGAGGCCTGGAGACGCGGTGCGTGCTAGGGCGGGATCGCTCACCCTGGCGGAGGCTCGTGGCGGCGCGCTGCTAGCAGCCACGACACTGGGATCGATCGCCGCGAACGCTTGCATGCGCTGACCGGTGCCCACGCGCGCTGGATCGGGCTCAGTGCCGGCGATCGCTTGTCGCTGGGCGCGGATCTCGTCCGCGCCGAGCATCATGGGGCGCTGGGTGAACTCCATCAGAATGGCGCCCAGGCGCAGCGTCGTGCCTTCTTCCAGTGGAATTGGGGTGTTGGGTGCGACCGCCCGCTGGTTGACCCAAACGCCGGCACTGGCGTCGAGACCCACCACTTGCCAGCCCGCCTGGGTTCGCTCGAAGCGCGCGTGCTGCGGCGCGAGGGACGTGTCGTCCAACCACAGCTGGCAGTTGGGGTGGCTTCCAGCGATGACTGAGCTCTGCGTGAGCAAGAATTCGAGGCCAAGAGCGTTTCCAGAGCGCACCCGTAGGCGCGGTTTCGGAGAGCCATGCGGTCGCAGCTGAGCTGCTCCTGGCTCGCGGCTCTCCTCCCCCTCGTAGTAGAAGGCGAGCTCGACCTGCCCCACCCGGATGCGGTCGCCGGATTGAAGCTTGCGGGGCGCCGACAAGGCGCTGTCGTTCACCCAAGTGCCTCCCTCCGAGCCGAGGTCCCTCAGGTACCAGTTCTCACCAGCGCGCTCCACGTGGGCGTGCACGAAGCTCACCGACGGGTCCAAAGTGTGGATCTCGCTGCCCGCCTCACGACCGATGCGACACAGCTGCCCGCTGAGCTCCATGTGACGTTCCCCGAGACGCATGAACGCTTTGCGTTGGGTGGCTTTGGGTGGGGATGCGATGGCTTGGGGACGGATGTTGAACTGCCCGAGCATCTGTGTGCCGAGCGCGGCGGTAGCCGCGAGATTCTCCGGGGTGGAGGTGTGCTCTTGGATGAACGCCGTGGATGCTGCCGGGCCACCCGAGACGGCCTTCTGCCCCCCGTCGACCGCAGTCGCAGCCGCGCCGGTTGCCAGAGCTTGGGTCAGCTGTCGCAAGTCGAGCACGCTGGTGCCGCGCAGCTCGGCGCCTGCCGCGACGCTTGCAGGTGCAGCGGCGTGTGATGCCGCGACGCGCTCCGGTACGGCGGCGAAGGCGGCATTTTCAGACCCGGTGGCCTGTTCGTACCAACTCGCGATGTCGAAGGTCGGATCGAGTAGCTGGTTTTCGATTGCGCTGACGTCCAGCTTGCGATCCATGATGCGCTTGAACCAACGTCCTCGCAGTCGCACCTTGTCTTCCCGATGGCCGAGCATCAAGGCGCCAACTAGTTGCCCTTGATGAACGATCACCTTTCGGTAGTTGAGTCGCCCGGTCCCTTTGGGTAGGTCGGCGAGCTCGCGTGCGCCGGGAACGTGGGTGACTCGTCCGAGGCTCGCGAAGTCCAGGTCGAAGAGGCGCGTGGCCATGTAGTGAACCCCCGGGGCATATGTCGCAGGGGTACCGATCATGTTGCGCGCTGCGACTCGGGCTTGCGCCTGCGCCGGCTCCCAGAGTTGTAGTGCGCGTCCTTCGAACTCGACGACATCGCCGGCAGCGAACACACCATGCGCCGAAGTCTGCATCTGGGCATCGACCGCGATCCCGCTGCGCTTCCCCAATTGGATGTGGCTGTTCTGCAGCCACTCCGTGTTTGGCACCACCCCAATGGCGGCCGCAACGAGTTGGCATTCGAGCTGCTGCCCCCGCTTCGTGCTCAGGCCAGCCACGTCGCCGTCAGGGCCCGGCATCGCGTGGGCCACTTCGTCGCTCAGAATCAGCTCCAGGCCCGCCTGCCGCAGGCGTGCGGCCAGAAGATCCGAACCCACCGAGTCGAGCGAGCCTGGCATGAAGGTCGAGCCACGCAAGAGGATGCTCACGGCGATTCCACGGGCATGCATTCCCAACGCCCATTCCAAGGCCAGTGGTCCACCTCCGATGACCACTGCTCGCTTCACCCGGCCGGAGGCGATGCGTTCCATGATCGCACGACAATCTTGCAGCGTTCGCAAGGTCATCACCCCGCCCAACTCGCAGCCTGGGAACGCAGGGCGCCGCGCCCGCGCGCCGCAACCCAACAGCAAGGCATCGAACCCGAGAGGTGTTCCGAGACTGGTGTGGAGCTCAGCCCGTTGCGTGTCGACGCCGAGGCAGCGAGCGTGGAGACGCCGCAGGCCGTACTGGTCGTAGAACTGAGGTCGAGTTGCCCAGATTTGCTCTTCGCGCAGTTCTCCGAGCAAGTAGTTCGTCAGCGCGGCGCGGAAGTAGGCTGGGTTCGGGTCGTCCGCGACGATGCTGATCTCCGCTCGGGGATCGGTTTCTCGCAGCGTGCGCGCTGCCGTCATTCCGGAGGCGCCGTCCCCGACGATTAGATAGCGTTTGTTGCGGATCCCCATCGTGCGCGGCCTTGTCTGCCGTATGTACCCTGGCCCCGTCACGGGGCACAACGGTTGATCCCGGCTGCCCCCGTCGCATTGTCGCTGGCCGTTGTGGCTGGACGCCTTCGCGGCGGGGGACCGACGTCGAGGGGTGTGATTCGAACCCGTTGTCCGCCGATGGGTTGGGCGGCCTCCGGAGAATCGCAGTCTGGCGATCATCGTGCGGCATGACGCTCGCGCCTGCCGGTTTTTGAGGCTCGTGCGGCTGGATGAGAGCGGGCCTGTTGCCGGACGAGATGAACTCGAGGCTCACCGGTGCCAGCGACCAGGACTACCTGTACTTCGTGACGAGTGGGGATCTCGATGATAGCCACGCGCCGACAGGGTTGACGCGGCTGAAGAAGCCCAGCCTGCTTGACCCCGAGAGCTGACTCGGCGTGAC
>JBNKHV010000010.1:0-2666 GCA_050290545.1 Polyangiaceae bacterium | reverse complement strand
AAGTACACGCTGCCTCGAACGGTGGATGAGCCTGTTTTGGTAAGCATGCCGGCCGGTGCAAAGGTAATCAGTTGCGGAGTGCAACATGACAGGGTTCAGGTATGGGCACTGGTTAGCCAGACAGAGGAAACGTGCGCGCGCGAATTCTATGTCGCGTTGACCGGGACTGAGATCACTGGCGGCCCGTGGATTCCAATCGGGACCGTGTTTATGGACTGGGTTGTCCTTCATGTGTTCGCGAGAGGGGAGTCGTGATGGAGACAGAACCCGTGGGCGATTATCCCATGACCCGCCACACCGTCGCCCTCCTCACCTGGGCGCTGACCCTGGTGGCGGTTTCGATTTTCGGTGGCCCTACGTCGTTGGATTCGTCCGACGGCCCAACGTCACCGACGACGACGGTGGAAAGACACCTCGGTCTGGGGCGACTGGGATCCAGCCCTCCCCGAACGTCGGGGGTAATGCCAGTGGCGAAACCGGGTGAGCCCGGGAGTAGCCACGAAGACGTGACAGCCGGGAGAGACCGGCATTTCGCCCGAGTAGCTCAGCAGGCAGAGCGTCCGGTTTGTGCCCGGAATGTCGCTGGTTCGATTCCAGCCTCGGGCTCAGGGTTATGCCGTTGTGAGTTCTGCGAGCCCTCCAATTCGGGTGAACTCTCCGTTAGGGGTCCTCGGCAAACCCACGAGCCGGAGAAAGGCCGGCACTTTGCCACCGCAGCACGGTTGGAAGACGTGCGCAGTCATATCCATGGAGCGGTCCCCGGGCAGAGTCGCGAGAACTGCG
The DNA here is from genome assembly GCA_050290545.1 of Polyangiaceae bacterium. Taxonomy (GTDB): domain Bacteria; phylum Myxococcota_A; class Polyangia; order Polyangiales; family Polyangiaceae; genus SZUA-265. The sequence continues at coordinate 1,883 of JBNKHV010000010.1, read as the reverse complement.
AAGGGGTTGCGAGTTCGAGTCTCGCCGGTGGCGCCTACTACTCAATCAACAGCCGCGCAGGGCTACGAATACTGCGACACCCCGAGTGCGCCAATCGTGAGTCGGGAGTGAGGTTGACGTGACACCGCAAACCCAACTCCACGAAGACCGCGCCGTAATCCGCCGGCTCGAACGATGGCGCGAAATATACGGACTTGATTACTACGACCAGCGCGAGCTTGAGGCCAGAAAACGGCGGGTGAAGTGGATTGAGAGCCGGCTCGAGTCCGGGGAAGTGAGGGTGTGATGTTTGATCTGGGAACGCTATTTGCTGAATCGTTTGAGCCTGGGCAGTGGTCCTTGGGGATGCTGATCGATTCTCTTCAGGATCTTTCACAGGGCCAACCGATCGCGTGTTCGTCTAAACTCAGAAGCTACCGAGGCTTCTACGCCCACCTGGCAATCGAACCCGGGGAAAGCACTGTTGGCGAGCTCTTGAGCAACCTGGAGGCGGCGGTTGGTTCGACTTTCACCGGATACAAGGGCGGCGAATACGTCATGAGCCGCAAAACACCGATGTGGCTTGCGGAGTATGGGTGCTGTGGGCCGTATATATCCGGCGTTGATTCGTCAAGCTGGCGTGTGCACCTGGTAACCACCGAGGACGACGATGGCTAACCGCCTTTCCTCCGACGAGGAAGCGAGGGTGTGATGACAACGAGAATCTACGGTGCCAGCGACGATCTAATTGAGTTCGAGGGAGACGTCTATGGCGAGGTCGGCTGCTTCGGGACCGATGACCAAGAGCATGGCGTGTTACTGACATGCAGCGACGGGACCGTGCTTGAGGTGAAGTACGGAAAGAGCGACCTGGCGATCTGGGGCATCCGGTTGCTACGTGCAGGCAGGCTGTACGACCGCGTCGATCCCTGCGATGACGAGGACAGCAATCCGTACTCAGACGTGGCTCACTTCCGCGCCGGACTCCAGTGGGTGATGGCATCGAAGGAATGGGAGCGAGTCCGATGAACCGCCTTTCCCCCGACGAAGAGCGGGCGCTGATTCGTCTGTACCTCGGGCACATGGTCCCATTTGAGATGGCAAACCGTCTGATACACCTGGAATTGCTCGTTCTTACGGCTGACGGATGGAAGCCGAGGCCGGTTGCCGAACTTCTCGCCCAATCGCTCATCGACAATAAGTTGGCGCGGGCGAAGGGACTAAGGAACCTGGCAAGGGCAATCGATCTTCAGCTTGAGTTCCGTCGCGCCACTGCCAGGTCACGGACCCGGGCTGAATTCGATGCTGCGACTGATGGGTGGTTTGCGACATGCGCAAAGACGCACGGAGAGGATGAGCAATGAAACCGAACGAAGAACTGGCCAAGGCAATCAAAGAGCTCACGTCCTACGCGCCCGAGCTGTGGGCGGAGATGGTGGCGGCGGAACAGGCGTCGTCTTTGGTTGGCATCATCGTCAAGTCTTCGATGGTTGCGCTGTATGCGTTGTTCTGCATTGTCGCGTGGCAGAAGCGCGGCCGGATTACTGGCAAAAGCCTCGGACCGGTCGCGTTTTTCCTTGTTTTCGGGGGAACGTTTGCAGTGTGCGCGCTAGGCGGAATAACCGACGACATTGTCAGCTATCTCTACCCAGCGGCCGCAGTGACCAAGGGGGTCCTGCCGTGATCACCCTCGCCTGGATTGCCCTGTTTGCCGCCATCGCCGCGGTCATTGCCAGCGTCATCGGGTACTGGATCGACAGCGAGCGGGACGTGTCGCCTGGCGAGGTGCCAATTCATGGCAACGACTGGGACGACGACACGTTGACCAGTGTTGAGCGTGTGTCGGAGGTGATGGGGGATGATGCGATCAAAAAGCTTGGGGGTGGGGTGTGACCGGAATTCAG
>JBNKHV010000009.1:0-21271 GCA_050290545.1 Polyangiaceae bacterium | reverse complement strand
CGCGCTCTGTCTCGCCGCGCACGAGCCGCTGAGTGCGCTGGAGGAACTGTACGCGACCGCGTGTGAGTGGCGACGAACGTTGCTCTCGGACGCGCGAGCTCTGGAGCATCGCGGGCTGCTCACGCCGGGCTGTCTCGATCGACTGCGGCGTCGCAGGGGATACCGCAACGTCGCCTTCGACCTCGCGGCGCTGTGCACGTTGCTGCGGGACAATTGGCCCGCGATCGAGAATCGAAGCGCGTCATCCATCGCGGAGCTGGAGCACGCAGAAGTGATAGCCGAACGATTGCTGACGGCCGTGGGGCGTCACGAACGAGGGCCGACGGTTCGACGAGCCGCGAGTGAGATGCGACGGCGCGCCTTCTCACTGGTGGTTCGCACCTACGACCAACTGCGGCGAGGCATCCACTACGTTCGCTGGCACGAGGGCGACGCGGACACGATCATGCCCTCGCTCTACGCCCAGCGTCGACGCAAGCGTGCCGCCGGTTCGCGCAGACGGAACGGTCAACCGCTCCCGTCCATGCAGCAGCCGCACAGTTTGAGCGGTTATACCGTGCAAACTACGCGAGGACCTGCGTAGCCGGCACGGTACGGTCGTACTGGGTGGAAGAAATCGCTGGAAAATGGCGCCCACGAACAGCACAGATGAGCAGTTGATGCATAGAGGGTGGCGGGATACCCGCCCCGTCCATGCAGAAATAGCTGCGCGACGCGGGCTCTAGCGTTACCGTCCATGCAGCGGGTCTCGAGGCAGTTGGCCTACGACGCTTCCTGAACCGCGGGGCCTTGCTGCGTGAAGCTCGTCATGGCTGCATCAAACGCCCGATGAACAGCACCTGTCCGGTCGGATCGTCGACGATCGCGAACAGAAACGGCCTATCTAGGAAGAACTCGGCGGGCGGCGGCGCGGAAGTCTCGGTGGAAACGAGCGCTGTGGCTGCGGCGGCCTCTGTGCCCTGTTCGTCGACCGCCACGAAGGTACTGTGAAAGGTCTTGCTCACGTACAGATCGCCGGGGCCTCCGGCAATGCCGGACAGATCGGCACGGCCTGCTTGAAACAGCTCTTCGACGCCCATGGCTTGCAGTGCGGAGGTGAGGCCAAAGCTCGTCTCGAAGCTGAACTTCGGGACCTTCAACGTCACGCTCCACCGATTCAACGCGCCTCGCACTTCGTCGAAGAAGGCGCGGTCCAGGCCGCTCTCGATCTCCTCGAAGCGGTCGGCTTCTGGCAAGATGAACAGCATCCGCACCGCTGGCGCGATGTAGGACAGCTCGAGCGCCTGGTATCCGTCACCTTCGGCGTATTGTTCGGCGTAGCCATTCATCATCGGGACTGAGACGTCGCCGCCCGGAGCGTGGAACGCCTCATCGCGCGTGTTTGCGGGGTCAAACTCGTTCAGCCAAGAACCCTTGAAGTAGATGGTGTTGACGAGCACGAGGGCGACACTTTCGTCGATGGAGTTTTCAGGCAGCAGGTCGACGATGCGCTCGTTGGTGTTTTCTTCGACCCAGTCGTTGATGGCCAACCGTTGCTCGTCAGGCGCTCCCGCGAAGTCGGCCGCAAACATGCCGGCTCCGTAGTGGGTTGCCAGCGTGTCGAGGAACGCCGACTGGAACTCGATGTCTTTGTTGCCAAATGCACCGTTCACCAGACGCAAGAGAAGATCGCCGGTGGCGTCAGGAGTGATCAGTTCATCGCCCCGACCCGCAAGCGCAATGTCGGTGCTGTTGAAGGCCTCGTGGAGAGTCGGCTCCGGCAAATTGAAGCGCAAAGCGCTCTGCATCTCCGTGCGGGTTTGCCCGCGCGCCCCGGCGAACTGCATGGCCAGTGCCACACGCACGCTATACGGCGAAATGAAGGTGTTGCCCGCCGGGCCAGCTTGTTCCGCAGCTTGGGTATACAGTTCGAAGGCGAAGTCACGACTGTCGTTGCCGAATGCCTCAGCGTCCCCCTCTGTCACGACCGGAGAAGCCTCCCGGGTCAATGCCGAACGGACGAGTTCGATTCCGCTTGGGCGGTCCGGGCCTTCCATGTCGTCGACGACGGGGTTGCCCGTGTTGGTGGCCGTACATGCCGCTGCCCACATAGCTACGAGCACCAGGTGAATGTTCATCGCTTTCATGACTGCGTCTCCTCATCTTTCGGGTCTGCCGCTTTCGACAGCGGAAACATCTGGAAGTTGACCTGCACGACTCGTTCGGGTTGCTCATCACGCATGTAACGTTCGAGCAAGTGAGTGCGAAACGCTTCGAGCTCTGCCTTGAGCTCCCGCAAACGCGCTTCGCTCAGACACAAGGTGAGCCCGGCGATCTCCCGCTCCTGTCGTGGTGCCCCCCGCGCCAGCTCACGCCCATCCGTACGCCCTCGCCAACAGCCGCGACCCGAACTCCCCCTTCGAGGCGGCGATGGCTGTCGACTGCCGCCGACCAACGCGTAGAGAATGACTATTCGTGCTGGATGTGACCACCGGCCACCGCGCAGCGACTAGCTCTCGACCAACTTGTGCCCGCCCTTTTGCTGGCACTCTTCGGGCGTTGCCTTGATCCAACCCTTGCCCTTGCAGTCGTTGTGCCCCGCGCAGTAGTGCTCGCCCGGCACCGCGCACTGAGATTGCCCGTTGCAGGCGTGAACGCCCATGCACTTGATCTGGCCGGCGGCCTTCATCGAGGCGTCTTCGGCGGCGCTCGGCCCACCGCAACCAGCGGCAAAGAGGGCGGCGACGGTCAGGGTGAAGGACGGGACGGACTTGTTCATCAGTGGTTCTCCTCGGTTGCGACGGCTGGCGCCGTCGTTTTCGGTTGTACTGCAGGCGCGACGGCTCGGTTACGTCGATTGGAATTTGCGAACGGTTACTTCGGGTGGCCCGAGGATCGCTCCCCCCGGGGCTGCCACAGATCCGGACGTGCTGAACTCCCGCATCCGGCTCCTCGAGCGGCGGTTCTCTCACCGGCTCGTGCCTGATCGCTTTGCACCAGACAGCTATCCGGCGCCGCGCCTCACTCAGGCTTGACTTGCCGCTCGCGCTGCCTCGTGGAGTCCTCTGGCCCCTGCGAAGATTGCCTGCGGCCGGCGCACAACACGCCCGCGACGTGAGCCCTCCGCCTGGAGAACCGAACGCCGACGACGCTCCTCACTCGTCGACGCACCTGCCGCAGATCCGTGTGCACGGATCCGAATCAAAGCGATGCTGCACGCCGAGGATGATTTGCGTCTGATCGAAGCCGCCGTCGAGGATTGGCAGGGTCGTTTCCGGACGGTCCAGCTCCCCTCGGTCGACCACGTTGTAGACGGCAAACGCATCCCAGCCAGCCTCACTCACACTGAGCACGCCTCCCACTTGCAGACCGAGCCGCACCGGAGGCTCGAGGAACCTGCCGCTGGTCTCGTCGGGGGCACTTGCGTTGGGACCGCTGGCGATCGGCACGGCATAGTCGAGGCCGACCCAGAATGCGCCGCTGGTGCTCCCGAACTGCATCTCAGCGTGGGAGTTCACCTCTGAGAGCCACAAGGCCGCGGCGTTTGTGCTGGCGTTCATGACGGTCGTGGTGCTGCCCAGCCCCAGCTCGAAACGCAGGAGCTGGTCGACGTCCGCTTTCAGCTGCAGTTCGGGCTCTGCTTGCCAGTAGTGGCCACGGGTCTCGAACAGACGTCCGCCAGCGGCACCTAACCGAAACGCGAAGTGGTCGGCGAAGGCCAGGCGAGCTCCACCGCGCGCCCCCTGCCAGATCGCTTCGTCCCAGGCCGTTGGTTGCTTGGCAAGCACCGAAGTCGCCGCGTACAGCTCGAACCAGTCGGAGAAAGAACGGCGTGCGCGCAGGCGTAGCAGGCCCACATCCGTGAACGCGAGAGGCTCGTGCAACCTCCCCGAAGCGTCGACGCGCTGATCGCTCGTGATGAACACCATGTCTCCGCCGAGCTCGATGTGTTGCGACTTCAACACCAGGCGGCGGCCCGTCTTGTCCCCAGGGTTTGGCGTGTAGCTTGCCGATTCGGCGCAGGTGATCTGGCTCGTCAGGCCCACCCGAGGCTTCGCTGGCGGCGGCGCGGTCTCGGGAGCGTCCGGCGGTGTTTGTGGCTCGGGTAGGGTCGGCTGTGTCTGCGGTTCGGGTTCGACCGGCGCCTGCTCCGCCTGCGCGTCGGACTGCTGAGGCCCCGCGACGGGCGGCGGGAGCTCCGCGGCGGGTGGCGATGCCTCAGCGACGGATGGCGCTGACTCAGCGGCGGGAGACTGTGAGTCCTCGGGCGGGCCCGGTGCCACGTCAGCCTGCGCCAGGCAAGGCGCCGTCAGACTCACGGCGAGAGAGGCGACGCTGGTGACGGCGAGCAGCCTGCACATTCCCAGGTTGTGATTGGACTTCACGATCAAGCTCGCTCCTGCACCCGTACTACGACCCCGTGGGCTGGAGCTTCCTTGGTGCACCCACGAACGCGTCGTTCAATCCCAGCTTCCAAGTTGGTGTTGTTGGATGATCCGACAGCCGAATGGCCCTTCGCGTATCAGCAGCGAACTGGACGACGCGACTGCCTTTCGACGATACTCGATGGGTGAGCGCTGCGGAGAGTCGACTGGCGCCTTCTGCCGACGCAGTGGGCAGCTTTGCTGCAGTACAGCTAGTCAACGCCTCGAGTGTCGTTCTCGTACATCGGCGCGGGCGCCGTTTTCGGCCTTTGTGCTTGATTGAGATCCCGCTGTTCGGATCCTGTTTTCTGGTGCTGATCCCCGTCGTGTTCATTCTGTCCGAAGGCAATGCCGAGGGTGAGCTCAGCTTACCGACATTCCGCGTGTTCAACTACCATCATCGGGTCGACGTCGTCGGGCTAGACGCACAGGGGGCAGCAACCGCCATGGGGTCCTTCGTGGCGCCCGATCAATCGACGCTGGACCGCGTGTTCAGCACCCTGCTCCTTTGGGCACGAGCCCAGGGCCGTGTGCTGTTCGAAGAGCTCGAAGCTGTCGACGGCAAAGGGACGCGAGAATTGTCGAGCGCGTGGTACGGAGGCGCGCCCTTGTTCGAGCCGCCGCAACAGATCGAAGAGACGCGCGCCGTTGCCGAGCTGGAATTTGCAGGTCTCCGAGTGAGCAGCGACGACGCCTCGTTGATGATCGAGGTCCCAGGGCAAGCGCGCAGTCGCATATCGGCTTGGTTCGTGCTCTCGTTGTTCTGGCTGCCGCTAGCGCTGTTCGCTCGCGCCACGTTGCGCCGGCGCTGGTTGGACTCGAGAGCCATGCCACCAGAAGCGCACCATTTCGAGGTGCGCGCAGAAGGTGTACGGGTGAGCCAGCGGCGCGGAGAGTTGTTGCTCAGTGAGTTTGTGCTCGCCGGCACGGAGCTCCTCGGCTTTGCTTTCTCCGACAGCCTGGGGTTCGATCGCAACGTGTCGCGACGCGGGCCGGCACTGCGCATCGTCGGAGTGTCGGCGACACGTTGGCTGCGGCTCCCGAAGATCGACGAATACGGCGCTGCGCTGCGGGACGTATTGATCAGCAGCACGTTGCGCTTGCGTGCGCTACGCCCGGAGCTCGGCTTGCCCTTCGGGCATCACCAACCGACGCACTGCCCATTCTGTTCCACGCTGTTCGTCCTGACACCGGGCGCGCAATGCCCTGGCTGCGGTGCACCTGCGGGTGCCGGCAGACACTACTGAGCCATTTCTACGTACTTTTTGAAGCCGCTACAGACCTGGAATAATCCTCTCAGCGGGTTGCAGGAGGCCCATTCTCACACCGTTTCACGCTGAGTCGTGCGTCGCTGCGGCTGCGTTGGGTCTGAAACCGGCTATCGTGTGGGCGATGAGAGCTTGGTCGAGAAGCCCCGCGAACTGCAGCGCGGCCGGATGGCGTCGCGCGCCGGCCATCGCCGCGAGCTGCGTGATGGTGGTGGTGGCGTGTGGCGGTAAGGCTGACGAGGAGAACACGCGCAGGGCAATGGCGGATGACGGGGTCGAGCCGTCGGACGCCTCGGATCGTGAGCCCAACTCCGACCGCGTCGACGGCAGCGCGAGCGTCACCGACGATGCGCCGGCCGACAGCGGTGCGTCGGCGGCGGCGGAGTCGAGCGATACGGTCAGTTCATCAGCTGACGCTGGCCAGGACTTGGAGTCCACGCCGGGCGACGGCTCCGTCAGTGCATCGCCGCCGGCCGACGACGCTGGCGGTGTGCCAGACGAGACCGCTCCCAACGACAGCGCTCCCGATGACAGCGGCACTCCCAGCGACACTGCGGAAGCACTGCAAGCGCGAGTCATCGTATTCGATTGGGACTCCCAACTCCTGGCGACCTTGAACGCATCGGCTGACGTGCAGCAAGACTTCTGGCCCGTCGTCGCGAACGAGATGGAAGCCGAGTTCTCCGTCAGTTGGGATACGCTCACCTATCACGCTGATGGGACCACTGGCTCTCCTCGCCTGATGAACAACTATGGCGGATTGGAGGTAGCGGTCCCGGCAGGGCTGCTGGTCGTGGGACTGCGTGATGCTGACGGCGGTATGGACGTGCAACTCCACGCGCTGGATGGATCGGGTTCGAGCAGCCTGCATTTCGAAGAGCAATGGCAAAGTCACAGCTTGTCCCCCCAGCAGGAATATCTGTTGCTACACCGCGAGGTAGAGGACGCGCCGTTCAATCGAGAGGGGCTGCTGATCAGGCTCAGTGACGGCGCCGAGCTTTGGCGTGGCCAATACGAAGGGGCGGTGTTCGCTCCTGACGACCGTCACCTGGTCGTCCATCCGACACAGGAGGCGCCGGTCGGGTATGTCGATCTCGAAACCGGGGTGGTGACCGAAGCGACGAACCCCGACTTCTACGACTATCCCTCCGGCTACGTCCTCAGCCCTGAGGGGATATCTCCGCTGGGCTGCGTTCTGCGCACCTACGGGGGCGTCACCTACGGGCAGCCGTTGTGGCACTTGGACTGGCTCGGTAATCTATCACCGCTAGATAGCGCGCTCCCGCTGTTCGCCAGTGAGCGGTTGGTGGACTTTCAGGACGGCGGCCGTACGCTGCGATGGTACCGCTCGAGTACCGGGCCTGTGGAGGGCTACGAGCCAATCGACGAAGCGCTGTTGGGCTACTTCGAATACGATGTAGCTTCCGGGAGTAGCCAAGCGATCCCGCAACCCGGTGAGTGTGATGTTGCCGGGGTGCAGAGCACGTTCGAGTTCTCGGGCAGCGCTCTCGCGGTGTGCAGTTGTAGGACGAAGGTGTGCTCAGAGCACCAGCTGTCGACCGACGAAACCGGTGGTTGGAGCCCGGGAGTCACACTCAGCCCAAGGGGGCGCTACGCCCTCGTCTCGCACTTCTGGTCCCTCGGGTCGTTGCCCTCGAGCTACCCTGCCAGTGTGCTGTTCGACACGGTGCAAGAAACCGCGATCGAGCTTCCATACGGTCGCGGCGAGTTCAGCAAGGACGAAACCCTGCTCTTGTTGACAGACAGCGAATCCCAGTTTCAACTCGGCGTCGTGGAGCTCGAAAGCGGAGGTGGAGCTTGGCGAGCATTGCCGCGCCGCAGCGGGATCGTGTACGAGTGAGCTCGAGCGCGGCGCCGAAGCGGCTTCGATCGATGTTTGCGACTGTCCCTCGTTCGGCAGGCAACCTCGCTCGCGTAGCGGCTGCATGAAACGCTAGTACTGAACTTCGCACACGTAGTACCCGGAGTTCGTCGCCCAGCCGGGAAAGCAGATCGCTCGTTGGCCAGTGTCTTCGCGCTCGCACTCCTCTGGGCAGCCGTTCCGCGTCCAATATTCTGGCTTGTCGTTCCACAGCTCTGCGAACTCGGCGCGGATAGCGCCGGTTCCGTCACCGGAACAGCAATCTTCGACCAAGACGCAATCCTCGTCGCTGCTGCAACTGGTGACCAGCTCTCGAGGGTCGCACTGGGCGTACGCTTCGAGGCAGGTACTCTCGTCGTCGTACCTCGTCCTGTCGTCGTAGCAGATTGCCGACAGCACGCAGGCAGCGCCGTCCCAGATCCATCCGCTGCCAGCGTCGCAAGCGGCTCCCGACACAGCGGGCGGCAAACACTCGAGCAGCTGGCGGCAACTCGCGAAGCGTTCTTCACAAGCTGCGAGGGTTCGGCTGAGCTCTTCACAGTCGGGCCCTTCGCAAGCGCATTCGACAGCGCGACACTCCCGACCATCGAAGGCGTAGCCGAACGCATCCCCAGAGCAATCGTCCCCCGTCGATCGCGCTCGCTGCGCGACGCAGCTCGCCGGTGCCGAAGCACAATACGGACGCGTCGGCTCAGGCTCGATCCAGTATTCGCAGCCGTTTTCGTCGACGCCCCGTTGCCACGCTTCTTCGGGCACGGGTATCCCGTCACACACCTCGTCGCAGCTCCCCCGCTCACCCCTGGACCCTCCATACTGCATGCAACAGTCGGGCTGCTCGGAGATCGGACAGCACAGGCCCGCATCATCAGCGCCGTCCTTCCGCGGTCCCGAGTCGGGGCGCGTCCCCCGCGCTGCCCCGTCGACCCCAGTGTCCGCCGTCTCAACCGTCGCAGCGTCACGAGGATCGGACCCCGCTACGTCCATCGCTGCACCGCCAGCGTCGCTGCGCCCGCCATCCACCGCAGCCCCGGCCGGTGCTGCCTCTGTTACCGATGCGTCTTCTGGCTCCGGCTCTGTCTGCTCGACCAAAACGTCGTCACCAGCGCACGCTGCGTCGGAGCCGTCACATTCGTCGTCGCAGCCGAGTGCAGCAAACAATGCGAGTATGCTCGCGGCAAGGCGTGTGCGCTGCTCGCGGAGCGTCGCACAGTGCCGCGAACGTCGAGTGCCCGTCATCCGCTCAACTCTAGCCGCAGTGCGGCTGCACAGCCAGCGCAGTGGGCGTTTCGTACGCGCTAGTGTCTCACCTTCGAATCACTGCTACTGCGCCCTATCGCATGGTTTCAGATCAGGGTCGAATGCCGCGCGCCACCGCCCAGCTACTCCAGGGGCTGGTATTGGATTTACGGGGCGGCAAGAGCTCGCATTCCGACGGTGTCACGAGAAGAACGATGCAACGCCGGCGTGGATCGATTCGCCATACCGAGCTGCCCACCGATCGCTCGTTGGCGCCGGGGCGGTGACACGCCCACCCCGGCCGAGGGCTGTAATGAGGTGAAATGGTGCTCCCCACCCGGCTGAGGCAGGCTCGCCCTCGGATGCAGTTCGTCTGCGAAACAAAGGAGATCGAGAGATGGGACCAGTCGGTTTGGTTTTGTTGGGTGGGGTGGGCGCACTCGTCGCGAGGCGGCCGCTCAAGACCTTGGTGCGCGGAGCTACAAAAGGTGTCGTTCAACTGCAGTTGGAGGCTCAACGCATCGTCGAAGAGGTGAAAGAGGACTTTGAAGACGTCAGGGCAGAAGTCCAAGAGACGGCGAAGAAGCACACAACAACCGACGCATAGCGTGGATTTGGGGGGAGGGAGGGCTAAAGGAACGCCACCTGCTACGGCTGGCTCTTCTCCGCCTTCTTCGCGGCCGCCCAGATTGCAGCCTCTTCTTCCGCACTTGGGGGACGGCCACTTTCGAGCCACGGCTTTCGGCGACGTAGCTTGTCTATCGCGGTCTGCACGACCGTCTCTGCGCTGGCAACGTCTTGCTCCTCGAGCACGACGATCAGGAACAGCACCACCCAGAGCGCGTCGCCCAACTCCTCCACGACGTTGGCGGAATCCCCAGACGTCAGAGCGGAACTGAGCTCCCGTATCTCGTCCGCGAGGTTATCGACTGAGGCTTCGAACGTGGTGCTCCGTGACCTAGGCGAGAGCCTCCGGTCGAGCCGTAGCAATGCGAACAACTCTTCAATGTGCCTGAGCATCGTCCTCTGCCTATCAAATGATCTTGATTGGGAGCAACAACCCTAACCGGGAAAGACCGAGGAGAAACCTGTGAGACTCCATCTGGTTCAGCTTTACAGCGAAGAACAATCACCCTCTTCCGCCCCCTACTCCATCGAGGTGTTGGCGGGGCATGTCGAAGCGCGGGCCGCCTCTTGGGAAGTTTCGATGAGTGTACTCGACAATCGAACGGTGGGCGGTGCATTGGACCTCGTGAACCTGGTCGTCAGGGAGGGGGTCGACGTTCTCGGAGTTTCGGTGATGCAAGGCACCTACGACCTTGCCCACGAGCTTCTGACACTCCTGTACAGAGACACGGCCTGCAGTTCTGGCCAACCGCAGATCGTACTAGGCAATACGCTTCCCACGTATCGTCCGAACTCGTTCTTGGAACGGTATCCCAACGTGTTGATAGTAAAGGGGTTCGGCGAAGACAGCTTGGTCCGAATTCTCGAACGCCGAACACAGCCGCACGCTCGCCGGAACCTGCTCGCGGCACGGGGCCAAGGTCTGCTGGCTCGATACGCCGACATCGACAATCTCGTCATGATGCTCGATGGCGCGCGTCACGAAACGGCCGTCCGCTGGCCGAGTGGCTATGTGATCCCGACATGGGTCGACCCGCACCGCTACTTTGCCCGTGTCGAAGCAAGTCGCGGGTGTCACTACGATGCCTGCACTTTCTGCACGCGCCCCCCGAGAGCACCCGGCGCTGCGAAGTGGGTCCAGTACCCAATCGACATGGTCGTGGCCACCGTCAAACGGTTGCGCGACGTCGGCGTCACCCGGTTCACTTTCTGTGACGAGGACTTCATTGGCAACGACCGGGACCGATGCATGGCCCTCGCAGAACGCTTGGGTGAACTGGGAAACGTGCCTGCGTTCTCATTTTCGACCCGAGTCGACAACGTGGTCGACCTCAAAGGTGAACCAGAGGGCAATCTCGCCCGCCGTCGACTTTTCGAGAAGCTGCGAGACGTCGGCCTCTCCCTCGTCTTTTGTGGGGCAGAATCGTTCTGTTCACGCCAGCTCAAGCGCTACGCAAAGAAAAGCACACCGGAGGGTAACGTGCGTGCGATTCGACTGCTGCAAGAGCTCGGTCTCCAGGTTGAGGTCGGCTTCATCCCTTTCGACCCCTTCGCCACTCTGCAAGACCTGGAAGAAAACGTACGAGTACTCGATCAGCACGAACTCTGGAGAGTCACGAGTCAAACGCTCTCCGAGATGGATGTACAGGCTGGAGCACCGATGGAGACTTGGCTACAGAGGCGGAACCTGTTGATCTCCTATGACGACAACAACATGACCTACAGCTACCGCTTTCAAGACCCCGTGGTAGCCAGAGTTGCCCAACTGTGCCGCTCTTGGAAGCAAGAGACCGACTACGCATATCGCTTGGTACGCAATGCCCAACGCATGGCCCTGTATGCCGAGTTTCCCAATGACGTCATGACTGAAGTCAAGAGGCTGAACTTCGAGTTCTTGAAGGCAACGGTGGCTCTGGCTCGTGACGGCGCGTGGGGCGAGAGTGCGGCAGTGCGACGTCGCTTCGAACGGCAACGAGAAGCCGTGATTGATGGGATGATACGCGCCACCGAGTCTCCCCGCGTGCATGCGGACGTGTCGAACCGATTGCGCCAGGAAATTTCTGGAGTGCTGGGAGTCCGTGGCTAGATGAGAACCGAGAAGTCAACGACGAGCAAGCTGCGTCTCGTAAGCGGACAAGCAATCAACGACCGCCTTCCGGCACGGCGAGTGTCTGTACGAGCGGTGCCGTTGTCAGTGACTCGTGGTCGAGTTCGATGGGACGTAGCGGCGCTACTCGGCCAGCATGTGCTCGCTCCGCAGCTCGAAGCGCGCCTGTGCATGCTGCCTGAGGTGACGATGGCGAAAGTCAATTCGCGAACAGGACGAGTCCTCGTACACTTCAAAGACTCCACCCAGCTAGCCGTCATACGTAATCATCTGGTGCGCGAGGTCGAACGGCTTCGAGGAACCACGAGACGAGTGGGCACCAGCGCGACGACCAGCCACGTTGGTGAACGCGAACCGGGAGCGTCCTCGAGCGCCCTACCTGTCCTTGTCGGCGGGGTTGGAGTTGCCGCCGCGTGCTGTGGCCTTGCCATTCTCCCGGCCATTGGGATCGGAGCGACAGTGGGGGGCACGTTGTACCTCGTGCAACGCTCCCTGTCTCGAGTGAGCGACGCACGCTCGACGTCATTGCTCAAGAGAGTCTCGAAACCGTATCGGCATCAGCTGTCGAGTGCACTCGTACTCGCAACTGCCGCCGTCTCGTTCGGTCTGCTGCGTATCGTCGTTCTCGGCGCGCTCATCGACACCGTGGTCTATGGCAACTTCGCTCTCGGGCTCGTCACCGGCAGCAGTGCCGCTCTGTTGCTTGCCGGGACGTTGGCATGCATCGGCTCGAGCGTACTACTGCGCTACGCCAGTCGGCTCAACTGGGGACGCATCGCTCGCCGCGTCGAGCACGAAACCCGCGTCATGGTCTACGACCACATCCAGCGCCTCGACTCGAGGCACCTCAACCACCTGCGACGTGGGGACCTTGCGGCCGTGCTTGGAGAGGACGTCAACCAGATCGAACGCGGGTTGGACGCCGCCATCGTGCTGCTGGATGTACTGCTGAGTTCCGTTGCGCTGTCGGTCGCCATCGTCACGCTCTCCCCGTCGGGGGGATGGTTGGTGCTTGCTCCGCTGCCCGTGATGTTGCTGCTGTCGCAGGCCATTCAGCCGCGTTTGAACGCATCCCACGACGTCTTGCACGATTCGAGCTCGAGGCTGAAGTCGCGAATCTCAGGCAACCTCGAAGGACTCGCGACGATTCGAAGCTTCGCAGCGGAAGGTCAGGAGCTGCTGTACGTCGCCGCCGACAGCGGTCGCGTCGAACGGGCGAGTCGTGGCGTCCTGCCCTATTCGTGGGGCTACCCGTTGCTGCTCGAGGGAACGACGTTGCTTGGCATGACTGTCGCTGGCGTTACCTGGGGCACGCTGGCCAGCCTGGGCGGCATGACCGTGGGGCGCTTCTCGTCGATGATCATGGCCGCAGGGCACCTCTTCTATCCGTTCACACGGGTCGGCCAAGAGCTCGACACGTTGCAGCGCATGCAAACATCGTTGGCCCGCATTGCCGACGTCCTGGAGTACACGACAGAGCGGACCAACCAGACGCAGGCTCTGAACGCGGCACCCATTCGGGGCGATGTCGTCTTCGAACAAGTCAGCTTCAGCTACGAGCCTGAGACAGTGGTGCTCGATGCCATCGACCTGCGCGTCGAGGCCAACACCACCGTGGCGATTGTCGGCTTGAGCGGCTCCGGCAAGAGCACGCTCTGCCGTCTGCTACTCGCTCAGTACCAGCCCAACAGCGGAAGCATCCAGATCGACGGTCGACCGCTGACGAACTTCGACCCTCACGCGTTGCGACGGCAGATTGCCGTCGTCGAACAAGACGTCTTCTTGTTCCATCGCACCGTGCGGGAGAACATCGCTTTTGGGTCGCCCAACGCGACGTTCGAGCAAGTCGTCCACGCCGCTCGGTTGGCGGAGGCAGACGAGTTCATTCGTGAGCTCCCCCAAGCGTACGAAACGGTGGTATTGGACCGAGGCGACTCGCTCTCTGGAGGGCAACGGCAGCGTGTGGCGCTCGCCCGGGCGCTTCTGAAACAGGCCCCCATCCTGCTTCTGGACGAAGCGACGGCGCATCTGGATCCAGAAACTCAACACCGGGTGTTCGAGCGTCTGCGCCGTTTCGTTGGACCACGAACCATCATCAACATCACGCACCAGATGCGCTCCGCGGCGCGGGCCAACAAAATCGTATTGGTGGAGAACGGCACAGTCGTCGAACAAGGCTCCCACGAAGAGCTACTTCGGCAGAAGGGGCGCTACGAAGCCTTTTGGCGCACAGCAACCCGTGATGATAGCCCAACGCATCAGTGCTCTTCACACGAATGAGCGTGCCCTTCTCGGGCTGCGTTCGGTTTCCGTGACCGCGTCCAGAAGACAACCTCTGCTTCGGGTGCCCATCGAGCCGGGTCAATCTTGGCGCCTTCTGCGAGTCAGAAGCACCTGACGTGAAGACAGGAGTCGCAAAGCGGGCATCGCCAAAGCCGGCAGCAAAGACCTTTTGCTTTGACAGACGTCATTCAGAAGCGCACAACGGCACTAGACCAATTGGTCTAGTGCCGTATCGGCAAGAAAGAACGGAGCCAGAAATGCGCGTAACCAAGAATGACGTCGACGTGAGGATGGAAATCCCCGGGGCGACGATCAGACAGCGGACGGGCTTCGGCTCAGTTCGCGGATTCGAAGAGATCAGCGGGGAGTACTTCACTCTGGCAAAGGGAGTGGACACCACCGAGCTGTTCTCTGGTCTCAAGGGCGACCA
This sequence comes from Polyangiaceae bacterium, assembly GCA_050290545.1. Classification (GTDB taxonomy): domain Bacteria; phylum Myxococcota_A; class Polyangia; order Polyangiales; family Polyangiaceae; genus SZUA-265. The sequence goes on along the minus strand of JBNKHV010000009.1, from coordinate 7,035 downwards.
ATGTCAGTGCCCCCACTGGGGATTCGTCTTGAAGGGCCAACTCACGACGACCGACGCCCAGGGAAGCCAAGAAACCGTCAAACAGGATGACCTCTTCTACTGGCCCCCAGGACACAACGTGAAGGTAGAGCAAGACGCCGAGATCGTGATGTTCAGCCCACAGCACGAGCACACTCACGTCATCGAGCACATGATCGCAAAGGTCAGCGGCTGAGCGAGCGCGTCTGGGGTAGAAGCCTCCGTAACTGAAGTGACGACGCACCCCACGAAGCAACAGCTGCTCGAGGTTGGCCTGTCGATGCTCTTGGAGCACGGCTACAACGACCTCGGGCTAGCTGCGCTGCTGGCACGCACGGGGATCCCCAAGGGGTCCTTCTATCACCACTTCAAAGACAAAGAAGCTTTCGCGCTGGAGGTGGTGGACGCGTACATGCGCGACGTCCATCGCGCACTCGATGCCACTCTTGGGGATCAGCGCATCCCTCCTCTTCAAAGGATCCGCGGGTTCTTTTCGGAAGTCGCTGAGGGTTACCGCAGGCAGGGATACATGGGCTGCCTGTTGGGCGGGCTGGGCCAAGAGCTCTCTGGAGTCAGTGAGAAGTTTCGGAAGAAGATCGCGGCATGCTTCGAGGCGATCGGCAACGAGTTGACTCGATGCCTGAGCGAGGCCCAAGAGCGAGGCGAGATGAGCAGCCGTTCGGATCCCGCAAAGCTCGCGCTGCTGCTCGTCGACTGTTGGGAAGGAGCCGCCCTGCGCAGTCGCCTCCACGGCGATCCGGGCCCGCTCGACGCCATGCTCGATTTCTATTTTCAGGCGCTCGAAGCGCAGCCCAGAGCGGTCGCGGACGCAGCGGTGCCCGAGTGACCGCGAGCTCCTGGGTGCGCTGACGAGCCCACGAGCAGTCGCGGCGTTGCCCGAAATGTACGGATTTGGGGCGTCGGACGTTGCCGCTCGAGCACGCAGCGCGATCTTCGTTGACAGTCACCATATGACATGATGTCATCATCTAACTGTCACCAATATGACGCCCCGAAAATACCGAAGCCCGCTCCGGGAGGAGCAGGCGCAACGCACCCGGCAGCGGCTGATCGAGGCTGCTGCCGATCTGACGCTGTTCGACTTCAGCTTGCTCACGCATGCGAACGTCGCTCGCTCGGCTGGGGTCGCGGAGCGCACGGTGTTCCGACACTTCCCGACCGTCGCAGCGCTTCATGACGCATTTGCGACCTTCCAGGAACAGCGTTTTGCAATGGACCAAAGCCAGGACTTGTCGATCGACGACGTGCCTGAGGCGTACGAACGTTGGCCCGAGCGCCTTGCGGGCACTGGGTTGATCGAGGAACTGACCAAGCGGGAAGAGTCACCCGCCGTCACCAAGTCTCGACGCAAGCGCTACGCCCGGCTCGAGCGCGCCCTTCGCGAGTTGGTACCCGACGCGACAGAGACGCAGCTGCAGCAGCTCGCCCTCGTCTTCGGAGCGCTCGCGTCGCCCGAAGTGTTCCGTCGAGGAAAGATGATCCTGGGGCTCGATCCGGAGGCGATCGTGCCCGGGCCGGCGTGGGCGATGCGTGTGCTGATCGAACGACTCCGCAACGGAGATGGACCATGGAAATGATTGTCAAGCTTGCCGAGGCAGGTAGCGGATATGGCGGCAAAGCCGCACACCTGGCGCGGCTCTTGAAGAGCGGCTTCGACGTTCCTGACGGATTCGTCGTCGCGCCCAACGCTCCCTTGGACGGCGTGCGAGCGCATCTCGACGGGCTGGGTGATGTCCCCGTTGCGGTGCGCTCTTCTGCCGTCGACGAGGACGGGACGGAGGCCTCATTCGCGGGCATCTACGACTCGGTGCTGGACGTGCAGGGCACAGCTGCCGTCGAAGCGGCGATCGCGCAGGTGCGGCAGTCCGCGCTTTCGCCCCGAGCACTGGCATATCGCAGTGACGGCCAGGCCTCGCCCATGGCGGTCGTCGTGCAACGTTTGGTGCGGGCCGAATGTGCGGGCGTCTTATTCACGGCCGACCCCGTCACCGGAGACCGGGACACCCGCGTCGTGACTGCGGTCCCCGGCCTAGGCGAGTCGCTGGTGTCGGGTGAACGACCGGGCGAGGAATGGATCGTCCAGGACGGTCAACCGCGGCGCCGGCGCGCGCTCCCGCAAGCAGTGCTCTCAGAGCAGCTCGTGCAGCAGCTGGTCGCCATCGGAGACAGGGTTGCCGAACATTTCGGCGCTCCGCAAGACATCGAGTGGGTCGTCGAAAGTGGACGCATCTCACTCGTCCAGGCGCGCCCCATCACGGCGCTGCCGGAGGGCGTGGAGTGGAAGGCGCCTGTGGCGAAGGGCGCTTGGGTCCGCAATTTTCGTTGGGGTGAGTGGCTGAGTGATCCGGCGTCACCCTTGTTCGCAACCTGGTTCCTACCGCGAGCTTCAGCCGTATTCGACGCGACGAGCGCTGACTTTTGGGGCATTCGGCCCCCCCCGCCGACCTTCGGACTCGTCAACGGATGGTACTACGTCGCGCCGCTGGGCACTGGCGGGCTGCTCACCGTGCTCGGCGGATTGCTGCGTAAACCCAAGAACATGCTCCGCGCCCAGAGAGCCACCGACCACCCCGTCGGCGGTGCGCCAGCTTTCGCCGATCCTTATCGGCGCTACTACGAGGACGAGCTCGCCCCCCGGCACCGCAAACTTGCCGATGAAGACCTGGGGGAGGAGCCTGCCGAACTCATCGACTACGTCGATCGTGCTTGCGAGCTCCACGGTGAGTTGATGTTCAACGTGACCCTCGTCGGCGGCTTCGCCTGGAAGGTCGAGAGCGCCCTCGCGAAGTTCTTCCGCCGCCACTGCCGCGACGTGGACGGCGCGCCTCACGAGCTGGTCGCCGCACTGGAGCCGGCAAGGCCGTGCGAAGCTCACCACGCGTCTTCACTCGACTGGCTCCACCCAACGGCGGGGGAGCTGGGGCTCGCGGGCGTCAACACGCCGGTGCACGGCAACGCCGCAGAGCGCCGCGAAGCACTGGAGCGCGCATGCATCGAGCAGCTGCCTCCCAAACAGCTCGAACGCTTCGAACCGTTGCTGCGCTTGGCCCAGTCGTACGCGCGCGTGCGCGAGGAGCAAGCTCGCGAGCTCACCTTGGCCTGGCCAAAGGTGCGGGCGGCCCTGCGCAAGCTCGGTCAGAAGGCTTGCGCCAGTGGTACCATCGCCGCCGCGGACGACGTGTTCTGGCTGGAGCGCGACGAGCTCGACGCTGCGCTCGAGGGGGCTCGTAGCTTTCAGCGCGAAGTCGCCGAACGTCAACAGCTCTGGAGGCGACAGCGAAAGCTTGCTCCGCCGCTGGTGCTCAGGCAGGTGCCCCGATTCATGCAGCAAATGTTCGACTCGTTCGCTCGCGACCTTCGCGGAGGCGACATCGAGGGCGACGCGTGCACGATCGTCGGTATGCCGGCAAGCGCCGGGCGCGCGACGGGACGAGTTCGGCTCATCCAATCGCCGGCAGAGTTTCATCGGCTGGCCCCCGGCGAGGTCCTGGTGGCCCCCACGACCGCCCCCGCATGGACGCCGCTTTTCGCTCGTGCCGTGGCGGTCGTGACCGACGGCGGTTCGGTCGCCGCTCACGCCTCGCTCGTCGCGCGCGAGTACGGGATCCCAGCGGTGGTCGGCACCGTGGACGCGACGCACCGCCTCAACGACGGCGATCTCGTCGCCGTCGACGGAACACTTGGTCGCGTCGAAGTGTTGGAAGCGACCTAGTTCGCGTTGCTGAACCCGCGCCGACCATGCGGTCGCTGCCTCCGACTCCGTCAACTGTTGGCGCGGCGAGGTCGGGCCTCGGTCAGCGAGCGCCACGCGTTGGCCGCTGACAGGAAGCCGTACCGAAGCGGACGCACTGGTGGGGCGAGCCCTCGGCGATATTCGGCCGACGACTATTCAGCGACAAACGGGTAGTCAGGCACGGGGAACGGGTTCCCGACCTCACCATCCAACCACGCAGCTCTCTGGAGTACCCACTCCCGAAGCGCGGTGACTTGTTCTTCCCAGGTGTCGCCCTCTGGGATCTCGACGACGCTGTATTGGGTCCTCACATCGCTGACGCTCCACCTGGTGTGTTCGCGCGCAGCAGCGGACGCCAGCGGGGCGGTGAGGGATTCAATCCGGTCGTCGATGCCCTCGTCCGACAAGACACCCTGACGGAGCTCCGCCCAGCGTGCAGCGGCCAAGTCCAGGAAGGCCTGGTCGCGAGTCAAAACGATGAACCAGTCGTGAACGATGCGCCGATTGGCCACCTGCCAACCCTCGATCGCCAGGTTGTCGAAGAAGCCGCCGGCCCCCATCGACAGGTCGAAGTCCCAGAGCGGTCCGGCGATCAACTTGCTGTCGCGGTCTTTGTGGAAGTACGCGCTTCGAATGTACGCGTCCATGTCCCGCGTCAGCTCTGTAACCAGGAAGAAGTCGACGAACGACGCGACGTCGATGAATTCTTCGTAGGAGCCCAGGGGCTCACTATGAAGTGCGTCGTGGAACTGCTGGATGTAGTCCGTGATCCAAGCCATTTGCTCCGGATTCGCGGGATCGGGATCTCTCAGCTCGAGATCCTCCCAGCAGAAACCTTCAGTGACTGGGATGGGGTTGAACGAACCCGGCGCGCTTCGACTGAACACATCGTCGCCGGTACAGCTCACAGCATCGCCTTCGACCGCACCGAACTCGAACGACATGATGTAACCGCCTGGCAGGTCTTCTACAGCGACGTCGTCCTCTCTAAGCTGTTGAAGATTCAATCGGTCTTTTTGGTTCTTGATGGTCTCGGTGATATTGTAGACGCCTTCGTAGTCGGCTTCACTCAACACGGGGCTATCGTGATTGATGTAGACTTCGGCGTAAGCTTGCCGAGGAGCAGTCAGGCCAATTTCGCGCCCCAGCTCGTAGGCGAATGCATTGCGCACGAGGGACCGATCCACATACAGATTGATGAGTGCCCAATCCGCCTCGGGCGGCAAGCCCGCGATCGGGTAGTCTGCGTCATCGTCGTAGTTGTCCCAAAGTTCGATCCTGTAGGGTGTCTTCGGGTGGGATTGTGACGATTGGCCCCGCAAGCGATGTCCGGAGCGGGTTGCAACCGTCGGCAAACTGGCGAGGGATGCCATTCCGTCAGCGGGCTCGAACAGCATGAATGCAGCCCGCCGGAAGGTTTCCTTGTCGGTCGGCTTTCCTGCGCCGTATCCGTCGATGAGCAGGATGGGGATGTCCGATGTCGCGTCAAAGTCTCGAGCGATGTACAACGCCGTACTCGGCAGAGTGGGAGTGCCGTCCGAAGCGAACAGTTGGGCTCGAAGCTCGGTGGTGCTTTCCAGCACCAGTGCCGATTCGTAGAGGGGTGATTCAGCGGTAGGCAGACTGCCATCGAGCGTGTACCGGATTTCCCCATCGACGGATGCATCGAGCTCCACAGTGAGCGCGTCCCGGAAAGACTGGCTCGGCTCCGAAAACGCAACTCCACCAAGCAAGGACGGCATGCTCGGTGTTACTGGGTCGGCGTTGGCGGGCTCACTCGGCTCGGTGGGCACGTCCGTGGACGGCGCGGGGGTCGTTCCCATGCCATCTGGAGGCGGAGTCTCGGGTCCCGCAGCCATGGGTTGTTCGGGGTTTCCTACGTCGGTCGAAGGCGGGCTGGACTGCGCCGGCTGGTTCGGACTCACCGTACCGTCTGGAGAGCTGCTCGCGTTTGGCGTTGGTCCTGTGGAAGGACCCGACGCGCCAGGCAGGGCGTCGCTGGGTTGTTCCTGCGCAGTGCTCGGGCTCGAAGACGAGCCGCCAGACGGAGCGCCGGGAGGCTCCCCTCCCGCTTGTCCCCCTGGGCTGCTGCTGGAGGAGGGAGAGCTGCCACACGCGAAGCTCAACGTGGCGGTCACGATGGCGATGCAGCAGCGAGGTGTAAATCCTAAACGGTACGTTCTTCTCATGACAAAATGCGCAGGTGGCTCGTGGTGTCTCGGCGAACCTAGCAGCGCCAGTTGTCGCAATGTCACAAACTTGGCACACACCCAAGGGGCGACACGAGCTTCCAGTACCGGCGCACGTGTCTGGCCGTCTTGGTCATCCCTGTCTTGAAACAGTCGAGCGATTCAGACAGCGCGGGCACCGCGATCACTCCGGTCCCCGCCCAGGACGAGCCACCCGCACGACATAACATGCAATGTCGAGCGCTGTCCGCCGAAGCGTGCGATCACCCAGCGCACGAGACGGGTGCGGACGCGGGTTGAGCACCGCCAGCGCTGCAGTATGCATCGCACGTGCGGATGCTGTGGCCCGAGGCTTCGAGCCAGGATCGTGACACCCGCGTTTCAAGCGCGACATTGCAGCTCTCATGGCCCTTGCGCAGCATGTCGGAGCAGCGCGTCGATCTGTCGACTTCGGGAGAAGAATCGGTGTTCGACGCGAGGACCGGTTTGCTGTTGCGGATTCACCCCTGGCGCATCGACCACTGACCAACGGGGCCGACTATCGCTACCCCGCCTTGCGGGCGATAGGCTCGAGGTCTCGCAGATTCACCTCCCGCCGGGCATGCCAAAGCTCCCAGTCGGTTTGCAGTCCGAGCCAAAACTCCGCGCTCATGCCAAGCACTCGGCTGAGCCTCACTGCGGTATCGGCGGTCACGGTTCGCTTCTGTTGCAGAATTTGGTTCCCGCGCCCGACCGGGACCCCCATGCGCTCCGTCAGTTCGCTCTGCGTGAGTTCAATCGGCACGAGGAACTCTTCACGCAGCATCCGGCGATGTGGGGGGCCGATGAGTGGGCAGGCCAACTCCTGTCTTGTTTGCTCTTGTCATGATGTGACCTCAGCCGCGAACGGTTGCCACGTTGCCTGGCGGGCGCGCTGCTCGACAGTGACGACGCTGCCGTCAGCCCGGCAGGATTCGCGCCAACCAGTGAGCGCCTCGGCGCGAACGGTTGCCACGTTGCCTGGCGGGCGCGCTGCTCGACAGTGACGACGCTGCCGTCAGCCCGGCAGGATTCGCGCCAACCAGTGAGCGCCTC
>JBNKHV010000008.1:0-63772 GCA_050290545.1 Polyangiaceae bacterium | reverse complement strand
GGCTCACCATGGGCACTACTACCCAGTGCCGATCGGTATGAATGCCCACTATGCTTGGGAGTATGAGCTCTAGAGCGGCGCGCCTGGTCCTGGTCGAAGACCAGACGATCTTCCGTGAGCTTCTCGCCGAGGTGCTCCAGGCCGATAGATCTCTCGAGATTGCTGCCCAATACAGTGAGGGGCTCGCTGCGCTGGAAGGCTGTCGTTCGGTGCAACCCGATCTGGTGATCTTGGACGCGGTGCTGCCGGACATCGACGGTCTGGAGGTGTTGAAGCAGCTGCTCAGTTGGCGCCCGAACTTACCGGTCGTGATGGTGACCGCCCACGCCCGGCCCGCGTTGGTTCGACGGGCGGTGCAGTCGGGCGCGCGCGGCTTCGTGACCAAGGCAACGCCGCTGAGTGAGCTCCGCACGGCGGTGGAGCGCGTTCTCGCCGGCGGCCGTTACTTTTGCTCGGTGACGAGCCCGCTGCTCGCCGACGCGCTGCGCGAGCCCAACGTCGACCAGGCGCTGACCCCGAGGCAGCGACAGATCCTGCGTTTCGTCGCGCAGGGCAAGAGCTCCAAGGAGATCGCTTGCGAGCTCGGCATCAGTCTCAAGACCGTCGCCAACCACCGACTCCAAATCCGCGAGAAGTTGGGACTGTGTGACGTCGCCAGTTGGACACGCTACGCCATCGAGCAGGGGTTGATCGAGCCGACACTGTGAGGTTCTGAACATGGAAAGCCCGTTTCGCGCGATCGCGGAATACACCTACGACTGGGAGAGCTGGATCGATCCCGAGGGCCAATTGCGCTGGGTGAACGCTGCCGTCGAACGTATCACCGGCTACGGTGTGGCCGAGTGTCTGGAGATGGCGGACTACCCGCTGCCTCTGGTGCATGCGGGGGATCGGCCGGCGGTCGCCCGCGTGTTGCAGCAAGCGCGCGAGGGTCAGTCGGGCAATCACTTCGAATTTCGGGTCTTGCGCAAGGACGGCGAGATGCGCTGGGCAGCCATCTCGTGGCAACCCATCACGGTGGAGGGGAAGCGCGTCGGTTTTCGCAGCAGCGTGCGCGACATCCACCAGCGCAAAGAGATGGAAGCGGAGCTGCAGCAGGCCGTGCAGCGGGCGGAGGCGGCAAACCACGCCAAGTCCGAGTTCCTCGCCAACGTCACCCACGAGCTGCGCACGCCCTTGCAGTCGATCATCGGTTACGCACAGCTCCTGGCTGCGGCGGATCTGGCCCAACCACACGCCGAGTACGTGCGCACACTGCAGCAACAGAGTGAACACCTCGAACACCTGGTCTCCGACTTGCTCGACTATTCGGCGCTACAAGGGGGAATGCTGGCTCTGAGGGCCGAGCGTCACGAGCCTGACCGGGTGTTGGCGCACGTCGTCGATGGCTTGATGCCTCTGGCGACGGCCAAGGGTTTGAAGCTGACGCGCCAGGGCGCCGTGGCTGCGAGTGCGGTCGGAGATGCGCGCCGCTTGGGGCAAGTGCTGACGAACCTGATCGGCAATGCCATCAAGTACACGCCCGAAGGGCGCGTGGAAGTGAGCGCGGGTCACAGCCCCGAACGCGGCGAGTACTGGATCTGTGTCGACGACACCGGGCCGGGCTTGCCCGCGGGCGAACTGTTCCAACCCTTCGTGCAGGGCAAGGCGCCGGAGGGGGGGCGCGGTGAGGGGGTGGGCTTGGGCTTGGCCATCAGTCACCAGTTCTGCACGCGCATGGGGGGCAGTCTGGAGCCCTCGACGAGCCCGCTCGGTGGCGCGCGCCTGATGGTGCGGCTGCCGCTGTCGGCCGCCAGCGATGCACACCAAGTCGCTCACTTCGACGAGTCGGCCGTACCCCTTCAGGTCAGCGGCGAGTTCGCTCGGCGGCATCCTCTCTCGGTCTTGGTGGTCGACGACGTGGAGGCGCTGCGGACTTTCTTGGGCGAAGCACTACGGGCTTTGGGCTATCAGCCGCAGCTGGCGGCGGGCGCCGACGAGGCGTTTGCGCTCGCAGAAGAACACACCATCGATCTTGCCTTGGTCGACATTCAGATGCCGGGGGTGGACGGTTGGGGCGCCGCTCGCGGCTTGCGGGCGCGCCTGGGCGAAGGCGCCTACCTGGTGGCGCTGACGGCGCAGTCCAGCGCCGACGATGCCGATCGCCTCGAGCGTGCCGGCTTCGATGGCTACGCCAACAAACCGATGCGCATGGGCACGCTCCAGGCGCTGTTGCAGCGCGCCCATGCTCGCCGAGTGCGTTTGGGAGCTGCGGAGTCCGGCGCCAGCGGCGAGGTCGGGACAGCGACGGACGATTCGCTCACGGACGATTCGCTCTTCAATGCGTCACGCTGGCAAGAGATGCGTCAGATCCGAACCCAGAGTGGCGGCACGTTGCTGGAGCTGATGCAGTCGCGCGTCGCGACGGCACTGCCCGAAGTCTTGCAACGCATCGACGTGGCGAACGAGACGGAAGACCCGGCGGCCCTTCGCCGCGCCGTGCACGATGCTGGCGGCTTGTTCGCCCTGATCGGTGCTCGCCAAGCCCAGCATCTCGCCGAGCGTTGTGAAGAGCAGGGCGCTCTGGCGTCGAGCGACGCCGTGAAGCGGCTGACGGTGCTCGCTCAGGAGGTGGTGGCGCGCTTGCTCGCGCTACGTGAGTGAACGACGCTGCAGGTCGGGCATGAGACCGAGCTTCGCCGAGCGCTCGGTGGCTGGCTCGTTTCATCGCCACCGCATCTGCACTCGCGGTGGCAGAGGGTGCGCCGGGCGCTCGGCGTTGCTCAGTTCATGGGCCGCCGTGGGTTCACTCGTCGGACGGCGTGGTGTCGTCTTCGCTCGTCGAGCTTCGGCTGCTGCGGGAGGGGGTGCGGAAGAAGGTGTTGGGCCAGCGGCGGTCGAGCCCGCGTTCGCGAGCGCGGGCCGCCAGCGCTTCGGACAAGCCATCGCGTTCGTGGGTCAAGTCTTCCAGGAATTGAGCGCGTGCGATCGCCGCTTCGCCTCGGGTCAGGGCGATTCCGCGGGTCTTGATCAGAGCTTCGTCAGCGCGCGTGACCCACTGTTCGATGTCGGTCCGGTGTCGGGCGAGGGTGGGGTCATCGCTCCGCAGCCAAGCGCGCACGTTGTTGACTTGTCGCGCGAGTGCGGTGCGCACGAAGCGACTCACGGGGGTGCTGAAGAACTGCTTCCAGCGCGGCGCGTTGCGGTCCTTCTTTACGTCGAGATAGAGCTCGTCGCCGAAGCGGGTGCAGACCTGGTCGAGGCGGTTATCGGCGACGATGCGCTCGGCGTCCACCCCCGCGACGGTGCGCCGAACCTCTCGTGCGCGTGCTCGTTGTTCGTCCAGCGACGGGAGCCAGCTCTCGGTCAGAGGCAGAAGGTCTTCCGCATCGGGATCGGCCTTCAACGCGGCCTCGGTGTACAGGATTTCGTCTTCGATGTCGTCGAGACTCATGTGTTCGCGGATCATGCGCGGCATATCGTGCTCCTTCGATGAATGCTTTGCTCGAGAATGCGCCGGCACCCCCGAGTCGCGCGCCAGTGTGCAAAGGTGAGTCCGGTAGCACAACCCCCGATGCGAAAAAGAGGTGTTGTTGCCTGCGCAGATGAACTGGTGAGGGAAAGTTACGTGTTCTTCTTTCGCGGCGCGTCAAAACAGAGTTGTTTGCCTCTTCTGCGGCGCGTCAAGCGAGCTTGTTGTGTTCCTCTTTCGCGGTGCGTCAAGAGGAAGTGCTCGTGTGCTTCTCTTGCGGTGCGTCAAGCGGAGCTGGTTCTGTGTGTTCTTCTTTCGCGCGGCGCGTCAGGTTTTTGCGTTCTTCTTTTGCGGCGCGTCAATACGATGGGTGAGTTGCGCCGCGTGGTGCCCCCTGGCGTTGGACGACGGTACGCGCGGTGTTGCGCTGTGAGTTCCGTGTGTTGCGCTGTGAGTTCCTCGTGTTGCGCCGTGAGTTCCTCGTGTTGCGCCGTGAGTTCCGTGTGTTGCGCCGTGAGTTCCTCGTGTTGCGCCGTGAGTTCCTCGTGTTGCGGTGCGTCGGAGAGCGGAGCGTACGCCGCGACTACGTTCTGTTGCCGCGCTGTGTCGCAAGATCCGCCGCGCGTTGCGCGGTGCGTAGGCGCCGAGTGGCGGCCTGGAGTGGCTTCGGAGGGAAACCCGCAGCTTCGGGGTGGCGCAGAGCGAGTTCGCGGTGTCGTCTTGCGGCGTAGGCATGCCGATGCGCGCGGGCTCTGGCTCGACAGGTCTGGTCGAGACGCGTCGACGCGTATCGTCAGGCCCACCCACCGTGGTTCGCACGCGCCAAGACGCCGCCGGCGAGCGAACGTTCACGGAGCCGGTGGGGATCTCCGCGGATCCGGCGCGAACAACGATGGAGCCGACGACCGACGCCGCGGATCCAGCGTCTGCAACGGCTGCACTCGGCACATCACGCGCCCGATGTGGCGATTTCAACGGCTGCACGCGCTCTTCGGTCGCGTCAGTTCGAACACGCCGCGACGGAGCGCCGCGAAATGCGCGCACCAGGCGCTCTCTGCCATCGATGAACGCGCTCCGGCACGACGTCGGCGTCACTTTTCCTCGATTGTTCGCACGAGATCCGCGTTTTGGCGCGCGAGCTCCACAGTTGGCGGCGAGAGGGCGCCAAGCTCACCGGCTTTGGGCGCCCTTTTCGTTGGAGCTCACCGGCTCTGGGCGCCCTTTTCGTTGGAGCTCGTCGTCCCACGCGCCCTTTCGTCGCAGCTCGTCGGCTCTACTCGCCTCGGACGCCGGAACTCGTCGTCCCGAGTCGCCCTCCGCGTCGGAGCTCGTCGAGCTGGTCGCGGAAGTGGCGCTTGAGGTGCTCGGCGTCGTCGTAGTCGGTCTTGTAGTGGCCGCGGCGCTCGAGCTTGTCTTGGAACTCCCACAGCGACTGCAGGGCCTCGCGATCGGCACCGCTGGCCGAGACTTTGGCGTTCTTGAAGTACGTGTAGATGATGGGTTTGGTGCCCGTCGTCTCGAGCGACTCCAAGGCGACTTGGAACTCCTCACGGGTGAATTTGCCCGCCTTGGTCGCAAACAGACTGACGAAGATGTCGCTGTCGCGCACGGCCCGGTTGTACTCGTCCTGCAGCCGACTCGCCGACATGGCATCCAGAAAGGTCTCCCAGCGGATGATCTTCAAGTAGACACCCTCCTCCTTCAGGTGATCGTTCTGCTGTCGAAAGTAGAGGTCGAACGCGTCGCGATCATTGGCAAGTTCACTCGAAGAGGCGAGGAAGATCGTGACCGTGCGCAGGGGCGGCGCTTCAGGCTCGTGATTCGCGGGTGGATTGGAGCTGACGTCGGGCTCGCGTTCCGTCGCCCAGGCGGGGAGTTGGTAGGCCTCGAGGCCATCGAGCAGCGTCAGGACGCTCACGTCTTCGAAGCTCAGGCCGCATTCGATTTGATGTTTGCCCTTGTCCCGTCGGTAACGCAGCCCACTTTCCGCAAAGAGGTGGGGGCTGGTGGACCCAACGCAACTCGAGCAGCAGCAGGGTACCCAGGCATCGACTTTGCCCTCCAGGCCCTGAAAACTCTGATGGAGCGCCTCCAGATCGCCGGCGATCACGGTCAGGAGCTCTTTCTTCTCTGGGCCGCGGGCACGCAAGTGGATCTCGCGACCGTTGGCGGCGACCTGGACGAGTACGGAGCTCGCGCCCCGTTCGAAGAGCACGCCGGCCGCCCAAGCCAGCTCCGGGCGCTCGACGAAGCGGTGCATGCGCACCATCAGCCGGTTGACGATGCCGCGGGGCAAGAACTCGTAGCGATACTGGCGAACGAGATCGGCGGCCTGCTGGCCCTCGTCGAGCCCCTCCGGCAGCGACGGCGGGAGCAACTGCGGCAAGAGCCACTGTTCCGGATCGGAGTCGCGCACGGGGTAACACAGCTCGAACTTCTCCATCAGCGACAGCAGTTGCATCTGCTTGTCCTGCCAGTCGCAGCCGCGCCAGATGCGGTCGCAATCGGCGACGTAGAAGCGCCCGCCTTGGGCTTTGACTTCTTCGTCGTCGAGCACGCGGAAGACCGCTTCGGTTGCCCACTCGTTCTGCAGCACGACCATGTCCCGCAGTCTGCGGTCCCCCTGAAAATGGAGAAAGACGCCCAAGTCGTGTAGAAAGCGCGAAAGGTGGAGCGCCTTGTCGCGGTCGAAAGACAAATGCTCCGCGTATAGGTCGAAGTACTGCTGCTGGGAAATGAACGGTTGCTGTCGGGCGAGCTCCTGCAGCGCGGTGCGGATCTCGACCCATTGGGCTGGCAGCGTCTCGCCGATGTGTGGCAGTTGCTGGACGTGGTGTTCGATCGATCGCTTCAGCGCGTCCGTGGAGCCTTGCTCGGCCAGGTTGCCGCGGTGCACGTCCTTGACATTGGGAAAGCGGCCCTTGATGCCCGCCTGATCGATGGTCTTGCTGCGGCCACCCTTTTCGTTCTGGAATATCAGGGTCGGGCTGCTGTCACCGAAGACTTCGACCAGCTCCAACCACGACTTGAAGCCGTCGTCGTGCGCGGACTTGGCGTCCTCCTTGGTGTCGTCCACGAGGACGTAGAGCGAGTTCTTGGTCAGGAAAAACTGATTGGTGGCGTGGTAGATCTGTTGGCCGCCAAAATCCCAAACGTTGAGCCGAAAGGACTCACCGCCGGCTGGTGTGAAAGACTGCGCGTGGATGTCGATGCCACGGGTCGTCTCCTCGACGCTGGGCAGCCCTGACTCCGGGAAGTAGAGGCGGCGCAGCAAGCTGGTCTTGCCGGCCCCACCCTTGCCGATGATGAGCATTTTCGCCTCGAACAGGCGCGCCGTTCCCTGCGCCTCCAACTCGCGGAAGTAGTTGAGCACTGCGTCCCGCCCCTGGGCCACGATTTCCGGCGCAGGTTCGACGAGTGGGCATTCGTGCAGCAAGAGGCCCGTTCCGAAGCCATCCAGCGAGGCGTCCAGGCCAGCAGCGAGGAGAGCGCGGAAGGGGGCCACACTCGTGACTCTGGTGTTGCTCAGGTTGAGTGACTCGAGAGAGGTGAGTTTGGCGAGGTAACGAACGCCGTCGTCGCCGATGTTGTTTCCAGTGAGGTCGAGGTAAGCGAGTGAAGTTAAGGCTTGGAGGTATTGCGCGCCGTCATCGCCGATGTTGTTGGCGTCGAGGTCGAGGTAAGCGAGCGAAGTCAGGTTCTGGAGGCAACGAACGCCGTCCGGTCCGATGTTGTTGGCGCGGAGGTCGAGGTAAGCGAGCGAAGTCAGGTTCTGGAGGGAACGAGCGCCGTCCGGTCCGATGTTGTTGGCGCGGAGGTCGAGATAAGCGAGCGAAGTCAGGTTCTGGAGGTAACGAGCGCCGTCCGGTCCGACGTTGTTGGAGCCGAGGTCGAGGTAAGCGAGCGAAGTCAGGTTTTGGAGGTGACGAGCGCCGTCCGGTCCGATGTTGCTGCGGAAGAGGTGGAGAGAAGTGAGTGAAGTCAGGTTTTGGAGGTAACGCGCACCGTCCGGTCCGATGTTGTTGGCGCTGAGGTCGAGAGAAGTGAGTGAAGTCAGGTTTTGGAGGTAACGCGCGCCGTCCGGTCCGATGTTGTTGCGGAAGAGGTCGAGAGAAGTGAGTGAAGTCAGGTTTTGGAGGTAACGCGCGCCGACCGGTCCGATGTTGTTGGCGCTGAGGTCGAGAGAAGTGAGCGAAGTCAGGTTCTGGAGGCAACGAGCGCCGTCATCGCCCAGGCCCAGCTCAACGAGGGAGGCTGACCCAAGCCCCTTCAGAGCTGCGACCCTTTCTGCTAGGTCCCCACAATCTTCGGCGAGCTGATGGACTCGATCGTACCGGGTGAGAGTCCACGCCCACGTCCGACTCCAATCCTCTGTTGGAGCGGGAATACTGACGGTCGAACCCACTAGCGCGAGTTCCGTCCACTGTTCGCGTGCCGCCTGCTCCAACAGCGCGCCGAGCTCGCTGGCCGTCAGCCGGACGACTTGCGGATTCGAGTGTTGCTCAGTGACCCCCGGGTTCGGCATGGGTGCACTTATAGCGAACTCAGCCGCGAGATGCACCCGCGGTTGCCCGCGCCGGGGGGTTCCACTCCGCGGTTCATGGCCCGCCGCTACTCGGCCAGCTTCTTCCCCACGCGGCACGTGACCGAAGTGAACGACTCGACGTTCACGACGTGTCCCCGAGCGTCCAGCTCGACCACCCAGGTCTCGTAGGGCTCACCGCGGTCGAGGGACTCGGGATCTCGGGCCTCGACGAAGAGTTGTCGTCCCGGGGGCGATGGGGCGCTCCAGCTGTCACCCACGCTCCGCGCCGAGAGCGTGGGCCCTGGGGCTTCGGCGATGGCTCGAAGGGCGAGCGCGAGTTCGGACGAGGACAGGGATGCCACTCGATGGTTCTAGCGCAAGTGCGCGAGCCGCCACTCGATGGTTCTTAGCGCAACCACGACAGACGTCTCTGGTTCTAGCGTTTACGCGAGAGCCGCTGCTCGATGGCTCTCGCGTAAACGCGAAGGAATGGCCCGCGTCAGCGGGGAAGTTGGGTCTCCGCCCGCCGAACTCGCACGTTACGACTCACCAGAAACTCCAGCTCGTCCACGAGGGATCACCCGCGCTGAACTGGAAGTAGTGGGCGCCGCCGCTCCGTGGGGGCAACGGCATTTCTCCCGGCGTCACGGGTACGCCGTTGACCGAGATGGTGCGCGTGCCAACCTCCGACGCTTGCCATCCCAAGACCTCGTCCGTGACCACGTACCAGCGCTCGCCCGTGTCGTCGAAGTTGCCGGACTGTTCGTCTTTGGCGATGGGTATCGCCGCGAGGCAGGCGCCTTCGCAAGCGAAGCTGCTGACGGGAGGTGGCGGGGGGTATTCGTTGGTGAAGCGGAGGTTGTCGACGTTGATGGGCAGCATGCCAGCATCGACCTCGATGGACAGCTGAGCACCGTCGAACTCCTCTTGCAACAGATCGTAGTACTGTGCGGGTAACTCGAGCGCTACCGTGTTCCACGCGTTCGTCGTCGAGGACTCCAGCTCGACCATGCCGACGTACTCGTGGAAGAGGTTTTGCTCTGGAAGCGTGAGGTAGAGCTTGACCATGCCGAGCCAGCCGCTCTGCTGGATGTCGCCACTGAGGTAGACGTCCAACAAGACGCGCCGGCGGCCAGTTCCGGACTCGTCGATCGAGAAGGCTTCGCTGGTCAGCTCCATGCTGTCGTAGGCCTCGATGCGCCAGGAGCTGGTGCCGGTGCGGTACAGGATCTCGTCGAAGCCAGGCTGTCCGGAGGTGAGGGCGAACAGTCCGTCGCCGATGTCGAATAGGGGCGCCTCCAGTTGTTCCGGGTCCGGCAGCCGCGACTCGACCGCACCATCGAGCAGCCACGCGAGGTTGAAGCGTCGGAAGGCGATGGGCCGCTGGCTGTTGGATGAGGTGCCGTTGTACTCGACCAACAGCCCGATGTCCTGGGGGTTCCGCACGCGAGTCATGCTCGAGTAGCCACCCCGCGTCCTGGGACGAGTTTCGCCTCTTTCGGGAAGCAGCCCCTCTTCCAGTTCCGGAAACACCGAGCGCCGGATCTGCCAACTCGTGCCGTCGTCGTAGCTGACTTGGGTGAGCATTCGGGTTCGACTCGTGGCAGAAGCGCAGCTGGTGAAGACGATGCGACGCCGCGTGGTGCTGGCGTCGAGTAGACTGGCGTGTGCTGGGTTATCGACTAGCGATACGTCCGCATCGAATTCGGACCAATAGGACCAGGCCGGATTGAAGTCGGTGTAGGGGAATTGTCGCGCGACCCGCCTGTAGGGGCTGGAATTGTACAAGCCCTTGACGGCGCGGTCGTTGCGCATCAACAGGCCATTGGACATCTGCACGATCGTCGATTCGCTGGTGTAGCCCGTCGCGATGGGCGAGCTCGTGTGTTCCGGCGGGCAAGCTTGCGTTTCGTAGTCGATGCAGGCCTGGGGATCGGGATAGTTGCCAGGCTCGCTCCTGGAAGGCTCCACACCGCAGAGGTCGGAGTACCAGGTTTGCCCGCCATCCCGACTGATGATGTTGCGGTTCATCGCGGGCACGACCAGGGTACCGTCTGCGAGTTGGATGCCCGTTCCTGGTCCGACGATGTCTTGGGTCGACTTGGGAGTCTTGCCATTCCTGTCCTCCCACAGACACGGCGGGGGCATCAGCTGGTCTTGGGGTTCGGGATCGCTCCAAGTGGCGCCGTTGTCCTCGCTCACCGACAGATGCAGTCGACGGTCCAGGTAGTCGCAGAACATCACGTCGCGGGCCTTGGCTTTGATCGACGTGTCGCAATCGGGGTCGCAGCTGGGGTCGCAGAGGGGCACCAGATCGTCGCCACAGACGTCGCAGTCTTCGGGCAACAATCCGTTTTCGCAGGTTACGATTCGCGTGTTGGCTGGGTTGTGCAACATGAAGAGGTAGATGCTGCCGCTCTCTCGCTCCACCACCGCGGTGGGATTGCCCCAGGTACCCAAGCCTGCCCCGGCGACCTGCTCGAGATCCGTCCACGTGTCGCCGCCGTCGAAGGAGCGTTTGACCATCAAGTTGATGTTGCCGTAGTCGCAGCGGTTGTCCGCGCGTCCTTCGGCGAAAGCGACGAGGGTGCCGTCCTTGGCGCGGACGATGGAAGGGATGCGGAACGAGTGGTAGGGGATGTTGAACACCTCATCGGGGCGGAACATCACGCGCAGTGAGGCGTACTCGGTGCGTAGCACCTTGTTGCTGTCGCCCAGCCGCTTGCGGCGCACGAGATCGGAGTAGCCGTCGCCGTTGATGTCCAACGCAAACCAGTTCGCTTCGGGGCCATTGACCCACTTGAAGCGATCCGGATCTTCGACGACGGTTACGTGGCCTTGCTGCCCGTCGTTGCGGTAGCGGGATAGAACGACTCGGTTGGTGTTACCTTCCGGACCGCGGTAGACGAAGTCGGAGCGGCCATCGCCGTCGAAGTCGCCGATGAGCCAGTTGGTGCGTGCCTCGCCATCGTGTCCGACGGTCTCGGCGTTGCCGTCGGCGGTGCGCGTCGCCTTGGGGAGGAACACGCCCGGTGCGCTGCTCGGCGAAAACAGAATGCGGTGATAGTTGGGATCGCCAGCGCGGCGCGCCAGATCGTCGTCGCCATCGCCGTCGAAGTCCCCGACGTACCAATTGAGTGAGACGTAGTCGTCGGAAGCGATGGCTTCGAAGGAGCCTTGCTGACGGTTGCTGGAATCGTATTGCGAGAGCAAGACCACGTTGTCGCTGCCGTCGACCGTGCGCCGCGCCAAGTCGGCTTTGCGGTCGCCGTTGAAGTCGCCCACGAGCCACTGCGTCGTGCTGTCGTTGACGCCCGGCAGGTCGTCCGAGCCGTCGTCGAGTGAGGAGGGCAAGACGGTGAAGGTGCCGTCGCCATTGGAGAAGTAGATCTTGTTGTCGTTGCCGTCCACGTGGCGACGCATGAAGTCGTCGTTACCGTCGCGGTCGAAGTCGCCGACGAGCCACAGCCAGGTCTCGCCGTCGCTGCCCGGATCCGAGTCTTGCCCAGCAGAGACTTCGTAGAAGCCTCCCTCCAACGCGCTGTCGTAGTCGGAGATCAGGACCAAGTTGCCACTGCCGCTGAGGGTTCGGCGCACCAGATCAGTCCTGCCATCGTCGTTGACGTCGAGCGCGAGCCAAGTCACCTGACCGGCGCCTCGAGCCCCGGAGCGAGTCTCGAACGAGCCGTCGGTCCAGCGCGTGGCACGCGGGGTCAGGGTGCCATCGCTGTCCCCGAAGAAGATGCGGTTGAACTGGCCGTCCACATGGCGGCGGATCAAGTCCTGGTGGCCGTCACCGTCGAAGTCACCGACCAACCACTGATAGAGGTCGCTCTCGACCCCGCTGTACGTATCCGCTCCGCTCAGCGGGCGGAAACTGAGTGTGTCGCGACTGTGGGCGTCCCAATCCTCGGCGGCCCGAGCCAGGCGTGGCAACATCAACACCGAGATTAGCAACGACGCTGCGGCTAACAGCGACGTCGTGGCCCGGGTGCACCCTGCGATTCGCGGGGAGCCTGCGATTCGCGGGGAGCCTGTGGCTGGAGGCGTGTGGCAACGAGCGGCCCGGGTGTGGCCGCAAGACTCGTGAGTTGTTCGAGCGGGAATTGGGTGAGCTTGTGACTTCATGACGATGCGAACTAGTGGTCGAGTTGGAACCAAAATGCCAGAGCTCCGCACCTGGAGTTCTGCCAAGCCCCAGTGCTCGTGCGACGTGTGGCTGGCGGCCCCAGTGAATTCGTGACCCTTGCAGTGTCAACGCCGGTCTTCGCATGGCCAATCGACGTCACTTCCGTTTCGCGAAGGAGGTGCTTCCGGTCACGAAGCTTGACCCGTTTCACCAGCGAGCAGTATCGTCACGGGCGGAGGCGAGAGACATGAACGACAAGCCCGCGAAGAAGACGAACAAGCGTCCATCCAAGACCAACAACAAGGGCGCGAAGGCGGCCGTGACGGTGAAGGGCGCGCTGACGGTGAAGGGTGCCTTGACCACGAAGAAGCCAGGCAAGAAACCCCGAGTCAAAGCACCGGCCAAGGCAGCGTCGGGTATCATGACCAGTGAGTCCGTGCTCGTATCGCTCACGCCAGCCATGCGTAAGGAACTGCGTGCCGCCATGAAGAAGGAGGGCGCGGTGAATCTGCGCCTGGAAGCTACGGGGGAGATCCAGCTGGGGCGCATCCTACGCGCCTATCCCGTGGTCGACCCGCCGAACTGAATCGGCGTCAGCTATCGACGAGCGGAGGCGGCGTGCGACTGGTCCTGGTTGGCAACCTGCTGATGGATCAACAGGGGCTGGTTGCTCCCGAGGCGCCACAGCCGCCGTTGGGGCTCTTGTCGTTGGTGGCGGTGCTGCGCGAGGCTGGCATCACCGCAGACCTTTTCGACCCGGCCGTTCCGGCGTACCGCGGAGAGCTGCAGCTGGGTCCGGGGATCGCCGATCACCTGGCGCAGAGCATCCTGGCGCGTTCGCCGGACGTGGTGGGTTTCACGACCCTCGGCTGCAACTTTCCGCTTGTGGTCGGGGTTGCGCGACGACTGCGCGCGCTGGATCGGGAGCTGCCTCTCATCCTCGGCGGTCCCCACGCGACCGTGTTGGGGCGACAAATCCTCTCGGCGTTTCCGGAGTTTTGTGTGGTCGCGCGCCACGAGTGCGAGCCGACGATCGAACCTCTGCTGCATGCGCTCGAACATGGTGGGCTGGATCGCGTGCCCGGCATCTTCTATCGCCGCATCGGTCAGGTCTTCTCGACGCCCGACGGCCCGATCGTCAGTGACGTCGACGAGTTGCCGATGCCGGCCTACGACGCCTTCCCGGTGGCGGAGCTCGAGTTGACGAGCCTGCGGGTGGAAGCAGGGCGGGGCTGTCCTTTTGGCTGTCGTTTCTGTTCGACGGCGGAGTTCTTCGGTCGCAAGTTTCGGGTCAAGTCCGCCTCTCGATTGCGCAGCGAGATGGAGCAGCTGAATGCGGCCTATGGCGTCCAGCATTTCTCTCTGCAGCACGACTTGTTCACCGTGAACAAGCACAAAGTACGAGCGTTTTGTGAGGAGGTCGAAGACCTGGGCTTCGAATGGACGTGTTCCGCGCGCGTGGATTGTGTCGATGAAGAGCTGCTGCGGGCGATGAGTCGCTCGGGCTGTCGCGGGATCTTCTTCGGTATCGAGACGGGCTCTGCCCGCCTGCAGCGGGTCGTGGATAAACGTCTCAATCTCGATCTGGTGGAACCCACGGTGGCGATCTGTCGTCGCCTGGACATCGAGCCGACGCTGTCCTTCATCACGGGCTTTCCGCAAGAGACGAAGGAAGACCAGCGCGCCACCCTCGACATGATCGGGCGCGCTGCTGAAGATGCGCAGCCACGCCAAGCGATTCAGCTGCACTTGCTCACCCCCGAGCCGGGCACGCCGATGCTGCGAGAGTTCGAGGACAAGCTAGCGTTCGATGGTTTCGTCACGGACTTCAACTTCCCCCTGCTCGACCCAGCCGACGAAGCGTTGGTGCGGGCGCATCGGGACATCTTCCCGAACCACTGGCACTATGACGGTGTGGAGCCGCGCCAGCGTCATCTCGCGGTCGTCTCCAGCTACCATCTGCTGCATCGCCTGGGTTGGTCCGCGCTCAGGCATTTCGTGTTCGCTCTGCAGACGAGTCTGAGCGAGTTGATCGAGCAGCTCGTCGATTGGGCGCTCGCCAGCGAGCAAGCTCTACCTCTGAAAGACGAGTGCCTCGTCGACTTCTTCAGTGAACACCACCCCGAAGAGCGCTACCTGCGTTCGCTGGCGGATTATCTGCTGCAGGTGGGCAAGCTGCTAGATACCGTGAACATCGGCAGAAGGGCGCCGACGGGTGGCGGGAGGCTCTGTCTCAGCGACTACGCACTGGTGTTCGATCGCCTTCACGACTGCGGCGAGATCGTGCGACGCATTCAGCAGATCCCGCGCGCCCCGCTGCCACCGGAGCTGACCGAGCGCACCAGCTGCCAGTTGGCAGTTCGCCCCAGCAAGAACGTGGAGAGCGTGCAGAACTTCGAGATCGATACGGCGACGGCATCACTGCTCCGCTATCTGGCCGAGCCGCGCTCCCTCGCCGAAATCGGCCAGTGCATGACGGAGCTCGAAGTGAGCCCCGCGTCGACGGAGGCGCTGCTCGACGACTTGCTCGCCGTCGGTGCCGTCGTGGCCGCTTGAATGGTGCCTGACTCAGTTGTGTCTGACTCGGTTGCGTCAGGTTCGCCGCTGTGCGTCGTGGCGCCACGGACGAACGATGCGTTTGTTTCTTCTGTGGTTGGCGGTATTTCGGCGTTCTCCTGACGCGGCACAGCAACGATCTGCACCGCGCAGCACGCTTCATCCCAGCAGCTGTGAAAAATGAAGTGCTTCGAAAATCTGGGCACCGCGATGTCTTGTTCCGTGGATACGGCGCAACACTCAGTGTAGCAAGCGAACCCGACGCCGTCGCTGGGGTGGTCGTCGCGAGGTCATGGGGTTTGCTCGGTGTGGTTCAGAGCTTGATACCGGCAGAGCGATTCATGAACTCAAACACTAGCTTTTCTGGAGAATTCGCATGTGTAGAAGAACCAACTCACTTCAGTTGCTCGTAGCAGCTATCGCCATTGCCCCGACGTTCGGGCTCGCGTGCTCGTCCGATGACTCGTCGGACGATGCCAGCGACGAGACGATGATGGGGCCCTTGGAGCCCGAGCCCAGCGCTGAGGCTAGCGGTCCCGTCACTCCGGAGATGGTCGGCACCTTGGAGACCGTGCAGACGGGCTTCGGGTTTACGGAAGGGCCTGCCGTGGACAAGGACGGCAACGTGTTCTTCACCGATCAACCCAACGACACCATCTTCAAGTGGACGGCGGCGACCGGCGAGATATCGACCTTCCTCGAAGGTACGGGGCGCGCCAACGGCATGGCCTTCGACGCCAACGGCAACCTGATCGCGTGCGCTGACATGTACGGCGAGGTTTGGAAGATCGCGCCGGACGGTTCGCACGAGGTTCTGGTCGACAACTACGGTGGCAAGTTGCTCAACGGTCCGAACGACGTTTGGATCAATCCGAACACTGGCGGCATCTACATCACCGATCCGATCTTCCCACGAGATTACTGGGACGAGGGCGATCCCCGTCAACAAGAGTGGCCGCCTACGCATTCCGAGCAAGCCGACGAGGGCAAAGGGGGCCACGTCTACTACTTGGCACCCGGAGCCAGTGAGCTGGTGCGCGTCACGACCATGGCGGAGTGGGATGCCGACGTGTGGCCCAACGGTGTCGTCGGTACGGCGGACGGGACGAAGTTGTACGTCAATCGCTGGAGCCCCGACAGCCGTGGAGGAACACTCGCGTTCGACATCGGTAGCGACGGCATGCTTTCGAACATGCAACAATTCGTGGACGCGGGCGGCGATGGCATGTCCATCGACGCGCAGGGCGACATCTACATCAGCAACAACTTCGGCGTGGAGGTCTACGACCCGTCCGGGGCCAACGTCCTGACCATCCCCACCGACGCCGATGGGGGTAGTGGCGCCACGAACAACGTGTTCGCAGGCGCTAGCGGCACGACGCTGTTCATCACGGGGCCGTCCGATAGGGTGGTCACGGTAGAGATGAACGTCAGCGGCGTCGAGAAGTTCTGACTCACCGCGGCGCGCGGGAGTCTCGCCGGTTCATTCCTGAGACTCCCACGGGTTCGACAGACGAGGGTTTTCGATGAACACCTCGTCGGTCAGTGCGTTCAAGAAGGCGAGCAACGCCCGTCTCTCGGACGCACTGATCTCGAAGCCCGTCACCGCCACGTCTTTGAGCGGGTTATCGGCGCCCACGCCGCGGTAAGGTCCCGACTCGATCGTGCGACCGCCTGCAGCGTAGTGATCGATGACCTCGTCCAACGTTTCGACGCTGCCGTCGTGCATGTAAGGGGCCGTCAGCGCGACGTTGCGCAGGGTCGGAACCTTGAACTTGCCCATGTCGTCTGGATTACCGGTGATGGTGATCAATCCTCGGCTCTCTTCGGGATAGGCACCCTCGTCGTCCAAGTTGTAGAGCCCGGTGTTGTGAAAGGGTGGGGTGTTCTGTCCGGCGTCGGACGCTTCGGCGGTCCTCACCGCGTCGCTCAAATTGAATCCCGAGTGGCAGTGGAAGCACCCGAGGCGCTCGGAGTGAAAGAGCCGTTCTCCTCGTCGAGCTTCCTCTGATAGTGCCTCCTCGTCTCCCGCGAGGTAGGCGTCGTAGGCAGAGCCGCCGGAGATCAATACGCGTTCGAATGCCGCCAAGGCGTCGGTAACCTGGCCCATGCGGTAGCGGTCGAAATCGGGGAAAGCCGCGCGGAAGAGCGCGGGGTAGCGCTCGTCGGAGCGAAAACGCTCGAACAGCGTCTCCTCCTGGTAACGGAAGCCCAACTCCACCGGCTCCGTCCCAAAGAGTGGAACCAGCGACTGACCTTCGAGGGTCGTCAAGCGTGGTTGCGCCCAAGTGAGGGAGGACGCGAAGCCGACATTGGCTAGGCTCATGGCGCTGCGCGGGTGTTCGAGGCCGGTCGAGCCCACGGCGTGCGCCAGGCCATCGGTGAACGCCAACTCCTGCAGGTGACAGCTGGAGCAGGATTGGGTCTCGTTCAGGCTCAAGCGCGGGTCGTAGAACAGGTGTCGCCCGAGTTCGACCTTGGCATCGGACATGGGGTTGTCGCCCGGGACCGGGGGCTCCGGAAAATGTTCGGGCAGCCCCCAAGCGGACCACGAGAAGGTACCGCTGTCCGTCACACTGGCGTCGGTGTCGGTGACCGCTCTGGCGTCGGGGGGTGTGTCCGCGGGGCGATCCAGATCACAGCCGAACAGCGTCGTCAGGCACAGGACGAGGGTGGCTCGCTCGTTGGTATGGCGCGGCATCGGCGCGTGCTCGCTCAGCGTGCGCTGAAGACCCGCTGCTCACTGACCATCGAACCCGACACGGGATCGACCCCGAGGGTCGCGATCGCGTCCGAACAGCCCCCGATGCTTGATGCGGGCGGCAGATTCGTGCCCATGCACGAGCCGCTCGTGGTCAAGTCCAAGGCTCGGACGAGTTCCGTTACTTCGACGCCCACCAGGTTCTCTTTGGCGTCGAAGCCGTCGAGGGTGACCAAGGGAAGCCAGACGTCGTTGCCGTCTTCATCCGGCGCGGGCAGACCGCCGACGACGAACGAGGCGTAGAGCTCGGTTAGCGGCGGGCCACCCGCTGCGAGGAGGCTGTCGGGATCTTCCGTCGTCACGGCGAGGAAGAAGTAGTTGTAGATCGGAGCCCACGGCCATTGCATGTCGCTGCGATCGAGGGGCGCGTCACCGCTGGCGAGATCTTCACCGTACATGGCTGAGGGCACGCCCACGCTGAACGTGAGTCCCGTGTACTCCCCCTCCGGCACCTCGCCGAGCAAGACGTCGTTCATGCCGGGGCTGCCTCGGCACTGACCCCTGTTTTCGTCTAGATCGATCAGGCCGAGGGAGGCTTGTTGCCACTGGTCGTCTTCCGTCAGGGTGACGGGAACGGTCGTACCGTCCGCTGCGATCAGCGAGAGCCCCGCCACGAAGAAGCGCAGTTCGGTCAAGCGCCGCGTTAGCTCGAGTTCGCCGACGTCTTCGAGAATGTCACCGCACTCGATTGTTTCGCCGTCCGCCAGAGTTTCGAAGCGGAGTCGGACGGGCTGCATGGGCACGCTCGGTACGACTGGCTCCATCTCCTCGTCAACTGGAGCCTCGGCGGCGACATCTTGGGGCAGAGCGGGCGCTTCGTCGTCGGCCGCAGACGGCTCGCCGCCCTCTGTAGTCTCGAAGCTCTCGGGCGCAGCGTCTTCGTCCGCGGTCTGTGCGCTCGCGGCGGACCCCGAGTTGCCGTTCTCTTCCAACACCTCAGCGCTCGACGGCGAGCCGTCCTCTCGTGGACGTGTGGTGTCGCTTTCCGCGGCGCTACCGCAGCCCAATGCACACGTGACCCCGAGGAACACGACTGCGGGGAACTCGTGGTTTCTTTTCCGAATCATCGGTACTCGCTGCATAGAGGCTCCCCCCGTCTTCTAGTTATGGGACGGCCCACCAAACCCTGCGACAGGAAGTGCATCCAGTCCCAAATACCCTCCCGTGGTACACATGGGCTAAAAAGTCACACGAGAGACGAGGCGTGCGTGGGGCTACGGGCGTGCGTCGCGTTCATCGGCGCAACACTCGAATTGTCGAACAGAAACGCGCCGCGCGCCCTTCCCCCCGGCGCTCGCAGCCGAAGGCGAGGACGGCAAGGGCCGAAGCGGGCGCCAGTGAGCATCTTGCTGACGGAGCACCGATTCTGGCTCGGCGCGTGGCTGTTTGAGGTGAACTCAGTACATCCAACATTGTGACTAGGCTTTCCGTCAGTGCAGTCGACTCGCCCACCGCCGGTAAGTGCCTGCTCGCGCCACTCTCCGCAGGATCGCGCCTGCTGGGTAACGAAACACCGGCCACTATTCGATGTGGCGCAGCACCGTGCGATTGGCGTAGAAATCCGCGCTCGTTGCTCTCTGTGCCGTGTCCGGGCACGAGCCAACGCCTCGAAGCCCCTCTCTGCTCAGCTCGAGCTCGAAGTCGCTTGACCTGGAGCACCCCCGGGTCAAATACTGACCCAAACTTAGTACCGAGCTCAGAAGCCGCTCTACCGTTAATCTTTTATCACGACGCAACGGCACTGAATCGAATACAACATCGGAGGACTCATGGTCAATTACACGCCTTTCGTCAGTTCACGCATTGGAAAACCCCGCAGCCCATTCGCTGGAGTCGTCTGCGCCGGTGTACTTGTCAGCTCTGTCGGCCTGGCCCAGAACGAGGCTATGCTGCCGGTCCCCCCCCAGGGATTCGATTCGATGAACGGGAACATTCCCCACGGTGAGGTGCAAGAGTCCTTGGCGTACCCGACGACACAATACGGCGAGCAGCGCGTCTCGGTGTACATGCCTCCGGGGTATTCGACGGACGAGACCTATCCCGTGCTGTACCTCTTTCATGGGATCGGCGGCGACGAGTACGCGTGGCTCGGGGGTCGGGGTGGCGTCCGATCCGACGAAGGCAACGCTGACCGCGTGATGGACTATCTGTATTCGGAAGAGATGGCCGTTCCCATGATCGTCGTCATGCCAGACGGCAACACGAAGGGGGCGCAAGACGGTTTCGGTGCGTTTGGTGACGTTTTGCTCAATGACCTGATCCCCTGGATTGAGGACAACTACGCCGCCAGGGCGGACGCTGACTGGCGCGCGATTTCTGGGCTATCGATGGGTGGAGGGCAAACCTTCAACTTCGGCTTCCCGAACACAGACGTCTTCCACTACATCGGTCCGTATTCCGCGGCACCAAACACGATGCAGCCGAACCAAACCATCACCGACATCGATGCGGTGCGCAACAATGTACGGCTCATCTTCATCGCCTGTGGCAGCAACGACGGCCTGATCGGCAACGGGGAGAACTATCACAACTTCCTCAACGACAACGGCGTCGAGCACATGTACCAAATCGAGCAAGGGGGCGGGCACGACAAGACTGTATGGAATCGCAGCCTTTACAACTTCGCTCAGCGCATATTCGTGGACGTCGAGGGACCGATCGACATGCCACCTGCCGGTGGTGAAGACATGCCACCTGCCGGCGGTGAAGACATGCCACCTGCCGACGGTGAAGACATGCCACCTGCCGGTGGTGAAGACATGCCACCTGCCGGCGGTGAAGACATGCCACCTGCCGGTGGCGAAGACATGCCACCTGCCGACGGTGATCCGCTGATGCCGATGGACGAAGTAGATCCCGCGGCTGGCGAAGGCGCGCCTCCCCCCGATGGGCAGGAGCCGGGGCCCGCGGGAGGAACTGAAGCTCTGACGCCTCAGGACCCAGGGGCGGGCGGCCCCATGCCGCCAGCCGCGACGCCGCCTGCGGACACCGGGAGCACCACGCCGCCCGGTACGAGCATGCCGGTGGCCACCACGATGACGCCTCCTGGCGCCGGGACGCCAGACATGCTCGGATCAGGCGCCACTCCTCCTGCCGCGACTGCCGGGCTCGCGATGCCGAGCGACGGCGGCGGAAGCAGTGACTCGAGCGGCTGCGCGGTTCGAGCGCTGGACGGTGACGCAAGCCGCAACGCGGGAGGGGCATTGGGACTGCTCTCTCTTCTGACCGTCGCGCTGCGACGGCGACGCCGCGACTGAGCCCCTCGCACGAAGCGCCGCCACACGTGCTGACGCGTGGCGGCGCGGTCGTCGGGGCCGCCGAAGGGGGAGGAGGTGTGGCTGTGGACGCCGTTGCTGGCGTTGCTCTGCCTCGGGCCCGCGTTGCGTCTCGAGCTCGGCGCAACGCGGTCGACGGTGCCTTCATCCCATAGCAGGTACGTGAGTCCGCCACGCCACTGGTCGTAGCTGCGGTCGACGAGTGTCCAGGCGCGCCTGGACAGCGCGACACCAGGTCCCTGCGTCCGCGCAGGGCGACGCGCGGATCGCCAGGATCAACGGCGCCAACGGGCCGCGTGAATCAGTTGCTCAACTCGCCAACGGGTCGCGTCTACGTCGGCTGCAACGCCGCCGATGAGGCGAACTTCGCGCCCGACCTCTCGCGCCCGACCTCTCGTTTCAAACTATAAAGGGGGGGCTGCCGTCAGTCCTACGCTTTGTGGGACTTCGCTCGCCGCTTCATCGGTCGCTGAGAACCGGTGTAGCGGGGTCACCGATCTCTTGGATCGGTTTCGGCTCATCCGAGAGACACGAGGCCTGGCAATGCTCCCGCCGCGTCCTGCGCTTCGGAACCGAGGTTGCCCAACTCGACCCCGAAGATGGGCCCCAAAGCGAACCACAATGCGTTGGTCGGTCGGTTACCGGTGTTGGCATCCACGCTCGGAAGTGGTCCATCATCGATCTGGAGTAGACGACCACCTTCGATCCGGACGTTCGGACCGCCGAACGTCAACATGGGGACGTTCCTGAAGTCGTGGTCGTACGCGCGAGCCACCTCGCTCAGGTAGACGACGACGGTGTTGTCCAACAGGCCCTGCCCATCCAGATCCATCTGCGCCTGAAACTCGAGCAGCGCGGCTGCCGTCTGCTCGGAGTACCAGCGGTCGATCTCCGAGAGCCAGTCCACGGTGGCCGGGTCAGTCGTATGCGACGGTGGATGATGAGGTGATGACTGCAGGCCACCTTGGAGGGCCGCTCCGTTGAAGGTGCCAGGGAAGACGACCCAATTGGTGCCTGGTGACCACATGAATGTCGCCACACGGGCCAAGTCGCAGACGAAGGCAGCGCGGATCATCGCCAACTGCGCCCGCCCGATCAGCTCGTGCGGGTGATGCTCGGGATCTCCTGGTAAATAGTAATCTGCCCCACTTAGCGCGCTCCCGGACTCTCCCGCGCCGTCTTCGCTGACCGCGGTGGGTGCCTCAGGCGGCATGCAGAGCCCAGCGCCAACCACAGGCACGATCGTACGCTCCAACGTTTGCTCCAAGCTGCGAATCGCATCCGCGTGGGCATCGAGCTTGTCTCGTTCGGACGCTGGCGCGATCCCACGCATGCGCGTGAGATCCGAACGGATGAAGTCCAGCACACTGTGCTTCTGCTGGAGTAACGCTTTGGCTTGCTCCTCGTCCAAAGGTACACCCGCCGCCGACCCGAAGATCCGTCGGTAGACGTTCAACGGCTGGGTGTCAGGGTAGAGTGGTCGCCGTGCCAAGTTGATGTCGCTCTGACCATCACTCGGAGCGCGGTACGACATCACCCGCGGCGAAACCTCGCTGCGATCGGAGCGGATGTCTGCGGCGAGCTGAAGGGAACCGAACGGGGTGGGAGCGTCACTCTCTGGTCCGCCGAGCACCGGTGAACGCTCCAGCAGCAGTTGATCGATCGATGCGCCTCCGGCGGCGTGATCCTGTTGTCCGATTCGGCCAAGCGTGGGCTGACCAGTCATGACCGCCACCATGCCACCCTCGTGGGTACGGTCCCCCGTCGGCCCACCGGAGACTCTGGTGTCAGCAACGATGTTCAAACCATCGATCATCACCATGTTCGACCGCAACGGCTCGAAGGGCTCGCTGATGTACGGCAGCATGAAATCCGAACCGGAGCTGCCGGCCTCCGGGCGCCAGCGCTCGAGGACGGTCCCCGTCGGGTGCTGAATGATGAACAACCGCTTCGGTGTCGTTCCGTCTTGTGCGTAGCTTTCGACGTTGCGCAACAGCGGCCACAAGAGTGGTGAGGCGGCGCAGCCGCGAAGGAAAGCGCGACGAGCGACCTTGTACGATCTCATGGAGCGTCTCCCATGCGGGCTCTGAGGAACTGGGCCATGGCGACTTCGCGAAAAAGGCTTTCGATCGTTCCGCCCGCCGCGGTGAAGTCACCGTGAACCTGGGATACTTCGCAGGTATCACGCTCAGCAACGGTGCGACCAATCGCGTAGCTGATGATCTTCTGAGTAGCGCAGGTCGAGAACAACTCATCATCGACGATGCCTTCGGCGAATGCCTCGGCGCCGGTGATTTGGCCATCGAGCGCTTCAGAAAGAGCGAACTCGCCTGTCGGATCCACCGCTTCGCCATCGGCGCTAGTGCGATGGGCGCCAATGGGGTCGAAACCCTCGAGGATCAATCCGTAGGGATCGATCTGCTGATGGCATCCGCTGCACGTCGGATCCGCGGCTCGATAGTCTGCCTTTTCCCGTTCCGTCGTCAGCTGCGACAGCGCTTCCTTGATGTCCGGCTGCTGCAGCAAGTCGCCCGGCGACGGTACGGGCTGCAAACACAGGATGTCGTTGTGGACGTACAGGCCGCGGTGGACGACTGACGTTGCTTCGGGATCGGACACGGCCCACAACACAGCGGGGTGCGTGAGGATACCGGCGCGCCCTTCTGCGGCTGGGAAATTCACTCCCACGAACTCCGCAACCGGCCCCGAGAAGGGAAGGTCGTAGAGCGTGGCCAAGCGCCGATTGACGAACATGTGTCGCGACTGGACGAGTTCGTTCAGCGGTGATTCGCTTTGCCACAGCACGTCGTCGATGAAGAGGCGCGCCGACGTCAAGAGCTCGTTGGCGATCGCGGAAGGAACCTGGTCCGCCTCCCTCAAGTTCGAAAGCAGAGACGTCGACTTGGTGCTCTTGGATAGGATCTGACGCACGCCGAACCAATCCGCCACGATGCGGTTGACGTTCTCGCGCACCGCCTCTGTGGCAAGCAGGCGCTCGACATGCGCCTCGAGCACCTCTGGCTCACTCAACTCGCCGCTCTCGGCGGCGGCCATGAGCTCCTCATCCGGCGTCGAGTCGAGCAGGAAGTAGGAAAGCTGAGTCGCGATCTCATACGGGGTGAGGTCCCCTTCGCCTGCGTCTTCTGCTTGCGCCCCCAGTTCCGAGCGATAGAGAAACGATGGAGACTGGAGCAGGGCCTCGATCATCCGTTCGATGCCGACTTCGAACCCCTGCTCACGCCCTTGCTCGTAAACGTCGAGCAGCGCCGAGACCTCGGCCGAGTCCAGCGGACGTCGAAAGGCTCTACCGCCGAAGCGGTGCGCGAAGTCTTCCGCGCACTCGTCCTCAGGTTGATCGTCTACACAGGCCGCCAGTTCGGCGATGCGTGGACGTACGTCGTCGAGCGCCGTCAGCAGCGCTTGGTACAAGCTGAACGCAAGCGTGCCGCTCACCCCGCCCGACGTGTCGCTGAAGAACGCGTACTCCGCGGCGCCGCCGGTGTCACTCATGACGGGGCCGACGTCCAATCCGAGTAGGTCTCGCACGGAGTTTGAAAACTGCGTCATCGATAGGCGCCACAAGCGAGACGGGATCGGAGAGAGCGGCGAGCATTCCTCGCCGCTCTCTCCACCGCCCTCTGGGCCAGCGTCAGCATCGACTCCGGCGCCAGCGCCGTCGTCGCTCTTGTCGGTATGCTCTCCGTCCGCAATCTCGTCGCCCTTCTCCGTGCTGCAAGCCATCACCATGCCGGCCACGCCCGCGACGATGCCCACCGCACGAACCAGACCGACCACGTTCGAGAGCCGTTCCGCCATTACAGTCCCAGGTGAGATGTCAGCCTCGCGCTCACTCGTCCTTCGGTGTGATGGCGATGGAGTCGATGTAGATCACCGCTTGCTCGTAGGTGCCAGTGGCTGCGGTGAATATCTCGATGTCGATCTCGCGCACCTCACACGCGTCATAGCCAGATGCGATCGCATCCGCTGATGGCGCGTCGGCATCGATGGTGAGCGTCACCCAATCAGCACTCGGGTCCAGAACGACGGCGGGACCGTCCTGGTATACGAACGAGTCCGTCGCTTTGAGTGTCAGCTTCGCTCGCGCAGTGGCAGAGGGATCGCCGATTAGACCCGACTCGACTTTGATCTGAGCTGTAACGGTGGAGCCCTCGAAATTCAGGCCTGTGTTGAATACGTTCGCCAACAACAACAACTGCCCGGGCCCGTCGAAAGGGACGGTCAGTTTGAGCGCTCCGTCGGGAGAGCCGGGTGCACCTTCGTTGGTGTCTAGCTCCATCAGCGTCCCCGCCAGTACGTCGCTGTCATCATCGTCGGTCATCGCGCCAGCGTCCTCGGAGGGATCAGGCGCGTCGGCCTCCTCGGAGGGCGCTCCAGCGTCGGCGACGCTGGGCCCTGTGCTCGCGTCTGCCATGCCGGCGTCGCTGCTGCCGGCATCAGCGGCCGCAGATTCAGCGGCTTCTTCATCGCTGGCGCTGGCATCGCCCACGTCGGTGTTGGTGGAGTCATCGGAGTCCGTCGGTTCCGGATCCGGCGCCTCCTGCGCTGTGTCGTCGATGGGAGCGAGGGAAGCCGACGAATATGTGGCTGAAACCATCCAACCTTCGAAGATGGCTCCGAACTCGTACGAGTGCTCGTAGGGCTCGGTCATGCACGCGAATGGATCCGTCTCTTCGTCGGTCTGGTCGCCTTCGACCGTCGGCATCTCGTCTTCGGTCATCTCCGCATCGGAGGTCGTTTCGACCGTAGGCGCCGACGGCGACGCCGTCTCTTCCGTATCGGATCCACCCGCGTCTGGAGACGAGTCGCCGTTTGACGAGCCGCTGCAGCCCGCCACGGCCCAGACCACCATCATCATGAAAGCGTCGTTCAAAGGACGCCCACTCAACCTACGACGTAATGTTGCGCTCCAAGCCACGTGCAATCTCCTAGCAAAGCTACTGGCACCCTAGCCAATCGTTAACACGACGCAATTATCTCGTGTCATCGAACGGGTGAGGCTCGCTTGTTACAACTCCCCGCCGCGAACGAGCAAGGCAGTTACGGGAAACCTACCGAGGTCCCATGGGCCGAGTACAAGCTTTTTTTCGGCTGGCGAAAACTCGCCACCCTCAGTCGATGACCTTGCGTGAAAGACGAACTCGGCACCATGCAAACCGAGAAGTGACCACTGAGCTCAGGACATGGTGCGATGTACGAATGCATCACGAAAAGCGAACTTCGCCACATGCAAAAGCAAACCCCGCCCTCGGGCGCGCTAGAGCCAGGTCACAACCGATCCCGCTCGACGGTTCTGTCTCGTGTTGAGGACTTCCCAGGTTCTGGCGCCAGCGGCCATCTTTGATCGGCATTGACCCGGGCACAGTGGCAGTGGCCGTCTGCGGTGGCCGTTTTCCTTTGCAGTCACGATTGCGAACTTGTGCGCCGCGGCCCCTCTTCCCAATCACCGTTTGAACGTTGTTTGTTTTCGGCAGCTGCTGTCCATTGCGACCCACTTCTGCGAAGACGGCAGTGGCTGAACCAAACCCTTCATCTGGAGCAAGTCGTGCTGGCCCCAGTCATTGCCCCGCATAGCTTTGCGCGAGGAGCGGTGGCCCCCGTGAGCGTCCTCGCGTCAGCCTGGAAAACCGCCAAACACGAGGCTAGTCGCGGTCATCTACTAGCTCGCGAGCGCGTCGACGATACTCTCCCGGCGGCAGACCCACTTCTCGATGGAAGGCCTGGTTCAGAAGGGCCGAGTTCGTGAACCCGCTGCGTTTCGCCACATCGATCAGTGGTAGCTCCGACGTTGCCAAGAGCTGCTTGGCCGCCTCAACGTGCGTTCGCCGGATCTCGTGCAGGATGGTGCGCCCGAGGTGAGTGCGAAACAGCCGTTCCAAGCGCTGACGTTGTGTGCCGACACCCGCCACGACCATCGGCACGGTGATGCGCTGGTCAGCATGCTCTTGAATCCAAACCACGGCGGCTCGCACTTCATTGTGGCTGACTGCGAGCAAGTCGGAGGAGCGGCGGTTCACCACATGCACCGGCTCGACGACGAGACGCTTGCCAGCGATCGACTCCCCGCTGACCGCCTGATGAACGAGATGCGCGACGCTCTGCCCCATCACCCACCACGGCACCGCCACGCTGGAGAGTGCCGGCGTGATGAGCTCGCACTCCAACGTATCGTTGTCCACGCCGACGAGACAAAGGTCTTCCGGAATGCACAGATTCGCCGAGCGAGCGTACTGAGTGACCAGGCGCCCCCAGGTATCGCAGCACACGTAGACACCGCACGGCTTGGGAAGGTCTTTCAGCCACCCCTTGATGACCGCGGGCTCCTCCTCCTTCCCCACCCAGCCCGGCACCACGTCTGTATCCGCCCTGGCGGCGGCCGCGCGAAACGCCTCGTCACGGACCCGCCCGAACTCCCAGCGGTCGTAGCGAAAAGTGGTGACGTGCTCCAGCCCACGGGACCGCAGGTGCTGGAATGCCAATTCGGATATCTTCGCCTCATCCAGGCACACCGACGCCACGCCCTCCGAAGTGAGGTCCTCGTTGATCACGATGGACGGGAAACTCCGGGCCGAGGGTGGCCAGGGCCGCCCGGTCGGTCCGAGAACGACGACGTCGGGGTGATGCTCTTGGAGCATCCACTCGAGATCCGCATCGGGATGGTAGTGGAGAACCGCCCAGCCGCGGGGATGAGCTTCCTGCATGAAGCCCCGCAGAACACCACGAGACCACGCGCAGGACGTATGCAGCACCAATAGTACGCGAGTCGACATTGGCACACCATACCTGCCACGCTCGGTCCGCTGATGCTAGGGGCTAGAGCCCGTCATCTGTCCACCTTTTCTTTCGACCGAGGCACTCTGCTGGTCGAGGGAGTCTCGCGTGCCCGAGCGGACGCTGGCGATAGCGCCATGCAGGCGCTCGCCGACAGCGTGGAGCGCGCGAAGGAGCCTCCGAGCTCCGTGTCACCGTGGCTGGCGCGCACCTCGAGAAATGCTTCGTCCCGGTCGAGCACGGACACGTCGAAGGTTCCGCCCCCGAAATCGTAGACCAGAACCGTAACCTCTTGGCCGCTATCGTAGTTGCCAAAGCAACTGAGCTCGTCGATCTGCTGGTCGATGCCGAGCTCGTCTTCCGCGTCCGGCTCCGCCGAGTCGAGGTTCTGCAATTCGTCCAGACCTCGCGCCAAGCGGGCGGGGTCAGACTTCGGGTCCCGGAGTCGCTGAACACATAGCTCGGGATGCAAGGCCTCGTGCAACTGGTCGAGGACTAACTCCCATGGGTTCGACAAGCCCCCGCGAGCCAGCGCGGCAGAGCAACGCTGGATGACTTTCTTGGGCAGTCGGGGGCCTCAGCCGCTGCCGCCGATGAGGAACGACGCCGCCACCGTGGTTGCACTCTGCACGGCTGCGCGCACGACCATCGTCGGATCGACGACACCCGCTGCCACCAAGTCCTCACAACGACCCGTCGCGGTGTTGTAGCCGTACGCGCCCGAGGCATTGCGCACCGAATCGATGATGCCGTTGTTGGCGCCTGCGTTACGAGCGATCTGGCGCAGGGGTTCACACAGCGCTCTGCTCATGACGTGCACACCAACTTCTTGGTCAGGGGGAACGTGCAGGGCGACCACGGCAGGCAGGCAGCGCACCAGAGCGACGCCTCCGCCGGGAACGGTACCCCCGCGAAACGCGGCACGAACCGACATGACGGCGTGCTCGACGCTATCCATTCTCTCCTCGAGGCCCGCGTCGTCGTCGTTGCCAACGGGGATCATGGCGACACCGCCCACGAGTCTGCCCAGCCGCAGACCCAGGCTGCGTCGTCTTTCCGCGCCGAGGCAATCTTCGAGTTGTGCGCGGATCTGGCGTACGCGTGTCTGGATGGTGCCATCGGCGGCCGCGCCCCCGATGAACGTCGTGCGGTCACGTTCGACGATGACGGTTTTGGCTCGGCCGAGATCATGCACCACCAGGTCCACGAGACTGGCGCGCCGATGTTCGGAGAAGACTCTGCCGCAGCACAGCACGGCGATGTCATCGAGTAGCTCGAGGCGCTCGGCTCCCGACTCTGGAGCCTCGACGATGCACACCCGTTGCTCGGGTGGCAGCTCGCCCACGAATGCAACGACCTCTGGAGACACCCTGGGCGCGACCACCAACAGGGGCTTGTTCCGTCTCGTGGAGTGTTCGACTGCTGGCCGCAACATGTCTGACGAGGTCAGCGGCCAGTCACACAAGAGCACGAGCGCGTCGACCAATTCTCCGA
The DNA here is from genome assembly GCA_050290545.1 of Polyangiaceae bacterium. Classification (GTDB taxonomy): domain Bacteria; phylum Myxococcota_A; class Polyangia; order Polyangiales; family Polyangiaceae; genus SZUA-265. The sequence continues at coordinate 34,792 of JBNKHV010000008.1, read as the reverse complement.
CGACCTGCCCGTCTGCGGCGGCGAACGATGCCTTCAACAACCCACCGTCCAACTGCAGGCCGTCTGCCCATTGCAGGCCACCGCTGGTGTGACTCGGAAGCAGAGCGATCGCCCCATCCACACCGACGCGGTCCATCGCTTCGGCGATCAATGCGCCCAGGCGCGCGTCGCCGCGAGCTTGCACCGTGGCCATCTGCGTCAGCTCGACCAGCCCCTGCATCGGTCTCGATTGCCGTTGAAGTTCACCCAGCACGACATCGAGCGCCGCTTCCAAGCCGCGACAGAGTTCGAAGGGATCGGCACCCGAAGTGACTGCCTTGACGGCTTCCCCGAAGATGGACTGAGCGAGCACTATGGCCGTCATCCTGCCGGCGCCCACTCGCTCCGAGGTCCGCGCAACGACGTTGTCGACCAAGCGGGCCGCCATGCTTGAGAACGTCTTGGAGGGGGTCTCGGGGGTCGTGCTCGACGACGGGTCTCTGGTACTTTCGGGGAGGTGCTCGGCGTTCGCCATGGAGTAGAGGCCTAGACTCCGTTTGAGCTTGTCAGCGGCGCGATCCACGCGGAGCGCCAGCTGTCGCCGGCTCCCGTCGTCGAACGCGGGGTTGTTGTCGACCATGGTGTTGTCACTTCGAGCGCTCCCTTCGAACGGTGTCGCCAGCGGCGGCGCGACGAGGAGCAACGTCGAGCACAATCGGGCACTTACTGGCTGACTGCCGATGGCTGGCTGTGGACGAGGGAGCTTCCGAGGCTTCCGTCATCGTCCGGCCCAGGGCCGTCGATTGCGTCGCTCGAGAAAGAGAAAGCTACACCACAAACGGTGGCAGTGCCAGGCTAACCGATTTGGTCAACCAATGATCGCACGTCGCTGTACGCCGCACAGCGGTGGTAACCTCTTGGCGACCGTTCTGCTGGTCTGTATGCGCCCCCGGCTGCGCCTCGACGCCGGGGGACAAGTATGGCTAGCGCCCGGACCGTGGTTGGTGTAGGGTGGCCGGAGCTTGAACGAAGTAGGTTTCTACCGCTTCTTGTCGCCTTCCGAAAAGCAGCTCGGTTCAAGCACGCTAACGGCAATCGCACGAGCTGAGGAAGTAAGAGAACTAGAGCGAGTAGACAGAGACCCTGACGGTGGTTGATTCCAAGTTCGCCACCAAGAGGTCACCCAGGGCGTAGTCCGCCATTTCGTTTCGGCTGGTGCCAGGATCACTGAGCACCGACGGGACGAGTTGCAGCTACGCGTCACGTCCTGCCCGTGTCCGCCCGACGGACCTTCGAGCAGTGACGGAGCTACTGGGTTTTCTCGCGCAAGCGCATTCGTATCCGAGGTCAATCTCGGCCGGGAACACAAAGGAAAATCAAAATGAGCAAGAAAATATTCGTAGGTGGTTTGAGCTGGGGCACGACTAGCGAGGCGCTGCGTCAAGCGTTTGAAGCATGTGGTGCAGTTGACGATGCTACCGTGGTGATGGACCGTCAAACGGGTCAGTCCCGGGGCTTCGGTTTCGTGACGCTGACGGACCCTTCGGGAACGGCAGCTGCCATCGAGCAGATGAACGGCTACACACTCGATGGCCGCTCGCTGCGAGTGTCGGAAGCTGCCGACCGCTCGTCACGACCTCGCCAATGAGTCGACGGTGCAGTCGCTGGCTTCGAACATCGAGGCCCAGCGATTTTCCGATGCTCTGATCCCCGGAACGCGAACGTCTCGACTAACGTCGGGGAGCGCACGTACGGGGGGTCGGGGCGTTGGCAATCGCCATAGGACTCGAGTGGCAAACACGGAGCCGGGGAGGCAACGAGCGTGGCGTTTGCCAGAGACGCGTTGTACACTCGTCTTCGCAAGCGTGCGGCTCTCGCACGTTTCGAATTCGGTGCAGTGAGACCGCCATGTCAACGCTCAATCTCCCAACTACGTTTCTGCAAGACGCTTGGTGTCGGGTTCGACTCGACGTGATTCAAGCAGCGGTTGCCGACACGATCACTCAGCTCGAGGAGCTCGCTCAGAAGGAGGAGGCGGATGCCGTGCAAGTCGGGTCGGTGCTGCCATTGCCGAGCGCCAGAAGTGCGGCTCTTCGTGCTTGTAGCCAGGAATTGCTCGCGGAGTCCGGGTTGCCCACGGCGTCCGAGCCGAGTCTCGATACCGCGCAGCAAGACGCGGACTGGGTGTTCGCCTACGACGATGCTCTGCTTCGCTACCGACAAGCGGCGGTGACGTCTCTCCGAAAAACGTTGGGCTGAGCTCCGACACCGGCTCCGCAGGGGCGGTCGACGCAAGGCCTCAGTTGCCTCGAGTGTCGAGTGTCCCTTCGCTGGGGCGAAGCGCCGTCGCTCGCGTGCGGACTAGGCCATAGCGCTTCAGTTTTCGATACAGCGTGACGGAGCCGATCCTGAGCTGCTTGGCCGCCTTCGTTTGGTTGCCGGCGTTGAGCGCGAGGACCGCCAGGATGTACTCCTTTTCGATCTGCGCCAGTGGCTTGACGTCACCAGCGTTTGCGACGGCTTGCGGGAGCGCGGAGCGCACCTCTAGCGGGAGGTCTTCTAGCTCGACGCGCTCCCCCGCACACAGCGCGACAGCGCGTTCCATCGCGTTCTCCAGTTCCCGAACGTTGCCGGGCCACGCATAGTGCAACAACTGGTCGGCTGCGCTGGACGTCAGAGCGGAGACATGCCGGTGCATGCGTTCGCCTGCTTCCGCCAAGAGTATTCGAGCCAGGGGCAACACATCCTCTCGTCGCTGCCGCAGCGCAGGCACGTGGAGCTCCACCACGTTGAGTCGATAGTAGAGGTCCTGGCGGAAGCGTCCCGCCTCCACCTCTTGCTTCAAGTCGCGGTTGGTGGCCGCCATCACGCGCACGTCGATGTTCCGCGTGAGGTTTTCGCCGACGCGGCGGACCTCTCGCTCTTGGAGCACCCGCAGCAGTTTCACCTGCATGCCGGCGGAGACCTCGCCGATCTCGTCGAGAAGGAGCGTGCCGCCGTGAGCGGCTTCGAACAATCCCAAGCGGTCGCTGGTCGCCCCCGTGAACGCTCCCCGTCGATGCCCGAACAGCTCGCTTTCCAGTAGTGTCTCGGCGATCGCGCCACAATTGACGGCGATGAAGGGACCTTCGGCTCGAGCGGACTCGTCATGAATCAGGCGCGCGATGCGTTCTTTGCCGGTGCCGCTTTCTCCCGTGATCAGCAGTGCCGAGTCCACTTTGGCGACGCGTCGGGCGAGACTGAGCAGCTGCGCCATAGAAGCGCTGCTGGCCACGGTGCCGAGGGGCATGTCGTCGTTGGCCGTCACTCGTCGTAGTTCACGGCTGCGCGCAAGCAGTTTTCGCTCCGCCGACTTCAACGTCTCGGTCACGTGCTTGAGCGACACGTCCAGACACTCCTGCAGCCGCGTGGGTTCGAAGAACCGCAGTTCGTCCGCACGTTGGTCACCCCACTCCAGGCGCGTGCGCGCGATGAGATGACAGCCCGCATCGCCTTTTCCCTGACAGCGGTCCTCGAGCACGTAGACCTCGTTGCCCGTCGTGCGGCTGATGTAGCCGCTGATCAGCCCACTGATGGTCCAGCACACGGGTTCGTCGGCGCGACCGAAGTGGAGCAGATGCTGCTCGGCCTCGTAGGAAGCTGCCAACGTGGCGCCGGCTTTGGACTGTGGGTCCGTGCTCCCGGCTTCGAGGAGGAAAAGCCCCTCCAGCGCGTGGATCCGCATTCCCGCCGAGCGCCATTCGTCTGGCGTGTCCCAGTTGAACTCGGCCTGCATCGCGCCTGCCATGCGCCAGCCGTGCGCGAAGCCGAATTGGGTCAGAACGGCCCGTGCGGCGATGAAGCCGAAGGTCTCGACCAGCTGTTTGCGCAGCAATCCCATCGCGACCGCGTCCAGCAAGAGGGCTCGTTGTCCGGCAAAGCGAATGACGCCCCCTTCTGGGTCGAGTTCGAGCAACTCCTCGTGGTCGAGGTCATCCACCTGCATGCAGCATCTCCTTCAAAGTGAATGACAACACTACATCACCTCGACCGAACGAACCCGCACATCGTCAGCTCGTGACCTGAATGTGGTGAAGGCCGGATTTGACGTTTCGCGCAAAAGTCGGTCTCCTGCAGGCGCCGTCGTCGACGTTCGTCGTGCCGTCGGCGGCCGTCGTTCTTCTCGATACATTCCATGGACCTGAGAGCGTTAACGCAACTCGGCAAGTGTCCTGCTAGTCGTCAACTATCGCCGTAGCTGGAGGTCCGGCCCGAATCCCAACCAACTCGCGTCAGATGCCGGCGCTGGGCACCCGAAGCTCCCGGATCAGACCGTACCGTTCGAGGTTGGCGCGGATCGTGCTTTGCTTCGCTAGCGATGCGTATGAGCAAAACCGGCACGAAGACCGCGACGACGACTCGGGCGAGACGAGATACCGAGATTGAAGGTAACAAGTGACCACCAACGGAGGCAATGGCAGTCAGCCCGAGCGAGATCAACTCCGCGACGTGCAAAGATTGCTGGCACACTGGTTGGGTGACAAGGCCAAGGCGATGTGGGTCGTCGTGTTGGTGTTGGGAGGTTTGGGCCTCGTTTGGACGTCCTTCTACACCGTGCCGAGCGATTCGGTTGCCGTCATTCTGAGGCTTGGCAAGTACCACTCTCAGGTGCCGCCTGGGCTGCACGCCAAGCTCCCCCTGGGCGTCGACACGGCGACGATCGTTCCCGTCGAACGCCAGCTGAAGCAGGAGTTCGGCTTTACCACCCCGGAAGGGACCGACCCCTACCAGAGTTCGAGACGCTCGGAGGACGACCAGCGGCGAGAGACGGAGATGGTGACGGGTGACCTGAATGCCGCCCTGGTGGAATGGGTCGTGCAGTACCGGATCTCCGACCCCGTCAAGTTCCTGTTCGAGGTCCGCGAACCCCGCGAAACGCTCCGCTACGTCGCCGAATCCGTGATGCGGGAAGTCGTCGGAGACCGAACGGTGGATGAGGTGATCACCATCGGGCGTCAAGAGATAGAGACCGAGGGCCTGGTCAAGATGCAGGCGCTCTCGACGAAGTACGCGATGGGACTGAGCATCGACCAAGTGCAGCTCAAGAACATCAATCCGCCGGAGCCCGTGCAAGAGTCGTTCAACGAAGTCAACCAGGCGCAGCAAGAGAAGGAAAAGCTGATCAACGAAGCGCGCAGAGACTACAACAAGGTGATCCCCGTCGCAGAAGGCGAGCGCGATCAGCGAATTCGCGAGGCGGATGGCTACCGTTTGAAACGAATCAACGAGGCAGAGGGCGACGCCGCACGTTTTACGGCGCTTTTTCGACAATACGAACAGGCGCCGGAGGTTACCGGACGTAGGATCTACCTGGAGACGCTACGCCGCGTGATGCCGCGTTTGCGCTCCAAGGTCATCGTGGACGACAGCGCACGCAGTGTTCTGCCTCTCCTGAATCTCGATGCCCCGCAGAAAGGGCAGCCATGAAACAACTTTTGAGAGTAGCTGGTCTGATTCTGGTGCTGGTAGGGGCGTTCGTTTTGGCGAGTGCACTCTACACGGTGAGCGAGGTGGAGCAGGTCATCATCACGCAGTTTGGTAAGCCGGTGGGGACACCGATCACCGACGCTGGCCTTCACGTCAAAGTGCCTTTCGTTCAGGACGTCAATTCCATCGAGAAGAGGGTGCTCGAGTGGGACGGAAGCCCGTCGGACATGCCGACCAAGGACAAGCTGTACATTTCGGTGGACCTGTTCGCGCGTTGGCGCATCACAGACCCACTTCAGTACTTTCTGCGGCTGCGTGACGAACGCAGCGCTCAGTCACGACTGGACGACATCTTGGGCAGCGAGACGCGCAATGCCGTCGCGAAACACGAGCTGATCGAGATCATCCGCACGAGCAAAGACCGCATCCCACTGCAGGACGCGCTGCTCGTCGATGACGGGGACGAGAGCAACATCGGGGCCCTCGTACCAATCCAGAAGGGGAGGAAGCTCGTCGAAGAGGAGATATTCTCGGCCGCCGCTGAGAAGGTCGGGGTCTTCGGTATCGAGCTGCTCGACATTCGCTTCAAGCGCATCAACTACAACGAAAGCGTTCGTCCGAAGATCTACGACCGAATGATCAGTGAGCGCAGGCAAATCGCGCAACGATTTGTGTCTGAGGGTAACGGCGAGGCGGCCAGAATCCGTGGTAACCGAGTGCGAGATCTCAACAAGATCCAGTCCGAGGCGTACCGCGACGTCGAGAAGATCCGGGGTGTTGCAGACGCCAAAGCGACCGAGATCTACGCCGGTGCCTACAACGAGAGCGCCGAGACCGTGGCTTTCTACGAATTCACGGCCACGCTCCAATCGTACGAAGACACGATATCCAAAGATACGACGGTCGTTCTGTCCACCGACAGTGACCAATTCAAATACTTACGCAGGATGAAGCCAGAATGAGCATCTTTCCTTCAGAAACGAGAACCGCGCGATGACTACCAAAGAGATCGTTTTCGACAACGAAGCCCGAGAGAAGATCGGTCGCGGTGTGGACGCGCTCGCCAATGCCGTCAAGGTCACCTTGGGGCCGCGAGGTCGCAACGTGATCCTCGAACGAGCTTGGGGCGCACCCACCATCACGAAGGATGGCGAGGCCGTGGCCCGAGAGCTGGAGCTCGAGGACCACTTCGCCAACATGGGCGTGCAAATGGTCAAGGAGGTTGCTTCCAGAACGGCAGAAATCGCTGGCGATGGCACGACTACCGCAACCGTTCTGGCTCAAGCGATCTATCGAGAAGGGGTGAAGTTGGTTACCGCCGGTGCCAATCCCATGGATCTCAAGCGCGGGATCGACATTGCTGTCGGCGCGATCGTGGCGGACCTGACGACGAAGAGCAGAGCCGTCGAAAGCCGAGAGCAGGTTGCGCAGGTCGGCACAGTCAGTGCCAATGGGGACGCAACAGTGGGCGAGCTCATCGCCGATGCCATGCATCGCGTAGGCAATGATGGTGTGGTGACTCTGGAAGAGTCGAGGTCGATCGAGACGACCCTCGAAGTCGTCGAAGGTTCGCAGTTCGACCGCGGTTACCTCTCGCCGTACTTCGTGACGGACACGCACCGCTTGGAGGCGAGTCTGGAGAACGCTTTGGTGCTGACTGCCGACAACCGGTTGTCGAATCTGCGCGAGCTTCTGCCGCTCCTGGAAATGGTGGCGAAAGCGAATCGACCGTTGCTCGTGATAGCCGAGAGCGTTTCGGATGAGGCGCTCACGGCGCTGATGCTGAACAAGATCCGTGGCGCGCTGAAGGTGTGTGCGGTCAAGGCACCGGGCTTTGGCGACAACCGCACGGAAATGCTTCGCGACATCAGTGCGGTGTTGGGCGGCAAGTGCTTCACGCAAGATCAGGGCGAGAAACTCGAGAACCTGCGCTTCGAGGATCTCGGGCAGGCCAAGCGGGTGATCGTCAGCAAGGACTCCACCGTGCTGGTCGGAGGCGCAGGAAAGGAACCGGAGATCGCCGGCAGAGTGCGCCAGATCCGGGCGCGCCTGGAGGAAGTGAGCTCGGATGCCGAGCGCGACGTTCTGCGGAAACGTTTGGCAAAACTGGCGGGTGGCGTGGCCGTCATCGCGGTGGGTGCCGCGACGGAAAGCGAGTTGCAGGAGAAGAAGGCGCGAGTCGAAGACGCGTTGCACGCTACCCGAGCTGCGGTGAAAGAAGGCATTTCCCCGGGTGGTGGGGTTGCCCTGCTGCGTTCGCGTTCAGCGCTGGATGCGTTGAGTCTCTCGAGGGACGAACAGTTTGGTGTACAGCTCGTTCGCCGGGCAGTCGAAGAACCCCTGCGTCAGATCGCGAAGAACGGCGGTGCCGAAGGCGCGGTCGTGTTGGCCGAGGTCATGAAACGCAGTGGGGCTGAGGGCTACAACGCAGCGTCAGAGCGGTACGAGGATCTGGTGGCCGCCGGGATAGTCGACGCGACGCAGGTAGTGCGTGTGGCGTTGGAGAACGCGGCGTCCATCGCCTCCTTGTTGCTGACGACGCGGGCGATGGTGGGTTTTCTCGAACATTGAAGGATCGTTGACGAAGGGCTGGTACTCCGGGCATGAATTTAGAAATCACTCACACGACGCGCTTCACATACGATCGCGAGGTTCAGCTCGGACCGCACTTGCTCTACCTTCGACCAAGGGAAAATCCCTTGCTGGAGGTGCGGAGCTTTTCGCTCGACTGTGTCCCGAATGCGCAGGTGGCGTGGATGCGAGATGATTTCGACAACCTCCCGGCTAGCATGCAGTTCGAGCAGCCGGCGAGCGCGCTGGAGATCGTTTCCCACTCCGAGGTCACCACTTCGGAAATCCCACCTTTCGACTTCTTGGTGCGCGACTACGCGCGCAGTTTCCCTTTTGCCTACGAACCGTTGCATCGCTTCAATCTGGGCATTTATTTGGCGCCACCGCCGGACCAGGTGCGGTCGGCCGTCTCTCGCTGGCTGTCCGAGAATTTTCGACAACAGCCAATGGACACCGTCGCATGGTTGTTCGAGTTGAATCGTGCGCTGTTCACCAAGCTGACCTATCGACGGCGCGATAGCCCTGGCATGCAAACCACACCAGAGACACTTCGAAATGGGGTCGGAGCTTGTCGCGACTTTGCCGTGGTTCTGATTGACATGGCGCGCAGCTCCGGAGTGGCGGCCCGGTTTGTCAGTGGCTACCTCTACGATCCCAACCGCGACGGTTTCGTGGGCGGAGACATGCATGCCTGGGTGGAGGTGTTCATCCCAGGCGCGGGGTGGCGTGGGCTCGACCCGACTCACGGCGTCTTCTGCCACAGCGCCTACGTTCCCGTCGCGCATGCGGTCGTTCCAGAGAGCGTCAACCCGGTTCAGGGTTCCTTCTTCAGCCGGATCCCGGCGGTAGCCCAACTCGCTACTGACGTGCGAGTACGTTGCTGGCGAGATTGGGGCAAGGGAGAGGGACGATGATTACGATTCAAGTATCCCGCGTGCGTAGCCCCGTCGAGACGCCTCGGGGGCAGGTCTGGCAGGGGCATCCCGGCGTGGACTCCCTGGGGCAGCCGCCCGGTGGCTTCGGTGCATTGCAGACTCTGAGCGAGGCGCGGCTGGAATCGGGGGCGTCTTGGTCGAACGGGTCGGAGCACGATGGAGAGGTCATCACGTACGTGCGTCGAGGAGGGCTCGCCTATCGCGATCAGGCGGGGGATATCGATACCCTGGAGCCCGGAGAGTTCCTGTGGGCAGCGTCGCAGCGCGCTCTGCGCCCGCCGGGCGTTACCTGCGCGCGGAAGGACGACACGCACGCTTTTCAGATACTCCTGGCACCCACTGCCGGGGTAGCGAGGCTCAAGTTGGACAAGAAGTGCGTCGCCGTGGCCGACCGACGAGGCAAGCTCTGCTTGATCGCGTCGCCTGACGCACGAGATGGATCCCTGCGCTTGCAGCAGGACATGCTGCTGTACTCCGCGCTGTACTCCGCCGGACAGCATGTCGAGTACAAGCTCCAGCGAGGTCGTTGCGCCTGGCTGCACGTCGTGCACGGTGAGCTAGCATTGCGAGGCGTCGTCTTGTCCACCGGAGACGGTGCGGGTGCGTTCAACGAGCGTGCCGTTTCCATGAACATTCGTGCTCACACGGAGCTCTTGCTCGTCGATAGTACGGAAGCGGCGTGGAACGCCGAGGGGGCCTCCGGCGGCCGCTGATGGCTCAGTTCGCCACGACATGTGGCCGAGCATTCATCGACAACATCACGACGCCACACGTCGGACACTGTCCGGCACTCACTTGAAAGGGAACACCAGATGGGCGACAAATCACCAAAAGACAAAGTGAAGAAGGACAAGCGCAAAGCTGCCCGCACGAAGAAGGACGCGGACGCCGCCAAAGCCAAGGAGGACGCGGCCAAGAAAGGCTAGAGGCCGGTCCGGGAAAGCTCTACGCACTCGGTTCGACGTTCGGCACCTGCCCGGAGAGCTCTGCAGCAGCGGACCAACACGCGACTCGCCGCAGCTCATTGGGCTACTATCAAGCCGCATTGACTCGCCTGTCCCGTGCGGGAGGAACCCGCAAAAAGCCCGTTCGCTACGCGGCTCCACGGTCGCATCCAAGTGGGCTGCTTGCTGCCGCGCTACGCGCGCACCGCAAAGGGCACACCGCTGAAGCTTTGGCCCGCTACGACGAGCATTTGCATCAGCGCCCAGATTGCCTGGATGCGCTGATGAACGCGGGCGCGCTGCATGCCCAGGGTGGTCGTGCGAGGGAGGCCCTCCTCTGCTTCGAGCGGGCGCTGGCCCTCGCGCCCGAGGACGCACGCGTCTTTCGGGATGTCGGATTGGGTTTGAAGACTATCGGGCGCCTGGAGGAGGCAACGCGGGCGCTGGAACGCGCGGTCGCGTGTTCACCGCAAATGGTGGGCGCTTGGCTGCACCTCGCGCTATTGCGTCTCGAGGTGGCTGACCGAGTATCGGCGCTCGAAGCCGCTCAGGCGGCGGTTCGACTCGCTCCGAGCGAGCCATCCGCTCACTTCGTGCTGGCGCGTTGCGTGTTCGATAGTCAGGACCCCGGCGCGTCACTCGAAGCGCTGGCTCGAGCGCAAGAGACTCCCCAGGGCCACCCCGAAGCCGCGGTCTTCGCATGGCTCATTCGTCATCACTCAGCGCGAAAAAAAAGCGAGGGGGAAGCGCTGCTCCCGCGGCCTGGGCTCCCACTCACTCCCACCGAGCTCGTCGAGTTGGAGCAGGTAGTGGCGCGCAGTCCTCGACTGAAGGATCTCGCCGACGCTGCCGTTTATCTAATCCAATGTATGTCCGATGCTCGACTGTTCTCGAGCGCCAGGGAAACACTTCGCTACGCGGCCTCCATCGCCCCAGCCCACGGCCCAACGCTCGAGTTGGGTGTATTCCACGGCGTGTCTCTGCGTTGGTTGTCGCAGTGCCGGCCTGGACCGCTGCACGGTTTTGACAGCTTCCTCGGACTTCCAGACGGCTGGAAGAACGTGCCCGAGGGGAGATTCACTACCACGGGCCGCGCTCCCGAGGACATCGACGCTCGCTTCTGGGTCGGCTCGTTCGAAGAACAACTGCCGCTCTACAGCATGCAGCACCCCGAGCCCATCGCTTTGCTCCACGTCGATAGCGATCTCTACGAGAGCGCTCGTTGTGGGCTCGAGCACCTATCCCCTCAGCTCGCCGCTGGCAGTGTGATCGTATTCGACGAATACTCGGGACACCGCGGTTGGCAACAAGACGAACACCGCGCGTTCATCGAGGCAGTGGAGGCCAATGGTTGGAGTTATGATGCCGTGGCTGCCAATCCGTTCACCGGGCAGGCGGTCATGCGTCTGAAGTGAGCATCGGCGTTCACTCGGCGGCTTCGCCTTCAGGAGCATCCCTTCCCAGTTGGAACGGAGCGAGTAGCGAGCAGACGAAGCTACTTGCTTACCCCGGACTTCCCATCGCGCTGCCCGCGCGGGAACATACCACAGGTACCGAGGGAGTCCTCGGTCTGAACAGGGGGGAGGTGCATCAGTGGGACTCGAAGCGCCGCGACGACGTCCGCGCGAAATGTAACCAAACCGCGCAACGCGCGGACGACAGGACTAGTTCCTGCGCGTGGGGCACATTTCACTGTCGCCCGATGACGGGGCTGGGAGCCATCACGAGGTGCGCGGCGCGTTTGCGGTCAGACTGCCCCGTGCTGAACGAACGCGAGTCGGGGTGGGGCAATGGAATCGCTTTGCCGAGGCTGCGGGTGGCAGGTACTCAGTGAATGGGTAAGCTCTGTGCCACGAGCATGGCGGTTGAAATGCTAACGGCTCCTGGGGGGGTATTTGCCGTATGGGGGGCGCCTACCAAGGAAGACATCGACCTCATTCTGCGAGAACTGGAGCGCGCGAACCGCGCCGCTGGGGGACCGGTCCTGTACGTGGCGCGAGTCCCACAGGACGCGCCTGCGCCGGATGCAGCGGTGCGAAACTATCTCACGAAGCGCATGCACTACATTTCGGGTTTATGCTCGTCCTACCACGCAGTGATGGAGGGTAGCGGCTTCGGCGCTGCGATGAAACGCGGTGTGCTACTGACGATGGTTCAGGTGGCGGGCCGCCGCGGTAAGTTCTTCGTGCACGCGACAGTCAGCGAAGTGCTCGACGCCGTGCCGAAAGAAGGCATGCACGTGGCCGCGCAGCTCTTGGCAACGGCCAAGGCCAAACGTTGGCTCTCGCTGACGCCAGGCGCTTTCGAGAAGGCCGTCTGAGTACGCCGCAGACGCACGAAGGTGTCGCTGAGTGCGACCCCTTCGCTGGTTTCTCTTCGAGACCCGCCTGGCGCCAGGCTCGATCCCCACGGGGTCCGAGAGCCAACGGCGCTACTGCTGTTTCTCCAGGTGCTTCTCAGCCGAGTCCAGAGAGCGTGCCGCTGAACTCCGGTGCACCGAAACCGTTCGTCGGGGAGCCGAACATCGTCATCAGAGACGCGAAGAGCTGGTTGGTCGTGGTGTTGTTGTATCGCACGCTGCGACCCGTGCTGATGGCGCCGTTGCCTTGGCCTGCGATGATCCAGCCCAGATTGCGACGATCGTGGATTTCGCCGTTGGAGAGCTCGTTGGCCCAGAGCACGACGGAGCTTTCGAGCACCGAGCTTCCATCCTCGTCCGCATGGCCCTTCAATGCGTCGAGCAAGTAGGCGAATTGCTCAGCATACCACGTGTTGATCTTGATCAGGTCCTCACGGTTGCCCACTGCGTCGTGGGACATCAGGTGATGTTCGCCTGCGACATTCAGTGACTTGTGGAAGATGGTGCTTTCTGCCGTCGCCCACTGCAGGGTAACGACCCGCGTCAAGTCGCACGTCAGCGCCAGAACCAGCATGTCCATCTGTGCCTTGCCCAGTTCCTCGAAATCACCGAAGCAGCGCGCTGGGCGGTCGTCTTGCACGCAATCGACCGGATCGAGGTTGACGTCGGGAGGCTCGCTCGGAACGAGGCACCCAGTGCTCTCCACGGAACCGAGGTTGTCCAAGGACTGTTCGAAATCTCGAACCGTGCTGAGGTGACGCTCGAGCTTCTGTCGATCGGCGGCGCTGACCTTCGCGTTCAGACGCGCGAAATCGCTCTGCACGAAGTCGAGAACGCTTCGCCGCTGTCGCAAGAAGTCATCGATCGAATCCGTAGCGACGTCCGTATCCATGAACAACCGGGTGAAAACCGTCTGCGGGTCGTCCTCTGGAGTTACCGACTTGGCGTTGCCGGTGGTGCCTCGGTAGCACATCCTCGTAGGCATCGGCTCGATGATGGTCGTGGTCGATTGCACGCCGAGTTCGAGGGATGGCAGCTTGGTTTGGCCACCAATGACCCCGGCGATCTCCTGGTCGATGGACGGGCCGTTTGCGGTTCCGTCGAGCACGTGTCCCGCGCGTCCGGTACCGCTGGGGCCGATGACGAGCGCATCAGCGGTCAACATCGTCGCCATCGACGTATCGTGGGCGTTGGGGTCGTAGATGTACGAGGCTTCGTTGTTCAAGCCTCGCATGATCAATAAGTCCTCACGGTGAACGTCCAGCGGCGCCAGGATGCGGCCCATCGTGAAGTCGGTTTCGCCGCCTTCCGGCTGCCACTCGTCCATGATGCTGCCGTTGGCACTGAAGAAGACCACGAAGCGCTTGGGTACCGCTTGGGCCCTGGCGACTCGCGGACTCATCGCATCGAGGAACGGAAGCGCCAACGCCACACCGCCCGCGCCGCGGAGCAGCGTGCGACGAGATAGAGCTTTGGAAGGGATGCTGAAGACTGGTTTGCGTTTCATGGCGTCGTTTCGTCCTTGGCCAAGTAGCGGAAGTCGGGCGTCAGGGTGAGGGCGACCAACAAGTCCTTCACGCGCTGGTCTGCGGCGTTGAAGTCGCTGGTGATCGTTGCGAGGCGAGCGGCTTCCGAATCGCTTTCGCCGCGGCCGAAGGCGAACCGGAACCAGTACCTCACGAAGCACTCCGTCGCGAGTTCGCTCTCAGTGAGTTTGGTGGCCATCTCCACGATGCCGTCGAACGGACCTTCCACGTCCGTGTTCGTGAGGTTGCCGCTGGCGTCGATGTCGAGCCCCTGCTCCTGGTCACGCCATTGGCCGATCGCATCGTAGTGTTCGAAGGCGAGCCCGACGGGATCGATCAGGAGGTGACAGGCCGCGCAAACTGGATCTTCTTCGTGTTGTGCGAAGCGTTCGCGTGTCGTCGACCCCGGAGTGATGGTTGGTGCGGTCACCACCAAACCGGGCGGGGGCGCAGGGATGCCCTGGCACAACATGCGCTCGCGCACGAACTTGCCGCGAGAGACTGGATCCGTTTGGATCTCTTTCGCGTGCGTCGCCAAGAAGGAGGCCTGGGTGAGGAGGCCCGCACGCTGACCCGGCGGGAGCTCGATACGCGCCACGCCGTTTTCGACCGGGCCCGCCGTGCCGCCGTAGAACTCGGCGAGGGCCGGATCGCCGTAGGTGAAGGTCGCCGTCATTAGGGTGTTCAAGTCGCCCGCGCCGTCGAAGACCACGTTGGTCGCGAACTCACGGGTCTCTTCGTAGAAGAGAGGCGGTAGTTGACTATCCCAGTTCTCGAACTGTTCAGTGTCGCGCTGCAGGCGTTCCACGGCGTGCAGGTTGAGCCACCCGCTGAAGAAGTCGGCGACGTTGGCCCGCGCAGCCGGGGTTGCCAGTAGGCGCCTGGCTTCTGCCTCGATTCCCTCGAGCGAAGTCAGCGTGTCGGCCTCAGCCGCGGCGAACAAAGCGTCGTCTGGCATCGTGCCGGTCAAAAAGTACGACAGGCGCGACGCGATCTCCCACGAGTTGAGCGCGAAGTACGTCTCCCCCTCAACAGGCACACCGACCTCGGCTCGGTACAGGAAGCTCGGGGCGTTCAGCAGGGCTTGCAGCACCAAGCTCACACCCGTCGTCGGATCCGCCTCACCTTGGAACAGCGCGAGCAACTCGGCTTGCTCCGTGCTGTCGAGCGGCCGGCGCCAAGCGCGCTTGCCAAAGCGCTGGATGAAGTCCGAGACACACGCTTCGCCGTTGGACAGCGGACAGCCGAGCAACGAGTCCACGTCTCGTACGGCATTGGTCGCAACGGACTCGGCCGCCGAGACGTACTGTTCGAGCAGTGCTGGAGCAACGTCCTGCACATCCGTGTTGTTCGTGAAGCCGTTGACGACGGTGTCTGCCGGGAAGTCCGCGGTGTAGTCGGTGCTGTCACCGAACAGGGTCGCGATCGTGGTGGCGTACTCGACGTTCGAGAGACGCCGTACGAGGGAACGACCGGGTAGCCCGTTGTCGACCAATGGAGCGCCCGGCGTGACCATTCCGGTGACTGGGTCGACCTGTCCTTCGGTAGAAGTCACGCCTTCTGGCTCGCCACCGACCGTGGTGGCGCCGGGAGCTGGCGTCGCGCCGGTGGGCGCCCCCGCTGACGTCGCCCCAGAGGGCACCGCGCCCGTTGGCGAACCGACCGAGCCCGCCCCCACGCCAACGGCATTGGGGCCGGCACTTGGCATGCCTGGAGCGGTTGCTCCGCTGGCCGGCAGTCCGTTGTTGCCGTCTACCGTGCCGCTGCACGCACACAGTGCGACAACCACCCATGGAGCCGCCAGGCCAAGGCTCGGTCGGTGTTTCCGATGGTGTTCGCGGATCTTAGTCATTTGTCGCTCCTGTACTCATGAAGCTCCCTTTGGCGGTCGCGTGGCGGGGTTGCCGCGCTGGACCGGCCAGGTCACTGGTTGGCTGTCCAACACCGGTAATTGTCGGGGCCCCGGCGGAATTGTCATGCAATCCACCTGCGGAGAGCCGAGCCTGAGGAGCCCGCTCCTCGCCCCTCCTGTCCCGCATGATGCACACGCTCAGAGCGCAACTTTCGCACTGCGCCAGCACGGCGTGTGCCGTGCAGAGGCGTCGCCAAGCTCTCGCGAAGATTGAGCGAAGGATTCTCGCGATGCCGTTCAGGTCGCGGCGGGTGCTGGTCCCTCCCAGGAGCCAGCACCCGCTCGGGCTTGCGGCGCGGTTCAGCTTCGCCGACGTCGGCGCACGACGAGGAGCGCGAGCATCGCCAAAGCCAGACCGCCGCTGCTTTCACGCGCGGGGCTTCGCACGGCGCAACCAGATTCCGAGTTCTGTCCGACGTCGGAGCCTCCCTGGGGCGCGAGGCCAGCTGCGGGCTGTTGTGTCGCGCCTGGAGCGGGGGGTTGCCCGCCAGCGGTGGCGACTCCGGTGTTACCCTGATCCACTCCTGGCGTCACGCCTGTACCGGTGGTGTCGGTCGGGCTCGCCCATGCCGTCGTCGACGGGCACTTCAGGCGCCGCACCCAAGTCTTGGAAAACCCGCTGAGCGAAGTTGTGGAGGCTGCGGTTCCACACCGTCTTGGTGTGACCCTGACCGCGCTCGATCTGCCAGATGTGCTCGACGCCGTTGTCGTCGAGGAAGTTGTGATAGTTCTCGCTGTTGTTGATCAGGCCGTCGTCGCTACCGCACGAGATGAAAATGAGCCTGCCGTTCTCACGCACCGCGTCGACATCCGTGACGTTCTGCTGCGGCGGGATGGTGTTCGGTGCGGCCGAGTACGGCGCGATGTAGTGAAACACATCCGTGTTAGGGAAACCGAAGTTGAGTCTTTCGGGTTTGCTCAGCGCGACCAATGCCAACGCTCCCGCACGCGTCAGGTGGAGACTCTTCTGGCTGACGTGCAACTTTCGTTCGAGCTCGGGAGATGTCGGTACTAGCGCGCGTGCTGCCAACCAGAACGGAGTGTTGGTGTCACGGCATGCATGCGGAAGAGCCGAGTCGCTAGCCTCGCGGGAGCAGGTGTTTCAGGGCCTCAGCGAGCGCGCTTTGCTGAAGCGGTTTCGTCAACACTGGCGCTTTCCACATCATCCATGGGACGTCATCGGTGCCGTAGCCGGTGGCGAATAGAAACGGACAACCTCGAGCGGCAAGCACCTCTGCGACCGGCGTCGAATCCCCGCCTCGGATGCGAACGTCCAGGATTGCTAGGTCGATGGCAGCTTCGCGTGCCAGGGCCAAGGCTGCTTCCACATCTGCAACGGGGCCAACCACCGTGCAGCCCAGCCCTCGCACCACTCGGTTCAATTCGTCGGCAAGAAGGAACTCGTCTTCGACGACTAGCACTCTGACCTGGTCCGCCACAGTCGAGGTCACGGTCGTCATCCTTCCGCGTTGGGTTGGCGCGTGGACTCACCGTCGAGGGACGGAAGGTGGAGCGTCGTCATTGCACCTGCGTCGTTTTCGAGCGCTACTCGTCCTCGCAGTCCGTAGCCCACGAGCCCCCTCAGAAGTCGAAGGCCGAGGCCATCTTCCGTACCGTCGAGTACCGCTCGAGGATAACCAACGCCGTTGTCACGGTAGACGACGCGAACGGCGTCCTGCGACTCTTCGACGTGCACGGTGACCTCGAGGCCCGACTTGCTCGCACCATGTTTCATGCTGTTGGTGGCGAGTTCCGCAAGAACCAACGCGAGCTGGTGGGCCGCTTGACTGGAGACGCGCGTTGGGGCGCCCGTCACAGACAGCTTGGAGATTGACTTCAGTCCGCGAAACGTCCCCAGAAGAACGTCCTGGCACAACGTCGTGATCGCTATCGGTTCCCAACCAGACGCCGATAGCATGGTGTGCACCGTTGCCAAACTCTGGATGCTCTTGTCGAGTCGCTCGAGCACCTCTCGCGCTGGGCCTTCCACCGCGGCGGCCTGCTGTCTGATGAGAGCGGCGAGGGTGGCGAGGTTGTTGCGGACTCGGTGATCGATCTCCCTGAGCAACAGGTCTTTTTGGGTACCGAGTTCCTCGAGTTCGCGCTCTCTGGCCTTCAATTCGGTGATGTCGGCTCCTGCACCCATCAATGCGGGAGCGCCGTCGATCTCGATTGGAATGACGGAAGACGCTGCCACGCGAACGGCGCCGTCATGGCGACGAAGATGAAGTTCCACACCCTCGACTCGGCCCTCTTTCTGGACGCGAGCGATGAGCGCGTCACGCTGCTGTGGGTCGTCGTAGTAGTCGGGGATGCGGCTGCCCACCAACTGCTCCAGG
The DNA here is from genome assembly GCA_050290545.1 of Polyangiaceae bacterium. Lineage (GTDB taxonomy): Bacteria > Myxococcota_A > Polyangia > Polyangiales > Polyangiaceae > SZUA-265. Next base: position 16,761 of record JBNKHV010000008.1, on the reverse strand, counting down.
GGAATGCCCAGGAAGTCGGCCAATGCACGGTTGCCGTATAGGACTTCGCCGTCGCTGATACGGGTCGCAGCGACGGGGAATGGCACCGTGTCGCTGATGATGCGCAAGCGCCGCTCGTTGTCTCGAACTGCATCTTCGAGTCTCTTTTGGGCAGTGATGTCGCGCGAGATCCCGAACAGTCCACAGATCGTGCCGCTCTCATCACGCCACGGCAATTTCGTCGTCAGCACCCAACGCTCGACTCCGGGCGCAACGACACCCCCTTCCAACTTGTTCACTAGCGGGACGCCGCTTTCAATCACTCGTCGGTCATCCTCCGCTGTCGCCTCCGCAATGTTTGGCGGAAAGAGGTCCTCATCGCGGTGCCCCACGATCTTCGAGGATGGGCGTCCCAAGAGTGTCTCGAACGACGCACTGAAGCGGGTAAAACGCCTCTCCCGATCCTTGAAGTAGACGTAGTCGGGGAGATGGATGAGAAGGCTGCGGGTGAAGGTCGCGTCATCAACCCAGGGTGAAGAGTCGTCGTGCCCGGCGAGCGCGCGTTCGATTTCAGCGACACGCTGCCGGGCTGTCGTGAGCTCGGCCAGCAGCGCTCGCTTCTCGTTGGGCGGGATGGAGGTAGGCATGGGTCGGCGGCAGGCTGGCTTCCAACGAGCCCCGCGGAATCCCAAACACGTAGGGCAAGCCCAGTGACGCCGCAAGGTCGGGGGCGGGTCGCGGCATGGTGCGGGTTCACGAAGAGGGGTTCGCGGCGCTCACTGACCCCTTACGGCTACATCCCCTTCTGGCCTAAGGCCGCTTGCACCTGCTCGCGGCTGAGTTCTCCGAGTTCCTCCATGGCACGCGCCATGGCTGCCATGGCTGCCGGGTCTTCTCGGTCGCCCCGGGTGGCGAAGGATGGAAGGTCCCGCGCGATGGTGCGAACCCAGGGCGCTTCCGGGTACTGCTGCTTCAGTTTGCTCAGCGTGTTGCTGATGTCTTCGACCGACATCGTGCCCAGGTGATCTCGCACGATGCTCTCGGCGTTGATGTCGTGCGCGAGCACGGCGTGGACCATTCGGGGTTCGACGTCGCCTTCCGCGCCAACGAGCGATGTGTGCACCTCCTGCGCAACGTCGAGTTCGTGTTCCGAAAAGGGGTGGGGTGGCACCGCTTCGAGCCAGGCATCGTAGACGGCAACGGTGATGCCCGCACTCTCCTCGACGGAGGAGTCGCCGACATCCTCCGCCAACGCACACTCCAGAGCGAGGGACAAGAGTGCGCACGTCACTTCCGGGTTCGACGGCAGCAAGCCGCTGGCGCGCAGATGCTCTGCGTAGCTGCTCACCGGCTCCCCCTGCTCGGCGCGGCGCCGCATGTTGGCGGCCCAACGCGCCAATTCGAAAAGCAAGCGATTCGGCAGCGGCGCCGTATCGTAGCCTTGCGCTTGTAGTTCAGCCAGAGCCGTCGGGGGGGCGTACTCGATACCGAGCAGCGTCTCCTTGGAAACGCCGCTCGTCGTCGGAGGGCACTCGCGCGGCGCTGGCCGCGCTTCGTCGATGGTCTTCGTCGTCGCAGCGGGGGGCGGTTTGGCGGTGGGGATGGTCACCGCCCTTGGCGCGTGAGGTTCTGGTGCGCGAGGTTCTGGCGGTGGTGGGCTAGTGCAGGCGCAGCTCAGACACAGGAGCAACAACCCACGGCGACAGCTGCATTGGATCATGAGCGCGATCTTGGTAGCAGCTAGACGCTCCTCTGCCCAGCCTCCACGGCGAAGCCGTGATGCAAGAACGCCGGACCGATCACCTCGCCGAAAGCTGTCTGGATACCCACATCGATCTGCTGGCGCGTGATGAAGCCGAGGGCCGCCAACTCGGGATCGTCCGTGAGCTCACCGGCGGACCACAGCTCTTTGGCGAGTGAACACATCACGGGGAGCGCCCTGGCGATGGCGTTGCGGCTGGCGCTGTCGAGCCAGCCGCTCTCCGAAGCGTGGGCCAGGAACGCCCAGCCGAGACGCGAATGCTGGACCTCATCCGCGAGGTGCACGCGTTGCGCCTCCCTGATCGCGCCGGGAGCAATTTCGTCTCGGTTCAGTTGGAGCACGCACACCGCGATGGTCTCGCTCAGACAGCCGGCGAAAATTGGACGCAGGAGACGCGCTTCGGCTGCCGTCGTGTCGGGGAAGACCAGGGGGCGACTGCCACGCAGTTTGGGTCGCGGTAGGTTCGCCTGCCCGACCCGTTCAGCCATCGCATGACACCATCGACTGTGACGTTCTTCATCGTTGATGGCGTGGTCGGCAAGCTCCAGGAGCACCGTTGGCGCCCCCAGTGCTAGTAGGTCGTCACGCACGTGGCTCAGTGCTTCCATCGTCGTCCATTCCGCGTCGGCGCGGCTTCGCCAGTAGTCCAGCAGCAAGGCACGCTGGGAGCCATCGAGCGAATCCAGGCCGGCGAGGGGCAGATCCCGGGACGGAGGTTCGAAGACTCGGTTGGAAGCGGCGGGCATACCTCAACGTATCAACGGCAAGGCGCAGTTGCCGCACCACAGTGGGACTGCCCCCACCTCGCCCGCGCTACTGCCGCGGGCTTCCTCGTTCGCGTTGGGATGCTGGTCGCAGCTCACGCTGCCCGTTGACGGATCGGAGGGGAGGCACTGGCAGTCGTAGGGCAGTGCTTGGGTGGAACCATCGGGCGCCTCGAAGGCGCCGTAGAGACAGGTGTAGACTTGCCCCTCAGCGCACTGCTCAGGGCTCGCCGGAGCCTCGAGATCACACTCACAGCTGCTCTCGACCGGCGCGGGGCAAGGAGGATTGGCAGGATCGCCGGAGGGCGCGTAGCATGAGTCCTCGCGATTGCAGCCCGCTACGCCACACGTCCACTGCTCGGAAGGACAGTCACTTGGAAAGTCACCCACGGTCGTGTCGATCTCCGTCGACGTCGAACTGGGTACCGGTTCGGCCGGAGCTGGCTCAGCGTTTGCCGAGCTTGGCTCAGGTTCGGTCAGAGTTGGCTCAGGTTCGGTCTGAGCTGGCTCAGGTTCGGTCTGAGCTGGCTCGCTCGGTTCGGCCGGAGGCGGAGCTCGAGGGGCCGATGTGCCGGAGCTCTGGCTGGTGGAGTCGGTGGTTGAAGCGTTGGGTTCATCCAGCGCGACGGAATCATCGTTGGAGCGGGCGCCACAGCCGACGAGGGCGCTGCCGAGGACGACCAGTGTGTGATACAGGCGGGACATCAGGATAGGGCGCCGACAACTCGAGGGCGCGTGTGATGAAGTGCCCGAAGCCGCGGATGATGAGCAAAAATCAAGGCTCGAAGGTGTAGCCCAATCCGGCCATCAGCAGCGGACTAGCGCCCAGTCGACGCCCGACCAAGTAGCCCTCGCTCTTGTAACCCCCCTTGAGAAGGGCGGTGAACCCCCGGCCCAAGGCGACGTCTGCCGTCATCCAAGCACCACCGCCCAGTCCGAAGCGAGCTTGCTCGAAGACATCCGCTTCGACACCCAGACGGAGCGACGAAACGGAGACAGCACTCGGAATGCTGAGTCGCAGGCCGTAGTTGCGATACGGGCGCCCGTATTTCAAGCTCACGACGTACAGCCTCCGACATAGGTGCAGATAGTTGGTCAGGTACAGTTCCCAGCCAAGGGCGCCCTGGTTGAAGCGTGTGCTGTACATCCACCCCAAGTCGTCATCGCCGAACAGCCAAGGTCGCGTTCGACCGTAGTCCACATCCATGTCGCCAGCGAAGGCCAGAGCGCTCTGGTAGAAGAGCGGATCCGCCAACATGGCTGCCAGGTTGACGAGCAGGGTTTGACCGTACAACGACTCGAGATCGGGATCGACCTCGCCGTTTGCCAGTAGTGCGTCACGTCCCGTGTACCCTCGATGGACGAGCAATACGGATTCCACCGGATCGCCGTAGGTGTCCGTCCACGTCGTCGGATCGGAAGGATCGGCGTACGCGAACAGGAAGGCATACATGGCGAAGTAGAACTCCTGAATGAAGGCATGAACCAGCGAGTCCGCGTGAGAAAAGCCCCGGTCGTGAAACTCGGTGTGGGTTTGACGCAACATCAGATGATTCACTTCGAAGCCACCCACTGAGGTGGACGTGTCCTCTTCGGGCGACAAGCCTTGTCCGGCCTCCATTCGCGTCGTTGGAAACGGGAATCCGTAGCCGTCGAAGACGAAGCGAGCCCCCGCTTGATCGGCGCGGGCCCAGTGTCCGAGTTCGTGGGGCCAAAGAGACGTATTGAATGTCCACCAGATCTGCCAGGCCACTCGGGTGAAAGGTTCGACGGGATCGGGGACGTGCTGTGAGAGCCCTTGCAGGTATGCATCCATCAGCGCGCGGTTGAGCCCGACTCCGGCAGTGGACAGTACTTCGAGTTCATTGGGCGCGCCCCCGAAGAAGCGGTAGTCTCGAACTGGAGACGGAGCTGGAAGGTCGTGCGTCGTGCTCGTTCGAGGACGGCTCGGATCTGCCTTCGCAGGTGGTGCCGAGCTGATGGCTGCGACGATCATCATCGTGCGGAACGAAGCAGTCGACACGCCACCCATCGCTCGATGTTCGTCAGTGGCGTCGCGCAATGCACGCGAAACTCTTGCGTGGCACTCGTCGTCCTTCTTCTTCGGGTACCGTCGCTGGTCGACTCAGCTCGAGGCACCGATGCGACTGCTGGCGTGAGCATGGCGCGCTCCGGAGCGGAGTCGAGCGTGACGCTTCGACATGGCTCTCGTGGGCTGCGCCAAAGCGACTCATGGTGTGTCCCGACAACACAGCGTTGGGAGGACCTCTGAGCTGCCCAGGGGTTCGACGCTGATCCATTGCAGCTAGCTAACGTTGCCCAGATCCGGAGACTGCCGCTCGAGAGCTCGCTCGAGAGGCCAGAAATCGCTGGGCGCAGGGTAGGCTGAAGCTGGTTTACGTTCACACTACGCAGGTTGCCCCACTGCTGACTACCCCGTGTTCAACGTCGACTCGACTCGAGTCAAACAAGTTGAGTTTGCGCGCTGTTGCTGACTGCGCCACTCTGAGCGTGGGAGACGGAAGTGCCGAGTTCGGACAGATTCGCAAAAGCTGACGTGCCCGTTCCGCGGGTCTTGATCGTCGACGACGACCCGAACGTCATGCTGACCATGAAGGCGCTGCTGGAACTCGACTTTCAGGTTCAGGCGTGTGACAGCGCGGAGAGCGCATTGGACATGCTGGGGCAGAAGGCATTCGACGTTCTGTGCACGGACCACAGCATGCCGGGGCTGACCGGTTTGGAGCTGATCCAAGCCGTCGAAGAGCGTCAGATACTACTGGGTGTGGTTTTGGTCACCGGCCGATACGAAGAGTTCGTCAACGATCGGGTCAGCCGCGACGGACCTAACGCGGCGCCGATCAGCGTCTTGACAAAGCCCTATCAGCCCGAGGATCTGATCGCCGCGGTGCGCAAAGCGGACACCTTTGCCCGCATGAAGCGAGCATTGCGCGGAATCAACATGCCGCTGCGAGGAACGACCGCGTGACGAAGGGCACTGCGGGCGTCCGGCCTCCGGCGGCACGAGCGACGTCGTCACGCCCAGCCCGAACAGGGCGCGGACGCAGTCTTCTGTGGCCAGTCACGTTGTGGCTCGGTGCTGTGTGCGCTGGCCTGGCGGCGTTGTTCGTCTACTCTTTCGCGGCAGGGGCAGCTGGACATGCTCCCGTACGTTGGCCAGGTGACTCGAAGATTCATTGGCAAGGGGACCAGCCTCAGCTGGTGATGGTCGCCCATCCGCATTGCTCTTGCACGCGAGCGAGCATCGCGGAGCTGTCGCTGTTGATGACACGGCTGCGGGGAAGACTCGCAGCCCACGTGTTGTTTCTCAAACCGGAGGGTGCCGCCGTCGATTGGGAGCGCACCGACCTATACCAAAGCGCCGCCATCATCACGGGCGTCACCGTGCACACTGACGTGGGCGGAGAGGAGGTGCAGCGTTTTGGCGCGGCGACGTCTGGGCAGGTCTACCTCTACGACTCCCAACGTCGACTGGTTTTCAGCGGGGGAATCACGCCATCACGATCGCATCAGGGAGACAACGTCGGACGACGCCGAATCGTGGACTTGGTGACTCATGGCAGTACCGAACGCGATACCAGTACCGTCTATGGGTGCTCGTTGAGTGACAGAGATCCCCCGTCGCCGTGGCTGTCTTGGTTCGCAAAAGCCGCACGTTGAGAGGAGCGCCTTGCACATGCTTCAAATACCGGTAGCCACCGTGACGGCTGGCGCGACGAGCGATACCGACCTGAGCGCTGATCCGCGGGTCACCCAGCTGTTCGACGATCGATATCGAGCCATGTGTGTGAAGGTGGACCACATGCTCGCCCGCCTGATGGTCATGCAATGGGCGGCGTCCATCGTCGTCGCAGCGTGGATCTCGCCGCTCGCCTGGGCAGGCAAGGAGTCGGCCCTTCACGCCCATCTCCTCGCGGCCATCGTCGTCGGTGGAGCGATCACCAGCCTACCGGTATGGCTGGCGGCCAAGGCTCCCGGTGAGCAGTCCACTCGCTACGTGATCGCCGTGGGTCAGGTGCTCTGGTCCACGTTGCTGGTGCACCTGACCGGGGGGCGCATCGAGACCCATTTCCACTTCTTCGTCTCGCTCGCGATCCTCGCCTTCTATCGCGACGTTCGCGTCTTGGTGCCAGCGACCATCATCGTCGCGACCGATCACTTCTTTCGAGGGCTGTACTGGCCCGAGTCGGTGTACGGCGTTCTCAATCCCGAGTGGTGGCGGTTCCTCGAGCACGCTGGATGGGTCGTGTTTCTCGACTCGTTCTTGTTTCTGCAGTGTGCTCGGACCTACAAGGAACTGCACCAGCATTGCGAACAACAGATCGCGTTGGAGGATGCCACGCAGGCTCGCATGGAGCGGCTCGCAGCCATCGGTCAACTCGCGGCCAGCGTGGGTCACGAGCTGCGCAATCCCCTGGGGGCCATCCGCAACGCCCACACATACATCGATCGACGTTTGGGAGACGACGTGGACCCAAAGGTCCGCCGCTTCATGGGGATCATTTCTCGGGAGTTGGACGCGAGTTCGAAGATCATCGGGAACCTCCTCGACTTCTCGCGCCCACGACAACCCGTGTTGGCACCGTGTCCACTGCGACCGCTGGTCGATGAAGCCATCGGGGTGGTTCCCGATAGGTCTCAGGTGAACATCTTCAACGAGGTGCCCGAAGAGATGCCGGTGCACGACCTCGATCGTGACCAATTTCGCCAGGTGTTCGTGAACTTGATACAAAACGCCAGTGAGGCCTACGCGGAGGGAGTGGGCGGAGAAATTCGGATTTCGGCAAAGCCCGCCGAGGACGGGGCCTGGGTGGTCAGCGTTGCGGACACGGCGGATGGCATGCCGCCGGACGTGTTGGCGCGCATCTTTCAGCCGCTATTCAGCACCAAGGTCAAGGGCACCGGGTTGGGTTTGGCGGTCGTGGCGGGAATGGTGGAGCGGCACGGTGGCGAGTTGACCGCCGAGAGCAAAATCGGTGAGGGCACGACGTTCCACTTGCGATTACCCGTCGAAGCGCGCCACAGCGAGGGCGTGCCGTCGTGAAGCCAGCCCGCATCCTGCTCGTGGATGACGACGAGTCGCTGCGTGAAACGCTGGCGGCCAACCTGGAGCTCGACGGGCTCGAAATCGTAGAGGCCGATTGTGCGTCCCGGGCTTTGGAGTTGGCGAGCGCGGAGGAGTTCGACGCCGTGCTCTCGGACGTGCGCATGCCGGGCATGGGCGGGGTGGACCTATTCCTGGAACTGAAGAGACTTCGACCTGACTTGCCCGTCGTGCTGATGACGGCCTTCAGTACTGAAGATACCGTTCGGCGTGCGGTGTCAGCCGGAGTGTTCGCGGTGCTGGCCAAGCCGTTCGACGTCGAACGCACTCTCAGGACGTTGCAGCGAGCGTTGCGGCACCCCATCGTCGTGGTGGTGGACGACGCCGAAGCCGTCGCGACCACGACGGCGGAAGCATTGTGCGCCGGTGGTGTGCGTGCCAAGGCGGTGTTCGATGCGGCTTCGGCCTTGGCACTCGTGGAGCGGGGGGAAGCGGACGTTTGCGTGACCGACTTGGCAATGCCCGCGATGTCTGGCGTCGAACTCGCTCGACGCGTGCGAGAGGTCGACCCAACGGTGTATGTCATTGCCTTTTCCGGAGCAGCCGACGGTGAAAACCTGATCCGTCAGGCTTCAGCGGAGGGAGTATTTCGTTGTTTGCGCAAGCCCCTCGACCCCGGTGAACTGATCAGCAACATCGCAACTGCACGCGGAGCACAAAGGTGACCCAATCCACTCCTTCCACACGCATTGACGCTACCAGTGCCTCGGAGCACATCTCCGACCTGCGGCACCACCTGCGCAACCGCCTCGCCGCGATCCGAAACGCTGCCTACTACGTTCAACGTCAGGCCGCGGCGGCGGGCCTGCTGGAACAGGATCCGCGCGTCGAGCGATTCCTTCAACTGATCAAGAACGAGGTCGCCGAAGCCGACAACGCTCTGACGAACCAGCTCACCATTGAGCGCCTCCTCGAGTTGCTCGCCGAGTCGACCCGGAAAGCATGACGATGCCGCGACGTTTGCTACTGATCGACGACGACGAATCGACGCGTATCACTCTCGCAGCTTTGCTCGAAGACGAAGGCTTCGTCGTCGACGAAGCTAGCGACGCCGAACAAGTGGCTCCACTGCTCGAGCAACACCAGTACTCCGCGGTGCTGTTGGATTGGCATTTGGGAGCCGGATCGGGGGCAGCCGTGCTGCCGGCCATCAACCGAATCCAGCCAGACGCTCGCACTGTCGTCATCACCGGTGAACGGCGCGACGCCGAAGGCGCGCAGAGCGTTTTTGGCGTGTATCAGAAGACGGACGAATTCGACGAGTTGCTGCAGTTGCTGCGCTGAGTGGGCCTCGAAGAGCCGTGAAGCCGCACCGGAGGCCCCGGGAGCGTTGGCCAGCGTATGCGGCTACCACAGACGACGGATGTCTGCGATCCGGTCAGCGCCGAACGTCGAGAAGTTTGTCGGCGCTGAACTGGGCGCGTCGACGACGAGCATTTCGAAAACCGCATCACCACCCGCCGTGACCTCGCGGATGCGGACGAAGCGGTATTCAGGGTCCGAGTCCGCTGTCAATGTGCCTGCCGTGATCAACACGTTGCCGGTCTCGGGTTGCCAGTCGGCGTCGCTCATGATCGGCGCGTAGAAGGATCCGGGTTCATCCGCGTGTGGCCCGTAGGTCCAATTCTCGGTCACCGTCATTTCCTCCTCGTCGACGATGAACTCGACGGCGCGGCTGTAGTAAGGACTCTGATACTCCTCGAACGCCGGAACATCGCGCATGCCGTTGTCGAACACGCCGATCCCGCTTGGCGTGACTTCGACGGCGTGCTGGTGGAATGGCCACTCCAGGTCCCCGACCGGAGTCAGCAGCAGGTGTTCGAAGTCCTCACTCCAGTTCGCGTGGTTACCGAGAATCCACACCACGCTTTCGCTTGTGCGGTCGATCTTCACGATGGCGTCTTGGTTGCGACAGGATACGACGTAAGCGTCGGACGCGGGGTCGTAGACCACCGCATTGGCGTGGCTCCAATCGTTCGAGTCCGGAAACACAGAGTTCCACCAGTCATTGGTGGCGTCGTGGCCAACGCGTGTCGTGTCCAAAAGGTCGAGCAGAGAAATGCTCGTGACCACTTCCCCCTGGCGCGTGAATTCGGCGATCACGTCTCCCACCACGACAGCGTCAGTCGCTGGCGCGAGCGGGTCGGTAGTCGAGCTCGGAAAATCTTCGATGACTCGTGCCTCTGCCGCCAGAGCCAAGATGTTGTTGCGCGACGTGGTGGTCACATCGTGGTGAAACGCGATGGCATCCACGGGGATGCCGGAGGCAGGTGGTGAGGCCTCCGGGTGGGCCGCGGCGTACCATACGTCGCGTTCGTTCCCGGCCCAGTCAATCTCCACGACTTCTTCATTGTCGTGAACGAACACGAGTGTTCCCCATGGCGTCAGATGGTGCCCGTAGAGAATGCGGTACTGGTCGTTGTGATACCACCAGCGAACGGCGCCTTCGGAGTCAACGATGGCCAGATAGAATCTCTTGGACTCCTCTCTGACATTGAACAACGTCATCCCTGGTTCCATCTTCGCGGGATCCGAATCGATGAACTCGAAAGGAGGGAAGTCGTCGGGCAGGTCGGGTGTGCTCCAGCTGAGCGAGGGGTTCTCCTCGGGAGACAACGTCAAGCTTCCGCCCTCCTCATCGGATGCCGTCACGGTCAGAGCGTAGGTCGTGGACGGCTTCAAGCCAACGACCCACAGATCGTGTGTCGTTGACGCGTCTGGACTCTCGAGGCTCCAACGTTCCCCGCCACCCTCGACCTCTATCTCGAGCGTGGCAGGTCGATTCAGCTGCACTTCCAAGCGTCCAACAGACGGCGCGGCCTCGTTGGGGTTGCCTTGGAATGACGCTTCAGCCGTCAGTTCCGTGCCGCCGTCGGGGTCGGTCGGGCTCGAGGGATCCGTCTTTGAGCTGTTGTCGTCCGCGCTCTGACCGCGAGCAGCCGCGTCCTGACCGGCATCTGTGTCCTGAGGACGAGCACCGGCGTCCTGGGTGCGAGCAGCCGCGTCTTGGCCATCACCACTGATGTCCTGTTGCGAGTCCGCCTGCTTGTCCGAGGTACAGCCGAGCGCGCCAGTCAGAATGCAGGCGAAAGCGAACTGGTGCGAAGTGTTCATCTCTGTTTGCTAGCGAAATCGTTTGGGGGGCGTCAACAGTCGCGACGGACACGTCCAAGCGCAGCGGATCGCTCGCGCTCGAAACGTGGGTGCACATGCCACTAGTGCTGGGGCGCTCAGATTGCCCGCCTGCCGTAGTGTTGAATACGAACGTCGCTCAGCTGCGATCGACGATTTGAGCGTTCGTCGAGTGTTCAGGACGAGCGTCCGTCCAACGGTTTCGAGCCACGCTGAAGCTCAGGGGGTGCTGGCGGCGCATTTCGAAACGTCAGAAGCGCTTGCCGTCTTCGCGTCGAAACGACGGCAGGCGGGGCGGTTTTTCGGGCACTCACCCGACGGGGCCAGATGAACTGCGCGACAATCGTGCTCGCCATTTAGGGCTTCGGCCGCGTACCGTGAGTGGTGTTGGGATAATGGATCCGAACCCGCTTGGGCCCGAGCGGCGTGCGCTGATTGGGAGACGCGGTCGTCGAAAGTGAGTTGGCACTGGTTTCGACCGATGCCACGCCGCGCCCACGGTACTCCAGATCGAACTGGTTGCCGATGACGATCACCGGCGCTCGGAAGCGCTCGTCCACGACGAATAGGTTGGCTCGGGCAGCGTTGCTGTCGTCGTTGATGCGCAGCCCCGTACCTCCGGTGACGAACAAGTTGGAGTCGACGAGATTGAACTGCGCGTAGTCCGGCATCCGTGCGCCCTTGCTGCCGTTCCGCGGCACATCACCGCAGTCCCGCTTGCGCCGCGAAGCCTGCCATTGACGACTGCCTATCTCAATTGACGCGCGCGGGGACGCCTCCCGCCGCCGACTGATGATGGCGTTGTGGGTGACACGATTACCGATGGACCATTGGCGTCGGTAGAACTGGTGTGGAGCGTCGATGTTCTCCGAACAATTCTTGTACAGAGCAACAGCGCCCTTCGGATTGAGATAGAACAAGTTGCCAGCAACCAGGTTACCGGCGGAAGCGTCGATGGCGACGGATTCGCGACCCCGAGGCTCCAAGAAGCAGGAGTTGCGGATCGTCGCTTGGCGACTACCGTGGTCCAAGTAGACACCGACGCGGGCGCCTCGTATCGCAACGTGGGATACGTCTACGCCCACCATGTGGTCGTGCACGTAGATCCCGACCTTGGCGTCGGAGACGGTGAGGTGAGAAAGCCGCACGTTCTTCGGAGACAAGGCCCGGAGTTGATCGGCCGGAGAAGAGCGCCCAGGAGTATCCCATCGACCCTGCTCGAACATGCCTGTCAGGATGCGATCGTACAGCTGCGCATCTTGGCGGTTGTAGCGATTGAGGGCGTTGGAGAGGTGGATCCCAAAACGGAAGCGCGAGAAGTTACAGCGGCTGACTTGCACCTGGTCGATGGGTTGAAGCTGGCTTCCTGGCGTTGTCGAAGTCTCGGTGTTGACGCGCAAGCTGAGGCCACGCATCAGCTTCTTGCTACCCACGAAGGTGCTTCCCCCGCAGTCGAGGGAAACGTTCGGCGCTGTGATGACGATGCTCGTGCCCCGGAACGTACATGCCTCTGTGATGCGTACGGAACGATCGATGTGCGCGACGCCTTGGCTCCGGCCAGCCAAGAACAGGTTTTGGAACTCCTGGCAGCCGACTTCCAGTGCTGGGCGCTCCGACGAGGCAGTTCCAACATCCGCACTGGCGTTGCGAGGAAAGTCGGGTATGCGGTAGTGCTGTCGCAATTCGTTGCAGCTTTCGGCCTCGAGTTGGGTCGCTGACAGAAAGAGTTGCTTCGGCAGGGTGACATTGGCGGGCCACGCCGCTTGGGCGCGTGCGGCGTCGGGAGCCAACACTGCACACGCGGCGAGCATCGCGGCCCAGCGGACGAGGCGGGAAAACATCGGACACGCAGTATGATGGAACGTAGCCCAAAGCTCACGCACAACCGCGTCAGTCCGAGCGCAGTTGACGCTCTAGCTGCAAGAAGCGTTGAGCCAACGCTTTGAGCAGAATCGAGCTCCAGCCATCGAATTCTCCTCGGGCCTGCAAAGTGGAGCGGTCGATGACCAGAAGCGTCGTCGGTTCCAACGCGGTGACCGTGGCACTGCGCGGCTCTCTCAGGATGAGCGCCAACTCTCCGAGGATGTCTCCCGGAAGCAAGTCCCGCAACACCCGAGCTGAGCCATGCCTGTCCTGGGTAACTCGGCAACGTCCGCGCAGGATGACGTAAGCACAGTCACCAGGCTCTCCTTGTCGCACGATCACCTCACCTTCGGCGACTTCGAGCTGCGAGAGTTCAGGACCCCCTCGGAGTAGGGCGTGGAGGGCCTCCTGCAGTTGGGTGACGTCCCGGTAGCGTTGAGCGCGGTCCGGAGCGGTTGCCCGCTCGATGATTTCGAGAAGTCGTGGCGAGATCACCCGATCGCGGCAAGCCTTCGCGACGGGTGTTACTTCGCCGCGTGCCGCACGCTGCGCCGCCGATGCCGCGTCGTCGCCGTACGGCGGACTTCCAGCGGCCATCTCGTACAGTATGGCTCCCACGCCGAAGACGTCGGAGCGCTCGTCCAATGGCAGCCCGCGAGCTTGTTCCGGAGACATGTAGCGAGGGGTTCCAGCGACGCGCAGTGTTTCGTCCAGAGCCTCCGTCCCGCCGAGTCGCCGGGCCAGGCCCCAATCCACGAGATACACCCGGCCATGAGGACCGACCAAGACGTTTTCGGGTTTGATGTCGCAGTGCAGGACCTGACGGCTGTGGGAAAACGCCAGGGCGTCACAGACGCGCATGAGGATCTCGACGCCGCGCTGCAGTTTTCCATGGGGAGCGCTCTCGAGCGAAGCGCCACGCGGGGCGGTCGAGAGCCAGCTTCTGAGAGTCAGTCCTTCGACGACCTGCATCAGGAAGAACGGAGCACCAAGTTCGTCGGCGAAGAGCCCATATATGGGCACGATGTTGGGGTGCTGCAGCTGCCCCGTCATTCTAGCCTCTGCGACGAATTCGGAAAGTTGCGCCCCGCTCATCCTGGAAGGGTGATGTGGCCGCTTCAGCGCTACTTCGCGGTCGAGCTCGCTGTCGTGTGCCAAGTGAACGCTCCCCATGCCCCCCCGACCCAGGAGGTCCACGATCCGGGGGGGCCGCACCTTCGGCAACGCATCGATGTCAGGAGGGGTGTCCGGCGCATTCCCAGCGCTGGGGTCCGTGTCCGAGTTCGGCGCGGTGCTGTGACCTTGCTCGGGGGAGCTATCGTGGGAGCGTGCCATGTGCCGGGACGAGACGAACGCGGGTTCCTAGGTCGAGTGGGCGCTGGAGATCAGAACATCGGTGATGCTCAAGCGTATGCGGCGTGACCCGACCCGCCGTTCGATGATCTGTTCCCCGTTCCGAACCCCAAGGCGGGTGAACTGCTTGCGGGCCCGATGAATGTTGACGTTGAGCGCCTCGACGTCTGGGTACAATGCCGGCACCAAGTCATCGACGAAGACCCAGCCGCATTCCGCTGCAGGAGTCGCGTCTTTCTGATCGGTGAGTCGCGCCCGCGCCAGGGTCAGCAAGAGGTAGGTGAAGGCCCGTTGGGGCAGCTCGAAGGCTCTGTAGGGGCCGACCACGCGCACGCGAACATCTTCCTCGTCGGCGCTGACCGAGAACTCGAGGCGCAGGTCGTCAAGCGACGCTTCGCTCTGATCGGTGGCCGCGATTGAGCTGTCGGGAGGTGGCTGCGAGTCGTCTTGAAAGCGCCAGCTTTCGTCCTCACTCCCGAACGAGATGACATCGCCCACTCGAACGGCGTGGGACGCGCTCTTCAGCGACGAGCCATTGACTCGGGTGCCGTTGCGACTGCCGAGGTCTCGGACGTACCAATGCCCCGCGTCGAAGTAGATCGAAGCGTGCTCACCGGACACGCGTTGGTCGTTCAGCCGCAGTCCGCACGCTGGCGAGCGGCCGACGAGCACACGAGCCGTCAGCGAGACTTCGCCTGTTCCATCGCGTTTGCGTATCTTGCCCACGTTCCCGAATTCGGCTCCAGCTCCGTCGAGGCGTTGCCGCCGACATCCCGGCCGAATTGTACACAGCCCCCCTCTCGGCTTTCAACGTTGCCAGCGCCTGCGAGCCGCGTGACTAGTCAGACGCCACGAGTGGCGCTTCCCGTCAGCGGCTTGGGGCTGCACCCCGGACCTGCTGCCGGGGTGGTTCGGGCCGTGTCGGGCTGCTTCGGACGGGGGCCGGATTGGTAGGCGCCGGTGCGGGATCCTTCGGACCGGCTGCGTGGACGGTGCAGTCCTCTAGAACTTCTCGATGCCAGCCAGATTCATCTGCACGGTGACGACTCGGTCCGAAGGGCCGGTGATGAACAGCGTTCTTCCGTCGGGGCCGGCGAACACGTTGTTGGTAGCGCCTTTCTTGCCGTCAGCGTCTGTCCCAATCGTCAGGACGTTGTTGCCGCTCGGGTCGAAGACCTCCACACCGAAGAGGTTCGAGATGTAGATGTTCCCTCGTTCGTCCATCGACATGCCGTCCCCGCCGGATTGAACGAAGGGTTTCATGTTGGCGAGGGTGCCGTCCGCGTTTGCGTCGAACACGAACGTGCCCGCGCGGCTATCCTCCGTCCACATGCTCACGTACACCTTCGAGCCGTCGGGGGTGCCAACGACGCCGTTGGGCCAGGAATCGGAATTCCACTCAGTCATCGTAGTCACTCGGACAGCTTCCTTGGCTCCCGGTGCCAGATAGTAGACGTGCCCGCCTTTGCCCGTCTCCGCTTGCTCCGAGTGGGTGGGAGGCCACGCTTGTCGGCGCGGATCGTCTTCTGCCCAATAGTCCCGAGGATAGATGGGGTCGCTGAAGTAGATGCCACCGGTAGCGGGGCTGATCCAAAGATCGTTTGGGCCGTTGAAACGCTTGCCCTGGTAGTTGTCGATCAGGACCTCTTGGGTGCCATCCGGCGCGATCTTTCGTATTTCGCCACGCATGTCGGCGCAGGTGATCAGGTAGCCGTCCTTGTCGAAGGCCATGCCATTGGAACGGCCAGTGCCCTCGAGAAAGGTCGTGATCTCTCCTGTCGCGGCAGTCCACTTGTGGATCCTGTCGTTGGGCTGATCGGTGAAGAAGACGTTGCCGTCCTTGTCCACCGCCGGGCCTTCGGTGAAGGCGAAGCCCGTCTGTAGCGTCTGCAGTTGGCCGACCACGGCTGGGGTCAACGCATCGGAGGGGGTCTTGGCCGGTGCGGACGCGGGGGGTTCGCCTGGTGCAGCGGGCTCGACCGTCGGGGCGACGGCGGCATCGTTCGAAGCGCCGTCTGTGGCGCACGCACCGAGCATGGAAGCGTGAGCGAGGGCGAGGAGTGTCAGTGCGGACTTGCTTGAGATGAGCTGTTTGGACATAGGGATCTCAGCGGGTTGGTCGTGGATGTTCTCGGTGTTCGGAGCAGCCTATCGTACGGCCCGCGCTCTTGTACATGGTTTGGCGGTCGGGTAAACCTTTCCCGGTTCGGGAACCGCGCCCCACGGCGGAGGGGGTGTGACGCCCGTCTGACTTGCCTGCCGGTTAGCCCATGCGGTACGCGGGTCAGATTATCCCGACCGTTTCCAGTTGAGCTGGTGCAAGCGCTGGCAACTCGGGCTCGCTCGTCGTACGAACCTGCAGCGTGTCGCGCTGCAGCTGGTAGCTCCAGCCCGGATGCTCAGTGTGCTGCGCTCGGGACAGCCTAGCCTCGGCGATAGCGCAGCAATGCGCCCGAGCTCCCGGCAGCCCTCAGGCATAGCCGACCTACGCCCACCAGTTGCCGGCAGCCCACAGCGATACAAATTCCACGCAACTTCCCTCCCCGCTGTCCGAGCGCGTTCTTCGATGCCGCCGCAGAGCTCCGTCGAGCTCTCGCGCATCGAGTGCCAGCCCAAGGAGACTCTCAGGAAAGTATCTCTGGCGCAGCGCGTCATGACGACTTGCCGCCGCCTGAATCGGCGTTCTACGAGGCTCTGCGGGCGATTCCGGATGCCGCTGCGCTCATCGACGTCTGCTCGAGAGCACTCGCCCAAACGCACGTGCTGCGTGTGGCGAACCACCT
>JBNKHV010000007.1:0-32199 GCA_050290545.1 Polyangiaceae bacterium | reverse complement strand
CGGGTGCCGTCTTGCACGAACTCGAAGTCGGGCGCACACAACACGGTGTGCTGGTAGCCGCGCTGAGCGAGCTGTCGCAACTCGGACGCAAAGCTGCCGAACATCTCCGTACTGTAGAAGAGCGTCGTCAACGGCGAGGTGTCGCAGAACAGGTAGCGCCTGGACTGAACGAGCGCGGCCTCTTCGCGCCGAACTTGTTCGCGCGCGATGCGCCGCATGTCGTCGTACTCCAATCGCCCGTCTTTTCGTTCCCACAGCTCCCGACCGTACTCGGCAACCCATTCGGTCCCGAAGTGACGAGCTAGCGCCTGCGCCAGCGTGCTCTTGCCCGAGCTTTCCCCGCCGAGTAAGACCACACGCTCAACGAACGATGCATAGACCTCCGGCGCGAGAAATTCCCGCGCGCTATGTACGTCGGTACGTATCCGCGTCGCGGAGATGGGAACCGCCGTACGCGCGATATCGACGCACACGTGGGCGATGTCAGCGTAGCCGGCTATCGTCCGCCGATAGTACTGGGTCAACTCGGACGCGAAACCATCGCCATAGTCTTCGCTAGTAAACACTGCGTCCACCTGCACGCCGAGGTGGTGCACGCACACCGCAGCAACGAAGCGTCGATGGATGCCCTCCGCCGCATCGTTGTCGGGAATGCCGTCGAAACCGTGAGCCGCCAGCGGGGTCGCAGCGAGAGCCTCGTCGCTCAGCACGCACACACGCGCCGTAGGAAAGCGCTGCTCCAGCCAGCGCTGACGGAGCGCCGGTGCGCAGCCATCGAACTCGGGACGGGTGTAGCTGATGATGACGAGCCGTTCGCTTTCAGTGAGGGCGCGACGGATCAACAGCTCGTGCCCGAGGTGCAGTGGGGCGAACTTGCCCACCACGAGACTGGTTCCGAACCGCATGTCAGCGTTGCTCTCCGGCCACTTGCAGGGTCGGCGGAGCACCTCGCTCACTCCGGCGCACCGCCTCTGCCAGGCGGTTCCAGTGACGAAGGGAAACCACGGCGTTCACCCAAAAAGCAAAGTAGAGAACCGAGGTGAGGTACAGGCCGCGACTGGCAAACAGCGGAACGCTGATCGTGTTGACGATGAGCCAGCACCACCAGGATTCGACCCGACGCCCCATCAGCAACAACTGCCCCAGTACGCTGAACGCGAGCACGGCAGAGTCGGGCAGCGGTGCCGCCGCATCCGTGAACGAACGCAGCAACGCAGCGTAGCCCAAGGTGACGAGCACGCCCGCGCAGCAACCCGTCGCGATGAGCCGCCACGACGAGTGCTTCACGGGCAGCTCCGCCCCCGCGCGGCCACGACGCCAGTGGTACCAGCCGATGCAGCTCGTGACGATGAAGAACACTTGCAGCGTTGCGTCTGCGTACAGCTTCGCGCCGTAGAAGACGACGCCGAACAGGGTGCAGCCGACGATGCCCGTCCACCACGTGTGAACGCTATTTCTCCCCGCAAGCACGATGGCCGCCGCGTTCAAGGCGTTGGCCGAGAGCTCCAGCACGAATCCCATCAGCTCGAGCTTTCTACCGTGTCACCCGCGTCGTCGAGCGACGCCAGATCGGAGCTGTACTGAATCACCTTGGTGTCCACCTGAGGCTCGGTATGGATCTCGAGGGACTGCTCGGGGCCGAAGAGCTCGAGCATGGCTGTGCGCACTTCGTTCACCGCACCGGAAAAACCGTACAACGTCAGTGACAACGAGGCATCCTGCCCTTGGTGCAGCCGAAATTGCGACAAGCTGAATGGTTGCAGGGTGTGGGTCACGTCGATGTTGTTGATGAGCGAACCCTCCTGCGTACGGAAGACGACGGACTTGCGGCCCGACAGGTCCACGAGCAGCGGCTCGCCGCCACAGTTGCGCAGGCTCGCGGTGTCTCCGGTGCGATAGCGAAGCAACGGCAGACAGAAATTGAAACCACCAGTCAGCGCGATTTCTCCGCGCTCGCCAGGCGTCACAGGTTCATCGTCGTCATCGAGTATCTCGACGTACATGCGGTGTTGCAGCAGGACGTGCCCGCCGAGCTCAGCGTCGAACACCGCGATGGGACCCGCCTCGTTCAACGAATACAGGTCGAGGACGGGACAACCGAAGCGTTCTTCCAGACGAGCCCGAAGCGCGGTCGTCAGCATCATCGCCGTCGACAAGAGCGCGCGCGGGCGAACGCCGAGGTCGAGCTGGAGGAGCTCGGTGAACGATATCGGATCTCCGGCAATCACTTCCGGGTTCAAGGCATCGATGTACTTCGCTCGATCTTCCGGCGCGCGCCAATCGTTGGGGTGCAGGTTGATCTTCGCCAACCCGGACTCGTCCATCGTCGGAGTGACGGAAACGTACGTGAAGCAACGCCGCTGAAACCCCAGGAGCAGGACCCCCATCTGCCCGCGATGGTGCCGCAGCTCGACCCCGAAGCGCCGCAGTGCGCGTTTGTGGTAGGCGAGGTAGCTCGCGGCGACGACCGGGTGAGAGGCAACGAGCAGCGGCGTGCCGGTGGTCCCTGTCGTGCGGAAGTTGATCATGCGAGCGACGTCTGCATCATCGGGTACAAAGGCTGCGATGTTCCGTGAGAAGTCGGCTCGTGTGACGCTGTCGACTTGGCGAAGTTCCGTCGGCGGTGAGCCCAGTTCACGATAGTGCGGCACACGCTCGTAGCAACTGGCGATGAACTCCGAAACCCAGCTTGGCGCGCCGTGCTCGTAGCGAACATCGCTGGCCGCCACCTCGCGTTCGAACGCCAGGACGCACTGGACGTCGTCTTCGGTGAGGCGATTGCCACTCTGATTGCGGTAGATCGGTGCACTGGGATGCTCACGCAAGAAACGAAGCATCTGACGCCCATGCTCGCTGAGCGTCGGATACCGTTGTTCATCGTTGGGTTCGAGGCTCATTCCCGCGTCCACTTGTCTGCCGACTCCTCCGCGGCTTTGCGAGCTAGCGCCTCGCGCACCGCACGGGCCCGTGCCTCAGCTTGACGTGACGCTTTGAGCACACGTGCTCGCTCCGCGGCTGACAGGCTGGTCAAGCGGTCCTCCGCTTGGGCTCGTGATTCACCCTTTGGGCGCAGCTGCAAGCGCGCCAGGGAGAAACGCGCCATCTCCTCACGTCGCTCCGCATCCTCGATGAAACGCTTCGACGGCGTGTGCTTGGCGAGCTCTCGACTGCCGTCACCCAACGCCGATAGCAACGCCTCGACGTCGAACGTTCTCGAACGAAACCACGGATCCGCGAACACCCAACACATGAGCAACGACGTCGACAGCGCGTTGCGGTTGGACGCCTTGGTCAGCGCGGCGAGCTCCGTCGACTTGGGCGAAGCTCCCAACAGGCGACACAGATCCGCCGCCACGGCGACGACGTCGATGGTGCCTTTCTTGCCGTGCTTGGGCTCAGCCAGGAATTCCTCCGGCGTATTGGCGAGACGCTGCAGCAGCATTTCGAGGGCTGGTCCTTCACGTTCCATTCACGCACACTCCTCGGTCGCGCTGCGAGCGCCGCAAGTCGATCAGTGGCTCGTTGTACTTGGCAAAGACTTGCGTGCTCCGACAATCGTTGCAAGCGTCAGCACGTGCGTTTCGGCGCAAGCTGGAGAAGCGCTCGGGCAACGCGCTCAAATCAACATCGTCAAGCAGCTCCTCCACTCCCACGGCGTACTCCGGGAGCGTGAAGTTGCACGGGCCCGCGGAGCCGTCTGCGTCGACGAACAGAAAGCGCTCCCCGGGACGGCAATCAGCGACCGGCCAGGACAAGCCGAGCGCGCTCGCCTTCATCCGTCGCACGTAGTCCGGTCCTCCCCGCAGGCGCACATTCAGAACTGAGAGCTCACGCTGGAGTTCGCCCAATTGCCGCGCAAACGCGTCGACGTCAGCGGGGCGCAGCCGGTGCGCCGGGTAGAACTCGGGCCTATCACGCCCGCCGAGCTCGTTGCAGGTGATCTCGTCCACGCCCCAACGAGCGAGCTCGCGGCACAACTCCGGAAACGCGCCGATCGTCTGGTGCATCAAGACGGTGTTGATTCTCACCAGCGGGCGCGCAGCCGCCCCGCGCTGGGTGATCAGCTGCCTCACCCCGCGCCTCAACGATTCGAAGCCTTCGACGTGGCCGCGCAGCTCGTCGTGTATGGCACCGATGCCGTCCACGCTGACGGTGACCTCGTCGTAGTGGGCGAGCAGGCGGCTCCGGACACGGGCAGCCTCGAGTGTGGTGCCGTTGGTCGTGATCCCCAAGGAAACGCCCCGCTCCGCGAGTTCGCGCTCCACGTGAACGAGTGGCGGCCAGAGCAAGGGTTCGCCACCGAGCAGACTCAGGTGGGTTCTCGTCTTCGTCCTCCGTGCGTAGGCTGAGAGCAGCGCGCCGAAGTCGAGAACCTGTCGTGCGTCCGCTTGTTTGCGCTCGAAGCTGAGACGCGAGTCGTGGGCGCAGAAACCGCACGAGAGATTGCAGCGGTCCGTCACGCGCCAGACGACGACGAGGCGAGGCTTGCCTTGCGCATCGTCGTCGTCAGCCCGCCGAGCGGCGAACGACTCGGCACGCTCCAACACCTCGCTCACGAGCCCCCACCTCCATAGCGCTGCCGACTGAACACGCGCGCGAAGTGCACCAAACCCTCCCAAGAAGACACTCGAAACACGCCAAAGCCGAGCTCGTCACGCATCTCGCGAAGCTGGCTCTGCGCATCGCGCCAGTACGTCGCTCGACCCGTGTCTTGATCGAGATCGAAGCTCAGGTTCAGCACCATCGTGCCTCCGCCACCCGCGCGTTCCAGGGCCATGCGCGCGATGTCTTTGCCATCTCTGCCTTTTTCGTCTTTGGCAAGCAGGGTCGTCACACCGTCGTCGCTGACGATCAAGATGTGCGCTGGCCGGGCTTTAGCGGGTCGCGACTGAAACGTATCGCGCAGCACGTGAATGGGAAAGGCCGTACCGCCACCGTAGAAGCCCGTGAGCACCCGAAGGATCTCCGTCTCGTTGCGAACGAAACCCGGCGTCGAGGTGAACTGGTGCGTGCCGCTCCACAACGTCGCCTGCACACGGGCCCCCGCGCGCAGCGCCGAGAGACAGATGATCGCCCCCGCCAGCGCGGGAAACGACAATTGTCGTTGCGGGTTCGCCATCGAGCCCGAACTGTCGACGTAGATGTCCAAGTCGAGGGGGATTGGGTTCGGCGTCGTGCCTTCGGAAACGCCCCACAGACGCTGCACCGTGGTCACCCCTGGCACGATGTGGGGACTGACCAACACGCTCTCGAGCCAGTCCACCCCGTCGAGGGGGTCGCCAACCTCCCACGGTTCGAGCCCTTCGGGCAGCGGATCCGTGCTCTGTGGCGCAGGCCGGGACGGAAACGGCACCAGATAGGGCAACGCACGCTCCTTGTAGTAGCGAACCGCCACCTCGTGGTCGTCCACCTGCAAACCCGCAGCACGCAGAATCTCGCCATATTCGAACGGTTGCCGAGCTTGCCCCTTTGCCGCAGCGTTTTCCGTGACCTCCGCGGGCGCTTCGTCGCTGGACTCGTCGCTGACCGCTTCGTTCAGCTCGGGGTCGTCCGCCGGGTGGATGGCGCCCGCGGCTTCGCCGGGATCCACGTCCGTGAGGCTACTGGGTTGACCGCCTACGGCTGCAGCGCGCGTGTCGAACACGACTTGCAAGACCTTCGCCGACTCACTGTCTTCTACGAAGTAAGGAAAGAACAGGGCTGCGAAGCGCCCGCTGCCATCGAGCCAATCACGCCGGTAGCTGCGCACGAGACGCGCCCCCAACCAGGCGTCCCCTTCCATGCGGTCGCTCAGCTTGCCTCCACAAAGACTCCCCCGTTCGAGATTCCACAAGACCTCGTAGATGCGCAGATAGAGCTTCCATACGGCTCCCGCGCTGCTCTCCTTGGTGAGTACCCGGTAGATGTGATCGACTCGAAGCTCAGCGCTGCGCTGCAAACGGTCGTTGATCAACAGATCGGTGTAGAGGTTGGCGACCATCGGCGCCTCCTGCTCGATGGTTGGGAGGGCGTGACGCATGCGGGCGATCATGCGCGTGTGGTCCGTGAGCGTCGCGGGGGCGAGCACATGGTGACCGATCTCGTGCGCGAGCACCTCCGTGGCGTAGTCACCGAGTCCGTGGCGCTCCACTTCTTCGAGGTTGATCACGATGGCCTGGTCCGCGAGGCGAATCATGGCAAATGAGCTCGTCAATCCCTCCTTCTCGGCAGCCTTCGTGGTGGGGCACAACATCGGGGGGCGCAGACGCGTGAACTTGCTCCATACCGCAAGCGCCCGTGGCCAGGCCTCTTCGAATTGGCGGCGCGCGTTCGGAGCGGAGCTGGAAGCTGCGCTCATGCTCCCTCACCGGAAAGCAGGACGACGTCGTGGCTGTGACTGAACGTCGCCGCCAGCGTGCCAGCGACGCACACGGCTCCCGTCAGAGCACCCCGTGCAGCCGCTCCGGTTGCTCGCCCATCGTAGAACAACTGGTCAGCCTGGACGGAAAAGCGCTCCTCCACTTCGAACGGGCCAGCTTGCTCGACTTCCCCAGGTGTCGCCTTGTGGAACGTGGCACCAAACGCGTCCGCAATGAGCAGCCAGCAAGCATCCCCGCTCCGCACGAGAACGTGCTCATCACTGACGGCGATCTTCGGCGGCTCCGCGAACAGTCCCCCGAACCCACGAAAGCCGCCCACCCAGCGCGGGGTCGCTTCGCCGCTAGCGCGAGCCGGATCGTACCAGCGGTTCTTGCTCAGCTGAGCGAAGGCCTCCGCCCAGCTCCGGTCTTCCGGCACGTGCAACAACACTCGGTTCGCGACTTCTGGAAGCGCCGCCGCTTGCGCGAGGGCACCTGCCCGATAGTGCGCCATCCCGGCACGCCACGCCGCTACCTGCCCAGCTGCTAGCAGCTGTTCGACATCGTTCACATGAGACACGACACGCTCCACATCATCCAGCCATTGCTCGGGGCTTGCGCCATGGGTGAGGGTCAGGTGGTGCAAGGCGTTGCTCAACGCTGAGAGCGTGCGCCGCGGTTGCTCCGCCACCCGCCCCATACACGCCTGGCCGAGGCGACGCAGGCCAGCCTCGATGTTCGTCACGCGTGCCCCCGGCCCGGCCAGCCCTTGCCCCACCAACGAAAGGCCGACGTCGTAGGCCGCGACGACGATGAGATCGAGTCTGTCCGGTGCGACGCGAAGTGCTGTCTCGGCGAGGGGGACCAGCGTTTTCGACAAGAACGCGCGAAACGCCTCCGCCTCCAACTTCGGGTATTGGTGTCGGCCCTGTTCGAAGCGCTGGTTCAGGTGGTCGCGCTTGTCAGAAAGCACCGCTGTGAGCGCTGGGTCGAGCATCGGTCTAGCGGCTTGAAACCCAACGCAGGTAGTTCGTGTAGCGTTGGTGCAGGTACTTGAGCTTGAGTAGGTCGTCGTACACGTGACCGTAGAGCTTCCTGCCCTTGGTCAAGGTGGCAATCTGACGCTGGATCTTGGTCAGGCGCTTGCGGGCTTCTCGCTCGGAGACGCCCTCCAACCCGAGCTCGAACTCCTGCGTCAAGGCTAACACTGGGTCGTCACGATCGAGGTCGAGGCGATCGTAGTCGGCACAAGCTGCGTCGAAGAGCGTGCGCAGCCAGCCCACACGGTCGGTGCGAAAGGCGGCCTTGCCCGGAGCGTCGAAGAACGGGGCTTCCAAGTCGGGAACCAGCTTGTCGTGCAACACGAACGGCAGCACCTGTCGCAGATCCTCCAGTTCGACGCTGGCATTGCCACGGAAGAAGGCGATTGCCTTCGCGTAGTGAATGAGCGTCATCAGAGCTCGCACCGAAAGGCCGTTCTTCGTCTGACAACCCAAGTCCTGCTGCCGGTCGCGTCCGCTGTCCAGCGCAGCAAGCGACGACCATTCGACGCCAGCGAGTCGCGCCGTATCCTTGGTTCGGTACTCGAACTGCTCGGCCGCAACCTCCATGAACTCGAACTGGCTGCTGAAGAACTCCAAACGCCGACGCACGGGCGCTGCCAACTCGACGCTGCGAATGGCGTCGAGCATCCCGTCTTGCTCCTCTTCGGAGAAGACGATTTCCTGTGGCACGACGTCTTCCGGGCGAACACGCTCTTCGATACGCGTCAACAGATCACCCAGGAAGCGCGGGTTGAAGGCCAGCGCTTTGACGACCACGTCGATGCGATCACGCAGTGCCTCGATCACCTGATAGGTGCCGCCTCCTTGGTCGTCGTTCGCGGTCAAAAACCACGCCGCCTCAGGGCAGTCGAAGACGTGATCCATCACCTCGGCGTAGTTGTCTCCCATCACCGTCAAGAGCGCGCTTTGAGTCCGCGTGGGAATGCGGTTGTATTCGTCGATGACCTTCACCCGCATGCCGAGCCAGCTGCGCCACGAGATGCGAATGTCTTCCATGCGCTGAGCGTTCACCAGATCCGCGGGCAGGGGATTACCGAGTAGGTCGGCGATGGTCATCTGCGGATGACCGTGTTGCATCGCGCGCTTGACCTCTTTGGCGGAGTACCCGGCGAGGATCCCCATCAGAATCGCACTCGCCGTCTTGCCGCGCCCGGGCCCACCCACGAACAAGCACTTGCGACGGGTTGCGAAGGTCAGCAGTGGAAGCAACACGAAGCTCGAGTAGCTTTGCGCCGACGGCAGCGTCAGTCGTCCCTTCGTATCCCCCACGACGTACTCCTGAGCGGGCCCGTCGTTGTACTCGATGTCGTAGTGGGGGCTGATGATGGCCGTGTTGACGATCCAGAAGTACGCCTGACGCAACTTCTCGTCCAGTGGCAGCCCGTCGGCGCTGGGCAGCGCGCTCGGATCCGCCACCGGGCCTCGATACAGATCCGCGATGTCGAATTGGCGCGCTACAGGGGCCCGATGTGGGTTCGTCGGCGCGCTCGAAACCTTCTTGAACAGCTCGGCAATCAAGTCCCTACTCCCTGGCGGGAGTGTCCGATTGTTTGGCAGGCTTGTCGAGGGTCGCGACGATGCGAACGCTGGAAACACACCGCGTCGCACAGTCTCTTCCTCCGACACAGTCTTCCCTCCCCCTCCTCCGAAACCGCCTCCCCTCCGACTGTCCCAACGATCGTCGGGGAGCCCGTATCAAGGACCCTTGGACTTCGGGATGCCGAGGGCCCACAGGTCGGCCGAGGGGGCTTCGGGTGGCCGCACCGTCGAGCCAGTTCGGGGCGCCGCGACTTGGGTCGTGCAATACTGCGCCACGGGAGGCAGCCAGTGAGCCCATCCATCCTGATCACGCAGTGTCTGCAGAACGACTTCGTCAAGCCGCTCGCTCGCCACGAGCCACTGCCCAACGCGCTACACATCGGGCACGCCGAGTCGCGGCGTTTGATGGGCTCGAACGCGGAACAGGGCCCGGTTGCTCGCTTCCTGCAGTGGGCTTACGCGGAGCATGAACAAACCCTCCAAATCGTGCACATCCTCGACTGGCACGACCCCGACGACCCCAAACAGAAGCAGCACCTGAGCCACTTCGGTGAGCACTGCATCGCCGGGTCCGCGGGAGCGGCACTCGCCGTCGAGACGCCCACAGGGCGTCAGGTTCGCCGCGTCACCTCGACGACGCTCAACGACTTCGTGGCGACGGATCTCTCGGACGAACTCGAGCAGGCGATGAACGACGGAGCCCTGCAACGCGTGGGCATCGTCGGCGTGTGGACGGAAGCGAAGGTCACCTTCCTCGCCTACGAACTCTTGACGCGCTACCCCCAGCTCGAGCTCGGCGTGTGTTCGGCCCTGACCGCATCGTCGTCCGTTGCGCAGCATCACCATGCCATCGAGCAGCTTCACCGCGTACTCGGTGTGCGGGTTTTCTCCTCCGCAGGTCGTTTCGCGGACTGGCTCGCGGGCAAGAACGTTCACCTCCCGCTGCCAGGCGTTCGCAAGAACCAACCCAAGTTCGTGATGACGAAGGGGGCTGAACCCGAGGGCTTGGATGCGGAACTCCTACGCTACCTGTTTCGCGACTGCCGTGAGGTCTCGTTGTCGATTCTCGATGGTGGGTTTTCTGGCAATCTCGTACTCGGCGCAACGGGGACCGATCTGGATGGGCATCGCCAGGCGCCGCACGTCGTCAAGATCGGTCCCCAGGAGGCTATCGGCCAAGAGCGCGCGCACTTCGAACGCGTGGAACCCGTGCTCGGCAACTGCGCGCCACAGCTCGCCGACTTTGCGGACTTCGGCGACCGCGGCGGGCTGAAGTATCGCTACGCGTCGTTGGGTGGAGGCTTCTCCACGACCTTTCAAAAGAAGTACTGCGCCGGCATCGACCTCGAGGAGATCGAGCGCATCCTCAACACCGTGTTCGGCGAACAGCTCGGGCGTCTATACGCCGCTGCGCAGAGCGAACACTGCAATCTGTTCGAGCTCTACGGATTCGACGAGAAGTGGGCAGCTGCCGTTCGCACGAGCGTGGAATCGGTTCTGGGCCGACCCGCTGCGGGCGAAACACTCGACGTCGCTGCGTCGCTGCCTGGCGTCTACAACGTGTGCCGCTTCTACGAAACGGATCTCGCGCGTCTGCCACGCGACAAGTGCCACTCGACGCGCATGGCGTACGCCCACGGCGATCTGAACGGCGCCAACATCATTCTCGACGAGGCCGGCAACGTCTGGTTGATCGACTTCTTCCACACCCGTCGTACCCACGTCTTGATCGATCTGATCAAGCTCGAGAACGACTTGCAGTACATCTTCACGCCGTTGGCTTCCGAGGAGGACTTGGCCGACGCTTGTCGTCTGACGGACCACTTGCTGTCACTGCCGGACTTGGGCAAGCCGCCCGTGCCGACAGACTGGTCTTCCCCGCACCCCGCGACGCAGCGGGCTTGGGAGACGATCTGCCGCCTCAGAGCATTCTACCCTGGGCTCGTCGATACGGATCGCTCCACGCTTCAGTTGCTCGTG
The DNA here is from genome assembly GCA_050290545.1 of Polyangiaceae bacterium. Classification (GTDB taxonomy): domain Bacteria; phylum Myxococcota_A; class Polyangia; order Polyangiales; family Polyangiaceae; genus SZUA-265. The sequence goes on along the minus strand of JBNKHV010000007.1, from coordinate 21,278 downwards.
GGGCAGTTGCGCTACGCCGTGCATACACTCAGCTTCGACGAGCCGTCACCGCTTCAGCTGCGCTGGGCGCTGTACACGGCGGGGCGTCTCGCCGAAGCGGTGGTTGACACCCAGAGTTCGAATCGTGTGCTGCGCCTCGATTGGCTCGACGAGCAGTGGACTGCGCCTGGGCGACTCGCGATGACGATACTCCCTGGGCGACGCGACATGCGCCGTGACTTGATGGCGGACTTGGACGTGCTGGCCTACGAGAACGTCACTCACTTGGTGTGCTTGCTGTCGGACGACGAGCTGTCTTTCTACGGGGTCGGTAACCTGCTCGGGGAATGCCGCGCACGCGGTATCGACGTGATGCAGCTACCGATCCGCGACCAAGCGGTCGCGAGCACTGCGCAAATGGCTTCGCTCTGTCAGCGCATGCGTGACGCCCTGTCGACCGGAGCGCGCATCGTCGTGCATTGTGTCGGCGGCCTAGGCCGAACGGGCACTGTCGTCGCTTGCCTACTGCAAGACTCGATGGACGCCGAAGCCGCCATCGCGGAGGTCCGTCGCGTGCGCTCCCCTCGAGCCATCGAGTCGGAAGTCCAACTGCACCAAGTGAGGAGCTGGAGCCGCAGGGACGCGTGATGGCGGGCCTCGTAGGAGCCGGGCAGCTTCTCGCACGCCATCGAGCGCGCGTCGTTAACCGGCAAAGGGCCACGTCACCCGCGCATCGGATGGAAGCCCGAAGCATCGCGGTCGATGACGAAGGGATCTACTTCATGGGACGGTATGATGCGCACTATGGCGCGTTCCGCTTGCCCCAGCGCGCCGATCGGGTTCTCGCGCTCCATCGAATCGGAAGTCCAACTGCCAGCACATAGAGGCCGCAGCCCGCGGCGGGTAGCACCACCCACCGGAAGTGAACGAACAGCGAAGGGAACCTCTTGGGGAAGCAAAGGAAAGCAACCCCACGCGCCGACGACCAATAGCGAGGAGATGCGTGCGCCCATTAATCGACGCCGCGCCGCCTGCTCGCTCCGCGCCCCATTCAAGACCTCGACTGAAGGAGCCATCGGCTCCGTCAGCGCCCCGCCGCTGCCGCCGCTTCTTCGCAGAGCCCGATCCACGAGCGCTTCTTCGACGCAGGGATCAAAACCCGATTCGCCATCACTTTGCCGGTGCCGGGGTCGTAAGGAAGACCGCGCTCGGCCGCGATCAACGCCTTGGCGCGGTCAGGCGGCAGCGTCAGGAGCAAGTCTCCCTTGTAGAACATCGCGAACATCTTGCTGCCCACCTTGAGTCCTTGGGCTCCGCGCCCCTCGTTGACGGTGACGCCGGCGACCTCTCGGAAGTGTGCTTTGACGGATGCGTAGGGGTCAGTCATCGTAGCTCCTTTGACGGGCCAGCATACCAGGGACAGTGGCGGACTGCATCGGCCTACGGAGACCGTGACTGCCAGGCAGAGCCGTGGAGAATGCGAACCTCATCGCACCCTGCGACGACTCAACGCCGAGAAGAAGTCGCGTACCAGTGACAGGCTCCGCTGGAGTTGCAGGTGGACTCGGACGTGATCTCGTTGCACGTCTGCTCCGTCATCGTGTTCTGGCAGAGAGCACCCCAGCTGCAACGAGGTCCGAGTTGCGCGCAACCTTCCCCATCAGATTCGAGGAAGCATGGGGGTTGTGCCCCAGCATCCGGCAAGTCGCGGCACAAGCGCGCGCCGTCGCTCCACTGGCACCAAGGTAGCGCCACGCACGCTTCTTCCGAGCGCCGCAATATGCATTCGACCGCCGTGCAATCGGGTACCCAAGCGCACCCACCGAGACTTGCACAGCTCTGTTCGTCCGACGCGCCACTGCAACTGGAGATCGCTCCAAGTGTACACCACTCGTCCTTGCAACCCACAGCAGCAAGGCAGGCAGCTGCAGCCATTGCATAACCGCGGACCATCCGCAGTCCATCGCGGGTTCGGATCGCCATTGCGCGCCAAGACTACCACGGGCGCACCGAGGGGCACCATCGAGCTCTGAGTCGACAGCACCTTGACGCACCGCGCGTCGCCAAACGATTCCACAACTCCAATCACGCTCCGTGCACAGCTGATCACCTCTTCCGTCAATTTGAACAAGTGCACTCAGGCCGACACGGTTTCGTAGAACCTCCCACGCCCAGTAGTCATTTCTGCAAACATTGCCGTACGCACCACGGAGACTTCCCCGAGCAGCCCGTGATACCTCCGCCATCGCAGCTCCTCGCGAGCCGGCATCGACGGGTGCTACGGCACAGCGCGCCTCGCATTCAAGAGCAGGGACGACCCCGACGCACGACGTGCGGGGCACGTTGTACGTCACCAAGGACGGCAAGCCCGCGGAGAGCGAGCCAGAGACGAGCCTCGAGGGTTGACGGGGACGGGCACGTGAAGGTCGACGTGGAAGTCAGGTTGTCAGTTGCCTCTGACCCAGACCGAACGAGAGGCATCACCGCGACCGTGGCTACTCCAAGGACTCGTCCAGTGCGTTGGGCGAGAGCTTCGTGACTTCTCCCCGCAGCGAAGGCCGTGCCACGTAGTGCTCCACGGTGGGAAACGGATCGTAGAAGTGATGCAGTAGCTCGCGCCAGCGCTGGTATTCGGGAGCGTTGCGAAAGCCTTCCGTATGGCTTTCGATGCTATCCCACCAGACCAACAGCAGGTAGCGATGGTCGTTTTCGGCACATCGTCGCACTTCGTGCCCCAGGTATCCTGGCATCGAAGCGATGATGGACTGGGCCTGCTGAAATGCCGCTTCGAAGGCCTTGGCTTGGCCCTGCCGAACATCCAGGATGGCCTGTTCCAAAATCGCCTGCGAATGAGGTGGGTGCGCGTTCATGCGCCATACCTATCGAGCTATCGCGTGGGGGTCCACATTTGTGGGCAGGCGCCCGGCTCGACGATGACGTCGAACGACGCACCGTTAACCTACGGTGCAAGGCGCCTTGCTGTGGCGAACTGGCTGAGCGTTGGACGACGTGGTGATGCGGCTCGGTGCTGGCTGTTGTCGAAACGCATCGGACCGATTGAAGACGTCGTCGCGAGCTCTGGAGTGCTACCACTGGCCCACAATGAAAACCTGGCCCGGAGTCCAGGTCACCGTCGTTGCTTCGGTCCCAGGCACGTCCAACGCGAAGTAGAGCCCGCCGAGCAGAGATGCCAGGCTCACCAGCCCGAGCCCCACGTTGAGGGCGCCCACGTACTTGACGGACTTCAGCCGCTGGTTGTTGTCGCGCTGCCGGCGGCTCAGGTGTTCTGCTTCCGCCGTCGTCAACATGTCGTCGCGGGCCTCGGCAAGCTCACCATCCGTTTGTTGCCACGTCGCGTAGCGCCCTTCGTTCCAAACATACAGACCAATGGCGGCTGCCCCTGTCAGCGTGCCAACGCCGGCAAGTGCAAGCGCCGGCGTGCCGCCCACGCGAGGCTGCTGCTGATCTGGAGCTGGACTGCTTGGTCGCGTAGCGACCGGCATCTTGGTAGCCCCTGCACTTGGCGGCGGTTGCGCCTGCGGCGGTGAGGGCTCAGATGGGGACGGTCCAGATGGTGATGGCTCAGGTGCAGCGGCCACGGTGCCGACACCGTCGCCCGCTGGCGGAGGGGACGGCGAGCTTGCTTGCGTCTCCGAGATGGCGGCCCGGAGTTGCTCGATCTGCTCCCGAACCTCCCTCATCGTGTCCTCGCTGACGTGTGGACTGCCTTCCGAGAGGAACCTCTGCAGCGTCGTCAGCGCTTTGGCATAGTCACCCAGGTGAACGTAGGACTGTGAGATGTTGTATAGAACGGCATAGTGAGGCTGGCACCGATAAGCGGCTTCGAATGCCTCGACAGCCCGCAAGTGCTGACCTTTCTCAGCTTGTTCCAGTCCGACGCTGAAGTGCGCGTCCGCAGCGCCAGCGGTGCACTCTGCCAGGCGGGGAGACTCCTCCTGGCACTGCGCAGGATGAGGCATTACGGCGATTGCTCCGAAGAGCGCGCTGGTGACGAGACGGGTGAACGCGCTCGCCATGCGACTTGCTGCTCTGCGTCGTCGCACTTCTCGCGTAGAGCTTCGGAATGGCTCCGCGCCACGACTGGTGAAACCGCTACTGAAGAACATCACTCTTTGTACGGACTAGACAGCATGGGCTTGGCTCGCGGCAGCTCCCCCGCCCCCGTGACGCTGCGCATCGGGGGTTCCGGGCGCTCCACTGCCAAAGGATTCGCCACCGACGTCTCTGTCATGCCGGCAGCACGCTTCGGGTTGGGCGTTGGCTGCGCGTACTTCGGGTTCGACGGCTTGCCGTGCAACGGTCGAGCAGCGCGCCGCCCCGATGCACCGGCGGGAATGGTCGTCGCCTCGCGGGCGCCAGAAGCGAGCTGGTCGCCTCCGCTGCTGGGCGAAGGCGTACGAGCGTTGTCTCCGGGGTCGCGTGGGGGTGCTGCAGGTGCGGCGGTCGGCGTCCGGCTCGATGCGGACCCAGTTGGAGAATCACTCTCCGCTTCCTCGAAAGCCCGGTATGCAGGAAGGGCTAGCAGGGCACCGACGAACACGCCACCGACGGCGAACAGCGCTGGCTTGCCTAGGCGCGCCGCCTCGTCACCCCGGACTGGCTGCCATTCGGTCCACAAAGTGTCCAGCGAAGTTCCGGACTCGAGTCGCCTATCGAGCAGCGAGCGCTCGAGCACTTCGACGACCTCGTCGATCGATGGTCGCTTTCGAGCATCGCGGTCAAGACAGCGGTCGACCAGACTCGGAACTTCAGGGCAAACTTCGCGGACGGAGACCGCCAGCGGGGCAACCGAGTGGTAGAGGACGTGGTGCAGCACGGCCTGTCTCGTCGCGCCGGGATGGGCCCGCTCTCCACAGAGCAGTTCGTAGAGGATCGCGCCGAGAGCGTACACGTCCGTTGCGGAGCTGAGCTCGGCATCGCCACGCGCTTGCTCAGGAGCCATGTAGTTGGGTGTCCCCACGACGTTGCCCGTCGAGGTGAGGCTCGGGTCTTGCTGGTCCAGCATCTTGGCAATGCCGAAGTCGATCAGAACTACGTGGTCTCTTCGACTAGCACGCTCGTCCACGAGGATGTTGCCCGGCTTGACATCTCGATGAACGATGCCTGCGGCGTGGGCGTGTGCAAGGGCTCGCGCCACTTGCAGAACGATGAAGCAAGCCCTGTCATGCGCCAAGGTTCCGTCCGCACCAACCAACGCGTCCAGGCGCCTGCCTTCAACGTACTCGGTGACCATGAAGGGCCGCGCATCTTCGGCCACGCCTGCGTCGAGCACTCCAACGATGTTCTCGTGCTCCAAGGCCCCCAACAACCTCACCTCGCGCTCAAAGCGCTCTCGGGCGCGCCGCTTGCCGTCCAGCGCCCACTTCAATACCTTCAACGCCACCCTACGGTTGGTGACGGGGTGGTTCGCGAGATAGACGTCCGCCATCCCGCCAGAACCAATGTGCTCGCTAACGGGATATCCCCCGATTGTCTTCGCCGTGCCCGCCACGTCAGCCGCCATCGGTTGCAGGTGCATTGAGGCGGGCTTTCCAGAGCGCCATCAGCCGGTACGCTCTGCCCCGAGAGATCCCCATCGCTCGAGCGGCGCGGGTCAAGTTACCGTCGTGTCGCTCCAAGGCCTCGTATAGTTCGCTTACCTGGGTCAGGTGCCTCGAGGCGCTGACCTCACCGAAAGTCCCTTTGGGCCGGCTCGATGGCTGCGTCGCGCTGCCGCTCCCGACGGCGCTTCGTGACAGCTCTCGTGGCAACTCTGCTGTGGTCAAAGTGGGCTTGTCGCCGTGTAGTGCCGCGAGACGTCGAGCGATCTGGACGACCTGGCGAGCGTTGTAGGGCCAGCGGTGCAGCAGGAGCGACTCGGCGAACTCCGCTGAGAGTGCCGGCGCTGGGCGGCGGGCAGCCTTCTCGAAGGTAGCGAGAAACAACGCCAGGATCTCCTCCTTACGCTGGCGGAGTGGTGGCACGAGAAGCTCCAGCCCGTTGAGTCGAGCGTATAGGTCGCCTCTGAACTGTCCAGCGTCGACCTTGGCTTGCAAGGACCCGTGACCCGCAACGATGATGCGAACATCTACGGCATGCGAGTCGGAGGTCCCGAGCGGGGTAACCCGAAAGTCTTCGAGCACCCGCAGCAGTTTGGCCTGTACGGCGGGCGTCAGTTCACCGACTTCATCGAGGAACAGCGTGCCCTGGTGGGCTCGACGAAAGGCTCCTATCCGATCTCGACCGGCGCCGGTGTATGCGCCCCGCACGTGCCCGAAGAGTTGTGCCTCCGCCAGCGTATCGGTCAGCGACGCGCAGTTGAGCGCCAAGAACGCCCCCTTACGACCGCTTTGCTCGTGAACGAAGCGGGCGACGAGCTCTTTACCGCTGCCCGTTTCCCCGCTCACGATCAACGGCAAGGGGGTACTCGCTACCCGCGCAGCGCGTTGGAGGAGCTGCTGGAGTGCCGCCCCCGCAAACATGCCTGATACGACGCGGGGGGGCAGATCACTGCATGCGTCGGCTGAAGCCACCAGTCCAAGCCAATCACCGATGCGGAGCACATCGCCCGCACCGAGCTCGACGTTTTCCGCTGGCTTGCCGTTGACGAAAGTGCCGTTTCGACTCGTCGCGTCGACAACGAACACGCGCCCCCCTCTGTGGACGAGACGACAGTGCACGCGAGACACCCGTTCCCCTTCTAGGACGATGGAGCAAGCGCTCGAGCGGCCGACGCACGTCTCCCCGCGAGAAACTATGTAGGACTGACATCTCGGATGCAGGAACATCAGTCTCGGAACCCAGCATCCCACCGCTGAATCCCCACCCTTCGCGTCCTCGGCTGTCGTATCTTCAGAACCCCTCAACACCATATGCAGATGCGGCTTACCACGTGTACCGCAGTCGAGTGCGATGAGACAGCGACACGTCATCACGGTGTCGGGCCGTCACTCCGGAGTCTATCAGTGAAACCGCATTCTTCGTCTGATACCGCGCTCGAACAGGTCTTCGCCCTCAGAAAAGGCAGAGTCTTTGAATACGACGTAGAGAGGCGGTGACGTGGAACAGGATGCCGAGCTCTTATTGAAGGCAGACTCACCCAAGTCGAGGTACTTGCCGATTCCGAAAGATGCAGTCGGGCTTGGAAGCCCGCCGTGACCTGACATTCTGCCTTGAGGCCCACCTTGCCAGTTGTTATGTCCAGCAGATGCATGCCCGACGCGCCGACGCTCTCGGGGTGCGCGGCGGCATGGGAGCGACATACGCACGGTGTCTCGCGCCCGCGCTCGTCGCGCACGGCCTACTGGGTTGCTACGCCGGCGGTTCTCGTGACACGAACTTCCTGGCCGCCGGCAAAGGGGGTGACGCGATGGCAGACGCCGCTGCGACTCGGGGCGCGAACGCAGACTGCGACCCATGTGGCTCCCCATTGCGTGACGCTGCCACGAACGTGGAGGGCGGAAGCCCGGCAGAACACGTCGGGAAGGTGTCGGAATCACCGCCAGACGAGTCGACTGCTGACCCAACCGAAGCAGCTGCACCCGACACCATCGTAGTCGCCGACGTGCCGTTTGTTGACCCGGGGGCGCAGGACGCCAGCACCGACGCCGGCCCGCCAATGGCGCCCGCCGATGCTGCGGCGGATGACACGTCCACTTGGTGCGACGAGAGCTGCCCTGCCCTGTTGGACTTGCAAGGAGGCCGTGAGTTCACGTGTGCGCTCTTCGAGGGTGGTCTGGTCAAGTGTTGGGGACGAGACGACCGCGGACAACTCGGGCGAGCCTCGGAAGGTGCCCATCAGATGCTGCCGAGCGAGGTCGAGCCCATCGACTTCGGAACCGACCGACAGGTGGTGCAGCTCAGCGCTGGCGGCAACCATGCATGCGTTCGTTTCGAAGACAACCGTGCGCGCTGTTGGGGCGCCAACGAAGCGGGTCAGCTCGGCATCGGTTCCAACAAGGACTACAGTGATCAACCGCAGGAGCGGGTTGCCGATTTACCCGATTTGGATCTCAACGATGTGGTGGACATCGCTGCCGGAACGCAACACACGTGCGCATTGCGGGTGCCGGAAGACGCCCCTCCCAGCGTGCACTGCTTCGGCGTCAACGACAGCGGCGAGTCAGGGCTCGGAGAGGACGACACCTGGGGCATTGACAGTCCCATCGACGACTCGCGACCCGTCGATCTGGGAGAGGCCGTACCGATCTCCGTCCACGCGGCGGGCAACGCCAGTTGCGCCCGACTTGCCGCAGGCGGTATCAGGTGTTGGGGCTACAGTGTGTTGACGGGGCGCCCCGCCGGTTCGAACAACCGCCTCCCGCCAAATACTGACGACTACAACCCCATCAAGCAGCTATGGCTCAACAGCGTCGCTGGCGACAGTGGGAGCTGGTGCGCCTGGACAGAGGTTGATCTGCGTTGTTGGGGCGACGCGGGCGAGGGGCGCTTTGGCATTCCAGAGGATTGGCCGGGCCTAGTTCGTGACTCGCTGCTCGAGCCGATGACGATCGACATAGGTGAGCTCGAGTTCACCCAAATGGTCTACGGCAAAAAGACGGGGTGCTTGCTGAGTGAAGGACGCGTCTACTGCTTTGGTGCTGCGTCGAGAGCCGGCTACGGCGGTGCCTTTGATACCGCGCTCACCCCTGCCGAGAACTGGGCCCTGCTACCTCGAGGGGGGGCGGTTGACTTCGGGGACTTGGACGGAGCCGATGGTCTCGACCCCATCGCGCGTGTGTTCGCCGCCACCACCACCTACTGCGCACAAACCACCGGGGGAGATCTCCGTTGCTTCGGCCGAAACGACTGGGGCCAGTTGGGCTACGGATTCGCCGAGGACGACGGCTCGGAACTGGGGAGCAGCGTCGGCATCATCGGCGACGACGAGACGCCCGCGCAGGCGTACGAGGTCATGGGCATGCACGCTGTGCCGCTGTGGTAGTCGTCCGCCCGGGCATCTGAGAACTAGCCGAAGACCTCCCATGCCCGTGCTGACGAGTAGCAGCGTGCCGCCTGCATGTTGGACCTACCCCACCCCAGGTTGCGCGCTGCTTGCGGTTTCAGACGTCCCGATGACCGATCGCTGGGTGCTGTGCGCCTTTGCGGGCTGCGCGGCGATTCGGAGGCCCACCCCGGGCACACTCACCAGGTGATCCGCGCCAGCACCGAGCCGCTTTCTCAAGCGCGACAACTGGTTGTGAAGGTTGGCATGGTTGCGGCTACTCTGAACACCCGCAGCAAGACAGAGCTCGTGGTAGCTCACGACCTGACCAGGGTTCGTCGTCAAGCGAAGCAGAATGCGCAGCTGTTGTGCAGTGAGGGCAAGGGGCACTCCGTGCACGAAAACCCGCTCGTGCTTCCGGTCAACGACCAGGGCCCCTACGCGAACCTGGCAAGGTTCTCTCTGAGCGAACCAATGCCGCGTCTTGATGCGCAATGCGAGGTCCGTGGCACTCAGGCAGGCCTTGGTCAGGAAGTCCTGTGCACCAGCATCGAGCGCAGCAATGCGCAGCGCAATCGAGTCCCCGTCACTCATCGCTACGAGCGTCCTCGTCGGCGCCAACTCAGCGAAGTTCGACCAAGTGCGTGAGGCTGCCTTGGGTTCGGCCTGCGCAGCCACGACGAGAGCGTCGTGCGACAGAAGGACGGACTCGGAGGGCAACCCTACTCCGGCGCTGAGCCGCCAGTGCGGCTGCGTATCGCGGAGGCCAGCAAGTAGAGCCGAGGTGAACGCTCGATCCGAGTCTACAACCAGTACGGCAAGGTGGTCGAGGTTCTGGAGTATCATCCGTGTCCGTCCTTCCAGCGGTGTGTACTTCGCGTGGACTAGGCGTCGATTCGCAAACGGTGTGCCAGAACACCGCAGGCATGCGTGGAGGGGATTGAACGCACTCGAGTCCGCTCTCGTCGACCCAACAGCGCAAGGTGATCGAACGATCGATCGATCACCCACCACGGCACTGATCGCTGGCACACCCCTTTTCGAATCGCCCGTAGCCGTCTCACCACCTCGACGATTCCATTCAACAATGATAGTGGATGACCCCAGACCACGCTGGCATCTCTTGTCTACGGTTCAGAGGTGAACACGCGAGACATGACACTTCAACACGGGGTTGGGTGACGCTCGGATTGTGCGCATCTGCTGACCAGAAGGAGATCTCTGATGAATTGTTCGAAGTTGCTAAGAGTGAGCGTCGCTACCATGGCGGTATCCACCTGGGGCACGGCGGGTTGTTCCGGTGAGATGGGTGGCTCGTTTGACGGTGCCCCTGGCGAGGTTGGAGCTGAGACCGCGGGCGCTGGGGACGTTGGCATGCCCGACCAGGCTGACTCCGAGGAGTTGGATGTAGTTGAAGGAAATTCCGTCGAGCGAGTGCTTGCCAAAGTCGAGCTCGAGGATGGCAGTACGGTCACCTTCCTCGCGGACGAGGAAGAGGGAGAGCTCTTGGGCCTCGGTGTCCTGGAGGAGTTCTCGCTGGATGGCGCAGCTCCACTTGCCAACCCCTCTCCAGCAGACGCTACCAAGCTGGAGCTTCTCGCGGCGATTTCCGATCAGCCAGCTCCCGCTGAGTTGATCGCGGAGCACCAGCGAGAGGCCATTCTCGCGGGGCGTGCTCCGGAAGAGATCCGAGAAGTGAGCTTTGATCGGACGACTCTGAAGGGGTCGTACTCGCCGTCCAAGTGCACGGAGGTCATCCTGCGGGACTTCAGCACGAACAGTGTCATGGGAGACAACACCCCCAAGCCCTACTGGTGGGACCGCTCGGTGGTCGCCAACGACGGTTCTCTCCAATACCCCACCGGCTCCAACTGGAGGGACAAGTTCAACATGGGCATCTGTGCGGACAGCGTGTACGCCGAGATAATCCGCAAGAACTGGTATCGGCGCATTGGGACATCCACCTGGAGCCTGAGCGAGCGCGCCCCATACACTGCGCTCAGCGGCAAAGCCGCCCGCTACAGCGGCGGTCCCTCCGAAGGCTTCGAGTGGAAACCCGTATTGCGCTCGAAAGGTGCCGACTATCATTGGCGCACCGGCTGGGGAACCATCGCAGTCCCCTGAATGCCCCAACGTCGCCCGCGTCGCATTGGTCGCGGCGCGGGCGACGCGTCGCCTCTTTCGAGGCCTCGAGCGGTACGATGAAACGTCGAGTTTGTTTGCGGGGTGACATGAGGAGCGAAAGGACTGGCGCCGCCCTTGGCGCGCTCTGTATGTGCGTCGCATGTGGAGACGTCGCGCCGAGCGAGCTGTGTAGCAAGTCTCAACCCATCGTGGGTGGCTTGACGGAAAGCGAGTACGTCGCTGACGATCAACTCGATTCGGTAGTCCGGTTGGTAGATACCGAGGGCGGTACGTTTTGCAGTGGGTTCTTCGTTGGCCAGGGATGGGTGCTCACCGCCAAGCATTGCGTGGCTGATGTGGCAGAGTATCGTATTGCCTCTGCAAGTCCGTTGGCGACGTTGGGTGGCAGCTGCACGGATCTCCAGAAGTCGTGGGGCGTGGCATCCACGCACCTCAGCGAAACCGAAGACATCGCCCTGCTGCGCGTCAGTGGGGGCGGCGCAGCAGCCGTCGAGCCGCTGCGCCTGGTTCAGGGGCAGCACTCTCGACTCGACTTCATCGGTGAGGTTGCGGGTTTCGGGGATCAGGAGGATGGCAGTGCGGGGACGCTGCTCTTCATGCCCGTCCACGCAGAGCTCGAGATGGGTTTCTGGAACACCACGGCTCTCATGCCCGGCGGGCCGTGCGTTGGCGACTCCGGCGGGCCCTTGTTGGCTTCGTCTCGAGACGGACAGGTCGTCGTCGGTGCTCTCCACGACGGCAGTGCGGACTGCTCGGGATCCGACAGGTACACGAACCTGGACAGCGTTGGCGCGTGGCTAACGACGTTGCAAGCTCAATGAGCTGACACTGTTTTTCGATCGCTCGGGGATATGGCCGAGGCTCTGCGTGGTCGCGGTGAGCAGGATCACATTCTGCGGCAACGTATCGAGCTCGATGACCCAGCGCTGGAAGGCCACTCCGCGTCAGTCAGCACCCCGGCGCGAAACGCGCTGCTCGCGACCCGGCGTCAGCACCCGCTGCCCACGGCAGCGGGTTCGCTGCGGATTTCGGGGCATGGCGGACACCTAGATCGGCGCATGGCGGACACTGGGATCGGCCGATGGCGGACACCTAGATCGGCATCGCGGACACCCGGATCGGGCATCGCGGACACCCGGAAGTGGGGTGCCGACGGGTGGCGTGTCGAGACAGGCGGAGGGGGGTAGCGCTTGGGGTCGGAGCTGGTCATCTGCGCAGCCAAAGGAGCTGCACGGATGGCGAATAGGCGACTGACCATGAACCGAGCCTTGGGCGATGACTGGCCCGTTCCGCTCGGTCCCGGTTTGCGAGACATGCTCGGAGAGATGCGGGTTGGCTCGCTACGACGGTCGCCCAGTCTCGTCATGTTGCTGGCCCGCCTACTGGGTGCGCCAGCGAAGGAACTCGCACGCCTTCTACAACACGCAGACGGCAAAGCGCCCGTTAGGACATCGTTGCCGGTGTGGAGCACGCGCGAGGCGACGCGAGTGGAGCCCCGCAGGAAGGCCGCACCACCCAAGCGCGAGCGAGAGGCCCAACCTGACACGATGGCGCTCGACTCCACGCTGCCAGCGCCTGTGGGTGTTGTTGGCCCAGGAATGCTCGTGCGAGGGCGTTGGCGAGTCCTGAAGCAACTCGGCGAGGGTAACTTCGGCAAAGTATTCGAAGTCCGCGACGAGAAACGACCAGCACGCATCCGCGCCATGAAAATCGCAGAAGGAGCTGACGATGACGCCCGACGGTTGAACGAAGAGCGGTTGCATGCGGAGATCGAAATCGCTGACGAACTGACGCACGAGCACATCTGCGCGTACTTACTGGACGAGCGTGACGAGCACCTGGGCGTCTACTTCGGCATCATGAAGCATGCCGGCGCATCACTCCAGACGCTGATTCATTCCGGAGCTCTCAGCGTAGAAGACGCTGTGGACATCGCCGTGCAAGTCGCGAAAGGACTGGACTACGCACACCGGAAGAAGGTCATCCACCAAGATGTGAAGCCGGCCAATATCATGGTTCAGCTCAATGGACACCAGAGGGAGGTCCGCATCGGCGACTGGGGCATCGCACGACAGGGGCGCGGAACCCAGCGGGCGGACGGCAGCGGAACCGTGCTCGCCACCGTCGTCGGACTGACGAAAGGATACGCTGCTCCAGAACAGCTCCTTTATCAGTACGCGCGTCCGTCATCTGATCAGTTCAGCCTCGCACTCGTTGTTTGTTCCATGCTCGAAGGCCGCATCTTCAACGGCCCCTACCGGTTCGAGGGGTTGTCGCAGCTAACGCCTAGCCAGAATGCTGTGCTGAGCCGAGCGCTGAGCAAAGAGCCCGAAGACAGGTTCGGCTCGTGTTCCGAGTTCGTCCGGCAACTCCGCGGAGCAGCGTGACCGACGACATCGAGCGCCTGTCCCGGGAGCTAGTGGACCGACTCACAACCGAGCAGGCGCGTCCCAACACGACACCAGGGACGCACCTCGTCGGCGGTGTCGTGAAGTCATGCCTGAAGTTGGAGCAACTGCTGAAAGCGCTGGTCGTCGCTGCAGCCGAGGCAGACGGAGTCGACCCGAATCTTTTCTTGGTCTTGCGCGCAAGAGACGGCAAGGCACCTCGGCTCTCTCGCGCCACGGCGGGGCATCTGTGGCACAGCCTCAAGGCGAGAGCGCGCGATCGATCGATGCGTCCGCTGCCGCGCCACTGGAAGCCCTTGCTCCGCGATCTGACTGCGCGTCACTCCAGAATCATGGAGTTCGTCGCACTCAGAAATGAGATCGCGCACGAAGGTGGTGAACCGCGCAATGCCGAGGCGGCCATGACCGCGGTATTGAAGCTGGTGATTGAGTTTCGGCGTGTGGCAGGCTGGGAGTGATGTGCGCGAAGCTAGGATCCGTTCGATGCTCGCGGATTCTCAATCCTCGCCTTCGTCTATGTCATCGTCGGATTCCAATTCGGCTAGCTCTTGGGAGACCACCGGCTCCTTGTTCATGGCCCTTTCGATCTTCGCTAGGACAAGCCCACGCCTGCTCTCGATGAATCCTTCGTAGTCGTCAGCTCGAAGGAAGCCTGGATCGAGTGCGTGGGTGCGAAGAAGCTCGTCCATCCCGGCGTCGTCGAGCTTGACGACCTCGGACGTCTGAAGCTGCTGGAGATATTTGCTCGGCGCTTGCCCTCCGATCTTCCGGTTGGCTCGATAGGAGATGGGCGTCTTGTTGAGGATGGAGTTGAACCGACGTGGTCTGATGCCTTCGTTGCGACACCAGTCTCTTGGAAAAATGTGGTGGATGTCGAGCTTACTTTCCTCCCAATCGCTCGCGTCAAGGTCTCGGATCGTGCTTTTGAACAGCCAATCCTTCGCTCCATCCCGCTGGATGAGCACGTGGATGGCCTTGTAGGCGGCGCTATTTCTCGAGCGAAGACTGTCGAGTCGCGTTGAATGGAATACGGCATCGCGCACGGTGGCAGGCAGTTCGTCGTCGTCCTTCAGCCACGTCATCACGTCTTGAAGGTCGTTGGCGATCCGGGTTTCGACAGCGCCGCCATAGAGCTCCCCGAGAGCACCGCACCAGTACCACTGGGCAATCTTTTCGTAGTGGCGCTTCTCCAACCAAGTGTCACCGAGTAGGGAGAGAATGCAGGCAAGTGGAACGATCTGAGTACGGTACGGTAAGTCGCGCGGAGTGAAGAACGCCTCGCGCCGCAAGAACTTGGCGGCCGCGAGAAAGCCCTTCTCGAGACGCGACTTGTGTTCCTGGTACGCTGACAGTGGCAACGACAGTACCGATTCGCGTTTGGCGCTCACACCGCCAACTGCTTTGCCGGTCTTTCCCTCGCGAAGGTCACGCTGCCGTAACCCAAACGAATGGAGCAGCGTCAGGCCTTGCATGAAATCAGTGGGCTGGGTGTCCCTGACGAGCTTCTCGCGCCCCAGGCGCTCGGTGATGCCTTCGACCTTCTCACGCTTCGATCCGTACCATTCGTCTCGCAGGTTCACTCCATCTGCTGCATACGATGCGGTGATCAGTTCGAAAACCGAAAGCGGAACGCCACCGGTGTTGACCTTTTCGAACACCAGGCACACGGCTTCCTTCGAGTTGTTCTTCTTCAGCTCGATGACGGGCACTTCGTAGCTGCGAAAGCGGGATAGCACCCGCTCACGAAACGCCATGTAGTCTTGAAAGCGATGCTGAGCTTTCTGGAATAGACCCCGTTCCCACTCGTCGGAGTTCAGGATCTGATTGCACGGGAAGAGAAAGTGCTCGAACTCCAACTCAGGAGTGCTGACGTCCACTACCACTTTCCGGCCAAAATCCTCGCGGCGTTGCCGCGTCTCGTCGAGAGCGACGATGGCATCCGCATAGCTGGCTGGTCCCTCGAGCGCCTTTTCGACGTCGAAGTAGTAGTAGCGCAGCATGGGCTGCTTCCGACTGTTCCGCGTCCTGACCGGCTCCTTCAGGCTGAGCACCTGGGTCAACGACGTGAGGCGCTGCTGACCATCGAGGATGAGCTTTTCGACAGCGTCACCGGTCGCGCTCGTCTGGACACCTTCGACTGGCCTCATCTTGAAGCGTACCTCCCCGCCCGTTTCGAGGAGCATGACTGCGCCCACCGGAAAACTGCGCGCGATGCTCGCCAGCAGCGCGCGAATGTGTTCATCGTCCCAGACTCAGCCACGCTGAAAGTCGGGTAGCTGAATCTTTCCAGCGATGATCCCGTCGAGAAGGTTCTTGAGGCTCGTCTTGGTTGAGTCGAAGTTTTCCATGCCGCTCCCGAGGAGCAGTCCACGCCGCCCCCACGGCTGTGAACGCTACAAGGTCAATGACCGAAGCGTCAACCGTGGGCTGAGAAGCCACATAGTCACACACGCCACCAGCGAAGGCAGCAAAGAAGAGCGTTGCCCCGTGAACACGACACGTGCGCTGGGCTAGGCGTCAGCGAATTCCCACCTCCTCCCTCCGTCGGATCTCCTGAAGCTCGTACTCGCCCATTGCGATCACCGTCTCCAGGGCCCAAAGCGCAGCCAGTTCGCGAGTCACCGCCGTGCGGTTTCGCTCGAGATGCTCTCCGAGCCTCCTTGCCAACGGCCCAGCCCCACGCCGCAGGAGGTACACGCGCAGCGTGTCGACGTGATTCAGGGCGGCGACCGCACCCTGGCCCTGTGGACTTCGCCTGGCAGCAAGCACAGCGCCGGGGTGGAAGACGGCGTGGCGAAGATAGTAGAGCGGCTCGTGAACATATCGCCATCCGTCATCACCACAACTTAGCTTGGGGTAGATGCCACCCGCGTCGCCATCGCGATGGCACAACGCACTGCCACACAGCTCGGCAAGCAGGGCGCACACTGCCGTAACGTGAAGGGGCGCGGAGTGGGGCTGCCCCTGCTCGAGTTGGTGAATGCTGTGGTTCAACGTCGACACCAAGGCGGCGACCGAAAAGGGCTTGCCAGCAATGTGTTGGTCCGACGTCATCAGGGCGCCCTGCCGCTCCTGAACAGCGGTGTCTAGAATGCTCAGTTTGGTTCGACCGCGCACCGGATCGCGATTGTCCCTGTTCATCCACGAGCCGTCGAACGAACCTCGTATTTGGCGAACGATCCTGTTCACGTTCGTGCCGTAGGGCTCAAGTGAGCGACCATGAACGTCTGTTGACGCCGCCAGCGACTCTGGGGCACAACAGGAAACGCCACTGCCAGTTCGTCCGAAGGTGCTGCGCGAACTGTCTGGACCACCAACGGCTGGAGGGCTTCGTCTCCCAATGGGATGAACACGGCGCTTTCGGCGATCTTGGGAAGCGCTTTTACTTCAGCGTTGCTGATCGGCCGCCACTCAGAGTCGATCTTGCGCAGCAGCAGCGCTTCACCGCCTGGGCCGCCCTCCCCAAACAGCACTGCGTAAGTGGGTTCGGCACCTCGTAGCTGGTCCGGCATGCTCTCAAACCAATCGCCCACGATCTGGCCTTCAATGGTGGGCGAGTATCCCAGCGCCTCCTGTGCCCACTCCTTGACTTCCTTCGATGCATTCTCGTCCAGATAGATCACCTCGCCAGAAAGCTGTTCGGCGGACAGCTTCAGAGCCACGCTGTCGTCAACCCATCCAGCCTCAACTCGACGTAGCTCGGCATGATTCCACCCCACAGCGATGCGCAGGCCTGAGGCTGGCGGGTCAGCCCTAAGCTCGACGCCGGCTATCGGCTTGTGGAAGTATGCGATCAGCGTGGCCACGGCGAATTCGTCGTAGAGGTCCGACGCCGCCTGTTCGAACTCGTCTCTCTCTTCGAACGTCCTCGGTGCCCGAGAGTACTGCCGACGGGTTGCCTCGCCGCGTTCGTCCTCGCGCTTGGCCTCTATTCGGTACTGTTCGGCAAGCTTTCTCAGGAGCTGCGCTGTTCTCGGGTACTTCGGAGCGAGCTTTTCCGCGTCGGAGGAGTAACGGTTGGCGATCGCGTGCTCTTGACGGCCACCTTCGCCCATCGCCTTGCTCACCATGCCGCGCATGTTCCGCTTGGCGGTCGAGAGCGCGGATGCCAGGTCCGGGTGCTCGCCCTCTTCGAGCAATGCACGTGCGGCGTCGCTAGGCCACGCCCCATCTTGACCTGCAGAGGGGCGTGCGAGAACCTCCGCGACTCGGACAATCGTTACGTTGTAGCGATCGCTCTCCTTGCCGAGGTTGATGGCTTCCTCCGCCCATTGCTGGAGGGTGATTGCAGCCTCCTGCGGGTCGGAGCTGCCCTGCCCTGGGTAGGTGTTCCATGCTTCCAGGACCCTGTACGCGTTTCTAGCGGCGTTCTGTTGCTTCTCTGACGGCTCATCGTTGTCACTCGTGCCCGACTGGGGCCGATACATCAGCTCGAGCATCTTTGCGAAGAAAGGCGGATCGTTCAACGCACGAAACAATGCTCGTGGCTGACGGGGACTGTGATGAAGCGAGTCCAAGAAGAGAAGCTCAATGTTCAGGACCTCAGGTTTCGCTTGCAGGTCGGCGTCATCATCAACGCGGTGCAGGAGTTGTTCGACGTGGTGGCTCACCATTTGCGTGTCTTGTTCTGGCGGCGCTCCAGTGACGATCTGGTCCGCCACCCGGGTCAAGACCTGAAGCGCGTCAGCTGAGGACAACGTCTTGACGGCGTCGGATGCGACCTCAAGCGCCTTCAGAGGACGGCCGTACTGAACGAGTTTATCCACCGCGTGTAGCACTTCGGACGATGTCGGTTCCCGTCCGATCCAACCGACCTGCGACCAGTACTTGCTCCCGAGCTCAGCCTCTTGCTCGACGAAGGTCCACGTCGTTGAACCCGGCGTTGCCCTCAGTGCGCATTGAACGGCTTCGTCGAACCTCGTCGCTTTCCACAGGGTGTCAATGATGCCGAGCATCCAAGGTAATCCTCGGTCGTCGCCTAGACGTGCAAAGAAGCCCGCAGAAAGGTCGACCGGCTGTGCACCCGCCAGCCAGAGCTTCTCGTACTCGTCAGCGTACTTCCCGTGGGCGATTGCGGCGCCAAGCCACCCGGCGTCAACTTGGGAAGCAAGTTGGTTCAGCGCACGCGGTAGATGTCCGCTTTCCCACAGGCGCTCGACGGCCGCGGCTCGCTCGGTTGTCAGCAGCTTGGCCTTGTCCATGTACCGCGTCCCGGTGTCTTCGTTCGGCAGATGAGGAAACCCTCGAAAGAGCCACGCAACTGCATCCAGCGGGTTGTCAGGTGTGAGCCTCTCATAGGCCGCGGCCAGCCAGGCCGTGACCTCAGGCGCCTTAGCGAACTTCGATCGGTGGAGTTCCTCACGGAACGTCCCCCAAACCTCAACCACGTTAAACTGCCCGGACCGAGCCAAAGTCGCCAGCGACTCCAGGAGCTCATCTCGGGTGGTGCTCGGGAGGCGTCGCATCCTGGAGACCACGTCGACCCACCGCTGCTCGACGCTCCCCACGTGTTCCGTGACCAACCGCAGGGTTTCCTGAAGTTGTTTGCTGCATTCCTCAGGGGCGGCGGACTCGGGCGAAACAGGCACTCCCCACTCGCCCGCCCTCACTTCTGGCTTTGCAGTTGGAAAGATGATCCCGCCGGACGCATCATCGAGGACGGCAAGGGCGAGGGGCCAGCCGACCTGACCCTGCTGCTCCAGAAGCCGCTGTGTCAAGTTAACCCTTTCCTCAGCCGTCGATCCGGATTGCGGCATGAGTGGGTGCAGAATAGCGTGAAGCGTCCGCGAAGGTCTGTTGACGAGGTTTCCGCCAGGGTCGACTGCTGCCAACCTTGCCAGCACATCCACCACCCAATGCAGCGACTCACGTGACCATGCTAGGCGTTCGAGCGCCCAAAGGAGACCCGTATGGGGTGCACCACCCAGCGTGTTTTCTTGGGCGAATATCTCCGACACCTCCTTCTTGTTTCTGAGCAGTGCGTCCAGTTGATCGAGGAACTGAACTGGTGCAGCTTCTGCCAACGTCGGAAGCACATCCGACAGGGAAGCCCATCTGACCCATGTCGGCTCAAGCAGATCGCGAACAAGCCCTCGTGCTCTGCTGCTGTCGCGATCGGCGGCAGCATTCGCCAGACGCAGCAGCGCACCGCAAAGTCCTTCCCTGAGGTATTCAGAATGCCGCAGCGTTTTGCCGTAGATTGCCGCTGCGTAGCGCTCTTCCTTGTCCAACTCGAACGACGGGTTGTCTGCTTCAAGGACCTGCCGTGCCAGCAAGAAGAACTGGTCGAGCTGCGGACTGTACGACAGCAGCGGCGCCAACAGCGTCCACGCGTCTGACCGCGACGCCCATGCGAAGATGGGGCGCCCACCCCAATCTTCAGGGTCGAACTTGAGTGGACA
Source organism: Polyangiaceae bacterium (assembly GCA_050290545.1). Taxonomy (GTDB): domain Bacteria; phylum Myxococcota_A; class Polyangia; order Polyangiales; family Polyangiaceae; genus SZUA-265. Next base: position 1,401 of record JBNKHV010000007.1, on the reverse strand, counting down.
CTCGGGAGCCTTCGCGAGGAAGTTGCACATCTGACCCACATCACCGCTACCGGCAAGTGCCTCGGCGACCTCTTTGTCGGCGTCATTGGATGGGTCCCAAGCACCCACCAACAGCATCGCGACGAGCTCAGGTTCAGGAACACCGCTCGCCCACCGCGGCAGATCTTGATGGCCCAAGAGCCGCAGCAGCGCACCAATGTGCCCACCTGATTCCTGAGCCAAGCGTTGCGCATCAGCCACACCGGTGCGCTCGAGCTCACGTTCCAAGAGCGCAACCGGAAGAGGTTCCAGCGCAGCAGCGTCAATTGTTGACGGGAGGCGATCGGCGGTCGGAACTAGCAACTTGTGGTTCGCGCCTGCTTGCCCAGGCTCGAACCCATCGTAGTCGGGAAGCACCACGAGCGGTGCGTCACCGTGGTTCGCCTTGAGCCACCTCAGCGCATCAGCGCTCTGGACGATCACGATGCGGGAGGCGTCTTCGTCGCGCTTCCGAAACACCGCGCTCGCGAACGCCAGGGCTTCGGCGCGATTCGCGGCTTGCAGGTAGAATCTGGAGCGCCCACTGGCCATCCATTCCCGAAGGTGTCGTTCCACTCGCCTGCGCTCGTCGCCGAGCTGCAGGACGCTGGCCGGGAGCGGCGGGTCGACGCGCGCGCACCAAATCTCCAAGCATGTCTCGATGTCTACCAAGTCCACCACTGGCGCGCCTAGGAAGGGCCCGAACCAAGCTGCAACCGACGGCGCCGACTCAAGCCAAAGAGCGAGGTCTTCCGCATCGAGGAGCCTCACTGCCTTCCAGGGAGCAGGAGATAGCGCAGAGAACTGCGCCTTCGCGACGGGCGCAATGATCCGAGCCGATACCGCAACGTACGTCGTTCTGGAGGGCTCCACTCCCGGGTAGTTCGCAGATGAACGTTTCTCGAAGTCTTCCTTCAGTTTGGTGAAGTCATTCCGAGTAGAAAGCTCCCAGAGAGACAAGCCATCCGGGCAAAAAGCGTTGCCGCCTTCCACCACGACGAGACCATCTGCACCCGCTCTGCGCACCTGTTCGTCGACCGGCATGTTCAAGCTGGTCACGCGCGTCGTCGCCAAGAGCAAGCGCCGAACCAGCCTGGGGAGGTCCGCGGGAGCGGTGACCTGAGATGCCCAAGCGGCGATCCGTTGGGCGCTGTACTTCAGAATGGGTGTTGCCATGGATCCCCCGTTTTCGCGCGTCAGAGTCGTCGCGCCAAGGAACTTTGAACGGCAAATTCACGCCAGTCGCGAAGCAGGTGACGCGAGTTGAAGGCGTCTGAGAGCCCCCTCACCCCAACCGAACCCGGCGTAGGCTCCTGCTGAAGGCCAGCTAGAGCCCTAAGTCCCCGCATGCGCGGACCAAGCCCCGGGCCCTGGACGCAGCTC
>JBNKHV010000006.1:0-31798 GCA_050290545.1 Polyangiaceae bacterium | reverse complement strand
GTAGAGTCTTCCCGTCAATCGCGACGACCTCGCCGTGGGTGACCTCCACGAGCGAATTTGACCCACGCCCGAAACGCCTCCGGAGGTGCATGAGGTCGGACACCTACGCCAGATACTCCATGACGGAGGCGGTGATTTGCTTCTTCTCTGCTCGGGCCGAAATCACCTCGTAAGGGATCGCACCTCAGACACGCTCTTGGCGCCCTGCTGTGAGTGATCGAATCTGTGACGCGATAGCCCTGCATCGACGGGCCACGGGCATCACAGCTCGGTTTCGGGGCTGTTTTGCTGGCTTTGGGGGGTTGCCGTCGAGCTCCGTCATCAGTCGTCGCATCACCCGGCGCGCACGTTATGATGCCCCCATGAAGACTGCCCAACCCCAAGCGCCCGCGACCCCCGCCGCTGCGACCCCCGCCGCAGCCGCAACCCACGCGCCCGCAAGCCCGAAACACGTGCCCACGATTCGCGCCGCAGCCGCGACCCACGCGCCTGCAAGCCCGAACATCGCCGCGAAACACGTGCCCACGATTCGCGCCGCAAGCCCGAACCGCGCCGCAGCCCGCACGCTGGTCCCTCACGAGGCGCGACGCCGTGCGAGCGGGAGCCGCGGCTGCTCGCTCGCCGTGGGTGGTGCGCTCGTGCTCGCGCTGCACGCTTGCCAATCGGAGACGAAGCCCGCCGGGGCGGAGCCCGCCGCAGACTCGAAGGACCCAGCCGCGGCCGCGAGTGGCGCCGGCAAACAGGCCGCGGACGAGGCCAAAGCGGCGAGCGCCGCAGCTGCGGAGGCTGCCGGCACGTCGAAGCAGGTCGCGGGAAAATGCCCCGCCGGTCGTTGGCACTACGACTACTCCGATCAAGCGTTGGAGGTGATGATGAAGAACGTCGCCAACGCCAAGGTCGTCAAGGAGGAGGGCGACTTCGTGTGCACCATCAGCGCCGGAGACGAGGGCACCATCTTCTGCGATACGGGCCCGACGCCGGTGCACAACGTCGTCGAGACCACCCAAGCCGGCATGCCGATGAGCGTCAGCGTCAAACTCCAAGGCAAGGGCACCACCCGCTTCAAGCGCTTGGCCGAAGGGCGGCTGGAGATCGCCAGCAGCGACACCAAAGATCTGAAGCTCGAAGCCAGTGTGACTCTGGCAGGCAAGAACATGCCCTTCCCCGCCGAAAAGATGATCAGCATCTTCGGCGATCAGAAGTCCATCCTGCTCTACAAGTGCGAGGGCGACAACCTGCTGATGAAGCCCGAACTCGACAACACCAAGACCGACTGGCAAGAGTTCACCCCCGCCAAGTGAACGCACGCTGCGGCGCGGCAGCCAGCGTCACTCGAGCGACAAGATCCACTCCTCGACCAGCTGCACGCCCAGCTCGTCGGTGATCTCGGTGCCGATGAGCGGCATGTGCACGCCCCCGCCCGGCATCTCGGGGAACTCCGGCGGCTGGACCATGCGCCAGTACACCGCGCTCTGCTCGGGATCGCCCGGCACGACGCGCAGGGCTGGCTCGGTCACGGGCTTCTGAGACGATTGGGTCTCGAGCCCCACGTTGCTGGTGAACGTGTTGGTGGCTTCGTTGCTGCCGAGCGTCTCGGCCCGCAGCCAGAACTCCATGCCGAGATTGGCCTGCTTCGAATTCGGGTTGTGACAGTGGCCACAATTGGCGTGCAGGTAGCCGAGAGCGTCGGCCTGCTCCGCCGTGCCCGGTACGGACAGCGAGGTGCTAGGAGCGACCGTGAGCAACTCCTGCGCGACCAACTCGTCGAGGGTGAGGAAACCGGGCTCGGCCTCGTGGTTCAGCTGCAGCGCGCTGAAACCCAAGACCTTGTCCCACATGCCACCGTGGCAGACGTTGCACGCGGCGCGCCCGGGAACGTCGTGCTGTGTGCCCTTGGCGTTCTCCGCGAGCACGAAGGTAGCCTCGTCGTCCAGCGGATCGGCGAGGGCGTCGCTCTGCTCATCGTTCCAGATGAACGCCGTCATGAACCACTTGGTCTTGGTGGTCTTCTGGATCAGCCGCGTCTCGACCCGAACCAATCGTCCCGCCTCGTCCTCGCGCGAGAACTGCTTCCACAGCTTCGTGCCGGTCGGGTAGGTCCAGAAGTCCACGTCGGAGCTATCGATCTGCGTGCAGGGCGGCAGCCACACGAAGCGGCGCTTGACGGCTCCGTCCGTCCACAGCGCGTACTTGGGCGCGTACTCGCGCACGCCGGGCGCCAGCTCGCCCGTGTCGATGTCGGCGTAGAGCCCCGTCTGCGACAGTGCCGTGGGCTCCACGAACTCGGGCAGCTCGGGACAAGGCGAGGCACTGGCCGCGTCGGCGCCAGCATCGCTGCCGCCGTCCATCGCGCCCGCAGCGCTGTCCGCCGGCTCGGTAGCAGCGTCGAGAACGTCGCGCGGCCTGGCCGCCGCGTCCCGAGCGGGCCCCGCGTCAGACGCGCCGGGCGCTGGCGCGACGGCGGCGTCGCCGCGAGTGGTCGTCGGTTCATCCGGCGGCGCGGGCCTCGGCCCCGCGACGCTGATCGGCTCCGGCTCGACCGAGCTGGCGCCGTCCACGGCAGCATCCGCTGCAGCATCCGCACGCTCGTGCACCGGATCGCTGGCGTCGTGGCACGCGACGCCAGTCGCGAGCAGGAAAGCGAGCGACAGCAGCACCGAGCAACGACCCGAGAGCAGCGCGCCGCGCGAGCGACCCCAGGGTGACGCGCTCGGAAGTGCGCGGCGAGCGAACGAGTGCGTGCGGCGAGGAGCGTCGAGAGCAGCCATGCACAGGTGCCTATAGTGGCTACGCGGACCGCCGGCAACGCAGCTCGGCCGCGCGCTCGGCGCGCTGGCACTCCGGCCCCGCGCTTGCGCGCCGGCGCGCTCACTCCTACGCCGGACGCGCTCGCTCTTCGGAGGTCGTGACGCTAGAGTCTGCCGACTCGTGCACGGCGCGAGCCCCCAGCATGTCCCTCCTCCACGTGCCCTCCCGGCGAGTCTGCGTCGCCGCCTCGTCGTGTGCCCTTTCGCTCTTGGGCGCGGGCAGCGCGTGGGCGCTCGGCCCGGAGGGTTCGCCGATCGATACGTCGGACTACACCATCGACTTCTACGAAGGTCCCAACCTGCAGAGCACACGTCAAATCGGCATGGCGGGCGCGACAGCCGCGCTGACTCCGGGAGTCGTCGGCTACAGCAGCAATCCAGCGACCGCCGCGATGCGAAACCCCTGGAGCACGGACTGGTTCGATTGGGAGCCGGACTTCAGCGTCACTGGCCCAGCAGGCATCACGCGCGTCGACTTCGACAACAACGGCGATACCACCTTCGCCAACGAAGCCTCGCTCTTCATCAACATCGGTGCGGGCTTTCAGTTCGGCGCTTTCGGCGCAGGCCTCGATGCAAACGTCAGCGAGTACACGGTGCGACCGCGCGATGCGGGCACGCCCGTGGATCTGACCGTTCAGCTTTCCCGCACCCATCTCGTGCTCGCCCACGGCTTCGTCCGCGGGCAGCTCTTCGTCGGTGCCGGCCTCGGCTTGTTTGGATTGGACCTCGAACTCGCCGACCCGACGGCACAAGTACCGGGCAACGCCAACGTGGGCGGTGGCTCGGTCTTGCTGGGTGCGGCGTGGGCCCCCGTGGCATTGCCGGTGACTGCAGGTGCCTCGGCGCGCATCGCCCTGCGCAGCAACGGCACGGTCGCGCCGGAGGGCATCACACCGGACGACAACGGCGACTACGTGCAGGAGGGTTACTACTTTCCGCTCGAGATCGTGCCGCCCACGGAGTTTCAGTTCGCAGTCGCCACCCGGCTTTTCGGTCCGACGAACCTACCCTGGGTCGTCCCCCCACGCCGGACGGCAACCCCGGTGTCGAACACCGAGCGTGCCGCACGCCGGGCCCAAAACCACTCGGGCTCGCTCCTGCTGAGCGCCGCCCTCAAGCTCACACTGCCGGTCGCAAACGGCGTGGGCGTCGAGTCGTTCTTGCGTCAAGAGGTGGAGCGCAGTGGCGAGAAGGCCGTCTACTCACCGCGCCTGGGGCTCGAGGGTGAACCCATCGCCAACTACCTCATCCTCCGAGCCGGCACCTACTTGGAGCCCACTCGCTTCCAATCCGGCAGCCCGCGCCTGCACTGGACCGCCGGCAGCGACGTGCACATCCCCGTCAAATGGAGCGTGTTCGGCTTGTTCGACGACGACACGACGTTTCGCATCGGTGGCGCCGTCGATCAGGCGCCGCGCTACTTCGGCTGGAGTGCGACGCTCGGCTTCTGGAACTGAGTGCGTGAGCCTCGCGTTCGGCTCTGCTGGTTGTTCGACGCGGTCGGCAGATCACCCGACGCACTCGGCTCGGCACCCGGGGCGCGCCTGACGGAGCTGACTCGCCCTGCCCCTTGGGTCCCCAGCAGGCTCACTTGGGGTTATTCTGATCCCACAACTGATCGAAGCGACGGCTCAACTCCATCAGCTGCCGCCGCTGCTCGGAAACGTCGTCGCTGACGGTGGGCCGAAACTCCGAGAGCAGCTGCGCCATTTCCGCGTAATCTTCCCAGCCCTCACCCAGAGACGAAAGCTGTTCACCCGCTTGCCGCGCTATCTCTTCGGCGGTTCCGAAGTTGCGCTGTTCGAGGGCGACCAGCGCCTGATGGATCCCGCGTCGCGCCAACAGCGCTCTCTCGGTCACCGCGGCCTGCTGGGCCTTCGCCGCAAGCTGCGCCTTTTCTTCGTCGAAACCGCGCCGAGCCTCTTGCACCGCCAGCCGCCCTTGGATCGATCCGATACCCCACCCCACGGCAGCCCCCAAGAACACCCAGCCCATGACCACCGTCACGTGCCAGGCCTTGCGGAGCCTCTCCCGAAAGCTGAGCTTGGCTTTCGGGGCCACCGCCTTGTCCACGGCGGTCCCAGCCGGTGGGGGCTGTTTCGCCGCTCCACTGGGGCTGGGCGCGGGCGCTCGTTCCGCTGTCTTCTTCTGCTCGTTCACGGCGGGACGGTACAGCGGCTCACCAAGCCCCGGAAGAGAAATCTGCTTCGAAACGGTAGCCGACCACGGGGTGGCCTGCCTGTCACCTCGCCCACCCCAGCTCGCCGCGGCATAGTCTCAGGACGATCATGAACGTCAAACTACTCATCGATGGCATCATGCATCAGACCACGGTGCTGATTGCCCAGTTGTCGACGGTCGCTGGCGTTCGCGCGCCACTGGCTCACGTTGCCGACCAGGTTTTTCTTTCACTGTCTCGAGAGATCGAGGCCCAAGGCGTCGCCCGCAAAGTGGTCGCGGACATGTTTGGGCTCGCCCTTCGCGGCTACCAACGCAAGACCCAACGCCTCGCGGAAAGCGCCAGCTCCCAGGGCAAGACGTTGTTCGAGGCGGTGCTGGATTACATCGAGCAGAAGGGTGGAGCGAATCGTGCTGCTGTCTTGGAGCGCTTTCGCCACGACGGGCAACGTGAGACGATCGGCGTGTTGACCGATTTGGTGCAGAGCGGTCTCCTGTACTGCACCGGTAGTGGCGACTCGACCTTGTACGGCGTCACCAGTGACGCGGAGCGACAGCGTCTGACCCGTCACGCCGACCGCATCGCGCTGTCGAACATGGCGTTGGGCGAGATCTACCGTAACCCCGGTGTCGGCGCAGCGTTGCTGGCCGACCGACTACAGGTGGAGATGGACGAGCTCAAAGCGGCCCTCGATGAGCTGCTTTCGGAGGGCAGAGTGAGCTGCGACGAGCGCACGGGAGCCCTCACGGCGAGCACCTTTCAGATCCCCGTCGGAGCTGCCGAAGGTTGGGAGAGCGCCGTCTTCGATCACTTCCAAGCGGTGGCGGCCGCCATCGTCACCAAGCTGAAGCTCCGCGCACGCGGCAGCGCCGCGGCCGACAGCGTCGGGGGCACGACCCTGCGCTTCGAACTCAGCCCGAACCACCCCATGCGCGACGAAGTGCTGAGTCTGCTCGATCGGGTGCGTGGGTTGACGGATGAACTTTGGACGCGCACCGCCGAGTACAACGATGCTCACCCAGCGCCGGCGGACGAGCGCTTCAACGTTTCCTTTTACTTTGGCCAGAACGTCGACGATCCGACGGCGATCGATTCCGAATGGAGAGAAGAATGAAAGCGGGAACCTTACTTGAACTGTTGGCAACGCTGTGCCTCGTCGGCCTGTTGACGGGATGCGGCGCCGACTCCAACTCCGCCACTCCTGACAATGGCGGCAAGACGAACTGGCTGTCGGCCTGTGAAATCGACTCCGAATGCGGCACGCTGCATTGCATCGCCAAGATCTGCACCGAAGAGTGCGAGAGCAGCACGGACTGCGAGCACCTGGGCAGCGAAGCGACGTGCGCCAGCGGTAGCGGCCAAAGCGAAAAAACGTGCATGGCCGAGTGCCAGACGGACTCCGACTGCGAAGCCATCGCCGATGACCTCCGTTGCGACGGCGATCGCTGCATCGCTACGGAGCCCGAGCCCTGCACGGGCGAAGATTGTCCCTGCGACGGCACGGACTGCGACGGCCCCACACCGGGCTATGACCCGTGTGAAGACAAGCTGTGCGGTGACACCTGCGATGTCTGCCCGCCCGGTGATTCGGACTGCACCTCCACCACCGAAATCAAGTACTGCGACTCGGAGGGGCAATGCCACGGTTCGCTCGATGCCTGTGACGCCGAGAGCTGCGCCACGCGCGACCCCGAGTCGTGTGAGGACTACGGCTGCACCACCCTCCGAGCCAACCCCGTCGGGCAAAACCCGGCCAGCGAGCGCAGCCCATTGGGTTGCGGAGCGGGTGAACTCGAGTGCGGCGAGGCGGAGACCTGCGCCCTCGATGCGGCCGGCGATTGCTGGCTCTTCAACAACACGTGCCTTCCGGAAGACTTTTCGGAGCTGAGCTGCGGTGACGCGCGCTGTTGTGAAGGCGACGAATGCACGGGCGAATACGCCCCCTGTGCGGGCAAGACATGCGGCGATGCGTGCACACTGTGCGCCCCGAACGCCACCGACTGCGCAGAAGAGGACGTACTCAAGTTCTGCTCCGCAGACGGCGCCTGTGAACCAGAGACTCCCCAGTGTTCGGCAGGAGCGTGCAGTACCGTAGCCGGCGACGCGTGTGAAGCGGCAGGCTGCTCCACCATCACCGGGGCCCCCAGCGGACAAAACCCCGCCAGCGATCCAGAGCCCCTCGGCTGCTTGGAACCGGACACGGGCTGTGACGACGCCATCACCTGTGCCCTCGACCGCGAAGGAGCTTGTTGGCGCTTCAGCAACGGCTGCACACCGACGGACTTCGAGCAGATCAGCTGCTACACGACCGGGTGTTGCGAGGGCGACGAGTGTGACCTGGTGGTGTACGAGCCGTGCGCTGGCAAGGCGTGCGGCGACAGCTGCCGACTGTGCGCTCCCGACGACCCCGATTGCATCGAAACGGAAGAAGAGAAATTCTGCACCGACGGCGGGCAGTGTGAAGGCGGTGTGCCGACGTGTTCGAGTGAACCCGGCTGCAGTGGCCCCGACGACTGTGGCGCGGACGAGTTCTGCTACAAGACGAGCTGCGACCTCGACGGCGAATGCCGCCCCAACGACGAAGCAGCTTGCGACGGCAACTTCGACCCCGTTTGCGGCTGCGATGGCATGACCTACAGCAACGAGTGTGTGGCCGCGGTTGCCGGCGCGGGCGTCGCGAGCCAAGGCGAATGCTCGATGAGCGCGGGCTGCGAGAGTCAGGACGAGTGCGCCGACGGCGAGATGTGCTTCAAGACGACTTGTGACGAGCCCGGGGTGTGCCAGGAATCGGGCGGCTGCTTGGCAGTCTTCGACCCCGTGTGCGGCTGCGACGGCTCGACCTACGGCAACGCGTGCGAAGCGGGCTCTGCCGCGGTGGGCACCAGCTATGTGGGCGAGTGCGCCGACGACTTGTCAGGAGGCGCCATGTGGCGCAGCGCGACGGTGATGTTCGGCTTCTGCGCTGGCGAATGCAGCTTCAAGATGACCCGCGACACGAGCGAACCGACGCAGGTGCTGTACGAGATCTGCGACAACGTGGGCGCCAACTGTGCCGACCCACTACTGCTCGAGTTGACCGAAGCGGGCTTCGTTCAGTTGCGCGACGCCCAAGCACAACTGCGGGACGCCACGCTGCAGGACGTCTACGGCTGTCCCGACTGCGCCGACGGCGGGGCCACGTCGTTCACCCTGGAAACGGAAGCGGGCACGAGCGAGCACGTCTACGAGTACGCCTATCCGCCGGAGGAACTGACGCTGCTCGACGAGTTCATCATGGACATGTACAGCTCGGTTCAGACGTGTGAGGACGGGAAGTTCTACACGCTGATCAGTGACTGCACACCGTAGACCGGGCCACGGTCGACCGAAAAGCGGTCGACCCAGACGCTCGAACTGACGACGGGCTCGGGGAGCCGAGGTTCACTCCACGTCGAGTGGGCCTCGCCCCGGGCCCGCGTCGCCGCAAATGGGCTGAGCACGATTGAATGGGGTGAGCACGATTGTCGGGCAGCTCTTCTGGCCCCGTTGGCTGAGGGCACGAAAAAACCGCCCCGTTGAAGTCCGTTTGCTCGACTCCATTTTCTGTCGCGTCGAAATGAGCGTTCGCGAATCGCGCTCGTTCATCTAGGCTCGGCACATGGGATGGCTCGGACGGCTCTTCGGAACGAACAAGGACACCACAAAGACCGCACCTGATGCCAGACAGGCGTTCACCGAACTGGTCGCGACGGAAGCCGCCCAGCACCCTCTGGTGGCGCGCGTCGAGCCGGCTTTCGACGAGGAGTTCACTCTGCGCCTACACAATGCGGAGGGTGACTCTGCTTGGACGTTGCACCTGAGTAATCTCTTTCTCGAAACCCGGGAGTGCTCTCCCGAGGAGCGGCGCGAACGCGTTCGCTCGGTGCTGCGCGGTCTGGACGACGGCAAGGCCGATCTGAGTTGGGAGCAGGTCAAAGACAGCCTGGTCCCTCTCGTGCGACTGCGGAGTTTTGCCAGCAATGCCCCCGTGCAGCTACTGTCTCGTCCGTTCCTGCCCTTCGTGCCGATGTTCGTCGGCATCGACCGACGAGAGACGATCATGGTCGCCCACGAAAACCACTTGCGCGACTGGCAGCAGAACTTGGACGACGTGTTCACCCTCGCTCTGGCCAATCTGCAGGCGCACCTCGTCGAGGACGAGGTCGAGCCGTACGACCCCACCGCCCCCTACCCCATCTGGCACGTCGCGCGGGAGGATTCCTACGAGTCCTCTCGTCTCGCGTTGCCAGGTTACCTGGCGGCATTTCGCGACCGCGTCGAGGGCAACCCGATCGCCATCATTCCGCACCGCTCGGCGTTGATCATCACTGGTGATGCCCGACCCGAGGCCGTCGAGCGCCTGGCGCAAATCGCCGAGGCAGAGTTCGCGGCCTCGCCGAGAGCGCTGTCACCCGCCGTCTACACATTGGGCCCCGACGCTGGCGTCGAACCGCTCCGCGTCCCCGACGACCACCCACTGTGCGCGCGACTCGGACGCGGGCAGCGCATCTTGGCCGCGAACTGCTACGCCGAGCAAAAGCAAGTGCTCGATGCCGACTTCGCTCGCGAGGAGCAAGACATCTTCGTCGCGACCCTCGGTTGCCTCGAAAAGCCAGAGGGCGGACAGCTGACGACGTGGGCCAGCATGGCACGCGACGTCGACGCCTTGCTGCCCGAAGCCGATGTGGTGGCACTGAGTTGGACCGACGGCGGCGAGACGCAACACGTGACCGTGCCGTGGCAGGCGCTGCGCACCCACGCCCCCGAGTGCCTCGAACGCGACGAGCGCTACGACCCGCCGCGCTGGCGGGTCCGAGGCTGGCCCAGCGACGAGACCTTGGAGATCTTGCGCGATGCCGAAGTCTGGTAGGCTCCCAGCGCCATGAAAAAGCGCATCGGCTCTGCCTACCTCGCCAGCCTGGCCTTGCCCCTTCTAGCCTTCGCCGTGCTGATGTTGCGCGTCATGGACCCGCACTCGCGCTGGCTGGCGGCGGGCTTGTACGCCTTGGGTTGGCTGCTATTGGTGGTCGCGATCCGCAACCACGCGCGGATGCGGCACCACTTCAGCAAGGGCAAGCTGACTCTGAAGAGCTTCTGGAGCGGCTACGCCCGACACGTCGGCGCCTGCGCAGCGTTCCTCGTCATCGGCATCGCCATGCTGGTGTTGGTGCCAGTGGACGCGGCGCCATTTGTCGGAATCGACGTCAGCGTGGCACGAAGTCAGCTACAGCTCGACAAGACGCGGCTGCAGCAAGCCAGGACCGGGCAAGGGCGTCAGCTTCAGCGCATCTTGCCCCTGCTGCGCCCTGGGGTCAGCACCGATGCGGCGGCCAAGACCGAACTGCAGGCGGCCTGGGCGAGCTACGTCGACTACGCCATCGAGCTCGACACGCTGTTGCAAACTCACAAGTACTTCTACCAGCTCAATCCTCACGAAAATCCGGAGCTCGCCAGCCGCTCGTTCTTGATCGGATACGCGGCGCTGGTCAGCCAAGTGCACCACGGGCTGACTTTGACGGCGGGGGTCGACAACAACCGCAACCTCGAGACTTGGCTCGACGAACCCAACGCAGCACTCGGGCTCGGAGCCGACACGTACTTGCAGCTGCGTCGGGGGCTCACCCGCGGCGATCACCTCCTGCGCCTGCAAGCGGGGCTCGCCTACGGCACCCTGCTCGACAAGACGCACAAGGCCGCCGACGAGGATGCCGACCTGCTGACGGCAACCCTCGCCGCCGGCCGCGAGGCGTTGCGCAAGCTGGGCAAAGATCCCGCCGTGTTGGTCGATAGCCCGCTCGACCGCCTGGAGCGCGCCGGGTTTTCCGCGTGGTTCCCACTGCAAAAGGGAGTCGCCGTCGCGATGAGCGACCTGCGCACGACCCGACGCGACAACTTCGTGAGCTTGCAGGACATCGAGCACCTGCGAGAGCAGTTGCTGGCCGGTGACGTGCTGCTCGAGCGCCGCAACTGGTACCTCACGAACATCGGCTTGCCGGGGTTTTGGCCCCACGCGGCGCTCTACGTCGGCACCCCCGCCGAACTCGACGCGGCATTTGACCAGGAAGCGCGCGCCGCCACTGACGGCCTGCCGCCGAGTGAGTACCTGAAGAAGCGTTACCCCGAGGCGGCAGCGCGTCTGGCCCAAAACGACGCCGAAGGCCACGCCCCCCGTGTCATCGAAGCCGTGGGACAAGGGGTGATCCTCAGTTCACTGGAGCACAGCGCTCACGCCGACTACGTCGCGGCCCTGCGTCCACGCCTGAGCGCGGCCGATCGCCTGGCCTCCGTCATGGCCGCGTTCGAACACCTCGGCAAACCCTACGACTACGACTTCGACTTCGTCACCGACGAGACCGTCGTGTGCTCGGAGCTCGTGTTCAAAGCCCTGCAACCGAACGAGACCAAGGGCGGTATCGCGTTCGAGTTGACCAAGACCAGTGGGCGCCTCGTCCTGCCGCCCAACAACATCGCCATGAAGTACGACCAGGAAGCTGACTCTCCCGAGCGCAGCCTGGACTTCGTAGCCTACTACGAGGGTAGCGAAGAGGAGCAGCGCGCCATCGAACGCTCCGAACCCGACTTCCGCAAGAGCTGGCGCCGCCCGAAGTGGGACGTCGCCCAGCCTTGAAGCGTGGCTTCGCGCAACTTCACACTTCTTCACATTCGGGCAAATCGCGAGCAACGGCGGAAACTCACGCTCTTCTCATCGGGCCGCGCACGGTGCGCTGCCCCAACGAGGAGATAGCGATGTTTCGATTTTTCAAACACAGAAGGTGGCTCGGGCGCGGACTGCTGCTGGGCATGGTTCCGCTCGCGACGGCAGGCTGTCACGGCCACGGTTACCACCGTGCCCACGACGACATGTCGGAAGAGGAGATGCAGAACGAGGTGCGCCGCGGCGTCCAGTTCGTCTTGGATCGGGTGGATGCCAGTGACGCTCAGGTCCAAGCCGTCACTCGGGTGCTGCAGGATGCGGTGCCGGACATGCGCGCCTTCCGACAGGAGCGCAAGGCCCTGAGCGCTGAGATGCAGATCGCGCTCCGCAAGCAGAACGTCGACCGTGACGAGCTGGAGCAACTGCGGGTCAAGGGGCTCGATCTGGCCGACCGAGTCAGCGTGCGCGGTGTCGCTCTGTTGGCCGACGTGGCAGACGAGCTGAGCCCCGAGCAACGCGCCAACTTGGTCGCCCTGTGGAAGCGTCGCGCGGGAGCTTGAGCCCCGCGGCAACACACGAGCGGAAGTTCTGCTAGATCGACAGCTCCCCCCATGGCCGAAACCGTTCTCATCATCGACGACGACGAGCGCCTGGCGCAGATGGTCGCGGAATACCTGCAGGCTCGTGGGTTTTCCGTCGACCATCGCGCTTCGGCGCAGGCCGGCCTCGAGGCATTGCGCGTGACGGACTACCGAGCGGTGTTGCTGGACGTGATGCTGCCCGACGCCGACGGCTTCGACGTCTGTCGCGAGATCCGCAGCCGCTCGTCGATCCCCGTCGTGATGCTGACGGCACGGGGGGACGCCGAGGACCGCATCGTCGGCTTGGAGCTGGGCGCGGACGACTACGTGCCCAAGCCGTTCAACCCGAGGGAGCTGCTCGCTCGCCTGCGCGCGGTGCTCCGTCGCCAACGTCCCGCCGAGCAACACGCGGAGGTGATGCGCTTCGGCAAGCTCGAAATCGATCCCGCAGCCCGACAAGTGCGTGTCGACGGCGACGTCAAAGAACTGACGAGTCACCAGTTTGCGTTGCTGCTCGCACTGGTCGAACGGCGCGGGCGCGTGCAAAGCCGCGAACAGCTGATGGAAGCCGTGCGCGGCGTCGAGCTCGAGGCCTTCGACCGCAGCATCGACGTCCACATCTCGCGCATCCGCGCTGCCATCGAAGAAGACCCAAAGAAGCCGCGCCTGATCAAGACCGTTCGCTCTGCAGGCTACGTGTTTACCAGAAACCCAGCCCCCGCCGAGCTCGATGACGAGCCTCAGACGGAGCGGACCACTACGAATTCGAAGCGAGGCACCTGAGTGCGCCACCTCTACCTCAAGCTGTACCTGGCCTTGGTGGGCGTTCTCTTGCTGGCTCTGATCGTTGCGGCGGCGGGCATGGGCGGCCCCGGCCAGGACCGTGCCCACGACATCCACCGCGTCCGCGGGCTCGTGGAGTTGATGCTGGAGGGGGTCGTCGCCCGAGAGCCTTCCGCGGAGCTCGACCGCACGTTGAAGCACTGGGCCGAGCGTTTGTCCGTCGACGTCGCGGTTTGGAACGACAGTGGGCGCCTGATCGCTCACACCACGCCCGAGCCTCCCTCACTACCTCAGTGGACGGCCGGGGGGTTCTTTCGCCAGGGCCACACACCGGGTCTACTCGTCGATGCCAGCGGCGGCCGGCGCGTCGCGGTGCTCTTCCCAGAATACACCGCGCCCCATCGACGTTGGTTCCGTGGCTTTCTTCTCTTCGCCATCGTCACCGCCGCCCTGTGTTACCCCATCGCGCGTGGGATCACGCGTCGCTTGGAGAAGCTGCAGCGCACCGTCGACGCTTGGGGTGCGGGCGAGCTCGGCCTGCGAGCACGAGTGAAGGGCAAGGACGAGGTCGCCCGGTTGGCAACACGCTTCAACGCGGCGGCGGAACGCATCGAATCGTTGGTATCGAGCCAGAAGCGAATGCTCGCCAGCGCCTCACACGAACTGCGGTCCCCGCTGTCGCGTGTACGGGTCGCGTTGGAGCTGATGGCGACCGCCAGCGAAAGCCGCCGCCAGGAGCTTGCTGCTCGAGCAGACCAGGACATCGCGGAATTGGACGCGCTGATCGAGGATCTGCTTTTGGCGGCACGCGCGGACTCGGGCAGGTCGATGGCACTGCGCAAGGTCAACCTCAGCAACCTGGTCCAGGAAGAAGCTGAACGCCTCGGCGTCGACGCGCAGGCGGATGCCGTCGTCATCCTCGGCGAGCCACGAATGCTGCGCAGAATGCTGCGCAACCTGTTGGAGAACGCGAAGAAGCACGGCCATGGCACTGCGGTGAGGGTGCTGCTCAATCGGGCGGAGGGTTCTGTGCGCTGCTGCGTGGAAGACGAGGGCCCCGGAGTTGTCGAGGCAGACCGCGAGCGGATCTTCGAGCCGTTCTACCGCGCAGATGGTCACGACGAAGGTGCCGACGGGGGCGTCGGCCTCGGGCTTTCGCTGGTCCGCCGCATCGCCGAGTATCACGGCGGTCGTGCCTGGTACGAAGCCCGCCCCGGTGGTGGCAGCCGCTTCTGCGTCGACTTGCCCACGCGCGCGCCGCAAGCCCAAGACACGTGACGCGCGAAAAGAGCCCACACGTGCACACCTGGCCACTTGCGCCGCATGCATGAACGCGCACAGAAGCCACACGGAACGACCGTAGCGGACGCTGCGTGCACCCGACGCGGCATCAGCGTCGGCTGAGCATCAGTTGCACGACTGTATCCGCCTGGAAGTCACCGAAAAGCCAAATCTCCGGCAAAAAAGTCCAGTGCTCGGTTTGACTCAGCGGCTAGACGCGTGGTAGTGCCACTCAACGCTGCTGTTGGGGAGCGTAGGTTTGCGCCCCCGTCTTGCGGTGCAGGCGTCGTTTTCTGGCGTCGAATTTGCGTTGTGACTCGCAACGCCCATCACAGATTAAGGAGCTCGACCGCCCCGATGGTTGAAACGCGCGTTGATTTCTCAGGCACCCCACTCCGTGATCGTCCAGCTGAGCAGCGCTACGGCGGCGACCCCGTAAGCGTCCGCAAAACGGACCACTACCAGCAAGAGTACGTCCAGTCCTTCG
The DNA here is from genome assembly GCA_050290545.1 of Polyangiaceae bacterium. Taxonomy (GTDB): domain Bacteria; phylum Myxococcota_A; class Polyangia; order Polyangiales; family Polyangiaceae; genus SZUA-265. The sequence goes on along the minus strand of JBNKHV010000006.1, from coordinate 17,004 downwards.
TCGAGAAATGGGACCAGCTGATCGATTGGGAGGCACGAGCCAAGAGCGAGGGTCAGTTCTTCATCGACCTGCTGCGCGGACGTAACAAGCAGAAGGTGATCGACGTCGCCACTGGTACGGGCTTTCACTCGGTGCAGCTCATCAAGGCGGGGTTCGACGTCACGAGCGCGGACGGCAACGCCGACATGCTCGTGCGCGCATTCGAGAACGGCAAGAAACACGGTGTCATCGTGCGAACCGTGCATGCGGACTGGCGCTCACTGACGAACTGCATCCACGGCAAGTACGACGCCGTCATCTGTCTCGGCAATTCGTTCACTCACCTGTTTTCCGAACGCGATAGACGGCGTGCTTTGGCCGAGTTCTACGCATCGCTGAACCACCACGGTGTGTTGATCCTCGATCAGCGCAACTACGATCGCATCCTGGATGAGGGATTCAGCAGCAAACACGCCTACTACTACTGCGGCGAGAACGTCAAAGCAGAGCCCGAGTACGTCGACGACGGATTGGCTCGCTTCCGCTACGAGTTCCCCGACAAGAGCGAATTCCACCTGAACATGTTTCCGCTGCGCAAGGACTACACGCGCAAGCTCATCTCGGAAGCAGGCTTTCAGCGCATACACACGTACGGCGACTTCGTAGAGACTCACCAAGAAGAATCACCCGACTTCTTCATCCACGTCGCGGAGAAGACAGTCGATGAATGACGTCGCGTCCGTCACGGAGATTGCCGAGCAGTACTACGACAGCGCGGACGCTGACGAGTTCTACTACCGGATCTGGGGCGGCGAGGACATCCACATCGGGCTGTATGAATCGCCAGCCCAACCCGTTCGCGACGCGAGCCGCGCCACCGTGCTGCGGATGACCGATCAGCTCCAAGGCGTAGGGCGCAACACCCGCATTCTCGACATCGGTGCCGGCTACGGTGGCGCGGGGCGCTACTTGGCCTCGCGCTTCGCCTGCCACGTGACCTGCCTGAACCTGAGTGAAACCCAGAACGTCAGGAATCGCGAATTGACAGCCAAGGCAGGACTGGACGGCCGAGTCGAGGTCGTGCACGGCAATTTCGAAGACCTGCCATTCGGCGATAACACCTACGACATCGTTTGGTCCCAAGATGCCATCCTGCACAGCGGCAATCGGCCGCGAGTCTTGGATGAAGTGACCCGAGTTCTGCGACCGGGCGGACAGTTCCTGTTCACCGACCCTATGCAGGCGGACGATTGCCCCGAGGGCGTGTTGGAGCCAGTGCTGGCGCGCATTCACCTCAACAGCCTCGCGTCTTTCGCGTTCTATCGAGAAATGCTGACCGCACGCGGCTACAGCGAACTCAAGATCATCGACCTGACGCAGCACCTGGGCTGCCATTACAAGCGCGTCCGCGAGGAGCTTTCGAGCAGCTACGACGAGATGGTTCAACGCGCTTCGCAGGCCTACGTCGACCGTATGCTACAGGGCCTCGAACACTGGGTGAGCGCCGAAGAGAAGGGCTACCTCGCGTGGGGCATTCTTCACTTCCGAGCCCCCTGAGGCATCACCAGCTCGAGTTCGCGCCCTGGGTTTTCATCCCCAGTGCCGTCGTCATCGCCTCACTGGTCACTTTCGGCGCGATGGCACCGGAGCTTGCCGCCAACTGGTTCGGCGGACTGAAGGACACCATCGTCCAGAGCTTCGGCTGGTTCTTCCGCGGCAGCGTGACCCTCTTTCTGGTGTTGGCGGTGGGGCTGATGCTCAGCCCCTATGGACGGATCCGGCTGGGAGCCGACGAGGACCGGCCGGAGTTCGGGCGGCCCACCTGGTTCGCCATGCTGTTCTCTGCCGGGATGGGCATCGGTTTGATGTTCTTCGGCGTCGCCGAACCCATCATGCACCTGAGTTCTCCCCCTGAGGGCGGTGCGAACACAGCTCACGCAGCACGTGAAGCGCTGGGCATCACCATGTACCACTGGGGTCTGCACGCCTGGGCGGTGTACGCGCTGATGGGCTTGGCGCTCGCCTACTTCGCCTACCGGCGCGGTTTGCCGCTCGCCGTCCGATCCATCTTCCAACCGCTGCTCGGCGCCCGTGTGCGCGGACGCTGGGGTGACGCGGTGGATCTGTTGGCGGTTCTGGGGACGGTATTCGGACTCGCGACGTCGCTCGGGCTGGGCGCGAAGCAGATCAACGCCGGCTTGACCCATCTGTTCCACATTCCCGACTCGGACGCCAGCCACGTCGTGATCATCAGCCTCGTGACGTGTGCCGCTGCGGCATCGTTGTTGACCGGGCTCAAGCGCGGCATACGGCGCCTGAGCGAATTGAACTTGGCACTCGCCGCGATGTTGCTGTTCGGCGTCTTCGTGCTCGGCCCAACGGGCCACGTGCTGACTCAGCTACCGGCGGACTTGACCGCCTACGGTCACCGCATCGTCGTCTCGATGATCGCCGGCCAACAATTGGGTTCGGATGACTGGCAAGCCAGTTGGAGCGTCTTCTACTGGGCATGGTGGATCGCCTGGGCGCCGTTCGTCGGCACCTTCGTCGCCCGCATTTCCAAGGGCCGCACGATTAGGGAATTCATCGCGGGTGTGCTCCTCGTCCCGACGGCCGTGACGGTGGTCTGGTTCCTCGTATTTGGCGAGACGGCGATCTACCTGGAGCGCCGCGCACATGCCGGCATCGCCGCTGCGGTGGAGGACAACAGCGCCGTGGCGATCTACCGCGTGCTCGAGCAACTGCCGTTCGCCGGAGTTGCCTGTGCCGTGGCGGTAGTCGCAGTGATAGTGTTCTTCGTGACGTCCTCCGACTCGGGCTCCTTCGTCGTGGACATGCTCACCAGTGGTGGACACCCGGATCCGCCCATATGGCAACGCCTCTTTTGGGCGCTGACGGAAGGGGTGGTCGCGATCGTGCTGCTTTTGGCCGGAGGCCTGGGTGCGCTCCAGAGCGCCGCGATAGCCACCGGGCTACCCTTCTGCCTCGTGCTTCTCTTGGGCTGCGTCTCGCTGCTCAAGGCCCTGCGCGCAGAGCCCAGCGCCAAACGACCCGAGGCGCGCCCCAGCTGAAACAGCCCCCGGTCAGCGCCGTGCGCCCCCTCCCCGACGAGGCCCCGAACGAGTCCGGGGCCTTTCGCCGCCGCGCCGCTCAATCGTAGTCGCAGGCGTCGATCATCGTCTTGCTCAAGACGGTGTAGACGGCGACCCACGCGTCCTTGGTCTCCGGTGTCCAGGCATCACCCAGACCTTTCTCCAGAGTGTCCAACAGTGCGGCCGCGACGGTATCGTAGTGCTGAGGCAGCACCCCGTAGTCCTTGTGACGTTTGCCGAGATCCTGCACGACAGGCACGAGTCGATCCAAGTTGTTGAGCCCTTTGACGGCGAGAGTCAGCGTCTTCATCAACTTGGCCCCTTGGTCTTCCAGGTTCGCCTTGAACAACGGCTTCACTGCCGGGTCCAACTCGAACAACTTGGCGTAGAACAACTTCGCAGCATCGGCCGCGATGGGCTCCACTTTGGCCCAACTGCTCTGAACGAGGTCTTTTTGTGCTTCAGTTACCATGGTCGTTTACTTCTTTCTTTTCGGAAGAGCCGCGCGCAAGCGCGGCGTTTCAACTGGAGACGGGAATGCGAATGACGACGCCCCCCATGACGTCCCCCAGCTTGAAGTCTTTGCGCGGCGAGTCCTTGTGACCGTTGTGGCAACTGATGCAGGCCTCGGCGACGCCCGTGTCTGGATAGACGGCGGTGAAGTACTTCGAACCACCGAGTTCTTCTTCCCCGTAGTAGTTCTTGCCAGGGTTCTCCACGATGTACTTCAGCCCCGTCTTCTCCACCTCGGTCTTGGGTTTGTTCTGCTTGTTCACGGGCCACTCCGAGAGCAGCGCATAGCTGAATCCGACACCCTTCTTGCCCACCATCTCGGCGCCCATGCGAAACATCTGAGCTGGCAGCGGTAGCGCCTTGTCGTCCTCCCAGTGTTCACTTGCCTTGATCACCGACTCCTTGTTCTGCAGTCGATTGACCACGTTCTTGGTATAGACGGTGCGGTCGGCCTCCATGACGGCGTGCAGGGCGTCGGCCATCTTCTGAGGTGAAATCCCGGAGGCAGAGCCGGAGCCCCCGCTTCCACAGGCGCCGCTCACCGCGGCAGCAACGATGGCGAAGGCGCCGATGGATGTGGTTGTCATTCGTTTCATGATCATGCTCCTCGAGTAGTTTAGGTTCACTTACTGTCGTTTGAGCGAGCCCTCACGAGTTGCATCGACTCGTGAGGGCCGCGGGGAGATCCAGCGAAGTTCGACGACACCAGCGCCTCGTCTGAAAGTGCGGCCAACGCGAAGCCGGGCCCGTGACAACGGTCGCAGACACCGCGCACCATCTTCTCTCGCGGCCGCAGGTTGTCGTTCTGGTTGTGCTCCGCGAAGACGACACCTTCATCCTGGACCCGTGGCATGTGGCACGTCGCGCAGCTGACCCCACTCCCGGCAGGCGCCTGCCCCGAAACCTCTTTGCGCCACAGCTCGGCGTGCACCGAAGCATCGTACGCACGGGTGTGTTCATCTGCGTGACACCCTTTGCAGGCTGCCGTCGCCGCATGGCGCGTATCGGTGCCGTGCGCCGCATGGCAGCTGTCGCAGTTCAACGTCAGGTGTCCCGCCTCCGGCTTCATTTCTGCCCGCGCGTCGGACACCTTCATCGGCGGCAAGCCGGCTGCGACCCGCATCCCGTGGCGCCCGGCAAGCCAACCATCCGTCTGGCGACGGTGGCACGCGCCGCAACGCTGTGCCAAGTCCGCGGTCTTGCCCCCGTCGTCGGAGCTGGCGTGACAAGCGCCACAAGAAACATCGGACCGCCCGTGAGCGCTTCGCTCGAAAGCCGCTCGTTCCTCAGCGTCCAGCTGCGGCAAGCCGGCGACAGTCGCTCTCGCTTCGCCGCTGGCTGCACCGTGCGTGAGACTGGCAACCGCCTGTTGCGAGAGCTGGTCGGGCGTCTCCAGGTGAGTATGAAGATAGTCTTCGTACAGCGCTCGGTTGTCGTGGAAGTTGTGACATCCCGCGTCGTCGCAAGAGTCGAAGGGCATCCCCTCGTGACTCGGCCGCTCCTCCGCCACGTCTTGATGACAGCGGTAGCAGTAGTCCTCCGGCAGCGTCACTCCCAGCGGCCCGGTGGTGGCCGGGTTGTGCTCCTGGTGGCAGGTCACGCAGTAGCGTGCATCCAACACTTCGACCCGAGCTGCGTTGCGAGGGTCGGTGAACTTGCTCTTCGGGTGTGAATCGTTGGCGCGACTGAGCTCTTCCGAGTGGCACTTCTCACACGCCGACTGCAGCTCGCCCGGGCCGGCAAACGAGTCGGAGTGACACTCGCCGCACGCCAGTTCGATCTGGTAATGGCCAGCGGTCGTCTTGCCCGGTAGGAAGACCTGACGGGCTTCGCTTTCGCTGAACATTGCCGCGACGAGTGCCGCACTCGCCGCCACCGTCAGTGTGGCCCACAGGATTACGCTGGCGCTCGTCTTCATCCCGCCACCATCAGAAGAAGTAGACCTTGACTACGTGCGCGAGCACCAACGCCGGTAACGGCCACACCAACCAGATGTGAGCGCTGGTCACGCCACGACGAAGCCGCCCCCCTAAGCCACCGCTGAAGCGCTGATCGAGCGCCGTTCCGATCGCTGCCACGGCCCCCACCAACGCCGAACCCACGAAACTGACCCCAAGAAGCCAGTCCAAGTTCGCACCAGGTCGAAACCCCGTGTGCGCGGCCAAAACGACCAGCAGAAACACACCCATCACGACGTGGAACGTCCTGAGTGACGCGTGCTCGAAGCGACGCAGCAGACCAAAGCGACGCCGCACTGAGATCGCCAGACCGATCAGCGTCAAGACCACCAGCGAGTACCCAGTGAGCTGCTTGATGGCTGACTGCCGCCACATCTCGTCCCAAGCCAACGAGACTTGAACGGTGTCCGCGTACGGCAACGGCGGCCCGAACGACGCGAACAGGCCGACAACCAGTGCGATGCCCGCCGAGATGACCAGCGGCTTCGATACCTCGACAGGAAGCGTCGCCACCTGGTCCGAGCACAGGGAGGCCAGCAGCGGCTTGCAGCTCCCGCACACGCTGCCCGCACCCGTGGCTTCCGTGAGCGCTTCTGGAGTGACGGCGCCTCGGGCGTGCGCTCCGCGCAGACTGCCACACGTCACACCGGTACAAGAGCAGACGGGCGCGTCCGCTGGCCACGACCTCAGGTCGACGGAGGCGCGACCGAACAGCGACTCACCGCGTTCGAACTTCGAAAGCTGACGCCGACTGACGCGGCGCTTCGAGACGATGGCCTGTTGCGCGAGATGCAGCTCGTTCCAGTTGCCGACGACGGCGAGTCCGATCAAGCGCCCTCGCCGCACGACGAGCCGTCGATATCCCTCGTCATCCTCACGGGCACAGTGCGAAGTCGCCAGGTCGTCGACATTGCTTTGCCCAACCGCACAGACCTCGACCTCGGGACTCTTTAGCCGCGTCGTGGTCGTCGCCCCGCGAAAGCGAACGTCGTGACCCGCCAAACGTTGCGCCAACACCTCCGCCATTTGATAACCGGGAGCAACTATCCCGTAACTCAGCCCACGATGCCGCGTGCACTCACCAATGGCGTAGAACCCCTGCTTGGAGCAAGACAGGTCGTCCTTGACGACGATGCCTCCAAACAAATCGCACGCGAGGCCCGCCGCTCGCGCGACGTCGTCACGTGGGCGGACTCCCACCGCCAACACGACGGTCGACACCTCGAGCGACGATTCGTCGTCCAACTCCACGACCAGCCCCTCGCTCGCTTGCCGGATCTTGGTGGCGCGGACTCCCTTGTGCAGGCGGTGCCCCGCACGTTCGATGGCAGCCTCGACCCGAACCGCTGTCTCCTGATCCAGTTGACGAGGGAGCAGGTGGTCACCGCTCTCCACCAACTCCACGTCGCAGCCCAGCGCCTTCAGCTCGGCCGCGGCTTCGAGTCCGAGCAATCCTGCGCCGACGACCAACACCGGGTGCGCGCTTCGCGCTGGGTCACGCGCCAACTGCCGAAGACGGCGTGCGTCTCTCTCTGAGCGGTACACCGATACCCCGGGAGCGTCGGCACCTTCTATCTTCGGCACGACTGCAGACGACCCCGTCGCAAAGACGATGACATCAAACGCTTCACGTCCGCTCGGACTGACCACCACCTTCTCGTTGGCATCCACTTCCGTGACCGCCGCCCCGAGCCGGAGTTCGATACCGCTTTCCCGATACCACTCGGCGGGAGCCAGGGTTAAAGAGTCCACCGGCTTCCCGCGCAGAACGTGAGCGAGATTGACCCGATCGTAGGCCGGCACGCTCTCTTCGCCGATCACCGTCACGGCAAAGACTCGGTTCAGCCCTAGACGCACCAGCTCCTGGCAGAATCGCAGCGACACCATGCCGTTACCGACGACGGCGAGCTTCCTTCTCTCTCCGTCTGGCGCTGGCGTCTCTGCATCGACTGGGGCCGCGACACGTCTGCGCAAGCGCGCGTCGGCGACTCTTTCAACTACGCCAGATATCAGACCCGCAACCAAGACCATCACCAACCCAGAAACAACTACGCGCCGTCAGTTAACCTCGATCGACACAGGCCACAGTTAACGGTTCACAACAAGACAGATCAACCAGAAACCGAACAACTGCCGCAACACCGGAACCGACACAACTCCTTCACCAGGGTTTCGAAACACTTCCCTGCCGCGTATGAACACCCCACCGAAAACTTGTGCCACCTCGCAAGGCTCCGGACACACCGGCTCCCGTCCCCCGAAACAAACTCGGGCATGCAATTCGGCCCAACCACCGACGCGACTGATTCATTTCGGCGAGACTTCAGCGGCGGCCAATTTCAGGACCACCGACTCCGTAACACCTCGGTTTCCACACCGCTTGGGGTGAACACACGAGCCCACACCGGACGTTTCCGACGTGTGCACTGACCCAAAGCCCATCGGTGCCATCCCCAGTCCCAGGCGACTCCGAGGTTCGCGCCATCGCGGCTTGCATGCATGGACTCCGAAGTGACCTGAAGCGGAACCCAAAGGGCCGCCTTCGTACGCTAGGCCGAACGCTCCGAACGGCGAACCAGGTTACGCTCCAGAAACCACGAAACACATCGTCGACGTCCAATGTTGCCAGAACGTGACACAGAGCGGTCGGTCCGAGCACGCGCCAGCTGAGCTGTTGCGGGATGGTTTCAGCCCTGTTCGCCGCCCGGCACGCTGCGGCGCTCACGTTTCAGAAAGCGCTCGTGTCGCATCCGTACTCGGACAGTTTCCAGAAGATTAACGCCCACACCAGCTTGACCCACAATTCCCACTCCGTACCCTGAGCACACCAGCACAGAGCTCACTGGTCACCTTTTACGGTCATATCTGCACATCGCCCGAGGTCAAACGACAATGAAACGCAACAGCAAGACTCCCTCTACCGGCAGACTCATCACGCGCCGCCAATCCCTCACCAGCATGGCGGGAGCCACAGCCTGGGTTCTCGGATGCAGCAAAGAAGAGAAGGCCGCGCCGCCCAAGCCAGCGACTGCCGGTGAAGCCAAGGACGAACCCGTCGCCGCACTCAAGGGGTTGGACTTGGAGAAGGATGAACTGAAGCTCGGCTTCATCAAGCTGACGGACTGTGCGCCGCTGGTCATCGCCAAAGAGAAGGGCTACTTCGAAGACGAAGGGCTGAGCGTCGAGCTCGAGGCGCAAGCCAATTGGAAGGTACTCCTCGACCGCGTCATCGGCGGGGAACTGGACGGCGCGCACATGCTCAGCGGCCAACCCATCGGCGCCACCATCGGCTTCGGTACGAAGGCGCATGTGGTCACCGCATTCAGCATGGACCTCAATGGCAACGGCATCACCGTGTCGAACCGTATCTGGAAGATGATGCAGGACAATGACCCGGACCTGAAGAAGCCGCAGCCCAAACACCCGATCACTGCCAGCTCGCTGGCGCCCATCGTGCAGAAATTCAAAGCCGATGGCGACCCGCTCAAAATGGGTATGGTCTTCCCCGTCTCGACCCACAACTACGAGCTCCGTTACTGGCTGGCCGCAGCCGGCATCCACCCCGGCATGTACACCAAGGAAGACACTCGCGGGGTCTCCGACGCGGACGTCCTCCTCAGCGTCACGCCGCCACCGCAGATGCCGGCAACGCTCGAAGCCGGAACGATTCACGGCTACTGTGTCGGCGAGCCGTGGAACCAGCAGGCGGTGATACGTGGCATCGGGGTACCGGTGACGACGAACTATGACATTTGGAAGAACAACCCGGAGAAGGTATTCGGTGTCTCCAACGAGTGGGCTGAAAAGCACCCGAAGACTCACGTGGCCCTGGTCAAGGCACTGATCCGTGCAGGGCGCTGGCTGGACGAGAGTACTGAGAACCGCAAGGAAGCCTGCAAGATCCTCTCTCGGAAGGAGTACGTCGGCGCTGACTACGAGGTCATCGCCAACAGCATGACCGGTACGTTCTTGTTTCAGAAGAGCGACAAGCGCGCGATGCCAGACTTCAACGTCTTCTACCGCTACTTCGCGACTTACCCATTCTACAGCGACGCGATTTGGTTCCTGACGCAGATGCGACGCTGGGGCCAAATCACGGAGACCATGCCGGATTCCTGGTACCACGAGACAGCGAAGAAAGTTTACAAGCCAGACATCTACAAGGAGGCCGCGACGGCACTTCTCGAGGAGGGCAAGATCAAGAAGGACGAGGTTCCGTGGGACACCGACGGCTACAAGCCTGCGACCGGCGACTTCATCGACGGCGTCGTGTACGACGGCAAGAAGCCCATCGAGTACCTCAACAAGCACAAGATCGGCAACAAGGACCCCATCGGCTGAAACGCAGCAATCTTCGATCGTAGGAGCACACTATGGCCATCAAAGAGCACATCATCAAAGGCCTGGACATCGCCGGCCTCAACGTCTTCGAGCCCGTGGTCAGACTGTTCGCTGGAGAAGAGCCGAAAGAACAGTTGAGGCAGATAACCCTGTTCATCGGTGTCCCTTTCTTCGCGTTCTTGATCTTCCTCTTGCTGTGGACGGGCATGGCCAAGACGGTGGAAACGAAGTTCGGAACCCTGCCCACTCCGGCCCAGGTGTGGGCGGAAGCGGCCGCGCTGGTCGACGACCACTTCACCAGCCGCGCTGAAGAAAAGGCATTCTACGACAAGCAGGAACAGACGGCGGTGCTGCTGGAGGCGAAGGCCGCCGAACTCAGCGCGGGCCTCGCCGCTGGCAAGGGCGACCAGGCCGTCCTCGAGAAGCAGCTCGCCAAGATCCGCTCCCGAGTGGAGAAGGCACGCACCAAAAAGTACTCGTCGAGTCCTACGTACCTCGACCAGATACTGACGAGCCTCAGCACCGTGTTCGCAGGCTTTCTCGTGGCCTCCTTGATCGCAATACCGATCGGGATCCTGTGCGGACTCAGCAAGGTGTTCCTGGCGGCGGTCAATCCACTGATACAGATATTCAAGCCCGTTTCGCCCCTGGCCTGGCTGCCCATCGTCATGATCGTCGTGGGCGCGTTGTACACCACCGATCCACGACAGGCGTGGTTCGAGAAGTCGTTCATCAGCTCGGCACTGACGGTCGCGCTCTGCTCCCTGTGGCCCACTTTGGTCAACACGGGGCTCGGTGTGGCCTCGATCGAAAAAGACCACATGAACGTGGCCAAAGTGCTGAACCTGGGGTTCTGGACGAGGATCCGGCGCATAGTCGTTCCTTCGGCGCTGCCTCTCATCTTCGCTGGGCTACGCATTTCCTTGGGCGTCGGGTGGATGGTTCTCATCGCAGCCGAAATGCTCGCGCAAAACCCGGGGCTCGGCAAGTTCGTCTGGGACATGTTCCAGAATGGCAGCAGTCAAACCCTGGCTCAGATCATCGTCGCGGTGTTCACCATCGGCGTCATCGGATTCATGCTCGACCGAGTGATGATCATTCTTCAACGTTCTGTATCCTACGACTCCGCAGTCAGCGCTTGAGGATTCTACGATGACACTCTTGAAGTTATCCGGCGTCAGCAAGTTCTACGGCGAAGGCAGGACGCAGACGGACGTCCTGCACGACATCAACCTGGAGATGAACGAAGGTGAGTTCGTCGCCATCGTCGGCTTCTCCGGCAGCGGCAAGACGACACTGATTTCCATCATCGCAGGATTGATCGAAGCCAGCTCCGGAACGGTAGAGTTCGATGGCAAGCCCGTCACCAAGGCGGGCCCCGACCGGGGCGTCATCTTTCAGAACTACTCCTTGCTGCCCTGGCTGACAGTCTACGAGAACGTCGCTCTTGCCGTGGAAAACGTCTTTCCCCAGTGGGACAAGGCCAAACGCCGCGCTCACGTCGAAAAGTACATCGAAATGGTGAACTTGAGCCCCGCCGTCGGCAAGAAACCCCGTGAGCTATCTGGCGGTATGCGACAACGCGTGTCCGTTGCCCGTGCTCTTGCCATGACCCCCCGCATGCTCCTGTTGGACGAGCCGTTGGGTGCGCTCGACGCACTCACGCGCGGCACGCTGCAGAAGGAGATTGGGCGCATCATCACTGACGGTGACAAGAAGACAGCCCTGTTGATCACCAACGACGTGGACGAAGCGATCCTTCTCGCCGACCGCATCATTCCGCTCAAGCCCGGGCCGAATGCAACGCTCGGGCCGAGCTTCGAAGTGACTCTGCAGCGCCCTCGCAATGCCGCAGAGCTCAACAAGGATGCCGAGTTCAAGCACATTCGAAACGAACTGACCGAGTACCTCATCGAATGCCGGCGTAGAAACCGCGAGCGTGAGTCGGAGAGCCCCAGCGGCCTGATCCGCATCAAGCGTCCCGCCGCACAGCCCATCGACCTCACCGCCGCCTGAACTGGCATTGGAGCCCATGATGTCTGCTTTCGTCGAACTCTCGAATCTCGGTAAGACCTACGAAACCCCGAAGGGTCCCGCAATCATCGTCGAGGACTTCAACCTCAAGATGACACGCGGCGAGGTCGTTGCGCTGTTGGGTCACTCTGGCTGCGGCAAGTCCACCGTGCTCACCATGGTGGCGGGCCTCAACGACATCACCGACGGGGGTGTCCTCGTCGACAACCGCGAAATCCACGGCCCCGGCCCGGACCGGGGCGTCGTCTTTCAGGCGCCTTGCCTGATGCCCTGGCTGTCCGCGTTGGAAAACGTGATGCTCGGCGTCAACCGCGTCTACCCGCACATCAGCAAAGGTGAACGCCACGACATCGCCGGCTACTACCTGCAGCTCGTTGGCCTAGCCGACTCCATGCACAAGACCCCCAAGGAGCTATCCACTGGCATGCAGCAGCGAGTAGGCATTGCTCGCGCCTTCGCGATTTCGCCGAAGATGCTGCTCCTCGACGAGCCCTTCGGCATGCTCGACTCGCTCACCAGAATGGAGCTCCAAGAGGTACTTCTCGACATGCTTCAGTCCGACGGGAAAACCGCGTTGATGGTCACCCACGACGTGGACGAGGCGTTGTTCGTCGCGGACCGTATCGTCATGATGACCAACGGCCCTGCCGCACGCGTCGGACGGGTCATCGAAGTTCCCTTCGAACGCCCCCGTATTCGCACCGCCGTCCTCGACCATCCCGAATACTACAAACTGAGAGGCCAGATGCTCGACTTCTTGGAGGAGCAAGATCACAAGCGGTCGCCATCGCCCTCCCCTGCCTCGGAGCCCGAAGCGCAGCTCGATGACACCGCAAGTGAATGCGGTGCGGAAAAGCGAGAAGTTGCCTAATCCCTGATCCCCATCCCCTCTCCGCCCCGAGCCCTCGGAGACGGACGTCGGCCAACGCTCTCGCCGGCGCCCTGTCTCCGAGGGCTTCTCGCATTTAGGGCACGCACGCTTGGGCCCAGCGCCGCCATCGCGCCCGTGTTTCAGCACTGACACGCACCCATGAACGCGCGACGGCATTTCCCAGTCGTTAACCAGACACAATTTCACATGACAGGCATGTTTCGGACCCAGCGCCACTGGTTACTGTGACCAGAAAAATAACGGTATCTTCATACCCAGGAAACGCAACGAGTAGCAGATTCGGCGCAGCTTCCTCACAGGGCATCGACATGACGAGTCGAGCCGGAAGCCCCGCGCAGCTCGCCAACCAACGTCCGAGCTGCAGAGAACCACCGTTGTCAAGAAGGTCCCCAATGAAAACCAATCGTCCTACTTACTTGCTCCCCCTGCTCGGTCTGCTTCAAGTGAGCCCAGTGCTGGCTCAACCGGAGCCCGCTCCGCCGCCCAGCGATGCCTCGCCGGCCCCGGCCGAAGAAGCACCACCCGCCGCCGATACGACGACCGCACCTGCGACCGAAGCGCCTACCGCTGAAGAGTCTACGGCGCTCGAGCCGGAGCCGGAGCCCGCGGAAGAGACGCCAGCCGAACCAGCCATGGAGCCACCAGCCGAGCCGATCGACGCGCCCCCAGCTGCGGAAGCCGAGCCGGCAGAGGCACCCGAAGCCGCCCCGGAGCCGTCGACGTTGCCGCTGAAGGTCACCGGCTCCTTCTTCACTCGCTACGAACTCCGAGAAGGCTACGAAGAACATGCCAGCTTGACTCACCCACGCTTGCACCGAGAAGGCGATACGTTCGTCTACCGCGCTCGCCTCGGCATCGAAACCAACCCGCTGGATCTCGGCGATGGGCAGTCGGTACTGGTCAAGTTCGCGCCGCAGGCAAGCGGTACCTCCGCCACCCAGGGCACGCCGACCACGATCGGCGATTACTACGACTTGGGAGTGTACGAGGCGTACACTCGCCTGCAGAGCAAAGGCTTCGCGTTGGACGTCGGCCGATTCATGATGGACTACGGCGACGCGATGATCATCGGTAACCTCGGCTGGAACGAGACCGCTCGTGCCTTCCAAGGAGGTCGCGCGCGTTTCTCAGGCGAAAGCGGCTACTACACCGACGTCTTCGTGACACTGATTTCCGAAGGTTCCGGCGCGACCGGCGCGGCGTTCGACGGTGACCAGTACTTCTACGGCATCTATACCGGACTCGGACCGTTGATCGGCAACCTAGACCTCGATCTCTACCTGCTGGGGCAAACCTGGGGCGCGAACGACAACGTCGTCATCGACGACACCACGACCCCGCCGACGACTGCGCCTCAGGAGGCAGCGACGTTCGCCACACTCGGTGCGCGCGTCAAACAACAGATCGACTCCTTCGACTATCGCGTGGAGGCCGGTGTGCAGTTCGGAACGGCGCCCGCCACGGGCGCCGACGCCGTCGACAAATTCGCTTACCACGCCGACGGCGGTGTCGGCATCTCGCCGATCCCGGGATTGCGCATCGGCGTGGGCGGTCTGGTCGCTTCCGGCGACAGTGATCCGAACGACGACAAGAACGAAGCGTGGGATCAACTCTACCCGACGGCGCACAAGTTCCTCGGCCTCTCCGACGTCTTCGGGGCGCGCTCCAACGCGGTCAGCGGAAACGCAGACATCAGCTACAAGGTTGGCCCCTCCCTCATCCTCAAACTGCAGGCGCACGCCTTGGCCCGGATGGAGGAGAACGCTGCCGGCGAGACGTACGCCGGCTCCGAGCTCGACTCCCACATCATTCACCCCATCGGCAAGGCCGGGAAGCTCCGCGCCATGTACGCCATCTTCCTGCCCAACGAAGATTACTGGGGTGGCGTCTCGGACAACGTGCACTTCCTCGAAGTCCAGTACGGCTACGACTTCTGACGGTCTCCCCCAGCTGCCACGATATGTGGCAGCTCCGCCCACCTGCCGCTCGTGGTTCGCGGCGGGTGGGCGGGTGCGTCACCGCGCTTGTGCCGTGGGCCGGCTTGGGTGAGACTGAGCCGCAATGGGCAACGTTGTCAGCCAGAAGTGTCCAACCTGCGGTGCACCACTGCCCGTTCGCAAAGGACTCAGTGACGTAACCTGCACCTACTGCGGCAACTCGATTCACATCGAGTGGGCGAAGAAGGCCCCAACCCAGGCTGATCCGCGAACGCTCTACGTCTCCCCCCAAGGCAACACCGCAGCCATCTTCATCGCGGCGACGGCCGCGGTCGGGGTGATGGTCACTGGCATCGCGGTCTTCGCCATCAACAGCGCCTCTCCCCAGGCGAAATTCGAACAGGTCGTCGCCGCCGTCCCGAAAATCGGTGGGCAATCTCGAGTCGAGTCCTTCCCGGTCACCTGTGGGCTGAATCAGACCCTGGAAATCGTGGACCAGACCTACGAGGGCAAAGGCCCACTGATCGTCGGTGCCATCAACTGCAAGATCAAGATCAAGAACAGCAAGTTGAAGTCCGACGTGGTCGTCGCCGCCAAGAACCTGACGGAGATAACGGTCGAGGGCAGCACCCTCGAAGGCACAGAAACGGCGATCGAGATGGAGATGAATGCCAAGCTGTTCGCGAAAGGCAAGTCGACCATCAAAGGCAAAGAAGCCGCCATCGACAGCGGGTCGAACTGCACGGTGGAACTGACTGATTCGACCGTCGAAGGGGATGAGGTCGGCATTCGCGCCGGGTTGAACTTCAAACTGAAGGCTCAGAACGCCACCATCAAGGGCAGAGAAGCCGCCATCACTGGCGATACGAACCTCACCGTCGAGATGCGAGATTCGACCATCAGCGCCAACACCATCGGCCTCGAAGCGGACAGCAACCTATCCCTCGACATGCGCGGCGGGTTGATCCAAGCCAACGAGGCAGCAGTGCGCTGCAGCAAGTACAACGGCAAGCTCAAGCTGACCCACGGCGCCAAGCTCGCCGCCAAGGAGGTAGCGCTCGATGGCGGAACCAACCTGGAGTTGACGCTGGACGGAGCCAAGATCGAAGGCGGCGAGATCGGCGTCGCAGGCGGGACCAACGCGCATCTCGAGCTGCGTGATCAAGCCAAAATCAGTGGCAAGGAGTTCGCGGCGAAGTTATCGGGCAATGCGGAAGTCGAAGTCCGAAACTCGACCCTCGACAGCAAGGGGATCGCGCTGTGCGGTGCCTACAACGCCGAAATCGAAGCGCGGGGTGCCACCGTCAACGGCGCGGAGGCGCTCGCATTCATGCGCAAACCGCGCAAGCTCGAGCTGGGCGATTCCAAGATCACCGGCAAGCAGAACTTCTCGTCTAGGAAGTGCCAGTAGCCGCGGTGGTGTCGTCGAGCGCCGGGAAATGCCCCCGGGTGCGGTTGGCGAAGTGAACCAAGGACAACATCACCGGCACTTCCACCAACACACCGACCACCGTCGCCAGTGCAGCCCCCGAGGACAAACCGAACAGGCTGATGGCGACGGCCACCGCCAATTCGAAGAAGTTGGAAGTCCCGATCATCGCGGCCGGAGCCGCCACTCGATGAGGGACCTTCCACAGCCAGGCCCAGCCGTAGGCGATGGCGAAGATCCCGTAGCTCTGAATCAGAAGTGGGACCGCAATCAGCGCGATGACCGCCGGCTTGGCGACGATCGTCCCCGCTTGCAGGGCGAAGAGAATCACGATCGTCGCTAGCAAGCCGACTACGGACAGGGGTTTCATGCGTGAGTCGAAGCGGTGCAGTCGCTCCTCCCCTCCCGAGCCGAGCAACCAGCGCCGTGTCGCATAGCCAGCCCCAAGCGGGATCACGACATACAGCACGACCGAGAGCACCAACGTGCTCCAAGGCACGACGACCTCACTGACGCCGAGCAAGAAGGCCGCTATGGGGGCGAACGCGACCACCATGATGAGATCGTTGATGGAGACTTGCACCAGCGTGTAGTTCGCGTCCCCACGCGTCAATTTCGACCAGACGAAGACCATCGCCGTGCACGGTGCCACACCGAGCAGGATCATCCCGGCGACGTACTGCTTGGCATCTTCTGCGGGCACCAAACCCGAAAACAGAACACCGAAGAAGAGCCAGCCGAGTGCCGCCATCGAAAAAGGTTTGATCAGCCAGTTGACGACCAACGTCACGCACAGCCCCTTCGGTCGTCGCCCCACGTCTCGAATGGA
>JBNKHV010000005.1:0-15354 GCA_050290545.1 Polyangiaceae bacterium | reverse complement strand
AGCTGGGAAGAGTACACCATGTATCCGTTCTACTCGCCCGATCAGGCGACTTTGGAAACGGACGACGAGCGCGGTGTCTGTTATCTCTACGAGCAAGAGACGTGTGAGGACTTCGGTTGCGACACGGGCTACGAGTGCACGGAGCGAGGCTGCGAGCGCTTGTGCGGCAGTGAGGTCTGCGGCGTCGGCTCGGTATGCGTGGACGACGAATGCGTCGAGCCCTGCAGCGGCATCGAATGCACGAATCCCGCCTGTGAAGAAGACGAGGACTGCCCCGACAGCCTGCGTTGCAACGGTAAGTGCTGTGTGCCCGGCCTGGGCGCGCTCGGCGATCCCTGCGCGACCCCCCGCGATTGCAACAGCGAAGCCTGCAGCAAGAACGGCATCTGCCTCGCCTCCTGCGAACACAGTCGGGACTGCAACCCCGACTGCGAAGCGGCCAAAGCTGCGCTCCTGTCCGATGCCGAAAAGGCTGCCACAGCTGCCGGCGAAGACTTCGACCCCGACGACGTCGATCTGGACGACTTGCCCGAGTGTGAAGACACGGTCGCCTGTCGCAGTGGCGTCGATGGTAGTCGCGTGTGCGTGCCCGATCTCGCGCGATGGGGGACGAGTGCGAAGAATCGAACCAATGCCTCGGCGAGCAATGCATCGCGGACGCAGCAGAGACGCCCGTCTGCACTCGGCGCTGCGGCGAAGGCCACCCTGAATGCCCCCTCGACTGGACGTGCGACCTCGTAGAAGGTCGCGCCGTCTGCGTCCCGCCCCAAAACCCCGCGGATGGTTGTAGCATCGCCGCCGTGGGGGCAACGGCGCCCTCGCGTAACCCGTGGACGTTCGGCGTGATGGCGTCGGTGTTCGCAATATCGCTGTTCGGCGCGAGACGCCGAAAGCGAACGGAGGCAGAGCGATGTTGAAGTTTTCTTTTTGGGGGTTCGCCCATCACGGCGCGTTCCTGGCGTGTGCAACGGCAACCGTGCTCGCGTGCTCGAACGACGGGAGTGGGGAAGAGACGGCCCAAGTCGCGACGACAGACGACGATGCGGCAAGCGACGAGACTGACGACGACCCAAGCGACACGAGCACCGACAGTGCGGATAGCGACTCGTCAGATAGCGGGGGCCCCGCCAGCGGCGACGACACTGCATCTCAGAGCGATGACGTCGCCGGCGACGGCGAGTCTGTTGCTTCCACCGACCAGGCACCATCGAATGCTGACGCCGCGTCGAACGATGCGAGCGCATCCGCAACGGACCCTGCCGACGATGGCGAGCCCCCTGCGGATGGGGCGATGGCTGATGCAGTGTGTGAGCAAGGCGCAACCCGCGAATGCGTCGGTGCTGCAGCGTGTGCTGGGGGGCAGATATGCGGTGTCGATGGGCTGTGGGGGGCGTGTGACTGTGGGGAGGGTGGGCAAGCGGAGTCCGCGAGTGCAGCTGACCCTGAGCCTCCACCTATCGGCGACGAGTACATTCTTGGCATGCCGCTCATCCCGCAGAGCGGGCCGGAGCCGCGGCTACACGAGTGGGTGGAAAACCCGGACATTGGTCTGTTTTGGGCTGCGGGAGCAGGCCTCGAGGCACAGCTAACAGTGAGAGATGACGGTGCCTTCTGCTTGAGTGGTGAGGCGAGGCACTACAACAACTACGAGTTGAGCGACTTGCCCGGCCTGCAAATATCGTTTGCCGCGTCCGTGGATGGTGACGCCACTCAGTCCTTTTACAATGCGGCCGACCGTCTCTACGGCTTTCAATTCGAGGTAGCCGGTACGCCAAGCACTGGGGTAGCGGTGCGTTGGGGTGCCGGGGGAGATCCCCAGGACTTCTACCTATCGGAGGTGTGGTGGTATGTTGCTCCCACCTATGGAGGGACGGACGCGTTCCTCTTTTCCGACGCCTCCCAGCGGTTCGACACGACCAAGCTGGTGATGGTGCATTTTCTCGCCCACTGGACCGACAATGTAGAGGCAGAGACTGAGCCGCAGCCCTTCGACTTCTGTGTCGTGTCGCTCCGACCCATCCTGATTGCGGAGCCGTGACCCAAGACCATCAACGAGACCGACCATGAAAAGCAACCTAGTTACCGTCCTACTATTCGCGATCTGCTGTGTCCTCGGGTGCACTGACCCTGGCGGGGCGAGCAAGCCACCTCGCCTGCTCGACTCGGACGTAGCTGAGGGACAGGACTCGACGCTTTCGCGTTTGAGCGAGATGCAGGCCGTCCGTGGGCGAATGCGACCACTGGGCTGCTACAAGACAGAGACGCTGGCTGACTTTCCTGGTAGCGGGCTGGTTCTTTTCATCGAAGAGGACGATGACTGCGCATACCACACAACTGAGTGTGAGGGCGGTTTTGAGCCCCCTTGCTATGAGTGCGCCGAAGGGGGGGCGCAAACCACGAGCTGTGCGCAGACGGCTTGGTATGACCTGATCGACGAGCCCTTCGACCCCGATGCACCGGACGACGACAGCGATGGGGTCCCGGACAGCGTGACTGATGACACGTTCAAAGCAGTGTGTGCGCGACAGGTGACTGGATTCTGTGGTGGATCTGGGGCGCCACCTCCCGCCTGTCACGTGAAGACTTGTGAAGCGCTTCGAAACCTGTGCAAAGCCAACACTGTGCTTGAGGTAACGGGAGCGAGAGCGGCCCCACTGAGTGTTCGCATCGACAATTTGGTGAACTATGCGGGCGGCGCTGGGGTCGTCGAGTTCCCGGCCCAGTCGACTGCCACGAACGCTGGGCTTGCTGAGTTGGCTCGTCTGTACGCTCGAAGCGCAGCGTTTACGGCGTTGGCGGCGCTGCACAATGCCGCCGGCCTTCCGTCCCCTGATGCCAGCTGCGACGAGGCTGAAGGATTTGCGGCTGGAATTGGTACTTTGGGGAATGACACTCCGGCGCAGGTGCTCCCTCGAGTGGTCAAGGATGCGTATGACGTCTACTACGAAGCGACGCAGCGCGCCGTGGAGTTGAACGTCGCGTACGCAGAGAAGGCCCGGAACAATCCGAACCTGCAAACCGCCGTCAACGAGCAAATGCTTCCCAGCGCGTTGTCGCGGACCCACGCCGCGCAGCTGCTGATCGGAGGAAGCGAAGGACTGGCGGGTGCGCAGTTGGAAACCGGACTGTGCACGCTGCCTGAACCGTCCACCGCTGTCAGGAAGGCGATTGACGTTTTTCGCAAGGCTGGTTCTTGTCCCGCGGATTTGACTGCGATACCGGGACAGGTCCCCGACGGGGAGGGGATCGAACTATTCGACCTTCTCTATTCCTTGGAGGAAGTTGCAGACCCTGAGGAGCCTCCTCCTGGGGTTCCAAGTAGTGGCAGCGTGCTGCAGCGGTTCATGGACCAGTATGGTGTTCAACCGGACTACAACTTTGAGGAGGCTTTCGGGCTGAAGGACAAGCACTTCGAGGAAGCTCGCGTCTACCTGTTGCAGGAGATGCTCTCACTGGGGCGGGACCAGTTCGCGACGCTTGATGATCCGAATGCCGACGATTATCAAGTTTTCGCGGCGACCAGGAACCCACCCGCAGAGACAGATCCGATTTACTATGCTTGCGCGGCGCGACACAGCGACGGAGGTCGCACCGCGGTCTTCAGCCCGTCGACATACGCGCTGCAGGACCATGACGCCCCGAGCTTGGACGGGCTGAAAGCCGTTGGTAACTTCGCCGACTTCTCTGAGCAGGTTTACAGTTTGGCGGCGCAGGTTGTGGGCTCAGATATGTTGGGGGAGACGGCGTCAACCATAAACGCCACGCTCGGCTTCCTCCTCTCCAGCGCCTCGAATGACATTCAGGGACGGTTAACGGTGTGCCAGTACGCGACCGGTGAGAAGGTCGTGGCGGACGTGCGTGGCCTTACAGCTAGCGATGGCGCGGTGCTGGTGAATGGTGAATCGGGTCTCGCCTGCGCGGTTCAAGGGACTGTCGACGGGGCACGCTGTTCGCTATTCGGGGGAGCGATGCCGCGTGCGGCATTCGCGTTTGGTGTCGACGTGCCGACTGACGTTGACGTCGTAGCTGGGTATCGAGCGGGCGTGCAGAACAGCGAGGACGGAACGGCGTCCGCATTGGCGGAGCGGCTGTATTTGGTGAAGCCAAAGCCTGGGTTCGAGGGGAGCACGTCCCCTGGGGCCTACGAGGCGATCGCTGCCGTGGCAAAGCCTGGCCCGGACGAATGCGTCATTGCGCCGGTCAACAAGGAGGCGTTCTCTCAGGCCGGAAGGATTCTGGCACCGAGTCCGAAGTGGTGTAGCCATCCGGCGCAGGAGTGTGATGGGTCCCTATTCGATCAGCGAATTGCGCTCGAGGATGAGCTGGCCGAAGACTCGGATGGAGTCGAGTCTTCATGGAGGCACTACTTGGCGCTCGCCAGGCAAGCAGCGGCGGAAGCTGATCTACTTGGACAAGACTATCTATCCGCTGGCTTGGAGTTGGACCGGCGCGACGAAGAGTTGGAACTCCGGAGACAGGCGAACGAACTCGCCGCTCTACACGAGTTGGAAAAGCTACAAAGTATCTGCGGCACCAACGTTGAGCCCGCGATTCTGCTTGCCTCGCTGCGCGAGGACGGTGCCCAAGACGACTTCACCGGAATGGTCGTACCAGGCTCAAGCTGTATCAGCGACGAGGGGTGTGCCGCAGATGCGGAGTGTCACGCGGGAAAGTGCCTCCGGGACACAGGTCTACTCGTAGAAGCCTCGGGACAGATATGGAACGACCCGGAGCTGAAGAAACTGGCGAGGTGCCTTGGAGAGGGGCCTGACGGAGAGGTCTACAGCTCTGTTGCTGTCGGAGACAAGGACTTGTGCTTTTGGAGGGAGCCGGACGATCCGAACCGGGTGTGCACGCCGCCCCCAGGCGCCTGCACCACTGATGCTGAGACTGGCGAAGAAGTCTGCGAGTTCCGGGCGTGTCCGGTTGCAGTCCAGGATGGCGAAGCGTGTCCACCGCACCCGTGGTACGTGGACGAGTCTGTACCGATGGAGCGGACCACTATGCGGCTTGACTTCTTCGAGGCCGAGGCTGAGCAGGTTACGTCGCGCCCACTCCACCTCGCGAACTCGTTCACCACCCTTCTCCGGAACGGGAAAATTGACGCTCTGGGCGTGGGAGACACACCTGAGGCGCGGATAGAGAGTGCGATGACGAATGTCCGCGGCCTTGCGAACCTGTTCTACTACAAGAACATTGCGGAGTGGGCCCAATGGCTGAACTACCACGCCGAGCCGGGGACCAACGCGCGGGTGAAACTTCACGGTAGCACGCTTTTCACCACCGGCTCGCTGAAGGATCAGTCCCCTAGCGCTTGGCCATGCGAGGCCCGCGACTTCGGTCTGTGTGACGACGACTTCGATGACGCAGACGATCGGTATGTTGGATCTCTTGGCTGTGAGGTCATCGATTGTTCAGATGACGCCCAGAGAGCCGAGTTCGTCGTGCGTTTGCGAAACGCGGTCGTCGCCCTGAAGTTCCTGACGACCCCTCCGGTTACCGTTCGAGATGCGCCGGAACGCGAATATCGCATTGCAGACGTAAGCGCGGCCTATGGATTTGAATCCACGACGTGGAAAGAGACGAGCAGGCTTCTTCCCTTTCCGGGGCCAGAAGAGATTGGGATTGTATATAATACTCCCAAGGTCATAAATCTCGGAGGGGACGACGAAGGAAGTCCAATAACGAGTGAAGAGCAGCCCGCGGGAGCGCAGGGTTGGTACCCGGACGATTACTTCTCAGCGGAGCCTACTCGCCTGTGGCATTTCTACGGCACACTAAACGCCGACTATGAATCTCCGGGTCCGCTGAGGGATATCAACGATGATAACATAGTCGATCCAGTGCCGTTTCTGCCGGGCGCGTTCGCGACGTATCCACACTTGCGCCTGCTGATTCCGGAGAGCACATGCCGGCAGCTACCGTCCCACAGCTGGGATGGCCTCGCCCAGGTTGGGTTTCGGCAGGGACTTCCTACGAGCGAAGAGTTTAGCTGCGGTCGGATCTTCGTCACGATGGCGCAAGCTCCAACGCGCAGCTTCGACTTCGTAGGCAAACTGGACAGCCAGCTGAAAGCCCGCTACGGGGGCGAGCTCAGGGAGGGGCTCGTGACTCACGAAATCACGCTCGGTCGGCAAGAGCTGTTCGACGCCATGGAGCTATATACCATGGTCAGGCAGGAAGCCGCGCAACAGGCAACGACGTTGAGGCACTGTCAAGCCGATAGCGGACAGCCGCTGAACGTGACGAGCATCGAAGGTTTGGAGGCGCTTTCGGGTCAACTTGTCTGCATGGCGGAGAACATAGAGAATGTTGCTTCGAATACGCTGCTTTTCGGTTTTCCGGAACAAGCGGTCGACGCGCTGAAGGAAGAGTCGGGCGTCGGGGCATTCCCGGAGCTCGGAGGAGAGCTCGGTAAGCAGGTCTCAGTTCTTCGCGGAGCGCTGGTCGAGCTGCAAACGGCAGGTCCCATGATCGCGTCCCACATCAATCAATTGGGATTCGATATCGACCAGCTGCGCTTGGTGTTGCAGTCCCTCGAATACCAGGATCGACTGAATGCGCTCAACGCGGAGCGTGAGATGTTCGCACAACAGTCGCGCTGTTCCGAAGGGCTTCTCGGTGGGGTCGCCTCTGCTGTTTCGACTTTTGGCGCCAGCCTCGCTGTTGCCGCGGCGACGTGTGCGAACAGTCAAGTTCAAAGTGGCCTCATTCAGGACATCCTCGATGTTCAGAACGGCGTTACCGCGAACAACGAGGAAATCGAGAAGCTGAACTTGCGCCGGAACTTCGACAACAGGGCAGTCGCCCTCCAGCAACTAGCGGACGGGCTTGCTCAGTCACAGGAGCGCCTAGACCAGACGCTGATTGAGATCCAGAACCTGCGTCAGGCAGCGAAGCGAGCACTCGACAACGCACTCTGGCTCGAGTCGCGTCAAGCCAGCCAGCAGGACAACATAAACGCTGCGGTGCGGAGACGGTTCAATACTGCGCGAATCCGATACGAAGAGGCGCACCAGTATGCCACCCGCATGGCCCTGTTGGCTCGGCGGGCCATTGAGGCGCGCCTGGGGGTTCGGCTCGAGACGATGGATGAGCCGCTCCCTCTGGTGGACGCTCCATCCGGATGGGCTGGGGACGTGTGTGCTAGTAGTGCTCTGGACTACGATGCTATTCGGTCTGAGCTTCCACAAGCGGAGGAGGGGCAGGCCAACTACGCTGACGGCTTTGTCGGGGACTACGTGAGGAGACTAGGCGCCGTTGTGGAGAGTTATCGGCTCGTCTACAACTTCCATGAGGGGGTGGATACGGCGATGGTTTCTTTGCGGGACGACGTGTTCAACACGCGCGCTGCGTGCAACGTACCCTCGAGAAATCTGATTGTTGACTCTGGTTCGCTTTTGCAGTCCGATAGTTGGGAAGTGGCTGGTTGTGCGGATCCGGTGCCTGGTGAGCCGCTTGACTGTGTCTCTGTGGTGAATGGTGCCGAGCCCCCGAGTCTGAACCACTCGGGTATGAGTAGCGCCCTTGGCGCACGTGTGACCTTCGGTCCGGGGCCGCTCTACTATGACGGCAGCTATCGACCGTGCGACGGGTGTGCGTTGACGAGCGAAACAAGGTATACGCAGACCGTCGAACTAGAACCAGGAGACTACCTCCTTTCCTGGTACGCGAAACAAGTTGTGGTTGGAGGTTCCGCTGACCCGTTCAACCCGGATGGGAATGATAGCCTGCGCGTGCTCGATGCGAATGGGCAGCCGTTGAATGTTGCCCCAGCTTCCGGGGAGCCGATTCCTGACACAGACGGCGCCGATAGCGGATGGCAGCGGTTCTCTTGGCGTTTCCGGATTGGGTTTGGGGCGGGAGGGCAATATCAGGTGGCTATCATTCCGTCGGCGAGCGGCGGCACAGTGGTGGCACACGAGGTCTTTTTGGCCGCACCAATGTTGGAGCGGGACGTCGGTCAGACCGGGCCTTCACCTTTCGAGTCGACGAACGAGGAGGGGCTCGTCTCCGTGGAAACCTGTGAGGATTCTGATGGAAGCGAGTTCCGCGCTACCCGGTGGCGTCATGATTGCCTGCTTCTTTGTGACAACGGCTTCTCGGGGGACTGCAGCCGAGACAGGGCGACCGAACACTGCTTCTACGAGACCAGCTTTCACGTGAGTCAGGAAGACGTAGAGCAAGGTGGCCTATTCCAGCAGTCGGGATTCGCGCTTGGGAACTTCAACTACCGAATCGAGGATGTCGCGCTCAACATCGTGGGGACGGACACCAGAAACTGTGAGGACAGTGAATTGCCGAGCAGTTGCTACTCGGCGGGATTTGTGCCGTATTCCATTGTGCACCAGGGGCCGTACTACGTGCGCAACCACGAGGGTGAGGACTTCGAGGTGCCCCTGTTCACAGGGAACATCGAGCACGCTCGGGCGCTGGCAACGGAACGCTATTTGTCAAATCCACTAAGCGAATCGGACCGGGGATTGATTGATGGTTATCGTCGGTTCGAGTTTCAAGGTCGCCCGCTGCATGGCAGCTTTGCCATTCGGCTTTGGGAAGATGAGGGCTTTGACTTCGAGCAAGTCCAAGACGTCCAGCTGATGTTGGGATACCGCTACTGGACCCGCTTCGACTGACACACGTAGTTCTCGGCCTTGAAGGGAAGGGATACGTAACCGATGCGAAGCACACAGCAGCGAGGCGGAAGGGCAACATCTGGCGTGGACCGTCATCGCGCCAGTTGGCCGCTCCCTCACGTCATGTGTCTGTCCGGGGGCAATGGGACGTGGGGTGACCTCGCCTGTTTGCGCGTGGCGTTCGCCGCGTTCGCCTTGCTCTTAAGCACAAGCACCTCCGCCCAAGAGTCCGACCCCTCCCCCGAGTCCCTCAACACGGAAGCCACGGCGACCGCGAGCAACGACGAGGAGGCCACCCAGTCGCTCTTCGACTACTTGTCGGAGACGAACGACACTGCGCAAGAGGGCGAGTCCGAAGGAGATGACGACGCCACGACCGCGGACGACTCGAACGGTGAGGCAGAGGAGTCCGGCGAGGCCGAGGAAAGCAACGAAGACGACGCCACCCAGCTCGAGGCCCAGGGCCTGTTGCCCACCGCCGACCAAACCGGGGTCACCGGCAAGACCATCTCCATCCCGAAGGGCGAAGCCACCGTGCAGGGCATGGAAGAGAGCTTCTCGGCGCAGCTCTCGACTGGCATTGCGACCTTCAGTGTGCCGTTCGCGCTGCCTCCGGGGCGCGGCAAGGCCCAGCCTAGTCTCGGCCTGTCGTATTCGTCAGCCAGTGGCTATGGCGTCGCCGGTGTTGGCTGGAGCGTTGGCGTTCCGTTCATCGCGCGCCAAACGGACAAGGGGATCCCCTCTTACGACGACCGTGCCGGCTTCCACCACGAGCAGGACCGATTCGTGTTCAATGGCGGACAGGAGCTGGTTCCCATCTGCGTGGTGGCGGACGATGGCGCGGGCGGGCTGTCTTGTGATGGCGCCCTGACCGGAGTGCCAGATACGCGCGAGGGCTACGAGACGTTCGACGAGGTGATGCCCGAGTGGTCCTCGGGATGGCAGTACTTCCGCCCGCGCGTCGAAGGCTCCTTCTTACGGTTCTTTTGGTCGCCGGATCATCGCACCTGGCGCGTGCAAGACAAGAGCGGCGTCACGATGGAGCTCGGGGCGCCCCAAGGCACCGCGGGAGCCTACGACGCCCTCGAGCTGAACCCGGCGCCGCCCCAAGGCGCGGGACAACAAATCTTCCGCTGGCACCTCTCACGCCAATTCGACGTCTACGGCGGCGTCGATGCTCCGCGCAACGTCATCCACTACCGCTTCATCCAAGACGGCGGGATGGCGTACCTGTCCGACATCTTCTCGACGCCTCCGGCTGACCCTGCAACGGCCGCCACTGCGCCGCTGTCTCAGTACGCCCACCACGTCAAGCTCAGCTACGAGGAGCGAACGGATCCGACTGGCAGCTATCGTAGCGGTTGGCTCATCGAGCAACGCCTGCGCCTGACGGGGGTCGACGTGACCAGCAAGCCGTTCGAAGGCACGGACGCCGCGCGCGAGCTCGTGCGCAGGTATCACCTCGAATACGCCGAGGGCTGGCACAACTCGCTGCTCTCTTCCGTTCAGGTGGAAGGCCGTTGCGCCTCCACCACCGAGACAGACCGCATCACCGAGTCGGGCGGCGAAAGCCCGTCGCTGCCGGCGACCAGCTGCCCACGGCTGCCGGCGATGCGCTTCGATTACAGCCACGTCGACGGCATGCTGGGCGATGGCTCGAGCATCGGCTCCACGCTGAGCGATGCGCTGGGCAACGGCTACGAGTCGTTCGACGAGCGCGTCATCGACCTGTCGAGCTCGCCGCCTCATTCGCTCGACGAACAGCAAACCACGCTGATGGACGTCAACAGTGACGGCCTGCCCGACGTGCTCGTCACGGCCGCGGGCCTCTTCGGTGGCGACCACGGCGTCTTCTTCAATGGTACTGGAGGCACGGCCGGGTCGTTCTTCGAAGATACACTCCCGGTCTTTGGCTCGGCTTCGGCGGGCACCATCAAGCTCAGCAACTTCAACGTCGTGCCCCTCGACCTCGATGGCAACGCCTCGGTCGACTTGCTGCACATGCCGCTGACGAAGCAGTACTCCGTCTACTCCGTCGAGCGTGATGGTGATGGCTTCCGGTGGGTTGGGCGCGACAAGGAAACAGCGAGCGGCCTCAACCCCAACATCGACTTCGGCGGGGATGCTCAGTTCATTCGCGTCGTCGACGTGAACTTCGACGGCCTGGTCGACGTGGTGCGCTCCACCGGTACGGAGCTGCAGACGTACTTCTCTCTCGGCAGGGAGCCAGGGGGCGATGGCCAGTTCGGTGACGGCATCCGCACGGGCAAGGAGAGCGCGAGCCTTTCGAACGAACCCGTTCGCATGTGTTTGCCGTGGAGCGGCAGTCCGCTCAACTTCGAAGACAGGGACACGCAGCTCGCCGACATGAACGGCGACGGTATCGTGGACATCGTTCGCCTGCGGCGCGGCGACGTCATCTACTGGCCAGGTCGCGGCAACGGCTACTGGGGAACGGGCGATCCGTACGACTGCCCCAAAAACACGAGCGAGTCGGGCACCGAGCTCAGCATGGAGAACAGTCCGTACTACTCGGACATCCAAGGCACGAGCATGCGCATGGAGGACGTCAACGGTGACGGCCTCAGCGATCTGGTTCAGGTCCGCTACGACGAAGTGGACGTGTGGCTCAACGTCGACGGCCGGGGTTGGACGGACCGCCACATCATCGAGGGCACGCCCGAGAGCCCGAGCTTTGCCAACCGCGTGCGACTGACCGACATCAACGGCAGCGGCACCTCCGACATCCTGTTCGGCAACGCGAATCGCTACAAAGTCATCGACTTGACGGGTGGTATTCGCCCGCAGCTACTGGTCCGCGTCGAAAACGGCCTCGGCAAGACGACGGAGCTCGAATACCAGAGCAGCGCCACGGAGATGCTCGAGGCCGCCCGCGCGGGCGAGCCGTGGAGCCAGACGATGCCGACGGTCACCCAAGTCGTCAAGCGGGTGATCGAAAAGGACAACCTCACCATCGCGGGCCGCCCCCCAGCGAGCTACGTCACGGAGTACACCTATCGCGATCCGGTCTTCGAGGGCCGCCAGCGCGAATTCCGCGGCTTTTCGCAGACCGAGGTGCGCAAGGTCGGTGACGCCAACAGCCCCACGAGCGTCAGCGTCAGCCACTTCCTGCTCGGCGAGTGCGAAGACGAGACCCCCGACGATGGCCTCGACCCGTGCTCCCTGCCAGAGCGCTGGCGCGATAACCCACGAGAAGCCCTCAAGGGCCTGCCCATCGTCACCGAGACGCGCGACGAAGCCGGCACGACGCTCTCCACCGTGCATCACCGCTACACGCTGAGAAAGTTGTACGACGGTCTCGATGGCAGAGAAGTGCGCTACGCCTTCCAGAGCGGCACGAGAACGTACCTCTACGACACCGGGCCCTTCGTGCCCGCGACGCCACCCAGCGGCAGCGGCGAGACGGCGGAGCGCTGCCCCTCGGCGGATGAGGAGCCCAACGGCGCCGTGGACTGTTTGGCAACGGTCATCACCGAGGGCCCCCTCGGCGAGCCGCTCGCCGACGCCCGCAATCACCTGCTGGTCGCGCGCAGCACGACAGGCACCGCCATCATGGAGAGCACGGCGGAGGTCGACAGTTTCGGCAACAAGCTCGCCCAAGTCGCCGAAGGCCTCGTGAACCTCCCACCCGGTGAGGACGACGAGACCATCACGATGGTCACGCTGCCGACGCTCATCGGCGAGCCCAGTGGCTGGCTCTGGCGCACGGAGCGCAGCGCGACGCGGGGCGACCAGCACGGGGGTCTCGACAAGCAGGTCAGCATCGTCTTCTACGATGACAACGGCGACCCTACCGAAACCTACTCGGAGTTGGCTGGCAGCTTGGAGCTCATCCGCGACCGCGCGGCTTTGGACACGGCGCCGCCGACGGCCTCGCTTGGCCTCGACGCCGAGCCAGACCAGGTCAAGTTGGGGGAGACCTACTACGACGCCTTCGGCAATCCCATCATCTCTCGCGGCGCCAACCTGCGCTGTGCGGCGGTGAGCTACGACGCCCAGTACGCCACTTTCCCGATCCGCGAAGCGATCTACAGCCGTGGTTGCCAGGTGGCCGTCGTGGACGCCGAGGCACAGATCGTCGCTTCCTTCGGCAGTGAGTTGCCGACCGAGGTCAATGCCTACGACCGCGGCCTCGGTCTCATCAAGGACGTCGTGAACGTGCAGCAGCAACGGTCGCTGTTCATCTACGACGGCTTTGGGCGTCTGACGGCGCAGTACGCTCCGAACCCAGCTGGTCTCGTCGACCCGACACCGGGGGAGCCCGACAACGGAGACATGGGCCTGTCTCCGAAGCCTTCCGTGTTGATCGAGTACTTCCTTCCGCCTGCAGCGGGGCAGTACCACTCGCTCATCCACACGCAGGTGCAAGATGCGGGCGACCTCAATTCCGAGGAGTACCTCGAGGCATGGGCCATCATCGACGGCTTTGGCCGCACGGTGGCGACGCTGGCGGAGGACGAGGAAGTCGACACCGACGACGACGAAACGCCCGATACCCAGCGCTGGATCGGTGCGGGCTTACAGGAGTGGGACGCCAAGGGTGCGGTTCGCCGCAAGTACCTCGAATTCTACACGACCAGTAGTCCTCTCGACTTCGACTTCGGCTCCGTTCCTCCCACGTATTACGGGAGCCAACGCTACGATGCCTTTGGCCGCCAGCTGCAGACCTACGACCTGGACGGCACGGTCACGCTGCGCAGTGTGTATCACGCGCTCTCCAGCGATGCGTGGGATGCCGCGGATCTGGAGCCTGGGCAGCACCAGGGCACCTACCTGACGACGGCGCAAGATGGTCATGGCCGCACGGCGCAGACCATCGAGCGTTTCCGAGAGGGCGGGGCCGCGGGTGAAGGAGGAGTTGTCGAGCGGATCACCGAGACGCAGTACATGCCCACGAACCAGCCGGAAGTCATCACCCGGCGGAAGGGCGCCGGGGGCCCGGCGGTCACTCGCTGGTTCGTGTACGACAAGATGGGGCGCATGGTGCTCAACGTCGAGCCCAACACCAGCGTGGGCTACACGCTGGTGCCGAACCCCAACGCAAGCGAGTTCCACAACGGTAACCCGGACTACGTGGCGCGACAGGCGTGGCGCTACCGTTACAACAACGCGGGCGATCTGGTGGGCATGAGTGATGCTCGCGGCTGCGGCGCGAACTACTACTATGACGGTGCCGGACGGCTCCTGGGGGAGGACTACTTCGGCTGCGACGACGTCACCCACGCTCCCCACACGGTACCCACCGTGGTTAGCTATGACGCTGACTTCGACGGCACGGACGACGTGTTGCCGGAGGCTGCGAGCGACTCACCGAGCTACGGTGCTGGTTTGGAAGTGCTGTACACCTACGACGGGTACTGGGGCATCCAGGGTGGCAGCAACCCTGGTACCTCCGTCGACGGGTGTGATCCGACGGGCACGGGGGGCGCGGACTGGGCACTCGGGCGCCTGGTCAAGGTGCAGGATCTCGCGAGCGAGACCGTCAGCCGCTTCGACGGACGTGGCCGCCCGACTTGCGTGACGACCCGCGTGGCGGCACCCAGTGAGCCAGGCGCTGCCGTCGAGGCCTTCGGCGGTCGCTACACTCCACGCTGGTATGCTCAATTCTACGGCTACGACTCGGCTGACCGCGTGGTGAGCGAGTCGACGGGCGTGGAGCTCTTGCTCGGCGGGGACTCGGACGGCGACGGCTCGAGCGACAGCATCGTACGCACGCAATACTCGAGCCGCGGCGCGATCGCGCGAGTGACGAGCAGCTATGCGGACGCGTACGGCAACGACGCGTTGGTGAATCGCATCCAGCGCACGGCGGACAACCTAGTCGAGCTCATCGAGTACGGCGACATTGCCGCGACGACGACGACGACGACCTTCGACGACCGCCGAAGGCTGCACTCGGTGCTGACGGTGCGTGCGAGGAGCGGGTGGCCCGAAGATCCCGATCCTGGCACCCAACAATCCGTGCTGCAGGATGAGCAGTACTTCTACGACGTCGTGAACAACCCGGTGGAAATCCGGGACCACCGCATCGTCGACGAATGGCCCGCCGGCGCCAAGCCGGTGCACAAGAAGCTCCAGTACGACGACCTGTACCGGGTCAAGCGTATCGATTATGAGTACGCGGCAGGGGACGATACGTGGGAGAGCCCCTTCAAGGCGGAGCTCGAAGCGGGCCCAGAAGGCGACGACCCACGTCGAGCACAGCCGAGCCCCCACGTTGCATTCGCGAAGCGCGTACTGTGGCAAAGTTACCAGTACGACTGGCTCGGAAACAACTCCCGCACTGACGACGACGAGCACGGCTTCTACGATCGAAGTCTCGGCGACATCGACAGTGGCGCAGACGCTGGCGGCGAGTATGGCCCCTACCAACTGGGACACGCCGCCAACAACGCCCCCGCCGATCCCACCTCCGCCGACGGTGCGGACCGTCGTGGGGAGCTGGATGCGAGCTACGACGAGGCCGGCAATCTCCTGTCGCTATTGGTGCAGCGCAACGCCAGCGGCGCGACCTGCCTCGGCGGTGCGAGCTGCAACCAAGCCTACAAGTACACGTGGGACGAAGTCGGACGGTTGGTCCGAGCCCAACGCTGGGACGGCGAAACCTCGGTGCCGCCCGATGGGGGCGAAGCGGCGGACCTGCGCTACCACTACGGCTCGGGCGACAACCGCGTGCTCAAGACCGCGGTCGACCCGG
>JBNKHV010000004.1:0-162362 GCA_050290545.1 Polyangiaceae bacterium | reverse complement strand
GCCCAGCCGTCAGCCCCTGAACCGAGTCATCATGGCGCGTTCGAAAGCCCAAAAAGCCGCCCCGATTACCTTCGAACGGCTGAAGAAGGCCCACCCTGACGCGCACTGCGAGTTGGATCACGTCTCCCCGTTTCAGTTGATCGTCGCGACGGTACTGAGCGCGCAGAGCACGGACGTCGCGGTCAACCAGGTGACCCCTGCCCTGTTCACACGCTGGCCTACGCCCGAAGCGCTCGCCCAGGCGGAGGTGAGCGAGGTCGAGGCGGCGCTCAATCGCCTCGGGATGTTTCGACAGAAGTCCAAGAACATCGTAGGCCTGGCCAAGACGCTGGTCGCCGAACACCGTGGGGAGGTCCCCCGGACGTTGCTCGAACTCGTTCAGTTGCCCGGAGTCGGGCGCAAGACGGCCAACGTCGTGTTGGGCGTCGCCTTCGGCAGTCCCGAGGGCGTCGTCGTCGACACCCACGTGCAACGCATCAGCCAGCGTCTCGGGTGGACGAAGAACACGACGCCGGACAAGATCGAGCAAGACTTGATGGGGCTCTTCGACAGGAGCGACTGGGACCCGCTTTCCCACACGCTGATCTTCCATGGTCGCCGGATCTGTACGGCGCGTAAACCCGCTTGCGCTAGTTGCCCCATCAACGACGCGTGTCCCAACGCCTTCCACGCCGAACAGGTAGGACGAAAGCCTCCGCGGCAGCGGGGGAACGTCGCCGAAGTCAGCAAGACGAGGACCGTCGCGAGCGGGACCGCTCGAAAGAAAACCAGCAAGAAGGTCTCAAAGAAGACTCTCGCCGTTGGGACCAAGACGAGGTCCGCCGAAGCGCACACAGCAACGTCTGCTGCAACCAAGAGCAAACAACCCGGTACCGGACGTTCCGCCCGGAAACGAACTACCCAAAGGTAGCTATCGCACCGACCGACCCGGGTCGGGGTGTGCCCCGGACGCACCCCTCGCCTTCCGGTTGCCAGCACCGGTTGTCACCACCACGCCGTTACCATCCAGCTCTGCACTGGAATCCACACCGCGCCGAAGAGAGCTGAGCCCGCTAGGCCACTGTGCGCACTCCCACGCCACTGCGGGCAGCATACGCAGGACCACTGGCGGTCGCAGGCTCGCTGACCCGGTGGCAATCCAGCGGCGCCAAAATGATGGCTCCTCCCGTTGCTGCGGCTCGATCCGGACAGCGATCGGCGCCGTCCGCATGCTACCTTCGAGGCCAAATCATGGGGTAGCGGGTGAGCGCGACGAACGTACTACCCGAGTGAACGGAGACGCGAATGACAAAACCGAGATTCATGGGGCAAGGCGTAGTGTTGACGGCTCTGGCGCTGGTGCTCGGCGTCGGTTGCAAGAAGGCACCGGAGTCCGAAGAGGAGAGCAGCTCGCTGGCCGTGGTCGCGGAACCACAACCGGATCCGGCGGAAGAAGGCAACGACGAAGCGGACGAAGAGGCGACCAAGCAAGGCGACACGCCCGCTTCCGCCAAGGGCGCTGAAGGTTCGGCTGACGAAGCTGCTGGAGCCGCCGGCTCGGGTGAGGGAGAAGGCATCGAGCCGCCAGGTACGGGCGACACCGCTGGCGATGGCAAGAAGGGCATCGTCGAGCCGCCCAAGGCAGAGGAACCGAAGACCACCACGCCGCCCAAGGCGACGACGCCCCCCAAAGCAACCACGCCTCCCAAGACGACCACACCGCCGAAGGACGACAAGAAGTCGCTCGTTCCGAAACCGGACGCACCGAAGGAAGAGCCGAAGACCGACGCTCCCAAAGAGGAACCGAAGAAGGACGCTCCCAAGACCGAGCGCAAGTTCCGCGAACGCAAGGGAGTCTCGAAGAAGCGGCTTCCAGGGCAGTGATGCGCTACAGCGGCTCCGCTTCGCCGTGAGCCGCTTCTGACGGGGGCGGAACGCCCCGAACTGGCGCTGTCCGAGACGAGTCGAACAAAATGCCAAGAGCCGCGACGAATTGGGTTTCGTCGCGGCTCTTTTCGTAGATGGCGGTGCTAGGCGCTCAGCGCGAGACCTTGAGGCACTTCTCGAGCTCTGGCGTCATCTGCCAGTTGCACTGACCTTGCTCGTCACGACCGCAGGTCGCCGTCTTGTAGCAGTCGTACTCCTTCTTGTAGTCGCAAGTGGTGAACGCTGGTTGCTGCGCCCCCGGCTCTTGACAGAGCTCGCTCGCGCATCCGCCTTTGACGCACTCGCCCGCATCCGCCCCTGGCTGGCCGGGATCTGCAGGCGCGGAACTCCCCTGCGCCGGAGACGTCACGTTCGCGACCGGCGGACTCTCGGGCTCTGGGGTCGAACTGCAGCCGTTGCACGAAGCGACGGCCGCCGCCAAAACGATACCGATCAGGGAAGCACCCCACGTCGAGTGGAGCGCAAATCGCGATGCATGCCCGAAGGCATTGCTACCAGTTGCGTTCATCATGGTCTCTCTTCCGGCAGGAGCTTGCGTCGCTTTGCGCGTAGAGGCGCAATGCCGTCCCTCACCTGCGGCGAGAAGCTCATCATCGAGATGTCCTCGGTCTCTTCCTCACGCGCCCCGAGGTCGACGAGGAACTGCGCCGGAATGATGACGTCTTCGAGGTTCGGGTTCTGCTGCTGCTCTTCAGTCAGCTCGGGACAGTCCGGCGTACCCTCTGGGGCACCGCTGTCGTCCACGAAGCGGCAAATGAGCTGTGGATCCTGCGCCAACGGGAACGCGCCATACACGTCGCCGTCGTTGCCAAGGAAGAACGTATCGCGCAGATCCGTTCCAGCGACCAGGTAGTAGCGACCAGCCGGCACGTCCTCGATGGCAAACTCGTAATCCGCGTCCAGCGCAGTCGCTGCTTGCGCCCTTTGTTCACCCGTCTGCGGATCGACCAGCAGCACGTAGACGATGCCGACATCCCCGCCCGTGGGTTGCTCGCCGATGAAGACGCGCACCGAGATCACCTCCGTGCCGCCATTGCTCTCGATGGTGATCGAGCCCGTGTTCACCCCCGCGGGCAGCCCCGCACGCTGGATGCTGATGGTGTTGGTGCCTTCTTGCAGGCCACCAGCGTCGAGCAGGATCCAATCGTCGCTCACCGTAACGTTGTCGATCGTCAGGTCCCCTTGCCCAGTATTGCCAACCGCGAGCAGCATCGAATTGACGTCACCGCCGAAGTCCAAGATGGTGGTCGAGACACTGAGACCGGGCTCGAGACTCACCTCCTCGCCGGATTGCTCGATGGCGAAGGTCACCGCGAGGTTCGCGTTGATCAGGCCGTGACCAAAGATGGGATCCTCACCCGGGTCACCGATGTCGACGGTGATGTTGGGCAGAGCGTTGCGGAACTCCTGCGCGCCCATCTCGGGCCAAATCGACTTCATCAGCGCCGCCACGCCCGCGACGTGTGGGCAAGCCATCGACGTGCCCTGATAGGCTGCGTACTGCGTGTTGCCACCGTTCTTGAAGACGAGACTCACCACGCCGTCGGGTTGCCCGTCGAGGTTCGCATCCGCACCGGTGTCTCCACCGGGAGCGGCGACGTCGACCGTGCCGTTGCTGGAGCCGAAGTTCGAGTAGAACGCCTTCTCCCGGTTGAAGTCAGTCGCGGAGACGGTGATCACCCCGGGGATGCCGGCAGGGCTGAACAGCTCGGCAGGCGCGTTCGAGTTGCCTGCCGCAGCCACCACGATGACGCCTTCGGCGTTGACCGCAGCCACTGCCGCGGCCATTGCGTCGCTGGAGCCAGGACCACCCAAGCTCATGCTGATGATGTCCGCAGGTTCACTCGGTACCTGCCCCGACGAGTTCTCGAGACCAGCTGCGTAGAGCACACCCTGACGGATGTCTTCCAACGTCCCGCCCCCACGACCCAACACGCGGATCGGCATGATCTTGGCGTTGGGCGCCACGCCGGCAGCCCCTTCGCCGTTGTTGGTTGCGGCAGCAATGGTGCCGGCGCAGTGCGTGCCGTGGAACGAGCTATCGCCCGGCGTTCGCGCGTCGCCGGGATCGTCGGGATCGTCGTCCGGACCATCACCGTCGGCGGCCACGTCGGGATCGGAGATGAAGTCGAAGCCCGTGTTCGTCAGCTGACGGCTGCCGTCAGCGTTGACGAAGTCGGGGTGACTCAGAGCGACGCCCGTGTCGAGCACGGCGACGACCACTCCCGCGCCGCGTTGGCCGCTGGCGGTCAGGTCGGACGCTGCCCATGCTTCGGCGAGATCGATCTGCTCGTAGTGCCACTGGGAAGACAGCAGCGGATCGTCGGATGCAGCCGCCGTTCCCTGCGTCTTGTAGATGTAGTTGGGAGAGAGCGACTGGAAGCCACCCCACTTGCGCAGCCACTTGATACGCAGAATCGTATCGAGCAGGCCCGCACGCCCCTGAGCTGCGATGTCTTTCTTGACCCCGTTGAGCTCCAGCAGCTGGAAGCCAGTCGCGTCGGGAGCGTTCTTGGGACTGACGGCGGCAGCGACGTCTGCGCCTTGCGGCCCGAAGCCCATGGCCCCAACGGCCTGTCCGGGAACCGCTTCCCAGTCCGTCGTCAGACGCTGCATGTTGATGCTCTGCTGAACGGCCGTCGGTTGCGCGATGCCGACCGCCAGCGAATAGATGGCCTGGCCATCTTCGGGCTCGTTCTCATCGACGTAGCGGTCGACCACGACCCAGAAATCGCCCGTGGAGGGAGCGATGACTTGCTCTTTGTCCCCCGCGCCCTGGGAGTCGGAGACGATGGTCCCCGTGCTCGTCTCCAGCAGGAACAGGTCCAGGTCGGCCGCCGGCGTGGCCTCGTCGGGTTGCTC
The DNA here is from genome assembly GCA_050290545.1 of Polyangiaceae bacterium. Lineage (GTDB taxonomy): Bacteria > Myxococcota_A > Polyangia > Polyangiales > Polyangiaceae > SZUA-265. The sequence goes on along the minus strand of JBNKHV010000004.1, from coordinate 157,574 downwards.
CGCAGTGAACAACGTCACGACCTGCCCCTGGGCGAGGGTAACGCGGTAGGCATCGCGGTCGTCGGGTGTCGTCTCACCCGTGGGCTCGCCTTGGTCGTCCAGCACCGGTAGCGGCCCAATGTATCCGCCAACCGTACTCGGGCTGGAGATCAACTGGGCTTCATCAGCGGATGGATCGTCCGGACTGAACTCATTGTTGGAGATGACGGGGTTGTCGATGTTGGGGGTGTCCGTGTCGACGAACAACGTGTCGCCCACCTTGATGCGACCGGTGACCGAGAACGTTGGACCGCCCGCTTCCACCTCGATGTCGACACCACCTTCGCCGGAAAGCGCCTCGACGCCTCCGTCGGGCACTTCTTCGTCGGTCCCTTCGGCGCCCCCGTCGGGCGGCTCTGCCCCGGAGTCCGGCTCTTCGCCGTCCATGTCCGTGACGGTGGCCGTTTCCGTGCCCTCCGTTTCGCCCGTCGTATCGGTTTCGTCCGTCGCGCCCGCGTCGGGCTCGCTCACCGGATCCGAACTCTGGTCGTTCGAATCGTCGCTCGAACAAGCCATCAAGCAGTGCGCCCCGGCCACGAGCACAAACCCCAACTTTCGCATCATACTGCTAACTCCTTAAGCAATCGCCGTCCCCCGCCTGAGCGGAGCCCAACTCTACATCACTGAGACGCAGGGCGACACGCGAGAATTCAGAGCCTGACGCGGAGACGCGCATACTCCCTGCGCCAAGCCAGGCCGAACCTCCGTTGCTGACTGCAGTCTGGTTGAAACGGGCAGGCGCTCCTGGCCCGCATCGGGAAACACCGTCATGTGCTCCACTGTGCGCCTAGGGCGGCAACAACCCGCGGTCAGCTGTGGCGCATTTGGAGAGCCCGCACTACAACGGCACCGTGCTGGCAAGAACTTGCTCCGTCCCGCCGCTCCTTCGCACGACCTCACCGAGCAGCGCGTGCTTTCGTCACCCGGCGCTCCGCACAGGAATGCCGCTTTGGCTGAGCGCAACGTGGCTTTTCGCGTGTCCCCTTGCGGCTGCGCCGTCCGATGGTGCGACTTCAGATAGTTCTGTGCAGCAGGCCGCGACGCTATCCTTGAACACTACCGCTACAGCCGACGGCGCGGCGTCGTCCGGCCAGGGTTCCGCTGGCGAGATGAACACTGCGGCGCCTGGCGTGGACACGCTCGAACCACCGCCGGATGCGGAGCTCCCGGAGCAAGGCTTCGAGTGGGGTCTGAAGCTCGGTTTCGAGCTGCCGATCGGGGACGCCGATGGCGGGGCGACGGTGCTCGGTCAGCAGATACGAAGCGGCGCGCTGTCAGGTATCGGATCCTTCCGAGTCCCGATCGGGCTGGACCTCGGTTACCGCACGAGCCGACGCTGGTGGTGGGGCCTCGAAGCGGGCGCCGGGCTCGGCCCGGCAGGCGACGATTGCGTCGATGGGGCCACTTGCGAGTGGAGCAGTCTGAGACTGGGAGCCCAGGCCATCTATCACTTGAACCCGGCGAGCAGCATCGACCCTTGGCTGGGCGCGGTGTTGGGCTGGGAGTGGTTGCGCGGCTCGGCAGCGCTGTCCGTCCCGTACGTCGACGCCGCTGGGGAGGAGCAGCTCGGAGTGGCCAAAGCTCGTGAGCTTTTGGGTGGACCGCAAGTGGCACTCGAAGGCGGTCTCTCGACGGCACTCGACGACAATCTCGCCCTCGGCTTGTTCGCCGCGGCGGCCGCCGGCATGTACCTGAGCGACGACTTCGATTGCCCAGCGCAGCTGGGCTGCCCCACCGACTCGAGCGTCGAGGACAAGAAGGTGCACTTGTGGCTCGGGCTCGGGGTGCGCGGTACTCACGGCCCGTGAACGGTCACGGCTTGCGCAACTCGTCGTCGTAGCTTTCGAGCACCCGACGAGCGGCTTCCATCGGATCCACGCTGCCCGCAGCCACACGCTCGGCTTGGGTCGAAAACTGTTCCGGCACTTCCTCGGTGACGGCATCCACCAGAGCCACCTCGAGCCTCCGTCTAGCGGCACGGCGACGACGATCCTGACGGCGCGCGCGGCCCGCGGGAGTGGCAAGCCAAGTTCGATGCAGTTCCATGCTCGCGAGAAGCTCGGCCAGCCCCTCACCGGTGCTCGCGACCGTCTGCAGCACTTGGGGCCTGCCCTCGCCGGGATTGCCGCGAGCCCCGTGCGGAGAAGTGGCGTGGTGAGCCGCGTGTTGCGATGCAGCTGGTGCGACGTCGACCAGAGAAAGCGCTCCCTCGATGGCCGTCACCATGCGCGACGCCCCTGGTAGATCGGCCTTGTTCACCGCGAACACGTCCGCGACCTCCATGATGCCTGCCTTGTTCGCCTGCAGCTCGTCGCCCAAGCCAGGTGCGAGCACGAGCAGCGTGGTGTCCGCCAGCAGCATCACGTCGTGCTCGTCTTGGCCGACACCGACCGTCTCGATCACGACCACGCTCGCCCCCCAAACGCGCATGACCTCCGCCATGTCCGCCGTCGCGCGAGCCAGCCCGCCGAGCGTCCCCCGGCTGGCCACGGAGCGGATGAACACACCATCGTCGGCACTGTGTCGTTGCATGCGGATGCGGTCGCCCAAGATCGCCCCACCGCTGAAGGGACTGGACGGGTCGACCGCGATCACCCCCACCCGATGTTGCGCTGCGCGCAGCTCGGAGATGAGCGCCGCTACCAGAGTGCTCTTGCCCACGCCCGGACTGCCGGTGACCCCGATCGTCCACGGTGGAGTCCCAGGGGCCGAGTACAGCGCGCGAGTGAGCCCTCCTGCGCCCCCCTCCTCGAGCAAGCGGCAGAGCCGCCCGACCGCGCGACGGTCGCCAGCGCGCACTGCCGACAGCAGCTCCTCGCTCATGGGCCAGAGCGAGTGTGCTGAGTCAACGCTCGGAGTGCCAAGTGGTACGACTGAGCGCCGAAGCCGGCAACGGTGCCCAGACAGGCGGGCGCGACGCAGGAGTGGTGCCGAAACTCCTCGCGCGCAGCCGGGTTCGAGATGTGCACTTCGACGACTGGGATACCCGCCGCCTTGATCGCGTCGTAGATCGCCCAGCTGGTGTGGGTGTACGCACCGGGGTTGATGGCAATACCCGAAAATCCGTCGTCGGCAGCGGAGCCGATCCAATCGATGAGGGATCCCTCGTGGTTCGATTGGCGCGCCTCGACCTCCACTCCCAGCTGCTGGGCGAGCTCCGCGACTTCGGCTTCGATGTCCGCCAACGTCTTGCGACCGTAGACTTCCGGCTCGCGCTTGCCGAGCCGGTTCAGGTTTGGGCCATTGAGCAGCAGGAAGCGACGAGCCATGGAGAGGCCTTTCCGAACGTCTCGCCCGTCTGGGTCAAACGAGCTCTGCCAGGATCTTCGGTGCGGACACCCGCAAGAGGTAGCGGGCCTTGCCCAAGTTGCCGCTGGGCGTGAGAGTCACGGCGAGGAAGTACGTCTCGTTCAACACGCGGATCAGGGTCACCATCTTGTCACTGCGGATGGAGACTTCTCGGGTGTCACCAGCGTCCAACATCTCCGTCGCTCGCTGGATCGATTTGACGAGCACGCTCGCTTCCGCCCCCACTGCCTCGATGTCGAAGCCAGCATCATCTCGAGAGTAGGAATCCACCGGAATGCCTTCGAGGTCCACCAGCATGCCCGCCAGCCCGCCTTCGACCCCCTCGACCACGCTCTGTATCGCCTCGCGGAACATCCCCACAAGGTTAGTCCGAATCGAAGGAGAGGGGAATGTTTCTGCAATTTTCGCCGTGTCACATGGACACGCAGAAAGGCTCACATCAGTGGCGCTCGTAGCTGGTAGCGCGAACGGCGAGCAGCAGACTTGGACTCCCCCGAGTGCGGAGCGACGCGCCACGTCGCGCCGCTCGAACGACTGAGTTGGTCCCAACGCAACACTGCGCAAACCCGCTACTCGAGCGAGACCCGTGCTCCTCACGCACGGGCTGGCGTACGACGCCACTTGGGCTCCGCGACGCGGCTCGAGCTCCGAGGCGACGGCTCACCGCTAGCCACTGGAGTCCACAGGAAAACGCTGCTGGATCGACATCGGGAAACTATTAATGAAGCGCTTACTGGAGACTTCGAACCCTCGGCGCTAGTGGGGCCCGGCGCACGCCGCGGGAAGGGTGCAGGACAGCGACGCAAATGGTGCGTCGGGCCCCATCGCCAGCCTCATCGAGCCCCGCCCGGTTGCTGCTCTCGAGGGCATCATCGGCCTGGGCCCGTCGACGTGGAGCGGCCTCGGCGAATACGCGCGCGGGCACCGACCGGGCAGCTCGTGGTGCTCGAAGCGTAGCCTCAGACTTCGCCGCCGCCGTTCACCTGGGAAAGCGACCAGCGCCCCTTCCCAACGTGACCGGGCCAGGTTGGCTGAGCGCGGCCGACCACTGTCAATCGCCGTCGAGCGTCGACCCCATGGTCCGCGCCGCAGCGATGTTATATGGTCGGCGCCATGGTGAGACGGATGACGGGATTGCGAGCGCTGTCGACCTCGGCGGTACTCCTGATGGGATGCCTCTGCCCGGCCTTGGCCCATGCAGAGGAGACGACCGAAAGCGAAACTGAAGAAGACGCCGTTCGGGCGTCCCCCGAGGTGCAGTCACAGGTCGGCATGGGCACGGAGAAAGAGGAAGCCGCGCCAGAACCCGCCAAGCAAGCCCCACCCCCCGCGGAGGAAGGTGACCAAGCAGCCGCGCCGGCCGAAGAGGACTTCGGGCATTTCGGCCAGTTTGGCATCCGCATCGGCTACTCGCCGGGTTACAAAGTGCAGCTCCGGTTCGAGGATTCTCCCCCCTGCCCGCTTCAGGACGACGGTGAGGGAGAACTCGACGTTTGCGGCTATGGCACTGCGGGCGCGTTGGACATGGCCGTGAGCTTCGCCTTGCTCGACGCCATCGAACCCTACCTCTGGATGCGCCTGGGCTTGGGGGAAGACGACACCACCATGACGCAGGCGGCTCAGTACTTCGGCGCGGGCGTGCGCATCTACACCATGAGCGACTCCAAGCTGAAGCTCTTCTTCGAACCCGCGCTAGCGATGGAGACGGAAGGAGCTACGGACGATGCTCCGAACGACAGAAAGTACGACACGGACTTCGTCGTGCACCTGCACTTCGGCCTGCAATACGACTTTGCCAAGTACGTGGGTCTCTACGCCAGCCTCGGCCCGAACGTGAGCTTCGTGCGCTCCATCGGCACGGAGCTGGGTGGCACGATCGGTGTGCAGGCGCGTTTTCCGTGACCGAGCCAGAAGCAGAGGGCCGCATCGAGCGGCCCTTTCGCGTGCTCGGTGTGGCGCAGATCGCCATCGGTGCGCTCGACCGTCATGACCTCCGGGCGCTGTGGGTCGATGTCCTCGGGTTGCGCCCAGTGAAGACCTACAGCAGTGAAGAAGAGAATGTCGACGAAGAGACGTTGCTGGCCGGCGAGGGTCCCTTGGCCGTGGAAGTGGATCTGATGCAGCCGCTAGATCCGAACCGCTCGCCCAAGGTACATCAGCCTGCGCTCAACCACGTCGGATTGTGGGTGGATGACCTCCCAGCGGCAGTGCGCGCGCTGCAAGATGCGGGGGTTCGCCTGGCTCCCGGAGGCGTCCGCAAAGGGGCGATGGGCCACGACGTGTGCTTCATTCACCCGAAGTCCAACGCCGAATACCCCCTGTCCGGATCGGGTGTCTTGATCGAACTGATCCAAGCCCCCCCAGAGGTCGTGCGAGCTCACGAGCGCGAGAGCAAGCGCTCCACGACGAGCTGAGCCGCTCGCGGGGCCCGCAGCTCTCCGCGTTCGACCTGCTGCACGACAGTCGCGTAGTCGGCTTCGAAACGCCCAGCACTGATGGCCTCCACCAACGCATTGGCCAACACGCGCTCGAAAAACGCCCGCCGTTGAAGACGACGCACCTGGTTGCGCTCGGCTGCCGTCGCCTCCGCCCCCCGACGGCTCAGCCATTGGCAGAAGTCGGCGATACCCGTGCCTTCCGAAGCACTGATTTGCATCACTTCGGGCTTCTTGCCGTGACAAAGCCCGAAAGCGGCCTCGTACTGCCCCGCCACACGACGTGCTTCGAGTAAACGCTCACCATCCGCCTTGTTGACGAGCACGAGGTCGCAGACTTCGTTCAGCCCGCGCTTGAGAGCCTGAAGCTCGTCGCCCGCTCCGGGCGCGACCACCAGCACGACCGCATCCGTCACCAGCGCAGCGTCCGCTTCGCTCTGCCCGACGCCCACGGTCTCGACGAAGACCCGGTCGTAGCCGGCGAGCTCGCACAGTTCGATGCTCTCCAGCACGTTGAGCGCCAGCCCGCCGAGCATCCGCCCAGCCGCGCTGGGACGAACGAACGCCCCCGGGTGACGACTGAGCTCCGCCATGCGCGTCTTGTCTGCCAGTAGACTGCCGCCACTGACTCGACTCGACGGATCGATGGGAAGCACCGCAACCCTATGCCCCGCTTCGATTTCAGCCACGCCGACGCGCTCAATCAGACTGCTCTTGCCGACGCCCGGCGCACCAGTGATGGCGACCCGCAACGAAGCCGCCGCACTCTCGCCGACGTGCTTCCACAGCGCGTCGAGCCACAGGCGATCGGTCGCGTGGTGACTCTCGGCGCGACTCAGCGCCCGAGCCAAAGCTCGCCGCTCACCCCCAGCCAGCCGGGCGACGAAGTCCTCGATACTCTCTTCATCAGCCATCGGAGGACAACAGCCCCAGCACGCGACGGATACACTCCACGACGGGGGTCCCGGGGGTGAACACGTCGGCAACGCCTTGACGTCTCAGCTCGGCCTCGTCGGCCTCCGGCACGATCCCACCGCAGACGACGATGACGTCTCGAGCCCCTTCTTGGGCCAGCTCGCGTATCAGCTCGGGTACCAACCGGGTGTGCGCCCCTGCCTGTGACGAGACACCCACGACGTGCACGTCGTGGTCGATGGCGTTCTGCGCCACTTCTCGCGGGGTCTGAAACATCGGCGCGAGATCGACGTCGAAGCCGGCGTCCGCAAAACCGGAGGCGATCGTCTTGGCACCTCGGTCGTGGCCGTCTTGCCCCAGCTTCGCCACCAGCATGCGCGGCCGACGGCCCGAGGTCCGTGCGAAGTCCTCGACGCGCTGGTGCAACTGTCGCCACTGTTCGTCGTCCGCAAATCCACTGGAGAACACACCCACCACCTGAGACCCGGTGCTCGTATGTCTACCCCACAATCGCTCCAACGTCTCGCTCACTTCACCCACCGTCGCCCGAGCAGTCATGCACTCGATACTCGCCTGCAGCAGGTTTCCGGTGCCACTACTCGCAACCTCGCGCAGCTGCTCGAGCGCGCTTTCGACCCGAGCTGCATCACGGGACGCCTTGAGTTCGGCGAGTCGACGGCGCTGCTCCTCGAGCACCGCGCGATCGTCGACCCGCCGAACTTCGGGTTCGACGTGCTCGGAGCTCGTATGCATGTTCACCCCCACCACACGGTCCTCACAGCGCTCGATTCGAACCTGGCGCTCCACGGCCGAGCGCTCGATGTGGCGTTGGGGCACCCCCTGCTCGATGGCCTTCGTCATTCCCCCCAGACGCTCCATTTCCTCGATCAGTTCACGTGCCTTGAAAACCAGCTCCGCCGTCAAGCTCTCGATGAAGTACGACCCGCCGAGGGGATCGACGACCTGCGCGGCGTCGGTTTCGTGCTGAATGATGAGCTGCGTGTTGCGCGCCACCCTCGCCGCGTGGTCACTCGGAAGCGCTAGAGCTTCATCGTACGAATTCGTGTGCAGACTCTGCGTCCCGCCCAAGACGGCTGCCAGCGCCTCCAGCGTCGTTCGAACGACGTTGTTGAGCGGCTGTTGCGCCGTCAGACTCACACCCGACGTCTGACAGTGCATGCGCAATCGCAGCGAATCTGGCGACTCGGGAGAGAACTTCTCCTGCATCAGCAGCGCCCACAACTGGCGAGCCGCCCGCAGTTTGGCCACCTCGGCAAAGAAGTCCATCCCCACACCGAAGAAGAAGGAAAGCCGAGGCGCGAAGTCGTCGATCTTGCAGCCTCTGGCGAGCGCCGCACGGACATACTCGATACCATTGGCCAAGGTAAACGCCAGCTCCTGAACGGGCGTCGCGCCGGCCTCTTGCATGTGATAACCGGAGATGGAAACAGGATTGAACTTGGGGGCATGCTCGGCGCAGTAGGCGATGACGTCGGCCACGATGCGCATCGACGGTTGCGGAGGGTAGATGTACGTGTGCCGAACCATGAACTCCTTGAGGATGTCGTTCTGGATCGTCCCGCGGAGCTGCGACAACGAGTGCCCTTGCTCGAGTGCCAAACCGAAGAACGCCCCGAGCACTGGCAGGACGCCTCCGTTCATGGTCATCGAGACGCTCGTCTTGCCGAGGTCGATGCCATCGAGTAACCGCGCCATGTCGTCGATGGAGTCGACGGCAACCCCGGCTTTGCCCACATCGCCGAGCACCCGCTCGTGATCGCTGTCGTAGCCGCGGTGGGTCGGTAGATCGAAGGCGATACTCAGGCCACGCCCACCGGCTGCCAGACTGGCGCGATAGAACGCGTTGGATTCTTCTGCCGTCGCGAACCCCGCATACTGGCGCACCGTCCACGGGCGCCCGCGATACATGCTGGCCCGAACTCCCCGCAAGAACGGGGGGCTGCCGGGTGTGGTATCGACGTCGGGGTTGTCCTGCAAATCCACGGCGGAGTAGACCGGACGCAACTCCACCCCGCGACGCACCACCGGCACGAGCGGTTGTCCGACTTCCTTCTCCGAGAGCTCTCGCCAGGACGACGCGTCGAATGACTTACGCTTCTGTTTCATCGCTTTCGAGCTCGAATGATTCGCGCGAGTGCATCGGCCGAGGCGCGGGCCAAGCGATCCGCCCGGCGGGTGACTTCGTACGAGTCGGAAAAGCCAGCGGCGGCGAATACGAGGGCCGGCCGGCCATGAACCTGAACCCGGGTCGCACACACCTCAGCGGGCTGCCCGACGAAGAGCAATAGGTCTTCCGGCGTGGGAGCGCGCAACACCTGGCCCTGGCGCAGAGCCGCCTCGGCCGAGCTGTCCGTGTCGTTGCCGACTTCGAGGTCCACGAAGCGCTCGGGTTGCCCCGCGTAGTCGAGGCGTATTCGACTCGAGAGCCCCTCACCACGGGCCGCGAAGACGATGAGCTCTTCCGTGACAGGCGCCATGCCCTTGGCAATCGCTTCCACGACTTGATCCGGATCGTCGGCGACCGCGAGCGTTCCCAGCACGGATTCGAACTGGTCCACGTTGGGAGACGCTAGGCTCATGCGGAGCGCACCGGGATGCAACAGATCGGTCGAGTTTGCGACCGGCGAGAGAGGCTCACCGGTCAGTGTTGGCGCTCGTTTTCGGCCGGGAGAATCTGCGGCCGACAAATCTTGTGGGCGCGGCACGATCACCGGTGCTCGCCGCACCGGGGGCGCTTTGGAAAGCTCGTCGGGGCCAGGCGCGACGCCCCGCCGCGTGCCTGGCGTCAACGAAGGCGATACGGGTGGCCGGCGAACGAGTGGGATCGGCGGCACGCTGTCCGCTCGCTGCTGCGACAACGGTAGCTCGTTCATGTGCTCGCGGTCCTGCCGGCGAGTCGAGGGGCCTGGCCCCGTCGACAGCCCCGCCAGCTCTCGCTGCACCTCCGACAGCGACGCCCGCGTGAAGCGCACGTCAGTCTGTAGGTGGTGGGTGAACTCAGCGTTCAGGTGTGGGTCGAGAGGCTCGACGGCGACGACCTCCACGACGTCTCCTACCATCGCCACGGGGTAGGCCAAGAATCGCGCGCACATGCCCTCTGGCAAGCGTGCCAGGAGCTCGGTGTGGACCGGGCGGGCCGGCTCGCGCGCACCCCACATGCGCTCCAATTCCTGCTCCAAGACGGCTTCGACGTCCGCATGCACTTCGCGCAGCGCAGCCAGAAAAGGCACGGCATGGTTGATGTGCTGCATCAGGGCCGCTTCGACTTCCACTCTGGGTGCCGCCTCCACGTCGATGAGATGCTGTGCGAAGTCAACTGCCACAACGCTACTGTTGCCCGAGGACGCTCGCTCGGCAAACTCCGGCGTCACGCCCGGTCAGGGCTCGAACTGAAATACGATTTCGGTCTGCCGAACCAGGCCTAGCTCGTCCCTCGCCACCCGCTCGGTGTGGCTGGGGTCGGACTTGATCCGCTCCACCTCCGCGCGCAGCCGTCGGATGTCGTCGGAGAGCCGCGACACTTTTTCATCGACCGCACGTCGCTCGTGCCGCAGCCGCTCCAACCGCGGCAACCCACTGTCAGAGGCGATCAGCACGGGTACCGAACAGCACGCGGTACCCAGGACCACGAGCGGAAGAACCCGTTCGACGAACAAGCGCGGCGTCACGGCGACACACTGTCCCAAACCACTGTAAACGGCCAAGTTTAGCGAAATCGACTCGGCCGCCCCGAAGTCGGAGACGGCACCTGCCCCTGCGAGGGACTTTTCATGTGCGACAACGTGGGCTTTGGTATAGTCCGCCGCCAGGGCCGCCAGCCAGCGCTCGGAAGCGCTGCTGCCAGGTGAGCCCCGCTGAAGGAAGAACACCACATGGAGATGGAAGCGCTACGCGCCGAGTTGGAGGAACTCTTCGAGCTCGACGAGCTCCTGCGCCTGAGCGAGGAGCTACTGGGGCTGAGTCCTGCGAAAGTCGGAGGCGAAAAAGCCAAAGGTTCGTTCGTGCGGGCATTGACCGAACACTGCGTTCGTGCCCACACGGTGGAAGCGCTATGCGACGCGGTGATCGCGACCAAGCCACGCGTCAGTGACGGCCTGCGCAACACCGCCAGCAGTGGACTCACGCCGAAGCCGTTGACCCCCGGGGATACCTTCGGCGCGTTCGAAATCATCAAGCTGCTCGGCTCCGGCGCAACTGGCACCGTCTACGTTGCCACCCGCGACGGGCAGGAGTTCCGACTCAAGGTGCTGCATCCCGCGAGCACCTACGACGAGTGCGGCTCGAGTCGTTTCCTGACCTTCTGCCGCGTACTCAAGGACCAGGCCGGCAAAATCGGCTGCGACCCCGTGGAGACATTGGAGCACCAAGGCGAGTTGGCCGTCGCGACGCCGCATCATTCAGGCGTTACTTGGGCCGAACACTTGGAGACGTCGGGGCCACAGCACATCAGTGAAGTCGCCCCCATCGTTCGATCGCTTCTGGACGAGCTGTGGGCGTTGCATACGCAGGGTGTGGTGCATGGGGATCTCAAACTCGAGAACGTCCTCGTCATCGAGAGCGCCGAGGGCGACGGGCGAGACCCGAGAGTCGTACTGCTCGACGCGGGAACCGACCGGCTGCGCTCCCGGCGCGGTGAGAATGGCCACCCTTCGCTGCTTTCGGTCAGCTCACCCAAGACCGTGGCGCCCGAAGTTCTCGTCGGCAACGCGCCGAGCACCGAGAGCGACGTCTACGCCGTAGGCGCCCTGCTCTACGAGGTGATCACCGGGCACCCGCCCTTCGTCGGTTCGTCCGCGCTGGAGCAGGTCACGGCACACCTGGCGCAGAACGCCGCACCTCCCAGCGACCTGGCGCCGAAGGGCTCGGTCCCCTTCGAGCTCGACGCGTTCATCCTTCGCCTGCTCAGCAAAGATCCCAAGCAACGTCCGGCCGACGCCGACGCCGCGAGAACGAGCCTCGATGCGCTACTGTCGATTCGTTCCAGCGGCGATAGCATCAGCGACGCAGACCTGGCGGCGCGCATCGACGCCCTGACCAACGACCCCACCGACGAGGAGGCAGCCCTTTCCCTCGAAAGCGCTGCCGACGAAGGCGGGGACGCGCTACGCATTGCGGACAGCTTCTTTGCTGCTGCGCAACTGCTCGGCGACGACCAGCGCACCACGCGACTCGACCTCTGCTACCGCGCAGGGCGACTGTTCCGTCGCGCGGGAGAGCTGGAGCAGGCTGAGATCGTCTACGCCGACGTCCTCGAACGCGAACCGAACGACCGCGTGGCGCAATCGTCGTTGGAAGAGCTGCGACGACGCATGGGCAAGCACGACGAGCTGATCGAGATGTGGCTGGTCCAAGCCGAACATTGCGAGAGTGCGACGGACAAGGCCCAATTGATGGCCAAGATCGGTGCGCTCTACGACCAGCAACTGGACGAGCCCGCTCAAGCCGTGGTGGCCTACACCCAAGCGTTCTGCGACAACCCCCGAGAGAAAGAGTACGCCCACGCTCTGGAACGAGTCGCGGGCAAGGCCCAGGAAACGTGGACGGAGATCCTGACGAGCTGCGCGGATGTCGCTCAACAGGGCCTAGCGCCCGAAGACCACGTCGCAATGTTGAACCAAATGGGTCACTGGTACGCCCAGCGCCTCAACCGCCTCGACCTCGCGCTCGGATGTTTCCGGAACGTACTCGCCAGCGACGCCGCCAACGAGGGCGCCCTCGACGGACTGGCTGGCATCTACAAGAAGACACAACAGTGGCTGGAACTTTCGCAGCTGCTGTTGCGCCGTTCTGACGCCGCCGCCACTCCCGCGGCCGCACGAGCGCTCCGTGTGGAGGCTGCAGAGATTCTCGATCGTCGTTTGGGGAACTCGGCGCAAGCCCAACAGATCCTCGAGCGCATCATCGAGGAGGACCCGAGCCACAGCGCCGCCAACGAAGCATTGGCCAACCTCTACCAACGCACCGGGGACCACGCCGCCCACGTTCGAGTACTCGAGCGCCAAGCGGAGAACCTCCGCGGTGGAGAGCGCCTGAGCCTGTTGTGCCGCATCGCCGAGTCGTACGAAGACGACATCGATTCGCCCCCCGAAGCCCTATCTCTGTACCGATCGGTCGTCGCCGAAGACCCAATGAATCTGGGCGCTCTAAAAGGTCTGGACAGGGTTTACAGCAAGCTCGGTCAATACGACCAGCTGTTGCAGAACCTGCAAGACCAAGCCAAAGTCGCTGCCACGCCCCGGCAGAAAGCCGAACTTCAGCTGCGCATCGCTGCCCTGTACGAAGAGGAGTTTCTCGATCTGCCGCAGGCGGCCGCTGCTCTGCAATCCGTGCTGGAGGTGGCCCCCCATCACGACGCTGCGCTGACGGCGCTCGAGCGCATCTACCGCGCTCAGGAGCGGTGGGACGAGCTGCTCGATCTCTACGGTCGCCACGCCAGCCACGCTGAAGACCCGAAGCAACGGACGGAGCTCCTGTTCCAACGGGCGAAACTCCTTGCCGACCAGCTGGGCTCGCCACACCAAGCCATCGTCGCGTTCGAAGCGGTCTTGGAGGCGAACGCAGACCACGCAGATGCCCTCGCGGCCCTCGCGGAGCTCAAGCAAAGCTCGGGAGACGCGGAAGAGGCGCTGCGCGCTCTGGACGCTCTGGCAGAAAATGCTGCGACACCGACCGCCCGCGCCGACAACTACATTCGCGCTGCCCGTCTGTTGGAAAAGCGCAACGATCTGGGAGGAGCCTGTGAACGCTACAAGCTCGCCCTCGACGCCGTGCCCCACCACACGGACGCTTCCGTCGGACTGCGAAAAACCTACATCGCTCTGGGCGATGTCAACGCGGCAGCGGAACTGTTGCACCACCAAATCGAAGCGACGGAGAGCCTGACGACGCGCGGGCGACTGATGGCCGAACTGGCTCGCCTCGTGTTCGAGAAGATGGACGACCGCGAACTGGCCCACGAGTGCGCCGTTCAGGCACTGGAGTGGAACGACACTTCCGTCGATGCTCAGGAAGTACTCGGACGCCTGGCCTTGGAGGGCGAGCGCTTCGAAGAAGCGGCACTGCACTTCGAACGCTTGATGCCTCACTTGGACTCGCTGCCCAACGAACGCGCCGTCGACATCTTGCTGCGTTCACTCGATGCATTGGGTCGAATGGGTAACGCCGAGGCAGCCGTCGGCGCTGTGGAGAAACTGCGCACGCTCGCACCGAACGACCCGCAGGCGATGTTGAGAGCGGCGCGCGTCGTCTTCGATCACGGCGCGGACGAGATGGCACGCAACCTCTACACGGAAGTGCTCGAGCGCTTCGAAGACCAGCTGAGCAGCGAAGAACGTGCGCTGGCCACCTACCACCACGCGGAAGCCACTCGCCGCACGGGTCAATGGGGCTTGGCAGTCTCACTGTTGGAAGAAGCCGCCGACCTGGCTCCACAGTCACCAGGGCCGCTGCGCTCGCTGATCAAAGCACACAGCGGGTTGGAAGACTGGGAGGAGGCATGGGAGGCCCAATCGCGACTGCTCGACCTGGTCGAGGGTGACGACAAGGTACAGTTGCTGATCGACATGGGCGAGCTCGCCATGGACAAGCTCCAGGATCGCCAACGGGCCACGCGCTGCCTGGTCGCGGCCGTGGACGTCCGCCCCGAAGATCGCCGATTGCTGACGCGTTTGATGCAGCTCTACAGCGAAGAGAAGGACTGGGCCAAGGCGGTCGACGTCGTGCTCAAGCTGGCCGAGTTCGTGGACGACCCGAAACAGAAGGCACGCTATCTGATGACGGCAGGTATGGTCAGCGCGCGCGAGATGCACGACTACCAGGCCGCTTTGGAGAGCTACGCCAAAGTCATGGAGCTCGACCCGAGCCTGCACAAGGCGTTGGAGGAGAGCATCTCCATCTCCTTGGATCAGGGTGACTTCGAGCGCGCAGAGCACCTCTTGAAGCAGAAGATGACGCTCGCGAGCCAGGAGAAGGACACCAATCGCCTACTCGAGACCTTCGTGGCGCTAGGTGAACTCTACCGAGATCATCTGGGGCGCCCGGAGGACGCCATCGACGCCTTCGAGGCAGCCCACACGCTGGAGCCGGACAATTGGGAGCAGGTGGATGTCCTGGCAGCCGTCTACGCTGCGAACCCAACTACGCACTTCGACAAGGCCGTCGAAACCTACACGGCGATACTCAACCACGACCCGTACCGAGCGGATGCCTACTCAGCGCTACGCAAGATTTACACGGAAGCGAAGAACCCCGATGGCGCTTGGCTGCTGTGTCAGGCCCTGTACGTGCTCAAGCTCGCGGCGCCCGACGAAGAGCGCTTTTTCAAGCGCATGCGTTCCGAGGACCCGGCGTTCGCACAAGATGTGTTGACGCCGGAGGACTGGGCCAATGACTTGCTGCACCCCGACCAAGACCCGCTACTGACGGACATCTTTGCCGTGATCGAACCGGCGGTCGTACGCAGTCGAGGCTACGAGTTCACCGAGCTGGGATACGATCCCCGATATCAAGTCAACTTGGAACACCACCAGTACCCCATCGGGCAGACGATTCACTACGCCGCGGGTGTGATGAACATGGATCCGCCTCCTTGCTTCGAGAACACCAACGACCCCGGTGGGCTGGTGTTCCTCGACACCAAAACCCCTTCCATCAGCATGGGCGTAGGCGTGCTCAATGCCCATCTGCCGCCCCAAACCCTCGCGTTCGTGTCCGGTCATCATCTGAGCTACTACCGCCCAGGCCACTTCCTCCGCCAACTGATCGGCACAGGTACAGGCCTGAAATCATGGCTCTTTGCCGCAATCAAGCTGATATCCCCAGCCTTCCCCATCGCCCCCGATCTGGAGGGGCCCGTCTCCGAAGCGACCTCGACACTGCACGCGACCCTGGGGCCCCAAAGTCGGGATGACCTAGCGCGGGCGGTTTCGAAGCTGCTGCAGTCCTCGGCCTCATTGGACCTGAAGAACTGGGTCACTGCCGTCGACCTTTCCGCCGACAGAGTGGGACTGCTGCTGGCCCACGACCTCGAGTCCGCGGTGGAGGTGATCCGGGGTTCTGACGACGCTGCATCCCAACGCCGACTGAAAGAAATGGTGCTGTTCTCAATCAGTCCGAATTACTTGCGTCTGCGTGAGCGCCTGGGCGTCAACCTCGCCATTTGATGGCTCCCAAGGCCAAGGAGTTGACTCCGAGGCCCTCTTGGGACGATGGTCGGCTACCAAATGCGTCACGTAGCCGTCTTCGGGTGGGGTCTGGTGGCCCCGAAAGCCCCCAACATCAGCGCCTTCGTCGAGCGGTTGGATGCGTCCGAGAGCTGGCTCGAGCCGTTCAACGGCTTCGGACCGGACAACTTCATGGTCGGGACCCCCGACTTCGACTTCTCGCGCTACCAGGGCTGGGTCGAACGTCGCTTTCCGCCGAATCGCTTCAAGCAACTGCTCGAGAAGATGGACCCGACGACGCTCTATGCGATTGGGGCGTTCGTCCAGTCTCTGGAGCAGAACCCCGGCATCGAGGAGCACCTGAGGGCCCTGGGCAACGAAGCGCAGATCTACGTCTCGACGGCGCTCGGCGCGATCCCCACGCTGTACAATACGTCGATCGCTCACTACCGCGCGCAGCGTCGTTGGAACCGCTTTTGGTCCAGCCCCGAGCGGAACAAGCCGCTAGCCGACGTGTTGGCTGAGAACAAGCCGTACCCCGACGGTTTGGTCGACCCTGTCCACGTCAGCGACCCGGATGAACGCGAGCTGGCGGAAGACGCCTGGTTTGCATACTGGGTGGAGCGCTCGGATGCGTTGCGCGAGTACCTGAGCGAGTTGCGCGAAATCGAGAGCGTTCGCGTCGAGGGGGACGTCGAGAGCGCCAAGCTAAAGGTGATCCGCGAGAAGCGCCGTCGGCAAGCTGCTCTGCGAGAACGCTGGGGCGCCCCGGAACCACCGTGGAATAGCGTCTCGGCCAACGTGCTGTGGAACATCGCCAACACGCCTGCCGCCCAGATATCCATGATGGGCAGGATCACCGGACAGACCATTGCGCCCGTCGCTGCTTGCTCCACCTTCAGCACGACGCTCAAGCTCGCGATGGAGTCCATCCGACGCGGTGACGCCAAGCTGTGCGTGATCGGTACCGCTGATCCGGCACCGCACCCGTTGACCGTCGGTGCGTTCTACAGTGCCCGCGTGTTGGCAGCCGATGGCTCCGTGTCCAAGCCGCTGAGCGGGTTGAAGGGAACCCACGTCGCAGGTGGCGCCTGCATCTGGATCGTCGGCGACAAACAGTGGGGCCTCGCCAACGGTCTCAAGCCCTTGGGACTCGAACCGCTGGCGGTCGGTACCTCGTCGGATGCGGATCACATCATCACGCCCTCGAAAGAAGGCCCCAGCATCGCCATGCGGCAGGCGCTGGAAAAGGCTCGAGTCGATTCGAGCGAGATCGTTTCGTGGGACTTGCATGCGACCGCCACCCCTGGGGACTACCAAGAAGTGGAGAACCTCCAGAACATCGTGTCGAACGACGTGCTCATCACCGCGCGCAAAGGCACGTTCGGCCACGGCATGGGCGTCGGGGGCGGCTGGGAGTTGACCGCGCAGTATCTCGGCGTCGAGCGCGGCAAGCTCTACCCCACCCCATTGGACCCATCGGAGCTCAACGCCGTCATCGGAGAACTCGGCAATCGCTTCGTCTTCGACCGCGCCGTGGAGATCCCACGACGCGTCGTCGGCAAGCTCTCCATGGGCGTCGGGGGCATCAATGCCTGCGTCATTTCTCGCCCCCACGAGTGAAGACGACGCCAGCTACGAGCGTTCACCCGACCCGTGCGCGGCGCGAACACGGGTCACCAGCGTGCTGAGATACAAGCCTTCGGGAAATGCACTCGGCACCGGGTGGTCGGGGCCTTGAAAAAGCCGCTCTTCGACGAACAGCCGCCGTCCGGCATCCGCGGCAGCGAGTGAACACAGCCGCGCGAGCTCCAGCATGCCGATGGCGGCAGAGCACGAGCTGACGACGAGGATGCCATCGAGCGCCGTCGCGCTGGTCGCTTTGGCGACCACCCGCCGCATCGCTCGCATACCGCCGTGCTGCTGACCGCGACCCCGAGCGAACTTCGGTGGATCGACCAAGACCACATCGAAGGGTGCCTTCGCCGCCTCTTCGAACACCGTGTTGGCGTCCGCACGTCGGTGCTCGACCCGCTGCGCCAAGTCGTTGTCAGCCGCGAGTCGGCGCCCCACCTCGACGGCCAGGGCGCTCGTATCGACCGCGAGCACGCTGGCCGCGCCGCCACGCGCCGCACACATGGCGCTGCTCCCGACGTAGGCGTGAGCATCCAGAACCCGCTTGCCACGCGCCAAGGCCTCGATGCGCCGCCGCAGTGGCCGCTGATCGAAGTAGTATCCCGTCTTCTGTCCGAGGCTCAGGGGCAGGTCGTAACCCAAGTCGAGCTCCCGAAAGCTGAGGGCCTCTGGCGCGCCGTGCGGGTTGGGAGCTAACGCCACCTCGAAGCCTTCTGCACGCGCGACGTTGACCGACGTGCGGTCGACGATCGCTGCGGGTTCGAATATCTCGCTCAGGATCTGGAACAGCTCCTCGCGGCGCCGAAAGAGCCCGACGCTACCCAACTGCACCACCAGACAGTCACCAAAACGATCGACGATCAATCCCGGCAGCGCGTCCCCCTCCCCGTGCACCAGACGAAAGCCGGTGTTTGCCGGCGAAGGCAGCGAGAGCTCGCCACGAACTCGTGCCGCCTGTAGCAAGCGACGTCGAAAAAGCCCCGCTTCGATGGGTTCATCAGGTCCGCCGAAGAGGCGAACGGCGATCGCCGAACGTGGCGAATATAGACCGCGCCCCAACGCTTTGCCGTGAGCATCCTCGACGACGACTTCGTCACCGGGTGCAGGTTCGCCGCGCACGTCCGCGACGGCCTGCGCATAAACCCAAGGGTGACCAGCCCAGACGGGCTGAACGTGCCCTTTCCGTAGACGAACGGCGGGAGTCATCCGCTGCCGTCAGTGCCCACTGCGGCGTGGAGCCGGTGGCTTTCGAGTCGTCGACGGCCGCGCGGCGGTGGCTGGCGAGAACGAAAGCCGACTGAAGCTCCCGCTCACCCGCCACTTGTAGGAACCGTCTTCCTGCTTGGCGCGCTTGGACTGCGGGGACATGTCGATCAGTCCGCCCAACTTGTCACCAGGCTTGCCCAACAGGCTTCGCGTGCTGTCGTCTTTGTCCCGGTACTTGTCGGAGAACTTGAAGCTCAACGTGAGCTGCTCGGTGGTGCTCAGTTCGAGCTTGTCGCGCAGGCGTATCTTGCCTTCGGCACTCGCCTCCAAATCGGGACCTTGGGTTGAAAACTCACTCAGTTCGATGCGTCCTTCGCTGGCACTGGCGCGCATCGTGAGCGTGCCAGCATCAATCTCGGGTAAAGCAACCAGCCCGCGCACCTTGGTCTTGCCGTCGGCAATGCGCAGCTCCGCGATCTCGAGATCGATCTCGCCCTCTGCAGCACTGTACTTGCCCTCCGGCAGCCGGAGGTGAACGCTGCCGGACATCGCGCCGGCGATGGGCAACTCCAACGCTTCGACCACCCCGGGAAGCTGGCCCGGGTCCACGTCCGAAAGCTCGGCGACGATCTCCGTCATCTCCGTGGACTGTTCGAAGGTACCTTCCAATTCACCCCCAAAACCTTCGACGTCGAACTGCACCGCCGTCGTCCCGAACAACATCGCCAAGGGAGAAACCCCGGCATACACTTCGTCGATGTGGATGTGCTGGCGTGGAGGGGGCTCACTGCCATCAGCTGGGGGCGGCGGCTTGGGTCCGATCAGCTCGACGTCGGTCATCACGACACCGGGAAATCGCCAAGACCACGTCAGATCGCCGATCACCATGCGTTTGGGCTCCGAGCTGCCCTTCTGCGAGCTGTTGTAGCCCATGACGATCCGCTGTTCGAGCCGGTCGTAGGGAAACGCCCAGTACGCGAACACGGAAAAACACACCAGATAACCCACGGGCACGAACACCCAGGGCAACCACTTCTTGACCTTCGGCGGGAGCTTCAGCGCAGAGGGGACCTGGAGGTTCAGCATCACTCCTCCTCCTTCTCTTCGGGTGCCTTTGCTTTCTTCTCTTCTGCCTTGCGGTGGTATGCCGATACGGTCATCGACACGTCCCACGAGTCCTGCGACGTTCCACGCTTGCGGATGTTCATGCGGGTGATGCTGATGGGAAACTGCGCCTGCGCGATCTTCTCCATGAACAGCACGATCTTGCGCATCTCGGTACGCTTGATGCTGATCTCGGTGGAGCGTTCTTCGTACAGCTTGCCAATGGGCACTGGTGGCTTGTCTTTGAACTCCGGGATCTCGATTTCGAGTGCCTTGGCGTGCTTGTCCAAGAAGCCAGCAAGAGCCGGCGCTGGTGTCTTGTAGCGGTTGAGTACGCGCTGATTGATCGTCTGTCGCTCCAGAATGTCGTCCCGTTCGGCAAACAGGCGATCGATAGCCTCGCGCAGTTGTTCGTTTTCATCGCGCGTCTCGGAGAGCATGGCCGAAACGCCGATGGGTATCAGCAACACTGCGATCACCGCGAACAGCCCGACGAAGATCCCGAGCAGTCGCCGTTCACGAGGTTGTAGAGCATCGAGTCGTTCTTGCAGTCCCATCGCTATTCCTCCTCTACTTCCTCTTCCGCGGGTTTGGAGGGTTTCTTTGCGGGCTCGTCACACCGCACGTCGAACTCCATCGAGTATTTCTGCCGCTCGCCTTTGATCTCCTGCGTGATCTTCGACACCTTGACGTCGTGGAAACAGCGGCGTTCGCTGAGGGCCTCGACAATCTTCTGAGCCTGCTCCGGCGAATTGACGAGCCCACGAAGACCGACGTGCCCACGCTGGAGATCCAGCTCCGCAATACCGTGCTCGAACTCCTTGGGGATTTTCTCGGCCAGGGCGATCACCAACTCGAAACCGTCCATTTCGGGCTGAGGGTCCTTCTCCATCTTCATGCCGGAATCGAGCAGGTCCAACACGTGTTCGACGTCGTCGGTTTCCTCCCGCAGGATGTCACGAGACAAGAGCGCCATGGCCTCAGCCAAGACGTCGTTCTCCTTCGTCAAGGTTCGATTCTCTGCCCAAGCCGAGAACAAGAACGACAGCAGCATGATGCCGCCCAGCCCAGCCAGCAGCGGCACCTTGTCCTTGAGGAAGCCGTAGCCGTGCTCGTAGGCGAGATCGCCACGCCTCAGGTTCAGGTCCTTCGAGCCCGCCCTGAGGGACAACGCCAGCGCGATCGCTTTGGCGAACTTCGGCAGGTCTCCCGCATGCTCCGACGGCACCCCTTCGAACGTCATTGCCGGGAGCAGCGACACCTGCACGTTCAAATGCGCCGTCAGGTACTCGTTGATCCCGACGGCCATCGCGCCACCCCCACAGAGGTAGACGGCCTGGACCGGTGCGTCGCTGACCGCGCCCCAGCTGACGAGCGTCTGACGCAACTGCCGCACCATCTCGGGAGCGCTCTCCGGCAGCCCAGCAACCCCGATTGAAAGCGTACGCGCAAACACCGCCACCCCCTGATGCACAATCACCAGCTCGGAGCTTTCTTCACCTAGGTCGACGATGGCGTCGTACTGCTCGTCGGTGATCTCGGCAATGAGTGACGTCAGATTGGCCAGCGGCAGAGCACCGACGCCGACTCGCTCCGGCTCGTGCTGCAAAGCAGCCGAGACCTCTCGAATGCGCTCAACGATCGCCTCACGCGCAGCTGCCGCAGCAATCACCTCCACGGCGGTGTCCGCCCCACGACGCGGCAACACACGGGAATCGTAGGTCAACGACTCGAAGTCCACCGGGATCTGGGCCTCCAACTCGAAGGGAACGACTTCCTCCACCTGCTTGAGCGCCGCAGGCGGTAACTCCAGGCGATGGATGAACGATACGTCTCCGCTCATGGCCACGGCATAGGGCTCGCCGTGAAGCGCAAAAGGTGCCACCGCTTGTTCGACGGCTTGGGACCGGGACTCCGCCAGCCGCAAGTCGACTTCATTCAGTCCATCCAAGTACACTCGCCGATAGCTCGTGCGCAGCAGGGCTGCGTGCACACGATGCTGGCGAATGTCGATTCCAACGATACGAGCCATGATTATTCGTTACGGTAGTAGACGATGCGTCCGCCGGGATCAGGGCGGAATGCACCTTCGAGGGTGTCCTCTGTCGCCCCTTCGGGCAAATTCGGTTTGGGCAGTTGTCCCAAAGCAGCCTCCCTCAGCGTCTGACCTTGGGGTACGGCGTTCGGATTCTGGAACAACGCACTCAGATCGGGCGGCTTCGGAGCCCCGCGGAAGTCGACGACGGCGTGGATGCGCCGCACGGTCCTGCGTGTGCCGGACTCGACAATCCCCGTGGCGTAGATGCTGAACACCTTGCTTTCGGTCGAGATCGCCTTGACCAACTCGTCGTCGCTCCTGAGGGTAATGGGTTGCATCTGCATCGCCGTCGCCATGGCGCCAAACATCCCCTTGCCCTTGAGCGCATTGACGAAGCCTTGCGGTGAGGCGAACACTGGCACGCCGGGAACGGCACCCTGCAGAATCCCGATCATCATCAGGAAGTTCGCGGCTTCGTTTTCGTCGACGCAGATCGGCGTGCCTTCGACCGCCGCCCCGCAAATCAGAGCCAGCAAAGTCTGTGCGTTCGCCGTGTTGACGTTGACCTTGCCCTGCCCCCAGACGGTGGCAACTCTCTTTCTCGGGTTGAGCGGATCGGGTTCGACGAACGCTGACCAGAAGTCGTCCGAGATCCCGCGCACGAGGTGCAGTTCTTCCAAGCTGTCGAAGGCGGCGTTCTTCCTCTCATAGGGGTCGGGCAGCTGCTGATAGTACGAGTCTTCCGCGCCACTCGCTGCGAACTGCCCCGACAGATCGCATGGAAAGACATCTTGGTCCGGATCCGTCCAATCCACGATCGCTGAGCACACTTGCTCTCTCGTGGTGAACGAGCCGTTCTTGTCGCGCTCGTCGAACAGTGGATTGAACTGCGGCCCGGAAATCAGCCCCAGAACCTGCACCGCCAACCGCATCTGAGAAAAGGCGTCACCTTTGGCAGCAGCGTTGAAGTTGATCTTCGAGTCTTCGTCGATCACCTGGATCTCGAAACCAGCCCCCTGGAGGCCCAGATTCTCACCTTCCTCCACGCGGGCGCCAGAGAGCGCCATGAAGCGTTGAGCACCGTAGCTATCGTTGAACGCGCCAAGGACGGCATCGGAAAACTCCCACACGGGGATCTGCGGTGGACCTCGCCCGGACATCATGAACAGCGGCGCCACGCCCTTGCGAATCGTCGGCTCCGCGGCAATCAACAGGCGCACGAGGGAAATACCGCTCTTCGCGGCGTACTCGGCCTTGATGCCGTCGCGCTCCGATAGCGCATGCCCCAAGTCTGCGCTCGTCTCGTCCTGGAACTCCGTGAGCATCACCGCCAGGATTGCCAGTGAGCCGAGCACCAGTACTAGAGCGACCCCCCGTTGCCCACCCACCCGCCGTCGCCGACGCGCACGACGGCCCGCGACGAGCTGCCGAGGGCATCGGGGCGGAGTTGGCTCCGTCGTATCGCGCTGAGTACGGGTCATTGAAGTGCAAACGTGAGCGGCGCCTGGATCGGCACCGAGACCTTGGACTGGAAGACGACGGTACGTTGACTGGACTCTTCCGTCAGACGTCCGCCACCGTTGAGGATGAGCTTGACGTGAATTTGAAACGGCAATCGATCGAGCTGCCCCAAAGCCTCCGTGCTGTTCCAACCCTCGACCCACTGCCCCGTCAGCGGATCCAGATAGCGCAGTTCGAACAGGTCGATGTCGCTTGCCAGTACTTGTCCCACCCCACCGAGCGCGGGATCCAGATCTAGCTTGGGGTTGATCCTGCGGATCAGATCGAACACGCCGGCCTCGTTGGGGTTCTCCATCCCGAAGTAGGATATCTCAGCTTGATCGGACTCCTCGACATCGCGGTCCATGCGCCGATTGACGAAGGCGTTGAAGTCGAGGCGATCTGCAGGAGCGCCCCGCTCGCCGACGAACTGCGTCTTGCTCGTCGCGATATTCAAGTTGATGGGCAGGTGTTTCGAAATGTACGCGCACTCCAACTCGTGGGAGATGCGACTCAGCGCCATTCGGCCCTCGCGGTAGCGGTCGGACACGCGGCGGATGCCCTCCTTGCTGCGCTTGAGCGAAGAAAACGCGGTAAAGATGAGCGTGGAGATCATCGTCATGATCGCCACGGCTATCAGCACCTCCAACAACGTAAACCCACGACGCTTCATTGGCCCCCTCCCATCAGAGGCGCCAGTGGATTGCCCCCTGCTGCGGGGTCGGCCCCGAGAAG
Organism: Polyangiaceae bacterium; assembly: GCA_050290545.1. Taxonomy (GTDB): domain Bacteria; phylum Myxococcota_A; class Polyangia; order Polyangiales; family Polyangiaceae; genus SZUA-265. The sequence goes on along the minus strand of JBNKHV010000004.1, from coordinate 133,476 downwards.
CTGCTCAGCAGCGTCGTTGACGCCCTCTGCAGCCAGCGGGTCGAAGCCCCCTTGCTGCGGACTCGTCACGTATTGGATCGCCGTCAACTCTCGCTCGTTGAGCCCTTCCTGCCAACGCACGGTGACGCTGACTTTGCGGATACTGGACTCGAGCATCGGCTTCAGATCCGGATAGACGAGGCCGAGCACCATGGGACCTATGCCACCCATCATGCCGCCACCGCCCAAGGTCTGCGCCAGGTCGCCCATCGACGGTTCCGCGCCCAGTGCGGCGCCCCCTGTCTCCTTGATCGACGCCAGCGCACCGATCGCTCCCAAGTCAGCCCCGCCCGGACCACCAGCACCGGCGTCGCCACCGCCGCCGAGCGACGCAAAGGGGTCATCGGTGGGCAGCTCAGGAAGTTCGACTTTCTCGACCTTCCACTCACAACTGTAGCCCTCGAGGTCGTCTTCGTCGCAGCAAGGACCATGGTCCTTCTCGTCCAACAGAGGAAAGCCGAGCTTGAGCAGGTCGACTTCGACCTCCGCCATCTTGCAACGCAAGAGACCAGGTGCCTGACTCAGGTGCCGCGCGCGAGAGTAGCTCCAGAACACGCCAGTCTGTGCCGAAAGCACGATCGTCAGACCGAGCCCCAAGATGGCGATCGCCACCAAAACCTCGAGCAGGGTGAAGCCCCGACGTCGGTTGCGAAGGTGCGCCCGCCGTCTCACTCTTCCACCTCGCGTTCGCCGAAGTCCATTTCCACGTCGGGGCGATCGAAGTCGACTCTGCCCTTGACGATCTGAGCCCGCCCGGTCAACGCGCTGACCAGGATGCTGATGGGCTCACTGTCTGGGCGCCCCAAGGTGATGACTGCCTTCTCCGTTCCGCCGCCAGGCCAGAAGTAGAGGTACGCGCGCCCTTCCGTGCGTGGCGCCGGATCGTGCTCCGTGTGAACGGAGAGAAACTTCACGTCGCCACCCAGCGCGCGGCCCGCCGCGGCGTCGTCCGGATCGACCCCCAAGGCATCGATGGGAGAAAAACGCGGTGGAGGCTCTCGCGGCCCCTCCAAGATGCGTTCGCTTTCCTCAGCGGCGAGGCGCTCGGATTCGGTCGCAGCGGCTGCCCCACCAGTCAAGTCGTCTTCGTCCTCATCGGCGGCCGTCCGCAACATGCGGGCCCGCGTCTCTTCCATCGAGATGCGGTGCTCCTCGAGGTCGAACACGAGGCGAACCGGCAACCCGTTGGAGTTGGCGTGAGTCAACGCCTGGCGTACCGCACTGAGCACCAGAGTGGCCGCGGCTCGCTGACGCGTGCCCCCCAACATCCCAGTGCCACTGATGACGCCACCCGCGATCAATCCAACCAGCGCCAAGACGAGCAACACCTCTATCATCGTCACTCCACGGACGCTGTAGCGAGTTGCCTGGTTCTGGACGCCGGTCTTCATGCACTCAGTTCTCGTCTTCTTCTTCGCTCTCGTCCGCTTCGGAAGGAACCGTGATGTCGTCAGCCGTACCGCGCTTCTGATCGGGGCCACCGGATGAGACGTAGACTTCGCCGTCCTCGCACTTGATCTTGTAGGACTTGCCCCATGGGTCGTCGCCCCCAACCTTGTCGAGCAGCTTGTCCTTCTTGAGCTGACTCACGGTGGGGCATTCGCCCGGGCTGTCGGTGCGCCACAACGAGACGGCCTGACGCAGCTTGATGGCGTTCTCCTTGGCGGTCTTGATGCTCGCCTTCTGGAACTGTGGCAACAACGCAAACGCGATGCCCCCAGCTAGCATGGCCATGATCGCCACGACGATGAGCACCTCCACCAGCGTCACGCCGGCGAGCTTCTGTTTTCTTGCTACGCGTCTAAGAGTTTCGTTCGTCATTGATGAGCTCCCTTGGAGTTGTTCGTTCATTCGATTCGATCCATTCCGCCCCACTTGCCGTCGGGGCCGTCGCTGCTGAGCAAGTACGGCAAATCCCCCCTCGGCGAGGGACAGGTCAGTCTCAGTGGGTTGCCCCAAGCATCCTCAGGTGTTCCATCGACTCTGCCATAGCGACCGAGTTCGGCGAACTTCGTAGGACAATGCCCTTCATTCGCCGCGAGATAGCGATCCAAGGCCACCCTCACGTCCGTCATGATGGCCTTGGTTTGACGGATGCCTGACGCGCGACGCTCGCGGATCCCGATCGCCACCAGCAAGGCGATGCTCAGAAGCCCCCACACGAACGGGCGTGCTCTGCGCAGGCCCAGACGCCGCACCAGGCTTCCCCGTTGCTCCCAGGGGAAGAAGATCCGCTTGTCGATGCGCCTGCGTTTCATGCCCTCATTCCACCAATTGATTCATTTGGACCAAGGGCATCAGGATGGCCATGGCGATGAAACCCACCATGCCGCCCATGACCACGATCACGAGCGGCTCGAGCAAGCTCGTCAGCGTGGCAACTTTCGTTTCCACGTCGGCCTCGTACGCCTTGCTGACGTTCTCCAGCATCTGTTCCAGCTGACCGCTCTTCTCTCCAACCGTGATCATGTGGGTGACCATCGGAGGGAACTGACCGCTGCGGCGCAGGGGCTCGGCGATGCTTTCACCCTCACGAATCGAACTGATGGCGTTCTTGACGACCCCCTCGAGCAGGCGGTTGCCGAGCACGTTGCGCACGATGTCCATCGCCACCAGCAGCGGAACTCCGCTGGACAACAACGTCGCGAGGGTACGCGCAAAACGAGCGACGGCGACCAGCAGGTTCAGGCGCCCGAACAGCGGCACCCGCAACATGAAGGTATCCCACTTCAGGCGGCCCTCCTCCGTCGAAACCCAGCGGTGGAAAGCGTAGTAAGCGCCACCGATCATCATCAGCACCAACCACCAGAAATCCGCCAAGAAGTCGGACACGGTGATCAACAACACCGTGTACCAAGGCAACTCCTGCCCCAAGTTTTCGAAGATGCTCGTGACCTTGGGCACGACTGCAACCATCAAGACACCGACCAGGCAGGCTGCGATGATCGTCATCAGCACCGGGTACGCCATGGCTGAGGTGATCTTGCCTTTGAGCCGCGCCTGGTCTTCCATGAAGTCCGCCAGGCGCTCGAGCACGGCTTCCAACGTGCCCGACGCTTCGCCCGCCGCCACCATGTTCACGTACAGCGGCTGAAACACCTTCCGGTGCTTGTCCAGCGCCTTGGCAAACGCCGTACCTTCTTTCAGGTCCTCTCGAATGGCCGTCAGAACCTTGGCCATCGACTCTTTTTCCGTCTGATCCACCAGCGCCGAGATGGACTCGACCAATGGGATACCCGCCCTCACCAGGGTCGCCAACTGACGCGTCATGACGGCAACGTCACTCGACGTCGGACGCTTGAAGAAGGCAAAGAGGTCGAGTTCGTTGGCGCCTTTCTTCTGGTGTTTGCTGTCGATGCTGGCGCTCGTCAGCAACACGCCTTCCCGGCGCAAGAGGCCTCGCAGAGCCTTCGCGCTGTCGGCGTCGCGGTAGCCCTTGATGGCTTTGCCCGTCTGAGCATCGACTCCTTTGAACGCGTAGACAGCCACTGAGTCAGCCCTCCACCACCGCATCCTCCTGGGTGGCAGCAACCACTTCTTCGACCGTAGTCATTCCCAGGAGCACTTTACGTGCACCGTCATCGCGCAGGGTGTGCATCCCCCCACGACGCGCGGCGCGTTTGATGGATTGTGAATCGGCGCTGTTCAGTACCAAATCCCCCACGGGGTCATCGGCGACGAGCAGCTCGTAGATACCAATCCGCCCCGTGAACCCTTTACCCTCACATTTGTCGCAACCCTTCGCTCGGTAGATCGTGGGCATCTCCGAGGAGAACCACCCCAAGGGTTCGTGCTGGACGCCCGGCACTAGGTACGCCGCGCTCAGCTTCTGTTCGGCGCGCTGGCGCGACCGCTCTGGGTCGATACCGAGTTGCTCGAGATCGTAGGGCGCGGCCTCGTGAGGCTCTTTGCAATGCTTGCATAACACGCGAACGAGACGCTGAGCCAAAACGCCAATCACCGTGGAGCGGACGCGAAAGGGTTCGATATCCATCTGGATCAAGCGCGTGTAGGCGCTGGCGGCGTCGTTCGTGTGAATGGTGCTGAGCACCAGGTGACCCGTCATCGACGCGTGCATCGCGATCTCGGCCGTCTCCTTGTCGCGGATCTCGCCGACCATGATCACGTCCGGATCCTGACGCAAGAAGGCACGCAGCGCGCTGGCGAAGGTCAACCCGATCTTCGCCTGTACGGGAACCTGGTGAATACCCGGGATTTCGTACTCGACTGGATCTTCGGCGGTGAGGATGTTGATCTTGGGTCGGTTGATCCTGTTGATGCATCCGTACAAGGTGGTCGTTTTACCGCTACCGGTGGGGCCGGTCACGAGCACGATGCCGTTGGGCCGATGGATCAGGCGGTCCATCAGACCGAAGTCGCGGGCGGAGAAACCGAGCTCGGTCAGCTCCAACAAAACGTTCGTCTTGTGCAGCAAGCGCATGACGATTCGCTCGTAGTCGCGACTGGTAGGTACGGTAGAAACGCGTACGTCGATGCTACGCCCAGCGATCTTGAGCGAAATGCGCCCGTCCTGCGGCAAGCGCTTTTCGGCAATGTTGAGGCCGGCCATGATCTTGACGCGTGCGATCACCGAGCCCATGAACTGCCGACTGGCGCGCTTGGCCACATAGAGTTGTCCATCGACGCGATACCTCACGAGGATCTCGCGCTCTTCAGGCTCGATGTGGATGTCACTGGCGCGCTCCTTGACCGCCTGTGAAAACAGGTTGTTCACCCAGCGGATGATTGGCGCCTCGTCATCGGAGTCGAGGATGTCGACCTGCGACTCGTCGACTTCTTCGTCGGTGGATTCCAACTCCGAATCGGTCTCCTGCCGTTCGTAGACGCGATTGATCGCGTGTTCGACCACGTCTGGCGGCGCCGCCTTGACGCGCACGAGCTTGCCAAAACTGGCGCGAACGTCGTCGATACCTTGGGTGTCCAACGGGTCACCGGTCACGACCTCGACCGCATCGTCGGTTTCGTCAGTCACCAGGATCTTGTGAGAGCGCGCGTAGGCGATGGGCAGCCTCGTGCCGACTGATATGGGCACGGCTTCCGCATCCACCTCTTCCACGAAGGGCAGCCCACACTCCTGGGCAATTCCTTTGGCTACCGATTGCAACGTGGCCACGCGCCCCTGCACCAGCAGGTCGACCAAGGGTGTGCCCTTTTCTCTTTGCTGGTCGTAGAGCGGCTCCAACGCCTCTTCAGAGACGACGCCTTGCCTGACCAGAATTGCTCCGAGTGCGCGCTGCTCCACTTAGACTGCTCCAGACTGCCGGTTCACCTGACGCTCATTCCACCCTGTCGACGAGTACGCTGGACGACGCGTCCGGGGCGCCCTCCAGACTGCGTGCAATTGGCTCCACTCGGAGCGGCACCGCGTCTGTCTTCTTGGGCGCCGCCTTAGGCGCCGGCTTCTTGGGAGGCGGCTTCTTCGCTGGCGCCGACTTCTTGGCGGGCGCCGCCTTGCCTCCAGTCACTGGAGCCGCCAGCTCCAGCGGGTCCGAAGCGTCGTGCGTCTTTTCTGCTTGAGGCCGACTCTCTTCTTCGATGCGGATGCGCTCGTCGATCTCGAAGATCGCTTGTCGGATGTTCTCGACGAGCCCGTTGGCGCGAGTGAAATCACGAGGCGGGTCCCAATCCGAGGAGAAGACGAAGAAACGATCCAGGAACTGCTGTCGCTCCTGCATCTTGCGCTGAAAGACCTTGCGCAAGTCCCGCTGGTCGCGAATCACGTGCGGCGTGAGAATGAGCAAGAGGTTCGTCTTGCGCATGCGCTCGGTGGAATTCCGAAAAAGGAAACCCAACACGGGCAGGTCACCCAAGACCGGCACCTTCTCGCGACCTTGCTCTTTGGTTTCGCGCATCAAGCCGCCGATGACGACTGTCTGCTGGTCGTCCACGACGACCGTCGTGGTGGCAAGGCGCTTGGTGATCGACACCACGCCCAAAGCGCCGGCGGGAGGTCCCGTCTCGCTGATCTCTTCCTGAATTTCGAGGCGAACCTGGTTCTCATCGTTGATGTGGGGCGTGATCTTGATCTTGGTGCCCACGTCCGTGCGTTGGGCGTTGAAGCCACCACCAAGACCTGAAAGCAACCCGCCCAAGTTGGCTTGGTTACCACCCGCCCCACCTGCCGCGGCGGCCAGGCCCGCTAGATTGCCCAAACCGCCACCTCCGAGATTGGTCTGCAGCGGAACGTTCTCACCGACGGAGATCTCCGCCTCCGTGTTGTCGGTGGCGATGATGTGCGGTGTCGACAGCACGTTGGAGTCGCCACTCTTCGCCAGAGCGTTTAGAAACACACCAAAGGCAGGAATGCTGATGCCCGGCGGCAGCCCCGGGATGTTCTGCGTGCCGGGCAAATCCTGCCCACGCACCCCGAGGGCGAGTGCCTGCAGCTGGGTAGCGTCAGGCGCGATGGAGTTGATCGGGTTGAAACCGCCAACGACGACGGAATCGTCGCCCACCAAGTCCTGGACGCCGCCGTGATACGCCAGACCGAGCTGGTTCGATCGATCGACGGAGACATCCATGATGACCGCTTCTAGGAACACCTGGCGTCGCTTTTGGTCGAGCTTTTCGATCACCAAACGCAGCTGAGCGAAGTCACGTGCCGAGGACGAGATGACCAGGGAGTTGGTCGGCTTGTCCGCCGTGATCTTGATCTCCCCTTCGAACACCTCAGCCACCTGCTGGGGCGCCGCGCCCTTCCCTGCCTTCTTGTTGGATGCGGTCGAACCACTCATCATCTGCGTCAGCGTCTTGGACAGCTCGGTAGCGTCGGCGTGCTGCAGCGGAAGCACGTGGATGTCACCCTCTGCCGAAGGTGGTACGTCCACTCGCTTGAGCAGCTCCAAGATGCGTGCGTAGGCGTCTTCGTTGCCGACGATGATCAGGCTGTTGGTCACGTCCTCCGCGATGATCTTTTCCAGGCCGGGCGACCCCTCCTTGCCTTTCAGCTCGTATATCTCGTTGAGCTTTTTCGCGATGTCATCAGCCGAACTGTAGTTGATCGGCTCGATCCACATCTTGTTGTTCACCCCACCCAGATCGATCTCTTCGATCAGGCGGATCATGCGACGGATGTTCGTGCCGCTGTCCGTCATGATGAGTAGCTGCCCCTCATCGAAGGTGGTAATATCACCCTCTTTGCTCTTGAACTTGACGAGCACCTTGTTCACATCGGCGGCGGATGCGAACTTGAGCCGATACAAGCGAGTGATCATGCGGTCCGTTTCCGGCACCGGCGCGCCCCGCGAGTAGATGGGCGGCGACTGCGTCACCACACCGCCACTGTCGATGATCTTCAGGAAGCGGCCATGCGGCACCACCGTCATGCCGTTCGCTTTCAGGATCGACAGGAAGGCTTCGTACGCCTCGTCCAGAGACACCGGCGTCGGCGAAACGACGGTGACCTTGATGTCACGCACCTTGGCGCCGTAGATGAATCTACGTCCCGTCAGGCCACTGATGTGATTGACCAGCTCAGCGAGATCGGCATCTTCGAGGTTGAACTTGACGAGGTGCCCACCCGGCTTTGGCTTGAACGGAGTATCTACTGCCTGCGCGATCGTCTCCATCGTGTTCGGCGGCTCCTCTCCAGCACCTGGAGGCTCCTCCGCTGGTTCGTTCTTGCGAGCCCCCTTCTCCGTCTTGCTCTTGGAGTCCTTGCCGGATGAGGCGTCCTGCCCGTCGTCTTTGGCCTTGGTCTTGGCTTCTCTCGCTGCCTTGGCCCGCTCACGGGCTCGCTCCAGCGCAGACTTGGGCTTATCTGCCTCATCCTCGGTTTGCGCAAACACTTCGGGCGCGAACGTCGTCGTCAGCAAGGCTGCGTTTATCCACAAGACGACACCGCCGACGCGTGACGTCAACGAGCGCGAGGAGACGACGTTTCGAAAAGAGCCGATACGGCTGCTGGATTGTTCTTTGGAACGCATCGTAATCACTTGATGTTCAAATCCACGGTCGTGGGCTTGCCACGGCGGGTGAGCTTGACGCTCAACTTGTTGGCTGTGCGCAGTCGTGCGTAAGCGTTGAGTGCATCTTCGGGGTTAGCCATGTTGAAACCGTTGATGGTCTCGATTCGGTCGCCGTTTTGAAGCCCCAAGCTGCCGAGTAGCGTGTCAGGCCGAATGCCGAACAGACGGATACCGACTGTCTTTCCGTCCGCGCCCTTCTCCGGAACGATGCGCGCCGAACGCATGAGTTCCGCCTGGTTTTCGAGGATGTTGTCCACCACCGCCCGGTCGACGTTGAACTCCGTCGCGCTGACCTTCTCGATCTTCTCGGCAATCTCCTTCGGAACGGTGGGCGCGCCGCGCTGCGGCTTGGTTTCCTCGGGTTTCTGCTCCGGTTCTGGTTTTTTCGGTTCCGGCTTGCTGCCTTTGCTCGGCTTGGCCTTCTCTTCGGCAAACAACAACGCCTGACACAAGTCCGAACCTTTGATCAGCCACACCGCGGGGCTGGCCTCGACGCGGTTGAAGCCGATGTACGCCACTTCGAAGTCCCCCGCCTTGTCGCCGACGCGGCGGAGTGACGGCCGCTCTTCACCCGGAGCCTGCAACACCGCAATCGACCACGTCGGGTCGTCCGACTCGGTCACGATGTTGACCAAGACGCCGTCGCAAGCTTCAGCCCCCAGCGGGTCCGAAAGGTCGAGCCGCCCCGGCCCCGACTTCTCCCCTTCCTCGGACGGCTCTGGTTCGGGCTCGGGCAGCGTGCGCTGCAGCTCGGTGTCCGGGTCGAACACGTTGTGCTCGAAGAGCTTGTTAGCGGTGCGTGTGCGCGTGCTGGAGTTGGACGGCGCCCCCGTGCGCTGCAAGCTACCGGAAGCCATCTCCTCCGGATCTGGAGCCAACGCGGAAGACGTCGCGAGCTGCACGACCCCCGATGCCTGAAAGTAGGCGATGACCGCCACCAGTGCGGCGACGATCCCGGGGAAAAACTTCTTGATCAGCGTATCGAAGGGCATTCGACTCCGGGGGGTTTAAAGCGAGAGCCGTGCCAGAGGTCAATCCTCAAAGAACAGCGATTTTCTTCGGGGTTTTCGCCCGTGCGAGGAGGCCGGTTGCGCCAAGCTGACACGTCGCCCAAAGGCGGGCCCCAAACTGCGCCAATTTGACAAAACTGCCGGCGCGTCAGCGGCCGACCTCGCCCAACTTGCGGTAGATCGTGCGGGTCGAGATGCCGAGCAACTGCGCCGCGAGGGTCTTGTCGCCCGAGGTGTGCTTCAAGGTTTGTCGAATCAGACGCTGTTCGACATCAGCGAGCGGAGTTCCGATCGCGACCTGCAGGGCGTCGGGCTCGGACGCGTCCGCCCGGGCGACGACCTCGGGCAGGTCTGCCAACGACAGCGAGTCCGAACGGCACAAGACCGCTGCCCGTTCGACGACGTTTTCCAACTCACGCACGTTGCCTGGCCAGGTGTAGTCGAGCAGCTTCGTCATCACCTCGCTGGGCACCGACAGCCGCGCTCGTGCGTTTTTGGTGCAGTAGATACCGAGGAAGTGGTCGACGAGCAGCGGGATGTCTTCACGTCGAGTGCGGAGGGGTGGCGCGGTGATGGCGATGACGTTCAGCCGGTAGTACAGGTCTTCCCGGAAGCGCCCCGCTTCGACCTCCGCTTGCAGATCGCGATTCGTCGCCGCCACGACGCGCACGTCGGCTTTGACCGTATCCCCGCCCAGCGGCTCGTACTCTCCCTCCTGCAGCACCCGCAACAACTTGACCTGGACAGTCGGGGTCAGCTCGCCGATTTCATCGAGGAAGAGCGTCCCCCCTTTGGCCTTGGCAAAACGACCATCGCGCTTGCCCACCGCCCCGGTGAACGACCCTCGCTCGTGGCCGAAGAGCTCAGCCTCGAGGATGCTCTCCGGGATGGCCGAGCAGTTGACGGCGACGAACGGGCCCGAAGCACGAGCGCTCTTGCCGTGGATGTAGCGAGCCAGCAGCTCCTTGCCGGTGCCGCTTTCCCCCAGAATCAACACGGTGGCGCTGGAAGGGGCGGCCTGGGTCGCGATCTCGAGAGTACGCCGCAAGCTGCTGCTCTGGCCGATGATTTCGCGATTGGTCAGCAGCTGGAGCTCCTGGCGCAGCGAGCGGTTTTCGGCAATCAGAGAGTGTCGCTCCGCGGCCTTGCGCACGCTCTTGACGATGTTCATGCGCTGAAGCGGTTTCTCGACGAAGTCGTACGCCCCCTGACGCATGGCTTGCACTGCGTTCTCCACCGTGCCGTAAGCGGTCATCAGTACCACCTCCGTATCCGGTGAAACCTCCTTGACGGCTTTCAGCAGTTCAGTGCCCGAAGTCCCTGGCATCATCAGGTCCGTCAACACGACCTGAACGCTATGGGAGCGGATCACCTCTAGAGCGCGCTTGGCGTTGTCAGCGCTCAACACCCGCATTCCTTCTCTCGCGAATATCTTCTCTAGAGACGTGACGTTGCTGGGCTCGTCGTCGACGACGAGCACGGTGACGGGGTTGTCAGGAGGAGCGGCGGGATCAGACATGATGACAATTCGTCAACGAGTGTGACAGAACTTCCATTCCTGCCGTCTTGACACAAGCACCCCTCAGTGACTAGTCGGATGACCAGTCTTACTGAACAGGTGGTCGGCCTGAGAACTGTCAGCTCGTCCAGTTTCGGAGCGCGGCGCGGTAGTCGAGACACAGAGTCATCTCCGCCGGCTTCTCTCGCCAGCTCACGGGGCCCGAGAAGCACGCTCCCGCCGGAAGCAGCACCGGAGGCAGTTCCTGCCAGGCGAAACGACCATTGACGCGCTCACCCTCGAGCTCGAGCTGCAGAGACAGCTCGGGACCACTAGCCCCCAGCGCGACCAGCCCGCATGCCTCACACGACCGCTCGCCAACTCGACCTGTGCCAGAGAGCTCGAAGCTCGACGAACCCACGCGCCTCCCGACCAGCGTCATTGCGAGCGCCTCGCCCTCACGTAAGCCGCCCACTTGACCGTTGAAAGTGAGCTCCAGCGGCGACGGCCCCCAGGCGAGCAGCACGCGCATAGCCCCTCGCCGTGGGTCGATCCGACGCAGCACGGGGTTCAGCACGAGCCCCAAGAACGCCACACGCGCACCCATGCACCAAGCGCCTCCTCCGCGCGGGCCCCAGTGCTCATTCGCCCAGGACCGACTTCACGCACTCTTCCAGCACCTCCAGCAGCGTCTCCAGATCGTCGTCATCGATGTTCAAAGCTGGCGCCACGTAGACGACATTTCCCAACGGACGAAGGTACACGCCTCGCTCCCGCGCCAACTCGCTGACTCGCCACCCGGCTTTCTCCAAGTAGCCGGAGCGCTCGCCGAGGGACACGGCGCCAACCATGCCGAGCGCGCGCGGCCGCGCCACGCCATCGAGCTGCCCCAAGCGCTCGATCGTCTGCGACAGGCGTCGGGCTTTGGGAGCGGCCCGCTCGAGGATGCGCTCTTGTCGGTAGACGGTGAGCACTTCTCGAGCCACGGCGGCTCCCAGCGGATGCCCGCAGTAGGTGTGGCCGTAGTACAAGGCTCGGTCATCGTGCCCCAGGAAGCCGTCGAAGATGCGACTGGTGCAGAGAGTCGCGGCCATCGGCAAGATCCCCGCAGTAAACCCTTTGGCCACACACATCACGTCCGGACTCACAGCTGCGTGCTCGCAGGCCCACATCGGCCCCGTCCTACCGTAGCCCGTGAAAACCTCATCCACGACCAGGAACACGTCGTGCTGCGTCGTCAATTCACGGACCCGACGCAGCGCCTCGGCACCGTACATGCGCATGCCCCCGGCGCCTTGGACCAGAGGTTCGAGCACGCAGCCAGCGATGCGACTGGCTTCGGCCTGCAACAGATCGGAGAGCTTCCGGAGCGCCGCCTCCGGCTCCGACGCCAAGTCGATGTGAACGCATTCCATCAAGACCGGCTGGAAGGGCCGGCGAAAGACCTCCACACCGCCGAGGGCCGTCACTCCCAAAGTCTCGCCGTGAAAGGCATCGCCGAGGGCGACGAACTTGCGGCGTTCGGGCTGACCATTTTGGTGCCAATACTGCAGGCACATCTTCAGCGCGAGTTCGACTGCCGTCGACCCGTCGTCACTGTAGAAGACACGTGATAACCCAGGAGGAGCCACCTCCACGAGTTCCTTCGCCAGGGCTGCCGCCGGCTCGTGGGTGATGCCCGCGAGCGCGACGTGGCACATCTTCCGCGCTTGCGCCTGCAGGGCGCCTATCAGTCGGGGGTGGTTGTGGCCCAACGACGCCACCCACCACGATGAGTTACCGTCGATGTACTCGCGCCCATCGAGGTCCCACAAACGACTGCCTTGGGCGCGATCGATCACCAGTGGCGATCCCTCGGCCAAATACCGCGACATCGGCGTGTACGGGTGCCAGACGAACTGCTTGTCCCAATCGACGATCTGGCGACGGTCGAACGCGGTCACGGTGCCGCGCCCGGGGAAAGCTCCTGATTGACGGTGACGACCGCAGACATCGGCGGAGTGGTCCCGATGTCGAAGCGGTAGTCACCACTCGGCAGCGCAGAAAGCGCGTACGCGCCACGTGGCAACTGGTGTCGTGCGCTGCGCCCGCCTGGACCAGTGATGCGAACGGCGACCGCTTCGCTCGTCCCCTCCGTCCAGAACTGCAACCGTGCAGAACTCGCCGCCGCCTGTCCGTTGAGCGTCCCATGAGGACTCAAGAGTGCCTGGGCCGGCCCCGTTGCCAACACCGAACCGCCCCCGTCCGAAGCGGTGACGACGAAGCTCGCAACGTCGAGGAGCGGGCTGTCGCCGTGACTGAGCACGCGCCCGTCCGCATCCGCAGCGAAGAGCACCAACCGATGTGTCCCTGGATGCAGCTCATCCCACTCCAACATGGCCGCAGACAACGTGAGCCCCGCGCGCGCCGCGACCGGAGCGAAGTCGTCGAGCTGCACCCAAACCGTCACCCCCGGCGATTGCTTTGGCAGGTTCAACGCAATCGCCGTCGCCGCGAGCGCCGGCAGCTCGATGCGCGCCTCGTCTTTCGGAGCGACGATCGCCTCGCGCCATGGGTGCGAAACCCAGTCAGCCGGAACCTCGCCCATGGGGGCAGACGTCAGCTCGAGCTCCAGCGGCGGCGGAGGCGCCGGTGGCTCGGCGGGCTCGGGCTCCAATATCACGGCCGTTTCCGTCGAGGACGCGGCCGTGGCCGCAGCGGCCGGGGCAGTGGGTGCCGGCTGCCGCGTGGCGCAGCCGAGAAGCAGAAGACCGAACGGTAGAGCAAAGCGAAACATCAGCCGAGAAGGTAGCGTCTGTGCCCAACGTTTTCAAAGCGCTGCGATGGCTCATCCCGAGAACGCCCGACGCCGGACGGGGTGTCCCCTTTGTGCAAGCCCGCGGATCTGCTAATCGGAGGAGCTCCAATGAGTTACGTCGTCCTCGCGCGCAAGTGGCGTCCAATGGCGTTCTCGGACCTCGTGGGTCAAGACCACGTGGCCGCGACGCTCGGAAACGCGATCAAGAGCGGACGCGTGGCGCACGCTTTCCTATTCACGGGTGTTCGGGGCGTCGGCAAGACGACCAGTGCCCGCATCATGGCCAAGGCCCTCAACTGCCTGGAATCGGACGGCCCGACGGCAACCCCATGTCTGAAATGCGCGGCCTGCAAGGAGATCGCCGAAGGCTCCGACATGGATGTGCAGGAGATCGACGGAGCGAGCTACAACGGCGTCGACGAGGTACGACGCCTCCAAGAATCGATGCCGTACGCCCCTACGAGGGATCGCTACAAGATATACATCGTCGATGAGGTCCACATGCTCTCGCAGAGCGCGTGGAACGCCTTCCTCAAGACGTTGGAGGAGCCGCCGCCGCACGTCAAATTCATCTTCGCGACGACGGAAGTTCACAAGGTACCGATCACGATCTTGAGCCGCGTTCAGCGCTTCGACTTCAAGCTGATCCCGACACGGTTGATCATGCAACGCCTGCGCTACGTGCTGGCCGAAGAGAAGATCGAGGCGGAAGAAGCAGCACTGGCGATCATCGCGCGCGAGGCCGCCGGCAGCATGCGAGACGCCATGAGTCTGCTCGACCAGGTGATCGCTTGGGGCGACGAGAAACTCACCGAGCAGGCGGTAACGAGTGTTCTGGGGGTCGCGAGTCGTAAGGTGCTCTACGACGTCACGGCCAACTTGATCGCCGCGGAGTGCAGCCCGCTCCTGGCTTCGATCGACGATCTCGCCAACCAAGGCTTCGACATCAGCAACGTCGCGCGCGACTTGCTCGGCGTTCTGCGCGACGTGGTAGTCAACGCGAGTTCGGATTCACCCGAACAACTGCTCGACCTACCCGACGACGAGCGCGACCAGGTCAAGGCGTTGGCGCAACATCCGGTGGACGACCTCTTGCGCCTGCATCAGGGGTTTTCGCATAGCTACGATGACGTCGTGCGCAGCAGCCAACCGCGCGCCGCGCTGGAGATGCTGCTGGTTCGGCTAGCGCGCAGACCTCCGCTGGTGCCCATCGACGACTTGATCGAGCGACTGATCCGCCTCGAGAAGCGGCTGCATGGGGCTCCGCGTTCCGGAGGAGGTGGTCGCGCTCCCGCTGCAGCCCCTCCGCGCTCGGGCGGCGCGCCCCCCCGCCCCCCCGCCAACCAGGCATCATCAGGGGCAACAGTTCGAGCGGCGACTGACAGCTCCGCTCACCCCACCGACCGAACTTCCAAACCGGCGACTCCTGCTGCAAGGGCGCCCGGGGGCGACTCGGTGGCGGGCGACACGAGGCCTGCGGCGTCTGCTGATGAACCCCCAGTGGCAAGAAGCCCTGCCGTAAGAAGCGAAGCGACGATCTCGAGCAATAGCGCCCCGGCGACTCAGCCCGCACCCGCGAGCCCTCGGCCCCGTCCGGCGCCCGACGAGGCATCGACACACGCGGCCGCGTCGCCCGGACGAGCGAATGCCGGCACCCGCCCCGCGACGGAAGACTCGACGGAAGAAGAGCCAGCGCCTCATGCCACTCCTGCTCCCGCACCAGAACGCGTGACCGAGCAAACGGGCACCAGTTCCAGCAAAGGACCCGCAGCGGATGTAGCCCCTGCGGCGGATGTGGGGCCAGCAGCAGATGTAGCGCCCGTCCGAGCCTCGAGTGCCGCGCCGGGGCCAACCGAACCATCCGCGCAAAGCGACAAGAGCGCGACGCCAGCACGCTCTGCACCGACCCCCCAAGACGAAGCGCCCGCATCCGCCCCTCCCTCGTTGGTCGATTGGGACGAATGCAGTGACGTCGAGCGCTGGCGCCTGGTCGTCGATCGATTGAGGGATGAGGAACCCAAGCTGGGCGCCTTCCTCGACCATGCGGACGTCGTGGAGGCAACGCGACGAAAGCTGCACCTGCGATACCAGCCAGGCAGCGTGGTCGACGTGGCCCTGCAAGAGAAGAGCACCCTCGGGCTCATCCGCCAGGCGGCTCAATCGCTGCTCGGGCGCGCACCCGAGATCGTCACCGAAGTCGCTGCCGCCGCCGTCAACGGCCAGAGTGTTTTTGCCGTCGACAAGCAGGCTCGTCTGGATAGCGAGCAGGCGGCTCTACAAGAGGCGCGCAACCACCCTGTTCTCCTGGAAGCCGTGCGGGTTTTGGGTGCACGCGTGAAGAACATCGAGCTACCCAAGGACTGAGACGATGCTGCCCGACCGCTTGCGAAGCCTCGCCCACCTGTTGGCACGCCTGCCGGGCGTTGGAGAGAAGACGGCCCAGCGCTTCGCCTTGCACTTCGTCGGAGACGGAAACGAACTCGCCCACGATCTGGGAAGAGCCTTGGTCGATTTGGGCGAACACATCCGCCCCTGCAGCGAGTGCGGCAACATGGCGGAAGTCGGCCCCGACGAGACAGTCGTTTGCAGCATCTGCAGAGACGACCGTCGCGAAGGCAGCCTGCTGTGCATCGTCGCCCGGGTGCAGGACTTGCTGGCCGTCGAAAGCAGTGGGGCGATGAGCGGGAAATACTTCGTCCTGGGTCGCCTCCTCTCCCCTCTCGATGGTATTGGCCCAGAGCAACTGCCGATGAACGCGCTCCTGCACACGATTCGGAACCGTGGCGTCCGTGAGGTCATCGTGGCCACCCCACCGTCCGTCGACGGCGAAGCCACGGCCCTGTTCTTGGCGCAGGAGCTCTCGAAGCTGGGTACCACCGTCACCCGCATCGCCAGTGGTGTCCCCCACGGTGGGGACTTGGAATTCGCCGACCGAATCACCCTCGGCAGAGCCATCGCAGGCCGCCGTGGGATGGACGTCGACTGAAACGACGCCGAGCCCCAGGCGGTTGCGGGCGCCCTTCTCAGCTGGAGCTCCCCGAGTCGAGGTCGATGCAAGCACGGTGTTGCCCTGACCGGTCCGCAACTGTATCGTCCGCCGGCAAGTCATGACTCATTCCGTCGTTCAGACCGACCGCGCCCCCGCTGCCATCGGCCCCTACTCCCAGGCCGTACGCCACGGAAATTTGCTGTTCTGCAGCGGGCAAATCCCGATCGACCCGGCCACGGGTGCCCTCGTCCCAGGCGACGTCCGAGAGCAAACACGTCAAGTGATGAAGAATCTCGGGCACGTTCTGGGCGCTGGCGGAGCAGGCTTCGACAACGTGGTCAAGACGACCATCTACCTCACCAACCTTGCGGACTTCAGCGCCGTGAACGAAATCTACGGCGAGGCGTTCTCTCAGAACCCACCAGCACGAGCCACGGTCCAAGTCGCCGGGCTTCCGCTGCGTGCCAAGGTCGAGATAGAAGCCATCGCGGTGCTGGACTGAACGAGCAAATCCCACAATGGCCAACACAGAATTCGACGAAAGCACCCTCCAAATCGACGTGGAAGGAGCGTTAGCCGCGCTCGAAAATGCGGGCGCCAAAGGACCCGACTTGGTCCAGCAATGGATCGCCGCGGGCAATGCCGGCGCTGTCAACTGCATCGCTGAGCACGGCTCGGGACCCGCACGCAAAGCCGCCCGTCGGGGCCTGAACGTGCTCAAGTCTCGCGGCGTCGAGATCCCCCATGCGCCCCGCAAAGCGAGTCTCGTTCAACGTCAGGTTCATCCGGTGGAGGCACTGCTGCTCTCGCCGGATTCAGCGGGCATCCGCCTCCTCGCGTTCACTCAACGCCAAAGTGGCGGCTCCTGCCGTGCGTCCCTCGTCTTCGTACGCGATGGACAAGGAGTCCTGCGGGTCGAGAACAGCCAGACCACCCTGAGTAAACTCCGAGCCAGTATCAGCAAAGCGTTGCCCGGCGCCGGCTACGAGCCGGTGGCGGTGCCCCTGGAGTGGGCACGTGACAAGGTAGCGCGGGCGCGGGCGGCTCACACCGCCAAGGGTGCGCCCGAACCCATGGGGTTCGACAACGCCAAGGCCTTGCTCGAACCCGTGCCGGAGTCCACTCCAGAACACCCCTTCGACGCCGAGGGCTTCGAGTTTGCCGATGACGACGCACGCGAGCTCGCCAAAGACTCAGGCGCCCTGCACCACTTGCCAGAGTTCCGTGCTTGGATGCCCGGCAGTGATGCCGTTCGAGAATTGCTGACCAAAGTTGGCTCTCACCTGGACCCGGAGGCACCTGCGGAACAAGAAGAGGTCAGCAAGCTCCTCAAGAGCGAAATGTTGTCGTCGACGGATCGCTACTTCACCGAGGACCGACGCAATGACCTCATCAGCTGGATGAAAGACGCCGGCATCAGCCTATTGGCGCGGGAGGGCGAAGGAACCGCGCTCAAGGTCGCCGCGACCATTCAGGTGATCGGCAGTTGCGGCATCACCACGAACCCACCCCAGGAAGTGCCCTTCCTGCGAGCCTTCTTCGAGAAAGCCGTCAGTGTGATGATGGCTCAGGCCGGAGGCAGGCTGAACATCCCAGTCCCACGAGCTAACGCGGCAGCCGGCTGACTCGACGCGAGACGGGCATCCCAAATCACCAAAGCCGCACCTCCTCGAAGGCACGGCCTCGGTACAGCGAGTCCGCCAATTGTGCTCTCGGCGTCGAGAGCGCTCTGGCGACCGCTATCGCCACCAGGACGAGCTCAGAACGAGATCACGGCGTCGTCGCTCGAGATCACCTCGAACGTCAGGCCATCGTCATCACCGCCGTTGCACACCATGGCTGCGGATTGCTCCCCGTCTTTTGCCGTTCGACAGCTGCTCGGGGTCCCAGAGAACCGAACCTCGCCAAACGTTCCGGCCTCCGCCGTGAGCGTGAAGTCGCTGTCGCCTGGCAACGCCACGGTAACGTCTCCCGCAAAGTCCGAGACGATGGTCGCATGACTCCCGGGGACTGCATTGAAAGCGGCCTTGATACTGCCACTTTCCGTATGCAACACGGCAATCTCCAAGTTGTCTCCAAAAGCCCCACGCATCGTGATGTCGTCCGCCGTGTTGATGAGTGCGGTGCGAAGGCTGGCTACGTCGGCCAAATCGAGCTCGGCGAGAGGCTCGTTCATGTCGATCTCCAAATTGCGACAATCACCCAAGTAGTTGATCTGCACGTCCCCACCCCGTCGGTTCGTCTTGTCGATGGTCAAGTCCCCGTCGAAGCCAGTGGGCAGCCGGACCTCGATCTTGGCGCCAACGTCCGCCGCAGATCCTTGGCGATCACCCTCGAAGATGACGCCCCCATCGACGGCTCGCAGCTCGACGGCCAACTTGTCCCACGTGGCCTGAACGACATCCTGTTCACGGCCATCGGCCAACTCGGTCTCCGCCTGCCAGCGAACGACGACCTCGTCGGACGAGCTCCCTTCGATGATGTCCACGCCGCGCACGTCGCCGGTGATCAGTACATCGTCACCTGAAGACCAACCGACCCGCTCCGTCTCGGTGTCCGAAGACGTGTACGTCTTCAAGGGAACGAAGCGGCTGCAGTCGTCGTTGTCGTCAGCGCCTGCCGCTGCACGCTCTTCGTCGGTGCATTCGCGCTCGACACAAGCGACGAGTGATAGTTGGCAACAGGCAATCAAGGAAATCGAAGTAAGCAGGTTTTTCATGATGACACTCGTGGTTGTTATGCCGTGATACGGGGGCTTCGCGCCGCAGCTTCCCGAAGAGTGCCACAGGTACGCGCGCGAGTGGACCCACCGGCCCGACCCTGGTCGTCGAAACTCATCCGGAGCGTACAATACGCTGAAATTCTTTGAGAAGTTTTGTGGTCAGGGCGCCGACTTCGGCCCCTGCAATCGGCGTCCCGTCGATCCGCACCACTGGCACCAGCTCGCGAATGCTCGACGAGATGAACACCTCATCGGCCGCCCGCAGACGCTCCACGCTCGGCGAGTCGAAACGTACCGGCACGCCCAGACTGGCCGCGGCTTTCAGCGCGTGCGCGCGAGTGATACCTGGCAAAATCCCTGCGCGTTCTGGCGGGGTCACCAGTTCGCCCGCCTCGACGTAGAAAAGGTTGGAGGTCGCGCCCTCCACCACCCGCCCCTCGTTGTCGACGATCAGGGCCTCGTGGGCGCCCTTCTCTTTGGCTGCCCGGGTTGCCAACACGGCCACCAGGTAGTTGCCGATTTTCGCCCCCACCGCGTCCGTCGCATCCGAGGGCCGCATCGTCTGAAAGGTTACCGCCTCGACCCCCTGCTCGTAGACCTCTGACGGCAGTGGCGCCAGCGGACGAACGATGACCACCCGCAGGGGTTGCTCCGCAAGGCCGGGATCGAGTCCGAACGCGCCTTGTCCTCGCGTCACGATCACGCGAACGTAGCTCTCCTCGTTGCCAGCCGCCGCGAGCGTCTGCTCGATTTCGGAGCTCAGCTGAGCCTGGCCGATCGGCATCGGGATGTAGACCAAGTCCGCACTGCGCGCGAGCCGCACCAGATGGTCATTCAATGCAAATGGCTTGCCGTCATACGTGCGAATGGTCTCGAACACGGAGTCGCCAAAGAGAAACCCCCTGTCGAACACGCTCACCCGAGCCTGCTCGGGTGAGACGAGTCGTCCGTCAATCATCACCGCGACCGTCATCGCGTGGTCTGTAGTGCGCTATGACGCCGAGAGCCAGGAGCGAATCACAGCTGTTCGGCGAGTTCGCGGGCGGCCGCCAGCTCGGGATCCGCCTGCAACGCCCGATCGACCATCTGTTTCGCTTTGGCCGCCTCGCCCAACTTGTGGTGCACCATGCCCAGGTAATAGAAGACCTCAGCCTTGGTGACCGGGCTTTTGGGCCCCAGCTTCTGCAGCAGCAGCGCGCGGAACATCTGTTGAGCTCGCTTGAGGTCGTCCAGCTCGAGCGAGAGCAGACCCAACGCGCGAAGCACGGCGATGTTGCCCGGCTCGATGCGGAACGCCTTGTCGAGTTCGGCAGCCGCCTTGTCCAGCTGCCCTTCCGCCTGAAACGCCGTAGCCAAACGCCGGTGGATCTCGGCCAGTTCCTTGCTGCGCCGACCGCCGTACGATTCGACGACCTTTTCCAAGGTCGATATCGCCTCTTGCGAGCGCCCAGACGCGCTGTATTCGTCGCACAACTCGAGCAACAGCGCCCTGTCCGAAGGCGCCAGCTGAATGGCCTCTTCCAGTAGCGCCGCCGCCTGCCCGTGGTCGTCGAGTTTCTTACTGAAGATCGCCGCGGCCTCTGCCAGCAGCGCGACCTTCTGCTTGTCGTCGGACTCGTGCTTGGCGCTGTCCCCAACGAGCCGACCGAGCTTGTCCCAACTCTGAGCCTCCTCATAGGCCTTGCGCACTCGGCTCCTCAGCTCCGAATCCGTGGGTGCCAAGCCAAGCGCCACCTCCAACGCCTCTACGGCGCGCTCCTTGGCATCCACGGACAGCCACGCGTCCGCCAGCTTGAGCTGCACGGCGAGCTTGTGCTCACCATCCGCAGCTGCCGCTTGACGCTCCAGCAAGGGGATGGCGTTCTGCCAGTCCCCAGCCTGCTCGAACAGTCGAACCAAAGCTGCCAAGGCGCCCCTATGCTGCGCGTCTCTGTCGAGAACACGACGGTAGGCTTCGGTGGCGCGCCCAACGTCGCCCAACTTCGATTCGTACACCTCAGCCAAGCGCACCTCGAAGTCCAACTCCGCGTCGGTATCACCCCGACTCTGTGCCGCGGATATCTGCTCCGAGAGGAGCTCCGCGAGCTCCTCATCCTTGCCCAGCTCCTCGTACAGACGACTGAGAAATACCACCGCTTCGCTCGAGCTCGGATCCTCCTCGATGGCGATACGGAGCGTATCGATCGCTGCCTCGGGGTCGGAAGAACGCTCGTGCTGCAGTCGAGCCAGATCGACGCGCGCACGGGCACGCTCCCCTGCATCGTCGGTGACCTCGATGACTCGCTCCATCAGGCTGCCCAAATCACGGTAACGCTCGAGCTTCTCGAACAGCTCACGCAGACCGGTCGCAGCCTCCATGTCCAGCGGGTCGTCATCCAAGGCTTGCTGCAGTAGCTCGATCGCTCGCTCGGGCTGGTCGAGGGGACCACGTGCCAATGCCGCTGCACGGTGGCGTAGGGTGCGGAGCTCCTTCGCGTCCATCACCACGTCCAGCTGGCGCGTGAGCAACTCCAGCGTCTCCTTGTGATCCCCAGCGGTTTCCCGCAGATCACAGAGCGCGCTGAGTGCCCAAACGGAATCCGGCTGCTGCTCGATGACCTCGCGCAGCACCTCTTCCACCAGCGCCTTTTCGTCGCGGTCCTCCGCGAGGCGCACCGCGCGCCGATACAGCTCCTCTCTCGAGGCGTCGTCCAGCTGCAAGCGAGCCCTCGCCCGCAACGTCTTGACTCGCGCGAGCTCTCGCCCCGAACGCTCCTGTAGGGTTTCGAGCTCCATCAGGACATCATCGCTCTGTGGGTCAAAAGCAAACGCTCGTTCGAACGCACCTTCCGCGGCGTCGGGGTTCTGCGCGTGATCCCGATACCAGGTCGCCAACCGGATGCAGAGCTCCTTGCCAATGTCGGGGGCCAACTCCTTGGCACCTTCGATGGCCTTGGACAGGGCGTCTGCGGCAAGCGCCCAACCGCGTGACAGGTCCGCCAGGCGTTCGAGCTCGCCGAGGATCTCCTGATCCGAGGGGTCATCTGCGAGTCCCTCCTGCAACACCTTCTGAGCACCCGCTGGATCTCGCAGTTCGTCCTCGAGCACTCGGGCCAAACCGCGCCGCATCTCGATGCGTTCGCCCGGCGTCTCGGCATGGCTGACACGCTTGCCGTAGAGATCCGCGAGCTTGTCGGTCGTGCCCAGGTTCCGGTAGACGTTCTCGAGGATCTCGGCAGCCTCCTCGAACAGATCCTGACGTTCGGTGAGCTGTTCCAGCTTCTCGCGAGCCGGCTCATGCCGAGCATCTAGATCGAGCGCCGTTCTCAACGAACCCAGGCCTTGCCCGGTCTCGCCGAACTCATCCAACTGGATCACCGACAGCCGGTAGTAGATCGTCGCGCGCTCGTCATCTCCGTCGACCAGTGCGGTACGGCGCTCGAGCACGTCCACGAGTTCCGTCCAGTTCTTCGCCTCCGTGTACAACCGGTCGAGAGCCAACAACAAGTCCGGTTCGTCGCCCACTTGTTCGACGGCGCGCCG
Source organism: Polyangiaceae bacterium (assembly GCA_050290545.1). Lineage (GTDB taxonomy): Bacteria > Myxococcota_A > Polyangia > Polyangiales > Polyangiaceae > SZUA-265. The sequence goes on along the minus strand of JBNKHV010000004.1, from coordinate 110,911 downwards.
ATAGGCATCGATCGCTCTGCCCGGGTCCTTCAGTCGCGTCTCCGCAGTGTTACCTAGGCGGGCGTACATGTCCCGCGCCAGCTCGGCATCGAACGTGCTCTGCGCCCGCTCACTGAGTGCCTCCGCGTAACTCGACCAATCTCGCGTCTGTTGACAGAGCTCCTCAATCCAGGCGTGCAGCTCCAAGTCCTCTGGCACCTCCGCCATGGCGCGAAGCAACGCCTTTTTCGCACCTTCGGCGTCGTTCAACTCGTCCAGCAATACGCGCCCAACCGCCCGCAACGTGGCGGCACGCGTTTCAGGGTCACTCTCCACGGAGAGACGCATCTCCAGCACGTCGACGTGTTGCGAGTGTGCACGCACCTCGACCAAAGCCGGGATTAGCACCTCAGCGACACGCTCCCGCAGCTCCTCGTGTTGTTCACCTAGATCGTACACCGCAGCGCGCGCGTGCTCGTCACCGGGCAGCTCCGCCAGCACGGTGGCGTACGCCTCCAACGCCTCATCGAAACTCTCCAGCCGACGGACGAGAACGTCGCCCATCTCTCGTTGAGCGCGCACCCGAGCCTCCACGCTGCTGGCGGCCTCCACCTGTTCGCGCAAGTTTTCGAGCAGCTCGGGCCACTGTTCCTCGGCTTCGTACAGGCCGTGCAAGCGCAATAGAATCTCTGCATCCTGTGGCTTCTTCTCAGCCGCCTGGTTGAGCACCTCGATTGCCGAGACTCGGTCCTTGAAGTGCTTTTCGTACTTCTCAGCCGCGGCGAGCAGCAAGTTGTAGCACAGGTCGACGTCATCGAAGTCCGCCACCTCGACGCGCTGCCGGTAGAGCTCGACCAACCGCTCTGGCTGTTCGTGTTGCTCATACAGGTCGATCAGGCAGTCCATGGTGTAGGCGCTGTCGGGCGCCAGCTCGAGCGCGTGCTCGTAGGCTTCGATGGCTTCTTTTGGCATGTCGAGCATATCGCGACGCCCTTCGCCGACTCGCCTCCAGGTGCTGGCCCGATCCTCGTCGTCCAACATCAAGTCGGCTTTGGCAACCAACACCCAATCCAACGTCTTCCAATCGCTGAGCAGCGTCGACAGAGCTTCCATTCGCTCGACTGGCTCGATGTCACCCGGCTCCAGCTGGTGCACCTGGGTGTAGGCGTCGAGGGCCGCACGCGGATCGTCCCGAGGTCCATCGTGAACCTGAGCCAATTTCAGCCAGTAGTCCCGCGCCGACGAGAGGTCTTCGTGAGCGGCGACGATTCCCGAGTAGACCTCGGCTAGCGTGTTCCACGACCCGGTGAGCTCCGCCAGGCGCTCGAACTCGAGTCGCACTTCGACGTCATCGGGCTCCAACTGAAGCGCCGCAACGAGAGCCTGCAGCGCCCGATTCGCGTCACGACCGCGCTCCTCCCAGAGTTGCGCCGTCTGGCGCAGAACATTAACCTTCTCCAGACTATCCGATGCCAGTTCGAAGCGGTCTTCGTTGAGTTTGATCAAGTGACGCCAATCGTCGGCTTGCTCGTACAGCGGCGTCAGGATTTCGACTACCCGTTGTCGCTGCTTGTCGTCGTCCCGCAACGACTCGAGTTCACGAATGGCATCGGCGCAGGCAGGATCGATCCTGACGATCTCTTCCAGTTGGTCGACCGCGCGCGATGAGTCCGCGAGCTCGTTCTTGCTGAGCTTCGCCAACGCCAAGCGGAAGGTCACCGCCTGTGACTCGTCCTGAGCCACCTCGGCACGCTTGAGAACCAAGTCGTAGAGATCCTCGAACCGCTCCAACTCGTAGTAGAGCCGGCTCAGCGTATCGAGCGCGGCCGGGTCGTCCGGGTTGATTTCCAGCGCCTCGATGTACGTCTCGATCGCCCGGGACCTGTCTCCGAGCTGTTCGTTCTGCAGTCTGGCAATCGTGTGCAGCAAACGCAGGCGATCCTCCGGATCGAAGCGATGTTCGAGGGCCGTCCGGTGCAAGTCGATTCTGGCCTGATGTTGAGACAACGCCTGCAAGATGCCGTCGACGGCCTCGAACAGCGGCACACTGTCGGGTTCGAAGGCGAGGGCACGACGATAGAACACCAACGACGCCTGCGGATCGCCCAGCTCCCGATACAGCTCACCGGCGCGCTGACACAATGCGGCTGTCGACGAATCATCGTGCTCTACGGCCTCGAGTTCCGTGGCGTAGATTTCCACCAATCGTGAGCGGCTGTCAGACACTTTCGCCAGACGCTCCAACTCCGAGACCGTTCCCTGATCGGTCAGATCGTCGTGGAGGAGCAACGCCACGGTCTCCAGTGCCGCGACGTAGTTCTCTTTTTGTTCTTCGTGCAGCTGCGCCAGCCGCTGCAGGAGTTCTCGACGGTCGACCGGATCCGCCGTATCCAGGCGGGCCTCGATCGTGGCCATCACTCGATCGTAGTCGGCTCGAGCCAAGTAGATCGGCTCCAGGTAGTGAGCCGCTCGCGCGCGACGCTCACCGTCGTTACCCTCTTCCATCAAGCGTTCGAGCTCGGCGACCGCAGCCTCCGAGCGCGAATCCACGTCCAAAGCCGCCTCGAGTTCGTCGAACGCCCGGTTCACGTCTTCGATCTTGTAAGCCGCCACCTTCGCGGTCGCGATGTGCAAAGCGGCCCGGTCGGCGTTCGGCTCCTCCAGTTGGCGCTGGTAGAGTTCGACCAGGGATTCCCAACGCTCCTGGCGAGTGTAGAGCGCCTCCAGCGCCTCGATCGCGCTCTTGTCGAGGCCGATGTCGAGGATCGCCTCGTAGACTTTGATGGCCTCGTCGGGCTGGCTCATCTTCTCGTCCAACAGACGTGCCCGCCACAGCATGAGTTGCTTGCGGCCGTACTCGTCGGGGGCGATTTCCGCGCGACGCTCCAAGACTTCCAACAGCCTCTCGGTATCGCCGGCGGAATCGTAGAGCTTCTCCAACGCCAGAAGGGCAGCGTCCGAATCCGGCTGCACCTCGAGGGCTTTGCGATAGAAGGTCAAAGCCTTGTCTCGGTCCTCGAGCTGCTGGTTGCACAATGCTGCAATTCGCATCAGCACGCCGAACTGAACTTCGCCGTCGAAGATCTCGGGTACGATCTGCTCCAGCACTGCCACCTGCTGGTCGCGGTGCCCAGTCGCACTCGCGAAACGCTCCAGGCGTTCCAGCCAGGGCTTCGGATCCGTGTGACCGACGGCGTCCTGGATGGCTCGTACGGTCAAGTGGAAGGCCTTGTCATCGTCGTCGAGCGCCCCACTCGCGACCTCCACCGCTCGCTCCAGAGCCAACAAGCGATCGAGGGGATCGGGCTCCGCATCGACGAGCGTCTCCAGCACCGACAGCAAGCGCTTGTCGTTGCCGTCACCTTCGTACAGCGGCTGCAGGATTTGAGCGGCTTCTTTGCGATTGAGTGGATCGTCGTGTTCGAGCATCTTGGACAGCGCCGAGCGCGCTCTTTCGTGACTCGGGTCCCGCTCGGTGATCTCCCGGTACGCTTCCAGCGCTCCTCCGGGATTGGACAGATGCTCACGACGCAAGTCCCCCAAACTCGCCAGCAAGTCCAAACGCGCAACATCATCATCCGTCGCGTCCAAGCGCATGCCGAGATTGTCCGCCAGCTCGTCCCAACGCTGCTCGGCACCCAACAGCTTCGACAGGGCCTCGAGCACACCAGCGTCGGTACCGAACTCGTCCAGCATCGCACGGTACGCCTCGATGGCCTCCGCGGCGTCGTTCAGCTTCTCCGCATAGATGACCGCGATGCGGCGCATGAACTCACGCCGCTCCGAAGTGTCTTCGGTGATTCGCGCACGGGCCTCCAGAACGGGGACCAGCTCCTTGTGGGCGCCCTTCTGTTCGAACAGGCGGTCGAGGGCCGTCAGTGCGCGCTCGTCGTCGGGATTGTCCGCCAGTCTCGACTGCCAAGCGCTGATCGCCGCATCGACATCGCCGATGTCCTCTTCGTTGAGAGTGGCAATGCGTTCCCACAGCTCCGCGCGTGCCCCGAGGTCCTGCTCGAGTCCCAGCTGGACGCGCAACGTGGACACCAATGCGGCATGGGCCCGAGCCGCCGTCTGGATGCGCTCCAGCGCCTTGGCCGCTGGCAACACCAAGTCGGGATCCGCGGGGTCGAGAACCATCGCCTGATGGAATAGGGCCTCGGCTCGTTCGGAGTTGTCGAGGGCGCCCTCGTAAACACCGGCCGCCTGCATCAGGATCTCGCCCTTGAGCGCCATGGTTTCGGCGTTGCTGGCGGCCGTCTCCAAAGCCTCGGCGACGCGTACCGACGCGCCCAGTCGACCGGATATCTCGATCAGTTCTGCGCGCCCCTCGAAGTATCCGGGATCCATCGGCACGAGTTCGAGATACGCCTCCAGCGCGCCCTCGTCGTCCCGCAGACGATCATTCTTCAGTTCGGCGATGCGGCGGAGTAGCTCAACCTGCTCCGCTTCGCTCACCTGCTCGCGTTCGGAGAGCTCCGCCCACGCCGCGCGACGTACCTCCAGTACGCGAACGAGGTCACGCACCTCGTCACGAGACTCGTACACCCGTTCCAGCGCGACGGAAGCGGCGATGCGAAGCGTCTTGACCTGCAGCAAGCGTTCGGCCATCTGCCGCGCATCCGAGTCGTTGACGTGTTCCGTCAGGACGTCCTCGACGTGGCGAAAGGCCGCTTCAGGCTGATGCAACCGATCGAGACGAACCCCGGCCAGGCGCAAGCGCAACTCCTTGGCCTCTTCTCCGGTGGCACTTGCCAGCCGATGCTCCAAGAGTCCGGCCAAATCTTCGAAGCGTTCGTGCTTGGTCCACAGGCGGTCCAATGCCTCGATGGCCACGGCATGCTGGGGATCAATCCCAGCGATGGCCTCATAGTAACCCATCGCCGCTTTCGAGTCGTCCATGAACTCTTCACAGATCATGGCCACTTCGCCGAGCACCTCGAGCTTGGCTTCGCCGTCGTCGAGCACGGAAATGGTCTTGTCGTACAGCGAGTGCAGCTCGTCCCAGCGCTGGGCACTGGTGAGGATCTGCTTGAGCTTGGCGAACGCCTCGGTATCGCCTGGGTCCGCCTGCAGCAGTTGCTCCAAGTACGGGGTCGCCCCCACCGGGTCGCCGAGCTGCTCTTCGTGCAAAACTGCCGCCCGCGCGCACAGTTGGCGTTTGACGTCGGGGGACAACTCCCCGCGCAAGACCTCGCGATAGACGTCCGCCAGCTCGGTGGGGCGCCCCGATTGTGCGGACAGCTCCGCTCCACGCTCCCACAGCCGCAGCTCTTCCGGGAACTCGCGACAAGCGGCTACTGCGAGCTCGAAGGCTCGGCCGTGCGAATCCAGTTGTTCGTAGACCGCCATCCCGCGCTCGAAGAGCGACAGCCGCTGAGCCGGGTCCTTTTCGATGCTGAGCAAGACGCTCAGTGCGTCCGCCTCACGACGGCGTTCGTCAGCATTGTGATAGACGTCGGCCAGCGCTTCGGCCGCCTGACGCCTCGTGCTATCAACGTCGACCAAACGCTGCAGCAGCTCAATCGTTCCGGCACTCTCCAAATCGTGCTCTTTGCACACGGAGAGGGCACGTAGCGCCGCCTCCAGTGCGGCCTCTGGTTGCGACAAGCGATCGAGGAAGACCTGACCCGCGCGCAACTCCAGGCGCGCTCGCAACGGAGGCTCGACGTGCTCCTTGTGAGCGTTGATGACCTGAGTCGCCTCTTCTGCCTGGCCCAACTCGAGGAGCAGCTCCGGCAACTTCTCGGCAGCCTTGGAGTCCGCCTCTTGGGACTCCAGAATGCGTTTGTAGAGCTCGGCAGCACGTTCCTTGTCGGCTTCGAACTCCGCCCACTCGTGCAAAACAGCAATGCGTGCTTCGGGTGAAAGGGCGTGCTCCGCTCGGAATCCGAACAACCATCGCAATGCGTCCGGATCCGCCAAGCCGCTCAGCAGAGCGTGCAGGCGACTACCGATCTCGCCGTCCGTGGGCTCGACCGTCAAGATGCGTTTGAGAGCAGCTGCGGCGTCTGCGGGCCTCGACAGCTTCTGCTCGTAGACGTCCGCCAGAGCGAGTTCGAGACGCCGCACGACCTCGGCGTCGAGCCCCACGGGCTCCGGAGCCTTCTCGGCGCTGCCCTTCTTCTTCTTGCCGCGTTTTTTCTTGGAGGGCGCTGGCTCGGGCTGCGCTTTGGCCAGTTGGTTGCTCACCGCCTCCACGAAGGAGTCCCACTGGCGAGCCTCTTCGCAAGCCTCCCGGAATTGACTCAGCGCATCCTCGCGCTCCGGTTTGGCCTCGAATGCCTTGCGCGCGTACTGCACGCCGGCCTCCCGATCGCTCAGGCGCTGCGCGCTGACCTGATACAGTCGGCTGTAGGTTTCGAAACGTTCGTCGTCGCCCGAAGCCTCCGAGACTAGCAGCTCGTACAGCGCCGGCAAACGCGCCCACTTCTCGTCCCGTTCGTAGAGCGGAACGAGAGCGCGCGCGGCGCGGGTGTCCATCGGATCTGCTGCCAGGATCCGCTCGTACGAGCGGAAGGCGCGCTCCGGCTGATTCAAGTCCTCTTCGTAAACTCGTGCCGCGCGATAGCTCAGATCGATCTTGGTGCGGATGGCACTGGAACGGTCCGCAGCGTTGCTCAGCACGTCCGCCAACCCTTCGTAGTCCTTTTGCGACGCGTACAACTCGGTGAGCGCCTCGTAGTCTTCACTCTTGAGGTGAATGTCTCTCAGAACGCGAACCGCTCGCGCTTGACCAGGTGACAGGTCGAGCACGCGACGCCAAGCCTCCGTGGCGCGCCCCAGATCCTCCAGGCGGTCCTCACACACGTTGCCAAGCTTTTGCAACACCGCGACCTTGGCTGCGTCATCGGCCTCAGCGTCCACGCGCATGGCCAAAGCCGAAGCCAGGGTCTGCCAGTCCTTCGAACGCTCGGCGTGCTTCTCCAAAGCATCGAGCACGGTCAAGTTCGTGGGCTCGACTTCCAGGATCTCGCGATAGAGACGCGCTGCCGTATCGGGCTGTCCCAAACGCTCTGCGGCCAGATTGGCCATCTCCTTCATCACCGCCAGGCGCTGGGCGCCCTCGAGGGCCCCCACCTCACTCTCGTAGAGCGCGTACAGGGCGGGCCAAGCACGACGCTTGCGATACAAGTCCGCCAACGTATCCCGCGCCTCACGGTCGCTGGGAACGACCTTGAGCAACGCCTCGAACGCTGCAGTCGCGTTTTGCACGTTGGAGAACTGCGACAACCAACGATTGCCGGCGGCTCGCAACAACGAGGCCTTCTCGTCTTCGTCTTCAGTCAGCTCGGCCAGGCGCTGCTGGTTGGAAAGCAGGTCGCGCCAGCGCCCCAGCTTCTCGTACAACCCGATGAGTTCACGAACGGTCGCCGTGTCCGCTTCGTCGACCGCCAGGATCTGGTTCAGGGCGGACACGAGGGACGTCTCGCTGGGTAGGTGCTCCCGATAAACACTGGCGACTTCACGCAGGATCCGGAGTCGCTCGTCCTTGGCATCCTCGTCCAACGCCTCCAACTCGTGGCGCAGCAAGTCGACCAGCTGGTTGTAGCCTTGGGTCTTGCGGTACAGCGACTTGAGCGAGGTGCGGGCGTCAGCGTTGTTCGGATCTTGGCGCAGCAGCGCCTTGTACTGGTCGATTGCTTTCTGGGCGTCTTCTTGGCTCTCGGCGAGCTTGGCAATTTCCGTGGTGATGGCCTGCTTCGCTTTGCCTTCGGGAAGCACTCGTTGGGCACCTTGCAGCACCTTCAACAGCAGAGCTTCGTCTTCGTTCTGCGAGCAGTACTCGCGGTAGAACTCCAGCAGCGCACCGTTGGTCGGCTCGATCGCACGGATCCGTTCGAACCAGAGCGCGGCATCTCCCAGACTCTCGCGCTTCTTCCAGTGCAGCATGGCGATTTGCAGCATGTCGCCCACACGCTCCGGGCGGCTCAGATCCAAATGCTCCAGCTCGCTCTCGTAAACCTGAACCAGCTTGTCCCAGTCGTCGGTCTTCGAGTAGTGCTCGACCAGCGCTTCCATCGCCTCGGTGTGGTTTGGAGAGATGGACAGCACGAGCTCGTAGGCCGCCGCGGCAGCCCCCTCGTCATCGAGACGGTGGGAATACAGGCGCGCCAAGCGGATCCCCGCCGCCACCCGTTCCGACTCTTCGTCGCCGTACTTGGCCCAGCGCTCGAGTACGAGTGCCAGACTCTTGTGATCCCCCGTCCGGCGATAGATGCGTTCGAGCATGCGCTGAACACCCGCGTTCTTCGGGTCGGCTTCGGCCGCTTGCGCCAACATGCCGACGAGCTTCTCCTCGTCCAACTCGTCGTCGGCGAAGCGCCACTCGACCTCCGCGCTGCGCATCAGCATCGCCGCCTTGTAGGCGTCGTCGGGCGCCGAATTCGCTTCTCGCAGATATTCGGCGGCCATCTCACGCCAGGTCGCACGCCGCTCGTCGCTCTCCGCGATGGCGGCCTGGGCCATCTCGTCCTCTGGATCGAGCTCGAGCACCCGTGCGTAGATGGCCATCGCCCCGGGCTCGTCCAAGAGCTCCTGCTGCCGCACACGCCCGAGCTCCATCAGCAAGCTGATCTGCTCCTGCTTGCCGTCGCACGTTTCCACCTCCAGGGGCATCAACGCTGCGACCGCGTGCCACTCACCGCGGGCGGCGTGGGCCTCTCGCGCGGCAGCCAGCGTCTCGTGAACTTGCTGCCGTCCCTCCGTCGCTCCTCCAGCGAGCGACTCCTTGAGCGACTCCCATGCCTGCTCGGATTCGGCGTCCCGTTGCAGGCGACCAAGTGCGCCCTGGATTGTCTCTAAGTCCATTCCCATACCTCGACGTTCCGTCGGCGCGAAGGCCTCGAACTCGAACGAGAGTACGTCGCGGCCAGAGCGCTTACAAGCCTTCTAACGTCCCGATTCTGCTACACGTTAGCGGCCGGCGGAGGGCATGCACGACGGCCTGAGGAGAGGTGGCTAAGGGTAGTCCCTAGACCTACGACCGGCTGCCACGACCGAGAGCACTTCGACTTTGCCGGGCCGAGAGCACACCCGCAGCAACGGTTTCGGGGCAAGCGCGCTCGAGCGCAGTACCCGGTCGAGCTGCTTCGTGCACAGCATGCAGTGCTTTTTGGAAGATATCGCCGAGCGGCGGGTCGTCTTCTGGGGGCAATGGCGAACGAGCCGCCGCCGTGCGGTCGCGACACAAACGGTCGGTTGAGAGCGTCGCAAGGCCATTTCGGCCAGCCGGCGCCGCACCGCTCGTCGCCGCGCGGCGGACCCACAACACCGTCGAGGGCGCAGTCGGGTCGGACCCGATGCCGCGTCGGAGACCTGCGGCTCGCTCCTTACTTGCGCCAACGCCGCCACGGGAGGTACCGGGCGCTAGGACCCTTTTCCTTCCCAGAGGAGCAGATGACGGACAAACCCATGCGGCCTCGAAACGGCGATTCGATCAGACGAGCCCGCTCGCGGGGCGACAGGCACGGCCGGCTGCAGCCGTGTCGTCTGCGACGCGCTGCGTTTCCGGTGTTGGGTCTTCTGTTCATGGGCTGCAAGTGCGACGTCGAGGAGCGCAAGCCGTACACGCCGTTTGGGGTTGCCAGCTCTGCGGAGCCCGCCGCCGCACCCTCGGCCGATGCGGCAGCGTCGAGCACCGGCTCCAAACCGTTCGAGCCTCGGGCGGCACAGAGGTTCGACCCGCCCGAAGCGAGTGTCGAAGTGCAAGGCGTCGCCTTGCGAGCACCTGCCGGGCAGCTGATCGCCCAGGTGCTGCTGGCCCAAGCCACGACCGGGAGCGAAGAGCCCGAGTCGGTCACGCTGGCCTGGCTCGTGCCCAAAGAGCGCACGGCCACGACCAGTCCAGGCGGCCTCTGGCGCTGGGCCGACGATGGCGCAAACAAGGAACTGGTCGGTTTCCCACAGTTCGTCCCAACGTCGGCCGATTGCACGCAGCAAGTGGAGTTGGCGCAGACCGGACCGTCATCCCTGACTCTCGATGTGAGCGCCGCTTGCCCCCCGGGTGGGATCCCGCGAGCCCCGACGCGCGCCTTGCACTTGCTGCGTCTGGACGCCGGCGGCGCCCGCACTCTACAGCAACTGCGCTTGGCAGATGCGCCCGACGGCGAGAAGCTGAGCGTCGCGGTCGAGACCACCGATCAGGACGGCGACGGGCACGACGATGCCAAAGTCACGTTCACTCTTCTGCACGAAGGCACGGAGCGCGAAAGCAGCGCGTCGTTGATCTGGCTCGATCGCGCTGCCGGGCTGGCACGCGACGACGCCGAGCCGCAGAAGTCCTTCGCCGACATCGGAAGCATCGAAGTCGTGCGCTCGAAAGGCAAGAACACCAGCGCTCGAGTCGCCGAACGCCTCGACAACGCGCGACGCCTGTACGCCTACCTTTGTAGCGAAAGCGGCACCCACCGCATCACGGACGCTGATGGCGTCGCCGTCAGCTGTGGCGACCTGAGCCGGGCGTTCCAGCATTTTCGCCTTGCCGAGCTGCGCGCCGCGCTGACCCTCGGCCAGCACGCGTCGGCCGTCTCCGTGCTGGATAGAGCAGATTGGTATGGAACGCAGCCATCCGAAAAAGAACGGGCAGCGCTGGAAAAAGAGCTCTTCGCCCAGCTTCCCGTTGTGGCGACGCGCCGCACACCGGTGCGAGCTCGTGCGCGCGCGGAGGCCCCGGAACCGCGGCGCAGCCCGCTAGCCTTCGACGTGGACGGGAACTTGCTGGTCCAGGGTCCAGCGGGCATCACGCGCGTGAGCGCAGATGGCAGCGTGAGCGACGCCAGCGAGGAAGTCGACCCATGGCCGCTCATCATTTTCGGTGCCGGCGGGCGCCAAGCCACGGGGCTGAGTTACCCCTGTGACGAGACCCAGGTCTCCGTGCTCGCACGAGGCGCGGGCGGTCGGCTTTCATCGGCACTGAAGACCGACTGGTTGAGCCCCAGGCCTGGCGCGTGTGGTGGAGCGCGATTCAGACGCCCGGAGCTGCGCGTCATCCACTGGGCTGGGGATGAACTCGTGGCCATCATCGGGGCAGAATTGTTCGGCAGCCAGACGCGTGCCCCACTGGGGGGGCCCGTCAGTCCCAACGCCAAGTGGCGCGTTCACACCACCAGCGTCGGGCTACTCGTGGTCGGTCCCTCCAGGACACAGCTGTGGCGCTCGCAGGGGGACGAGAGTGAGTGCGTGATTGCGAGCGACGGGGCACGCGTCGCTTGCCTCACGGGCGCCGAGCCCGTGATGATCGAACCGTCGAAGAGCTCGGAGGGGACGAGAACCGCCGGCTCGCAACCCACCAAACCTTGAGTTGCAGGCTCGACCTGGCGCGCCATCTAGCCCACACGATGCGGGGCAGAACGCACTGCGGGACCCGACACGAGTTCGTGCGGGTCCCGATGTTCACCGCGGGGCAACCCCTCGCGACTTCGCCAAGTGCCGTGGTTCAGGGCGCCTTGACGCGCTCGAGATAGCTGCGCGTTCGGGTGTCGACCCGAACCCATTCACCCTCTGCAATGAAGAGCGGTACTTGGATCGTTGCGCCGGTAGCGATCTTGGCGGGCTTGGTCACGTTGCTGGCCGTGTCGCCTTTGACGCCAGGCTCCGTCTCGGTGATCTCGACCGTGATGTGTGGGGGCAGGTCCAGGGACACGGGCCTACTCTTGTAGACCGTGATCATGCACTCGCTACCGTCCATCAGTAGGTCCGCGTCGGGGCCGACGACGTCCTTGTTCACCGTGATCTGCTCCCCCGAGTTCGGGTCGAGGAACACGAAGTCCTCACCATCCGGGTAGATGTATTGGTACGAGCGCTCTTCTGCGTCAGCGGCCTCAATCTTTTCACCGGACCGGATGTTGCGCTCGATGACCGAACCGGTCAGCAGATGCCGCATTTTGGTTCGCGTGAATGCCTGACCTTTGCCCGGCTTGACGAACTGAAACTCGAGGCAAACGTACGGCTCACCGTCGTAGACGAACTTCAGCCCCTTCTTGATATCGCTGGTATCCATTTGACGTGCTCGACTCTGGCAATCGACTTGATCTGCAGGTGACGTGGTTCCAACTGGCACCGGCGAGGGCGCCAGGGCCAAGCGTGTAGCGAGCCCATCGCCGAGTTGCAAGCGTCAAACCCGAGGCAGGACTTCGCCCCCGAGCAAAATCAGCCATCGCTGGCCCAACTACCCGAAATTCCCGGACCGAAGGCTCCGAGATGTGCTCTAGTTTGTCGTCATGCTAGACGACTTCGGTAACGAGCTCGAAGAGATCCGACGCGAGATCGTGGAGAGCCGGTCGCTGTCGATCAAGACCAACAATCTGGTCAACGCGCTCTCCGCGGACCTGAACAGCATCGCCAAACGTCAGCAGAACTACGAGCGGAGCCTGCGCTGGAACAGCGGCGTCGCCTACGTGGTGACGATCGTCATTCTCATGTTCGTGGGCAAAATCGTCGTCGACGCCCGCGTCGAAACGGTACGGGCCCAGACGTCCGACGGCACGGAGCGACTGGAGGAACTCGAGGCGGAGGCCAAACGCCTGCGAGAGCGCGTGGAGTCCATGCGTCACGACGAGAAGACAGCCTTCGAGTTCTATCGACTTGCAGTCGAAGGCAAACACGCCGAAGTGCTCAAGCGCTTCGAAGAGGTCAACGCCTTGAGTCTCACGAAGACCGAGCGTCAAGCGTTCGAGGCCGCCCGCGAGCGAGCCCGGAACGAGCTGAGTCTGCAGCGCTACCAAGAAGGCCTCGATCACATTCGCACCCGTCGTTGGCACGAAGCGGCAGAAGCGCTGTCGGCCTCCGTCAAGTACAAGGCCGACGCCGCGCATTCTCCCAACGCGCGCCTGCAGCTAGCTCGAGCGATGCGCGCGTTGGGCCGCCAACGGGAGGCGATCCCGATGTTGATCCAGGCCTTCGAAGCCTCGCCGGACAAGGAGATCATGGACGATGCTGGCTTGCTCTTGGCCGAGTGCCAATTGGACATCGAGGCTTACAACGATGCCAAAGCGACGTTGCGCGCGTTCATTCGACGCTTTCCGTCGAGCCCGTTCATCAACGACGCTCGCAGCAAGCTTGCCGAACTACAGATGCGTCATTGACATGCGCTCGCCCTGAGACCGCAATCGTCGACCATCCTGTTCACTGGCCACCGTCGGGAGTGGGCGACACCTCTTGGCGCACGGGATCGTTTGCGATCAGCGCTAGTGACGACTCGTGGAATTGCCTGCCGTCGCCACGGCTCGAACCCGTGAGCACGAAGGTGTAGGCGCGCGATTGCTCGAGCTGTAATCCCGACGCGTCGAGCACCGACTGCCAATCGGTCGCGAACACCGGCTCGACGTCGTCACCTTCTTCGACACGCAGACGAACGCCACTCAGAGGCTCGCCGATGGTCTCCAGCTCGATCCCCGAGCGCACGGTCGTCGGCGCGATCTGCCCACGAGATATCCTGGTCGCCACGGTGAAAAACGAGCCTGAAGCCTCTTCCGACCAAGGTTCGGAGCGCAGCGTCGCACTGTTCATCGCGCTCGCGTTGACCAGTTGGAGCCCCACCGAGCCAAAATCGTTCAGTCGCGATAGGGTGGCGAAAATCGGAGTCAGCGTGCTGTGGCCACGACCGAAGTTGGCACCACAAACGTCTTCGGGATCCTTCGGGTACCCGCCGACGCATCCTGCCGCGACCAACAGCGAGCTCAGCTCGTCCAGCGCCCCGGGCGACAACGTCGCGAACGGGACCACTCTCAGCTCAGGGATGTCTACCGACGGAAGCCTCGGGCGAGCAGCATCCCCCGCGTCGAAGAGAGCGGCGGCATCTGGCACTTCGGAGGCCGCGCTCGCGTCGGGCGTCTGGTCGCCCGCGTCGGACTGGACCACGCTCGCTCCTCCATCACTCGGGGCGCGTTGCACTCCCCCATCCCCAACGGATGCGGAGTCTTCCCCATCCCAAGCGGATGCGGAGTCTTCGCCGACGCTCGCTGCCGCCATCTCGGAAAGCTCGGCACAGCTGATGCCTTCGGCCAAAGGCGCCATCGCTGCCACCAGATCCCACGCGTAGCCACCCGCGCGCTCTTCCTCAGTTGGAGAAAACCAAACGCTCTGTCCGTGCCGCAGGCCGCGTTCTGGAAAGGGCTTGGCATCCTCGTCGGAGCGACCACTGTCGGGGTCGACGGCGCAGAAGTAGACGTAGTCGGCGTCGATGACGCCGTTGAGCAAGCGCAACGCAGCGTCGCGCTCGGGCTCTCGCGGCCCGGTCGGTGTCGTCGGGGCGGGCGCCGTCCCGTGGCCCGTGGGTGGCGGACTGGGCTCTTCGGTGCCAGACACGACGCCCGCTTCGGGTGCTGAGACCAGTACCACGCCCGGCTCCTCCGGCAGTCTGAAGGACGCATCCGGCGTGCGCCGCGAGAGATCCGGCGTCTTCGCCGCGCATGCGCTCAGCGACATCATCACGGCCACTGCGCTCAGCACGTGCTCGCACTTTCCACCGAGGCGGTGCATCATCCTGTTGTAGGCGAGCTGCGTTGATTTCGCGAAGACGATTTCGCGACGCGAACGCACGCGGCTCCGGGCTAGATGAAAAAACCGCTCAGTGTACAGGTGTACCGGCAGGCGGTAGCCGAAACACGTGCGCGTGATCCAAAGGCCCCGCGGGACCGTGACCGAGGTGTATCGCCGCGCGCATGGACTCGTGCACGAAACGAATCGCCTTTTCGACCGAGCTTTCCAAGGTCATGCCCTGAGCCACGCAAGTCGCGATGCCCGCCGCGAGCGTGCAACCCGTACCGTGTGTGCTTCGAGTCTCCAGGCGTGGAGCCTCGAAGCGCCGCTCCAGACCGTCCACTGTGCGCAGCAGATCAACCACGTGCTCTCCTTCCAGGTGGCCGCCGGTGATCACCACCGCACTCGCCCCCATCATCAGCAGTGCGTCGGCGGCGTGGTGCATGTCGCCTTCGTCTTCCACGCTCTGCCCCGTCAAGATCGACGCCTCTTCCAAATTGGGCGTCACGACGGCGCACATGGGCACCAGACGCTGCTTCAAGGCCTCGATGCCACGCTGGTCGAGGAACGCCTTCCCGCTGCTCGAACGCATGATGGGATCGACCACGATGGGTAGACTTTGGGCCCTGCGTTCCAACTGTCGGGCGCAGAGTTCGACGGTGGTTCGATCGCACAGCATGCCGGTCTTGACCGCGTCGGCGCCGATGTCCGTCAAGACGACTTCAATCTGACGTTCGACCAGGAAGGGGTCCATCAGTGCCACTTCGTGCACGCCAGTCGTATCCTGCGCAGTGACGGCAGTGATGGCGGTCATGGCGTAGCCGCCCAAAGCCGTGATGGTCTTGATGTCCGCCTGAATCCCAGCACCGCCGCCCGAGTCCGAGCCGGCTATCGAAAGCACACGACCATCCATCGGGCTGGCGTAGCACGGAGCCGCCGACGCGCGGCAGAGCTTCGCCTCGGCAGGGAGCCAACAGCCGTTTTTTTGGCGATTCAGGGCGGGCTCAGTAGCCTGCCAGGAGCATGATGCGAGCACCACGCACCCTGCGCGGCGGCGCCGCCGTCGGGCTGATACTCGCCTTCGTTGGCTGCTCGCAGCAGGACGAGTCCACCCCTTCGCTGAGTTCGAAGGAGCAGGCGCCGCGACAGGACGAAGACCAAGCGAAGCCGAAACACCGTCGGTCCGAAAGCGCCATCACGTATACGATCGCTCGCGGTGGCACGCTGCTGAACGTCGCCAACCTCTATAAGCTGCACCACCACGAGATCATCGAGCTCAACCCGGACATCGACCCCAACACCAACCTGGGGCCGGAGACGGAAGTCGTGGTCTACGACGCGCCCAACCGAGACAGCGAATCCGTCGGGGCTCCGCATCGAGGAGAAATCATCGGCGCCGTGCCGATGTCCAACGGGCCGGGTCGTGTGATCACGGCCGAACGCTGGAAGACCTGGGGCACGCGAGCCACCGTGGAGCAGCTCGACGGGGTACTCCAACGTTGGGCAAAGCGGTTTCCGGACGGCCCCCCAGTGTTGGTGGGCAATCTCTCAGCAAGGCGGGGCGGCCCGCTCGCGCCCCACAAGACTCACCAGAGCGGTCGCGACGTCGACCTGAGCTACATCGCCAAGTGGGACGGCAAGAGTCGTGTGGTTTGGCAGAAGATGAACGCCGCCAACCTCGATGCAGACAAGACTTGGGTGCTGCTGAAGACTCTGGTCGCCCTCGCCGACGTCGAAGCGATCTTCATCGACCGCAGTCTGCAGAAGGTTCTCCTGCGCCACGCGAAACGGAACGGCACGGTGCGCCAGAATCGTCTGGATCGCTGGCTCGAGGTCGCGGCCAAGGGCGCCAAGCGACGCGAAGCGCTGATACGCCACGTTCCTGGCCATGACGACCACATTCACGTGCGTTTTGCGTGCCGTCCGGACGAGAAACGTTGCGAGTCCTGAAACATCAACACCTGCAGCTTTGACACCAGGCGCTGACGAGGCTATCCCGGCCCGTCATGAGTGAGAACGAGGGCAGCGCGCCCATCGCTGGCAGCGGGCCCGAGGGCGCAAGCCCGGAACCTTCCTTGACGCCCTCCGAAGCGGAGCCGGCAGAAAGCGCGAAAGCCAGCCCGGCTGATGTGAACGGATCGCCGTCCCCCGACGGGGCCGCACCCAAGAAGAAGCGGCGCCGACGCAGGCGCCGCAAGTCCAAGCCGGCCGCTGGCGCGGACCTGGATGCCGGTGGGACGTCCACTGCAGCGTCTGCCGAGGGCGTCGGCGGAACGAGTGCTCCCAACGATGCTGGCTCGGTGGCGGAACCCAGCCCCGCCTCTCCCACGACCGAAAGCGATGAAGCCCTCGCGAGTGAAGCGCCTGCAACTGGTGGCGCACCCGCGGCCGGAGAAACGCCTGCAGCCGGAGAAGCACCCACAACCAGCGAAGCGCCTGCAACTGGTGAAGCCTCCACGCCCGCACAGAGAGAACCCCAGGAGACGAGCCCTCCGGCAACTCCGCCGCCTCCGCCCAAGCCCACGGAGAAGGATCAGGCGCGTTATCGGACCACTCGCGAGTGGCTGAGCGAACACGCGGACGAACTCGGGGTCCCAGTCGAACAACGCCTGCAAGCGGTGGCGGAACCGCCGTCCGATCTCGACACGATTTGGCAGGTCGATACGGCCCTGTATCAAGCACTCACCGGCGACGGGGCCCATCAACTTCCCGCACCGCGACGAAGGGCACTTCACGAAGAAGCGTTGGAGCAGATCCCGACCTTGACGACTCTGACGGCGTGCCTGCAGCTGGCCTGGTCAGAACGAGCCGCACCCAGCGCGGACACTCCCGACACACGAGCCGCAATTGCGACGGAGCCACCACGAGCGGTGGAATCGTCTGAGACCGCCAGCGACACGAACGCCAGCGACACGAACGCTAGCGACACGAACGCCAACGACGCGGCCACTAGCGACGTGATCCCCGGCGTGGCGCGCTCCGATGACGCGACGACCACCAGCGATGCCCCCCCCGCAGCGGCGAACTCTGCCAACACCAGCCCCGACGACGGCGCTCAGGCCAGCACCCCCGATACTCCGCCGCAGCAAGCAGCGACGCCACGGACGACGGGGAGAGCGAGCGTGAGCAGCTCCGAGGAAACCGGCGAGCGCGCGGAGCTACCGCTCATCGCGGGCAAGAGTCCGTTCGATCTGGTGCGCCGGGTGGAAAGTCGGGTTGGCGACACGCAGAGCTTGAATCGACTGCTGTCTCTGCTGGAGCAACACGTCGATCGTGGGCAATGGATCGAGTGGCTCTTGGCCATGCAGGAGAACCGCGACCTGAAGCGCACTTTGGAGTCCGGCGAAGTGCCCCAAAGTTGGCGCGCCCTGGTGCCGCATGCCCGAGCTTTGGCCGCGGTGGTGGTTCGTGGCCAGACCAACCAGTGGGGCGCCCGCCAACTTCACCACGGGTTGCGCACCTTGTTGCGCTCTGGCGCGGACAGCCTGATGACCCGCCCGGTCGCCATGAGGGAACGCCTCGTGCGGCTCGCTCTCAGACTGCGCCTCAAGCCACAAGACCTCGCCGCCGTTTCCAGGTTGTTGGATAGCCTGGAGGGCGATTCTGCCGCGCTGTCGCTCGCTCTCGAGCACGTGCGGGGACTCTTGAGCTCGCACCAGTACGAAAAAGCGGCGCAGATGTTGCTGGCCCTACAGCCACGCAGCCGGGGAGAGCCTCTCGTAGGTCATTGGCTCAAGGCGTTGTCCGGCCCCCGCTACGGAAGTGTCGCTCTGCTCAAGAGCCGGGCCCGCCCGCCTCTGATGACGGACTTCCCACTGCGCCCGGCGCTATGGCTAGCCCAACAGAACGACGTATGGCTCCGAGTCGGTGTCGCCGAAAGCGCAGCTCACTTCGCCCAGCACGTCGAAACCCATCGCCGGGCGGAGATACCGGGTGTGAGCATCGTGGTCGAACACGGCTTCACGAAAGGCAATCGCCCCTACGCGGCCTACGAACGAAAGGGGGAAAACGCGAAGTTCGCTCTGACTCCCGCTCACGGCGCGAGTCGTGAGGAGGCACTCGACAGCGCTCGGCAGTTACTGCAATTGGCCTACGGGCTCGCTCGCGCCGGTGTGGTTTTGCCCGATGCCGAACTCGGGCGTCTCGAGCGGGACGCTTCAGGACGGCTGTGGCTAGTGGAAAGCTGGGGCGCCAAACTGGCAGCTCTGGACGTCGCTCAGGAGTCCATGATCGGGATTCTGAGAAGCTGGCTCGCGGCGGTGTTGTTCGACTCGCCCAACTTCGCCCTCAAGCCGGACATCATGGACACGCTGCGCCATGCCGCCGACTTCGCGACCGTGCGTGCGACCTTGGACGTGCTCAGTCGCACACGACTTTGGGAACCCTGAGAGGATTCGGCATGGCAACGTATGCGGTCGGCGACATTCAAGGCTGCTACGATCCGCTGCGTCGGCTACTCGACGAGGTCCACTTCGAGCCGGCGCACGACCAGCTGTGGTCCGTGGGCGACATCGTCAACCGGGGCCCCTCATCGCTCGCCGTGCTTCGCTTCCTGAGGGAACTCGGTGACGCGTTTCGCGGCGTGCTCGGCAACCACGACTTGCATCTGTTGGCGGTCATGTCGGGTGCTCGCGAAGTGCGACGCAAAGACACCCTAACAGAGGTGCTCGAGGCTCCCGATGCCAACGAATTGCAGCATTGGCTCAGCCAACTTCCCCTCGCGCATCACGAGCGCGGACGGCTGATGGTGCACGCGGGCGTGGTACCCAGTTGGGATTTGCGGCAGACGCTCGACCGCGCGCAGGAGGTACACGACGTGTTGCGCTCCGGCGACTCGCGAGCCTTCTTCGAAGACATGTACGGCAATGACCCGGATCACTTCGACGAGAGCCTGTACGGCACCGCACGCCTGCGAACGATCACCAACGTCCTGACCCGTCTTCGCTTCTGCAGCGCTGACGACCGACTGGATTTCGACAACAAACGCGATGCCGCGCAGCCCCCCCGCGGCATGAAACCTTGGTTCGAACACGCGCATCGCAAGCTCTCGTCGGTCCCGATCCTGTTCGGGCACTGGGCTGCCCTGCGAGGTAGGGTCGACGCCCCGAATCTCTTTGCGCTCGACACGGCTTGCGTGTGGGGCCATCGCCTGACGGCACTGCGTCTCGAGGACCGCCTCCGTTTCTCTTGCGACTGCTCGTAGCGTGAGCCCCTTCACGCCTCGAGGCGCCAGAGCAGAAACCGCTCGGGCGCCGTGCTTTCACACGGACCGTTCTGGTCACCACCCACGGCGACGAAGACAGCAGACGAACCGAGCAGCTACAGATCGTAGAGATAGAACGTTGCATCGAGCGGACCATTTCGGACTGGCTTGATGATCCTCGGGCGACCCCGCATCAAAGCCTCGAAACGCGGGTGGGCCACGACGAAGCCGGCGCGCCAACCTGAGAACCCGCGACACCACTCGGCCAGTTCGCGGTAGAGACTTTCGACCTTCGCTTCGTCCTCCAAACGATGGCCGTAAGGGGGATTGCACAGGATGAGCCCCCGCTCCGCCGACATGCCTCGTTCGCTGCACAGCGCGGCCACGCTCGACCAGCCGAGTTCACGAAAGTCACCACCACGAACCGCAATCTGCGGCGCGCAGCCCGCCGTCTCGATGTTGCGCTTCATCATTTCCAAGCTGGCGTCATCCGCTTCGTTGGCGATCACGAACGGCGAGGTATCTCCGAAGATGGGCTTCGCCTTGTTCGCCGCCAACTCCGCAAATTGTGGCCAGCTCTCGGCTCGCGGACGGCGCCCCGAACACCACACCGGCCGCCCCTGCCCCAGCCCGACCGCCTCGATCCCGATCGTCCCCGAGCCTGCCATGGGGTCGAGCAGCGGCTCACTCCGACTGTCGTGTCGCGCGAGCATGACGATCAGCGCAGCGAGATCCTCTCGCAATGGGGCTACCCCCGACAGCTGTCGATAACCGCGCCGGTGCATGGGCATTCCGGCCAGGTCGAGCGCAATGGAAACCTCCGACCCGATCAGACGCACGTCCACCGGCAGATCGGGTGCTCGCGGCTCGACGCGCAGGCTCGCACCGCGTTCTGCGGCGGCTTCCACGATGGCGTTCTTCACGGTGCCGACGACCTGCCGTTCACCCGCAGCAAAGTCTCGCACGGAAAGCGCTTCGACGCTCAACGTAGCGCCGTCCCAGTACCACGCGCGCGGGTCTTCGCTCACAGCTCGTCTGAGCTGCTCGAAAAGCGGCTCCAGACGCTGGGCGGGGCAACGATAGAGCTCCCACAGCACCCGCGCGCTGGTGCGGTGATAGCGGGCAGCGAGCAACGCCATCCGTAGGTCGAAAGGATAACTGACGGCCCCTGGGCCCTCTTTCTTCGGAATCGGGACCCGAATGTCGTCGTACGCCCGACGCACTAGCCGCGAGAGCTCGCCAGCCATCACCTTGTTGGCACCGCCCACACCGACCAGGCGCAACTGGCTGACGGCAAACGGCGTGTGCGTCGCAGCAGGTTCCGGATTGTTCACGAGCCCACCGACAATCCTCGTTGTTCGAGCACGCGCTCCACGGTTTCGACGATGGCCACCGTGGCGGGATCGGGCTCGAGGTTCACCGAGCTTCCGACCTGTTTCGAGCCCAGGTTCGTGCGTCGGCGTGTCTCCGGGATCAAGTGGATCCAGAAACCCTCCGCATCGATCTCACCCACCGTCAGACTGCACCCATCGACCGCAATGAATCCCTTGTACAAGACGTACCTCCGACAATCGTGTGGCAGCGAGATCAACAGTGACAAGCCCTCGACCGACGAAAGCCGGCGTACGACTTCCCCCGTGGCCATCACGTGACCGCTCACGCGGTGCCCACCAATCTCGTCATCTGCGCGCATGCTGCGCTCGACGTTCACCGCATCGCCAACCACCCGAACGCCGAGAGTGGTCATGCGCAACGTCTCGGCAATGACGTCGAAGTGTACCGCGCCCGCATCGACCTCGACCGCAGTCAAACACACGCCATCGATCGCCACGCTGGCGCCGATCACCAAGCCCTGCGCCAGCTGCGCGCCCAGCTCCACGACGAGCCGAGCCTGCTCTTGACCCCGCTCGAAAGCGACGATCGGGCAACTTGCTTGGACGATACCGGTGAACACGATCCAGGGAGGTAGTCTGGACGCGACGCCTCCGCAAGCGCGCCGGTGGCCCCTCTCGGACTCGAACCGAGATACCCGAAGGTCGCGGATTTTAAATCCGCTGCGTCTGCCAATTCCGCCAAGGGGCCCAAAGGAGCCGCCATTGTTCTCGACATGTCGGCGGAGGCAAGACCTGCTTGTCCTTTTTCCAGCCGAAGTCCTCGCCAATGAAATTGAACTTCGTTTTCAAGTGCACTAGACCCTGGCTGTGAAGCTTACAGAGCTCGAACTCGGCCAATCTGGAATCATCCGCAGTGTCACCGGAGAGCGCGCTTTCCGGCGTCGGATTCTGGAGCTGGGCCTGCTACCAGGCACGGAGGTCGTGCTCCAGCGCATCGCCCCCTTGGGGGATCCCATCGAGCTCTGGTCCAGAGGCGGCAATCTTTCCATCCGCGCCCGAGAAGCCCTCGGTATCGAAGTCCAGACGACCGGAGGGCGCAGCGCTTGACCCAGAGTGCTCCCTCGGTCCCGAGCGGGCCGGTGTCGAACACCGTCTTGTTGGTGGGCAACCCCAACGTCGGCAAGACCACGCTCTTCAATGGTCTGACCGGACAGCAAGCGCGTGTGGGCAACTACCCCGGCGTCACCGTGGAGCGCCGCTCGGCACTCGTGGAGCTGGGAGACCGCCACGTCGAGTTGGTCGACGTGCCAGGAGCCTACTCGCTCTCCGCTCGCTCGGCCGAAGAACAAGTCGCCATCGAGGCTGCCCTCGGCATCTGCGGTAATCCAACGCCAACCCTGATCGTGGTCGTCATCGACGCCGGGCAATTGGCCAGAAACCTGTACTTCGCCCTACAGCTCGCCGAGTTTCGACTGCCGGTGTTGTTGGTGTTGACGATGATGGACGAGGTCGCCGCCCATCCCCCCATTCCCGAACGTGTCGGCGCACTGTTTGGTGTGCCCTGCGTGGGCGTCAACGCACGTCGCAAAGACGGCCTGCACGAGCTCAGAGCCACGATCGCGGCTGCGCTCAGAAGTCCTCCGGTCGCAGACGTGGACCTGCCCTACGGCGAGACCATACGCCGCTGTGCCGACCGAGTCGCCGAGACGCTGCCCGCCGAGTGGCGACGAAACGTCGAGCACGATCGAGCCCTGGCGCTGTGGGCGCTGCTGAGTCTCGAAGACGACGACGAACTCACTGCTCCCGACGAGCTCAGACGCAAGGTCAACGAGGTCAGAGGGCAGGCCGATGCATCAGACATCGACTTGGACTTGAGCATCATCGAAACCCGATACGACGCGCTCGAGCGCCGCCTGTCGAGTTGCTACGAGTCCACCAGCGCCCAATCCGAGCGCACGGACTGGACGGAGCGAGTGGATCGCTACTTGCTGCATCCCGTGTACGGATTCGCCTTCTTCGTCTTGACCATGCTGGCCGTTTTCCAAGCGCTCTTCGCTTGGGCAGATCCGGCAATCGGCGTGATCGAGGACGGCGTTACCTACCTGCAGGACCTGGTCTCCACCCAGCTTCCGGAAGGGTTGTTCACCGATCTGCTGGTCGAAGGCGTGCTGGGTGGCGTGGGCAACGTCATCGTATTCCTGCCACAGATCCTGCTGCTCTTTTTTCTGGTCGGACTGTTGGAGGATAGCGGCTACATGGCGCGCGTTGCGTACCTCATGGACCGCGTGCTCCGCTCAGTCGGGCTGCATGGCAAGGCGTTCGTGCCGATGATGTCCGGAATGGCGTGCGCCGTGCCGGCGATCCTGGCAACGCGAACGATGGAACGTCGGCGCGATCGACTGCTGACCATGATGGTCGTCCCGCTGATGACGTGCTCTGCGCGGCTGCCGGTCTACACGCTCGTCATCGGAGCGCTGTTTCCGCCGTCCCACGTCTTCGGCTTCGTGCCCGTGCAAGGGCTGTTGATGGTGAGCATGTATCTGTTCGGGATCGTGATCACGTTGTTGGCGGCTTGGGTACTGGGGCGCACGGTAGTGCGGGGTCGAAGCGTCCCTCTGATTCTGGAGCTACCCCGCTACCGCATGCCGAGTTGGGGCACGACCACACGCATGATGCTGCAACGGGCGGGCGACTTTCTGCGAGAAGCCGGCACCGTCATTCTCGGCTTCACGATCCTGCTCTGGGCGCTGCTGTCGTTCCCCAAACCTCCCGACAGCGCCACGACAACGCCCGAAGCGCCCACGACGCAAGTCGTCGCGACGAGCGACTCCGTCACGATGGGAGCATCGCCGGCTGCTCGAGCAGTATCCAGCGCTGAACCAACTCGCCCGAGCGCAGCGCCGTCGGACGGTGATGCGAGCCTGCCAGAACCGGGGGCCGCTTCCGTCGGCGTGGAGAGCATGGCCGAGCACGCGCCGGCGATCGAGTTCAGCTTGGGTGGTCGCCTCGGCAAAGCGCTCGAACCCCTGATGAGGCCACTGGGGTTCGATTGGAAGATCACCGTGGGGCTCATCGGAGCGTTTTCGGCGAGAGAAGTGTTCGTCTCCACGATGGGCCTCGTCTTCGGGCTGGAAGACGCGGACGACGAGGCGGCACCGCTGCGGGACAAGATGCGAGCAGAAACTCGCGCCGACGGTCGCCCCGCCTACCCTCCGTTGGTCGGCCTATCCTTGATGGTCTTCTTCGCTTTGGCCTGCCAATGCATGAGCACGGTGGCAGTGGTGCGCCGCGAAACCAAATCGTGGCGTTGGCCTGCGCTACTCGTGGTGTACATGACCTTGCTGGCTTATGTCGCCAGCCTGCTCGTGTATCAAGGCGGGAAGCTGCTCGGCCTCGACGTCTGACGACGGTTCGCTTCGTCCGGCCGTCAGAGCGCGAACGGGGTTCAGCTCTAGAAGGTGCCGCTGAGGGAGAAGAAGCTCCCTCCAGTCGTCGGACGTACATCCAAGGTCAGTTCGTCCTGCGTGGCGGCGCTATCCGTCGACTCGTCCTGAGCGAGGAAGAACAGCACCGTTCCAGCAGCCGCACCCGCTACGCCAACCCCGAGACTGATGTTGGCGAACAAGTACTGCTGATCCACCCCATCCTGCAGTTCGTTCTTCCGCTCATCGGTGCACATGCTTTCGGGGCGGCCGCACTCGTCGCGAGCCTCGTCTTCGTCAGACGCCCCTTGAAGCCCAAAGATCGTGAAGCCCACCAAGCCAAGCGCGCCCACACCCCAGCCAGCGTACGCACCAATCAACAGAGGGTTGGTGCCCTGGTCTGCTTCGGGCGTCACGGGCTTCGGAGGACAGCCATCGTTCTCGAGTACCCCAGCCTCGGTGGGGCATTTGTCCACCTTATCTTCGAGACCATCGCCATCCGTGTCGATGATCAGAGGCGGAAACTGCACACGGACAACCCGGTTCTTTTCGCCTTGGCTGACGACGAGGGTTTGGTCCAACCGCCGCCCTTCGAACTCGAAGATCAGATCGTACTTGCCCGGGTCGAGGTCGATGGCACGACCATCGAGCGCCTCGGTCAGTACCCGGTCGTTGGTCGAGACTTTGACCTGGATCAGGTCCTTGCCCTCGGCGTCTCGCGCCGCGAGGATCACACTGGGGATCTCGGCCGCAACCTCCGACAGCCACTGGCCACAATCACTCTTGACGAAATCGGGACAAGCATCCCGTACGCAGAGGCGCAACTGCTCTTGGGCCTCGGTGAGTTTGCCTTCGTTTCGATTGACCTGTGCTTGCTCGTAGGCTCGAGCACAGGCCTGCACGTCCTCGGACTCGTCCTGCGCCTGCGCCTGGAGCGGCACCCCGGCAAACGAGATAGAGAACGCGCAAGCAACGACGAACGACGAACGAGATCGCTTCACGACAATCATGGTCTTCAGTGCACCAACGCTCCCGTACGCGACGAACACGTACGGACGAGAGCCTAACAGCAATCAGCATTGCCTCCCAAAAACAATGTGCTCGTTCGAATGCGCGGGCAGCACCAGCCTGTGCTCGAGTATCCCCGAAGTCCGGCCACTTGAACAAATCGCGGGCTACACCAGCGTACACTGGCCCCGGCTCGTGCACTCCGATGCGTCGCGGATGACCGCGCAGCGTGCTGACCGAACAACTCTACACCGACATCATTTCAAGCATTCGGGCTTGATCTTCTTGATGCCGTTCTTCAATTCCCAAGGCGGCTTGCAGTTCGAACTGGGCGATGCTTTGCGCGGCGGTGGCTGCCACTTCGGTCCTGGTCTCGGGCTTGTCGGCTCAGGCCCGACGTCCTCTGGCGTAGTGGGTGCAGGAACGGTCCCCGTCGACGCTGCCGACGCGCTCGGCTCTGGCTGCGGAGGCTCCTCTGGCTCGGCGGTTGGCTTCGGCGGTTCCGGTGCGGTGACCACGGCGGACGTTGCCTGGGTGGTTGGCGGGGCGACAACGCCTGGGCCGGCTTCCTCTTCTCCCGAAAGCGATACCCACAGCCCGATACCGAGCGCGCAGATGACGCCCACCCCGACAGCTAACACGACCTTGCGACGATGCTGCCCGGCATCCACCACGCTGATCGACCCGGAATCGATGCCACCCTCCACCCGCGTGGTCGCAGACGTCGTGGGTTCGATGCCGGAGCGAGTCGCGCCAGCTGTCGACGGCAATGGCTCGATGCCAGAGTGCACCTCCCCCAGATCATCCATGGGGTAGCCTTCGACGCGAGCTACCAGGTTCATGCGGCTGCCCAGTTCGTCGCCGCCATAGTCGCGAACCCACTCCCCGACGGTGTGCGCAGTGGCCACACCGCCAGCCTTCTCCAGTGCAACCGCGAAGTCGCGAGCCGTCTGAAAGCGCTTGTCAGGGTCGCGCTCGAGAGACTTCATCACGGCGTCGCTCACCTCGTCCGAAAGGCTGGGGACCACCGTCTTCGGGTTGGGGATCTCCGACGCGAGTACCTTGCCGAGGATCTCCCCGGCGTCGGCGCCGGCGAAGAGCCTCTTGCCCGCAAGCGCCTCCCACAGCACGATGCCAGACGCGAAGATGTCACTGCGGCGATCGATGTCTTTGCCGTTGAGCTGTTCCGGGGACATGTAGCTCAACTTGCCCTTCATCTGACCGTCGCGCGTCGCCCCTGAGCGCATCGCCGCCTTGGCAACACCGAAGTCGAGGACTCGTGCCACGCCATCCAGTCCAACGAGCACGTTCTGCGGCGAGATGTCGCGATGCACGATGTTCAGGGGCTCACGAGTTTCGCTCTTGGCTTCGTGGGCAGCATGTAGCCCGTGCAGCATGCCGCTCATCACGCTGAGCACGACGTTGGGCGGAATGCGTTCGCCCAGCTTGGCGGCGTTGCGCACCAGCTTGCTCAGCGCCTCACCCTGCACGTACTCCATCACGAGGAAGAGCTCATCGTGCGTCTTGACGACATCCAAGGTGGACACGACGTTCGGGTGCTGAATACGCGACGCGAGTCGCGCCTCGTCCACGAACATGGTTACGAACTCTTGGTCCTTGGCGTACTGCGGATGCAGCCGTTTGACCGCGACGGTTCGGGTGAACCCGACCTGTCCAACGAGCCTCCCAAGATGCACCGTTGCCATACCGCCGGCGGCAATTTCGTCAAACAGTGCGTAGCGCCCTACAATCCGCGGTGTGTGGGCGAGTTCGGGACTGGCTTCAGTCATGTCGAGATTCCCAGGGAATCTACCAGACTGGGCTGCGCATCGGTAATGCAGTGGCCATGGGACAGCGATTTTGTTACGGCAGAGGCCGAGGCGCCGAAAAGGCGCTGCCGCGTTCGTTTTTCAGTCGTCCCGTCGTCCAAGTCGCAAAGGATTGCGTCGGGATGGTGCTCGTATCCGACATCGGGGGTCAACGCGTATCTGGCCGCATCGTGGAGACGGAGGCCTACCGCGGTCCTGAGGACCGCGCCGCGCACAGCTACGGACACCGACGCACTGCTCGCACCGAAGTGATGTTCGGGCCAGCAGGATTCGCGTATGTGTTCTTGCTCTACGGAATGCACCACCACCTCAACTTCGTGACCGGCGAGAAGGACCAACCAGAAGCCGTCTTGGTTCGCGCCGTGGAGCCCCTAACCGGCCGAGATGTCATGTCAATTCGTCGAGGGGTGGCGGAGGAATCGAAGCACTTGTGCAACGGACCCGGCAAACTCTGCCAGGCGTTCGGAATCACGCGCGAGCACTACGGCTGCGACTTAACGCATGGCGTTATCAGACTCATGCGTGGTCCGACCGCACGCGTGGAGACGTCGCCTCGCATCGGGATCGACTACGCTGGCGAGTGGGCGTCCGTGCCCTGGCGATTCTACGAGAGCGGCAATCCTCACGTCTCCCGCGCCCCAAGAAAGAAATGACACGACTGAAACGGGAAATCGACGTTCTGCTTGGCGTCACAGGCAGCATCGCGGCGTACAAGGCTGTTGAAATCGCGCGATTGTTCATCAAGCAACAGCGGAACGTGCAGGTGCTGATGACCCCCTCCGCGCGCCGCTTCGTGGGAGCGGCAACCTTCGCTGGCATTACCGGCCGCGAGGTATACACCGAGCTATTCGCCAGCTCCGGCGAACTGCACGTCGAACTCGCCCAACGCGCACAGAGGATCCTCGTGGCCCCCGCGACCGCTGACGTGCTCGCACGCTTCGCGACCGGACGCGCCGACGACCTCCTGACGGCGACGCTGTTGTGCAGTGACGGACCCATCACGCTGGCCCCGGCAATGCACCCGCGCATGTGGCAACACCCAGCGACCCAACACAACGTGCGATTGCTCCGCGAGCGAGGCGTCGACTTCGTGGGCCCCGCACATGGGGCGGTCGCGTCCGGGGACGTGGGCTGGGGACGCCTCGCCGAACCGGCAGACATCGTGGCCGCGTTGAGTGACCACGGCAGCCTGGCGGGTCGGCGCTTGGTCGTCTCCGCAGGACCGACTCTGGAAGACATCGACCCCGTGCGGTTCATCGGTAATCGCTCCAGTGGCAAGATGGGGTTCGCCATTGCCGCGCGAGCCGCTGCGCGAGGAGCGGAAGTGGACTTGATCTGCGGACCCGTGACACTACCGACGCCGCCCGGTGTCCGCCGCACCGACGTGCGTACGGCGCTGCAGATGCAGAGTGCCCTGCGCGAACGACTCCAGCATCCCGCCGACGCCGTGATCATGGCAGCTGCGGTGGGTGACTACCGTGCGGCGAGCGTGAGCCCCAGCAAGCTGAAACGAGATGGCGCCGCAACCTTGGAACTGGTCGAGAATCCCGACATCATCTCCGGACTCGCCAAAGAGCAATACGCCCGTCGCCCACTGTTCATCGCCTTCGCCGTCGAAACCGGAGACGACAGCCAAATCGAGAGCTATGCCCGAGACAAGCTGCAAAAGAAGGGCGTCGACGCCGTCGTCGCCAACGCAGCGAGTGAAGCGTTCGGCAAGGACGACAATCGAGCCCAGCTGATCACCGCGAGCTCGCACACCTCGCTTCCAACCATGAGCAAGGCCCGTCTCGCCGACGCCATTCTGGACTGGCTGAACGACCACGGGTCGCAGCAGGAGCGGCAATGAAGGAAGCCGCGGTCGCAGTCACCGTCATCGCAATGGCGATGGGTCTGACGATGCGCCCCAGCCTGGGAGCCAGCTGGCCGTTTTGGGCTGGGCTCGTCCTGCCGTACGCAGCGCTCTCGGCCTGGAGCCTGCGGAACTTGCGCCGTGCGGGTTTGCTGGGAGAACGCTTGCGGCCCAGGAGCGGCGACATCTCGATCGGCATCCTGCTCGGTCTGCTGATGGTCGTCGGCGGTGTGGTGGTGCAGCGATGGGTCGCGCCCATGTCCTCTCCCCGCGGCGAATGGCTGGCGACCTTGTATCTCCAAGTTGGCAACGTTCAGGCCAGCGGCGTGCTCATCTCGCTGCTCGCGTTCCTCGCTTTGATGGAGGAGCTCGTGTGGCGTGGGCTGGTCCTGGAAGGTCTCAGTTCACGTTTCGGGACTCGCTGGGCGCCGCCAGCAAGCGCCCTCGCCTACTCGCTGGCGCATTTGCCCACCGTCTTGACGCTTCAGAGCGGTCAGGCTGGCCCCAACCCGCTGCTCGTGATCGCGAGCCTGGGGTGCGGGGTGATTTGGGGCTTTGCGGTGAAGTTCCTCGGGCGCCTGTGGCCGGTGATCATCGCCCACGTCGTGGTCAGCTACTTCCTGTCCTCGCCACTGCCCAGCTGGTTGGGCTTGGGTTGACAGCCAAGCGAGCGCCTCACTCCTGCTGACTGATGCGCTCCATCTCCTCGTCGGAGATGTCGAAGTCGGCAAACACGTTGGCAACGTCGTCGTGTTCGTCCAGCGCGTCGACGAGATTGAGACATACCTCCGCGTCACGCCCACTGACCTCTTTCTTGGTCGTGGGGACATAGGCCAACTTGCTCGACTTGGTCTCGATGCCAGCCTCTTCCAACGCTGAGAGCGCAGCACTGAATTCGTCGACGCTCGTGGAAACGAGCCACGTCTCGCCCGCGTCTTCGTAGTCTTCGGCGCCAATCTCGACCACGGTCTCCATGATCTTGTCCTCGCTCAAGTCCCTGCCGAGCTCGATCTGCCCCTTGCGCTCGAAGGCCCAGGCGGCGGACCCGCCACCGGCCATGGCACCGTTGTTCTTGTCGAATATCTTCCGCAACTCGGCAGCCGTACGATTGCGGTTGTCGGTCGTGCCCTCGACCAAGAACAGCGTTCCCGCGGGTCCCGTACCCTCGTACAGCACTTCTTCGTAGGACGCGCCGTCCAGCTCACCCGTGCCGCGCTTGAGCGCCCGCTGAATGGTGTCGTTGGGCATCTGATTGCCCTTGGCGTCAGTCACGGCCTTGCGCAGCCGCGGATTCGCGTTGATGTCACCACCACCCATGCGGGCAGCGATCACGATCTCGCGGATCAGTTTGGTGAATAGCTTCCCTCTCGCCGCATCAATCGCGCCCTTCTTGCGCTTGATGGTTGCCCATTTGGAATGCCCGCTCATGCCGCTCGCCTCACTTGACTCTTCGGTTGCGCCCCCCGCGAAAAGCGCTCGGAGGCCGTTGGCGCGTACCACAACACGTACGAAGGGTACAGCCAGCAAACCAGCGCGGCGACGCCGGGGGAGAAAGCAAAAGCCCCAACCGGAGTTGGGGCTTTCGTGCGAAGAAGAGGACTCGAACCTCCACGGGTGTTACCCCACCAGCACCTCAAGCTGGCGCGTCTGCCATTCCGCCACCTTCGCTCAATCTCGTGTGAAACGGGCCTGGAAAAGTAGGCGGTGCAGCGGTGTTGTCAAGCGGCACTTGACCTCAGGTGCACGCCCAGCGCGTCAATCGGTGGGCCGTGCAGCCTCTACCAGGGCCGCGCACAGTTCCCCCACCTCGAACGGCTTGTGAACCCAGCCGGAAAGCGACAACTCCGCCTGCGGGGCAAGCGCGCTGCCACTGATCAGGATCACGGGCATCTCCTCCCGCCCTTGCCGAACCGTCGACAGACCAGCCGCAGGATCCGACTGGATGGGGGACAGGTCGACGAACGCGGCGTCGTAGCGTTCGCCCCGTTCGATGAGCGCTCGAACCTCCTCGATCGCCCCAGCCGGCAACACCTCGACCCCCTTGGCCGCCAACCCCATCTGAACCATGGCCATGACTGCGGCATCGTCCTCGAGCACCAGCACCCGCATACCATTGAGACTACGGAAGTCCCGTGGAGCGGACTCGAGAGACGACGACGTTGGCACCCGCTGTGAGGTGCGCGAAGGCGCATCACTGATGGGCCAGCGGAGTTCGAAAGCAGCGCCTTTGCTGCTCGGCAACAGACGCAGCCGACCACCGTTGCGTTCGGCCAACGCGTGTGAGTGCGATAACCCGATACCGGCTCCTCCAGGGCGCATCGACTGCCCTCGACTAAACAGTGACGGACGCTGCGTCTCCGGCACACCGGGGCCCTCATCGGTCACCCGGAACACTACCTCCGACTCGCGCACCTCGGCCGCAAGTCGGACAACACCACCTCGTGGCGTGAACGCTACGGCGTTCAACAGCAGGTTGACGAGCACCTGAAGCACATCATCGGGTCGCCCCACGGCTTCGTCGACTTCAACCTCTGCGTGCTCTAGAGAAACGCCCTTGGCCGCGGCCTCGCGGGAGGCGGCACGAACGGCGTCGGTCACCAGCGACTGACAGCTCCGCATCTCCTCTCGGTCGTCGCTCGTCCCCCCGATGGCGCGACGGGCGACGTAGTGCCCACGGTGTGCGTGAGAGTAGGCGATGTCGAGCGCATCCCTTACCTCCCCTGCGGGCGCCTTGTTGCGGGCATCGGAGAGCCATCCGAGCACGACCGTCAACGCATTGGACACCTCATGCAGGGCGCCTGCCAGATCGGCATCGGGCGAGTCGGCGGGGTCCGGACCATTCACAAAGGCTATGGTAGCGTGATTTTCCAGCCCTGGAACTATTTTTCTCTGGCGCTCCCAGTCAGCGATACAGTGAATACGGAGCACCGCCCGAAGCGAAGAGCCTAAGTCCCCGTTTGCCGGAGGGATAAGCCAAGACCACCAGCGTTCCGAAGTAGAAAGTGGCAACGGCTATTCGGCGGGCGTCGCTGTCGCGCGTCACACAACCACGCTAGCGCACTGCGTCAAGTTGCTGCCGACGCCTCCAGCGAGGCTCCACCACGCGGGGCACTCAGGGGCTGACCGAAGCGGTCTCCTGCATCTGCCAGGGCGGCAGCATCAACTCGAAGCCGCCATCGACGGCTGCCCGAGTTTGCGCCACCTGAACCGCCCGCTGCGCGCACTGCGACTCGCCCTGCCCAACCACCGTGCAACTGGGTGTTCCTGCCGCCACGGGATTGCCGTCGCGCCCCAACAGCAGAAAAGCGCGAATCAGCGGGGGCCCTTCGAATTCGTCCAAGCTCACGTTGGCCCTCAGGAAGCCCAAGTGACCGTAGTGGTGTCTCGGGTAACTGACGGGGAGGCTGCCCAGATTGGTTCCCGAACTGCTGACGAGCACCGAAGGCGACACCAACCACGGCAGGTCGAGGCTGGCCGGGGGCTGTACGCGCAAGAAATAGGACAGTCCGTTGGTCCCGTCACAGGCCCTGCAGTCGACCCCGCCGAACTCGAAGCGCCCAGTCTCGTCGGCCAACGTCGTTTGACTGCGAGGACTCAGCGCACCGTCGGAGAGCACGCCGCTGACCGGCCGAACCGGAAACAGACGCACCTGCGCACCATCCGTTGGGAGCCCGGCAGGGAAGCGCACTCGCCCGGCGACCTTCGCTGCCGTCGGCACGTCCAGCACGCGCCCACCTTGCACCGCACCACCCGAGACGTCCCAAACCGTCACGGTCGTCTCGTAGACGGAGGTGCTCGTCGAACGGGGGTATACTCGCGCCGTGTATACGCCGGGGGGCAGATCGACGGTAACCCGACCCCCTGCTTCAATTTCGACGCTGCGTTTGAAGCGCACGCGGTAAACCGTATCGGGCTCGTCCGCCAGGGCCTGCGCCACGAACTCCACCTGACCCTCCACGGGCTTGCGGGAGTCGCGCTGCTCCCACACCCACAGCTCCAGGCGTTCTTGATTGGAGAACGTTTCGACCGGACCGGGTACCTGAGCTGGACCGCTTTCCACGGCGATCAACGGCAGCAACACGAAGTAGGTCGTCGGACGGTGAACGCCGACCGGCGGGCGCAAACGCAAGAGCTCTTGGTCGGGGTTACCGTAGTCGTTGAGGATGTTGGCGATCCTGAGGTTGGCCACGGCGATGAGTTCCCCGAGGTCCGTCTCCTGGACGCGAGCGCAGGGAGGGCCATCCTTCCACACGGTGAGCCCACCTGGTTGATCGTAGGGGCACGTCTCATGCAGCACACGCTGAGTGGAGACCCGCTGGCCCGTGACGGGGTGAATCACGTCGACGCGCCACCCTTCCAAATCCTCCTGCCAGGGGATCTCGACGCGCACGAAGTCTGGACGCGACTGCTCCAGCGTCAGATCGACGGACGTCACGACGGACCGAGCGCGAAACAACTGGGGCACGATCTCGCATTGCTCAGCCCGCTCCTCGACCACCTCCCCCGAGTCCTCCCAGTAGATGTCGTAGGTTCCCACCGGAAGAGCATCGAACTCGTACTCGTTGATCGACAGGTTCTCATTCTGCTCGAAAGTGCGCTCGCTGATGGTCGTGTACTGCACCGTGCTGATGCCGAGGAACGACTCGTGGGGAATGAGCTTCAGCCGCACCGAAGGGTTGCATGCGATCTCGGGCGGATGGATCGCCCAGGGGCGAATCGTGCCTCGCATACGTACTGGCGCGGGAATGTCGAAACGCTCACGCTGCGTACTGGAATCGACGATCGACGTCAGCCGACGGAAGAACTGCGAGCCGCCGAAGGACGGATCCGCCTCGGTATTCTCGGGCACGACTTGTAGCAGCAACTGATCGTAGCCGACGTCGGGGTTGACGCAGCGTTCGACCTCGACGTCACAGCGAAAGCCAGCACAGTCGGAGTCGTCCGAGCACGAGTGCGGCCGCGGCAAGTCGAAGGTTTCTTCAGGAGGAGCGATGTCCTGGCAGGCAAGCAGCACAATGCTCCCGGAAAGGAGCCCCATCCTCGCCGCCATGTTCCACGCCGCCGACACCATCTCAGTTTTCCAGCGTGAGCACCGGACAATCCTCGAGCAGGACGTCCGCTTGGTCTTCATCCTCGAACGGCAATAGCAACCACCACACGATGCGAGTGGCTTCGCTGTCGTCGAGAGCGACCACCTCGCGCCCATCGGTATTGCTGCGATGGGTCAACATCAACGTCAACGAATGGCAACCCGGATCCACTCGCGAGAAGCCTGTCAGTTCGGCGTCGACGACA
Source organism: Polyangiaceae bacterium (assembly GCA_050290545.1). Lineage (GTDB taxonomy): Bacteria > Myxococcota_A > Polyangia > Polyangiales > Polyangiaceae > SZUA-265. Next base: position 76,511 of record JBNKHV010000004.1, on the reverse strand, counting down.
CGGGTCTCATCGTCGAAACTCGATGCCCCTACTTCGACCGTCTTGAGCGCGCGTGGGTCTCGTGCCCCGGCTTCCGCGTCCAACAGGAACGCGCCCAAGATGGGTGAACCCAGATCCTCTGAGCGAAAGGGCACGCTCACCTGAAGACGGTCCACTCCGGGCTCGAGTCGAATGATTCGAGACAGTGCGGGCTCGACTTCGGCAGCCGCCACCACCGGGGGCACCCTCGCCGGCGCTTCGAATTCCGGCGGATCGGCGAGGCATCCAGTCAGGGCGACCAAACCTCCGACCGAGCTCGTTACAAACGTCAGCAGGCGAGCAGTGAGGATCATCCGCGGTCAGCAGCACCCTTGCTCAAATGGCGTCCGGACGCAACCGAAGACCGTGAGCCGGCTGTGACAACGAGCCCCAGCGCGCCAAGGCGTACTCGAGACTGGTCGCAAACCGGACGAGATCGGCCACCGCCTGATTGCTCTGACACAGGTCACGCAGCCCAGAAGCGCCACGCAGTCGCGTCGAATCGACGGACTGCTGGGCACAGACTCGACCCAGAGCCACCGCTAGATCGCCAGACATGAACAGTCCGGCACGACGCGCTGCCCGACTGGCGGCACCCAGGGCGTGCGAGTAGTCGATCTGGTCGGGATGCCCGGAGATTTCTTGCAGTCGACGTTGAACACGCGACGGTACTCCTTCCCACAGGCGCTCAGCCAAGAGCGCCACCGCGGGGGCCGAACCGCGAATACGCCCGGGAGGACCGAAGGCTGCGAGCACGGCTTCGAACAACTCGACCAGGCGCGGCTCCGTCCAGCCAAAACACAAGGCGTAGTCGGGGTGCGTCGCCAACAGCGCAGCTCCCAGGTCGAAGAGCAGCGTCGAGGAGGCGACGTCAGTGGCTCCGGTAACGAGCACGCGCATCGGTTGACCGAGCACCGACTCGAAGTGAGCAGGCACTACCGCTCTCTGGTGAAACACCTGCAGCGCATGCCCGCCCATGGCTCGCAGCACGACGCGACTACTGAGCGCCAACGGCTCCGACGACTCCAACGCAATGGGCACCGCGTCCACGAACCGTTCGTCTGCTACCCGAAACAAGTGGGGTGCCGAGCGCCACAACAGACTCAAGACCTCCAGCGCCGGCTCGGGCGCGCCGCGCAGCAGTTGCATCAGCGCCTCGGGAGCAACGTGTTGGTCCTCGAGCGGTGGAGCCTGTGGAGGCACGCCCGCGGGATCGGCGCAAACGGCTTGAACTTGTTCGAGGGCCGCTGCGTACACGGCATTGCCATCCTTGGCGACAGCCCGAGTCAACGTGCGGAGCGCGTCCAAATCGCCGGGCGCTTGGAAAGCCAACTGCCGGCTCAGCTCCACCCAGTCGAGCAGGCGGCTGGATTCCGCTTCGAGGCGCACGGACAACAATCGCCCCGCCGCGACATCCCCCGCGACGAACGCATCCCGGAGCTCCTGCTCCGAGCGCTCAGCGTCAGCGACTCGACCAGACTCCGGCGACGAGCCACTTTCCGCCGGCGGAGTCGCGGGGCCTTGCTGAAACAGGGTCTCGGGGGGCCGCGACAAGCGTGCCTGCGCGCTCACCTGCTCCGGCTTCGCCGGAGGAGCCCCCAGACGCACTTGGGGTGTCGGAATCACGCGTCCCATCCCGGGATCAGTGTCCATCCTGGGCCGACCCGTCACGCGCACCGGCACCGATGGACGGATTTCTGCCGTGCCCCCTTGGGGAAAGAGCGACGCACGCGCCTCACTCGAGACCTCCGGACGTCGCGTGGGCGCCCGAGCCGGTGTGCCTGCGGCCGGCTCCGCTTCGGCGGTGATGGGGGCATGATGTTCACCTGAAACCCACGTACTGCCGAGGGTGCGTGGGTCCGGACGCAGCGCGACCTCCACAGGCGCCTCCGACGCGGGTTCGGGTTCGGGCGCGCTCTGCCAGGTTTGCGCAAAGCGTTTGCGGGCTTGACGCGCGTCGACCTCGGGGCGAACGGACGGCTTCGGCGGCGGCAGACTGGGCAGCGTCAGACCGAGTTCCTTGGCGATCGCCGACCAACGTCCCACGCGCTCGCTGTCGCTGACTTCTCTCGCGCACGCGATGGCTGCCAGCAGCACGTCGTTCTTGTCGCGCAACCGCCCCAAATCAGCGACCAGGACATCGTCGTAGAGCGGCAACGCGTCTGCGGCGTGCCCTTCCCGTGCCAAGCGCTCGGCACGGGCGCACGCGACCAGAGGATGATCACCGTATCGCCGCACGTGATTTTCGAGCTCGCGCCGACCAGCGCCGAGGCCCACTCGCTGATCGAGGGCCTCCGCCAGGAGAAAACTTCGCAGCGCTGCCTGCTCCGGGTCGCGCAGCTCACCCACGCCCCGCAGTTCGGTGATGGTCGCCAAGGCCTCCGCAGGCGTACCTGGTCCGCGCTCCACGTACTCGAGACGCCGCGCCAACAGCTGCGCTTGAGCAGAGCGCGGAGCCGTTCGAGCCGCCCGACGAGCACGTTCGAGGGCAATGGTCGGGTCCGAGGTATCGAGAGCGATTTGCGCAGCCTCGCACAACCACTCTGCGCGTTGGTCGGCGTGGGCGGTGGCGATGGTGGCGAGTTCTTCGAGAGCTTCGGCCAGCGCTTTGGGTTCACCGGTGGACCGCAGCACATCCACTCGCAACCGAGCCATGGCCTCCGTCTCGTGGGCAGCCCCCTTCTCGGACAGCAAGCGCAAGGCGGCGGCGGAATCGCCCGCATCCAAGTAACAACGGCAAGCCAACTCGGCCAAGCGAGCAACCTCAGCCGGCTCCGTCACCGCAAGCCGCGCACGTTCGAACGTCTGAGCCGCTCGTTCGAAAGCGCGCCGCGATTGGAGCAGTCGCGCCAAGCGCTCGAGAATGAGCGGGTGATCGCCCAGGCTGGCGAGCCCTTGCTGCAGCGTGGCCTCACCCCGCTTTCGATCGTCGAGCTTGTCGAGGAAGACGTCTGCGATGGCCAGATAGTCCTCCGCCGTCGCCGGACCCGTTTCCAAGCGTTCCTCGAGTAGCCGAACCAGGCGGGGGTGGTCTTGCCGACGACGCGCGTCATCGATCAAGAACGCGTGCGCACGCTGGTCGGAGGGGTCGAGTTCGAGTAATCGCTCGGCATCCTGTACGGCAGCTTCCGAGCGGCCCAGCTGATCGTGCAACTCGAACAAGCGTCGCCACAACGCCTTGCGCCCTTCGGGGGATGCGGCCAGCGTCTTCTGCGGCTCCAGGAAGTGCAGCTCTCGCTCGGCATCCCCGCTCTTCCTCGCGACCTCGACGGCCAGACCGAGTTCTTCGCGCGTCAGCGGCCCGACTCGCTCCAGCAGCTGAACGACGTCGAGTGCCGCCGCGTGCGCTTGGCGCTTGGTCAGGGACCGGATCAACTCGTCGGCGAACTTACGCCGCTCCCGCTCTTCGAGCGACGTGTCTCCAAAACGCGCCGCCAAGTACTCCTCCAGCGCCTCCGAATCAGGCAACCGGCGCAGCGCGACGAGCAGCTTCCGGTGCAGCAGCTCGCCGTCTTCGTCCGTCAGCCACGACGCCCCTTGATTTTCGCGCAGGAAGTTTACAGCTGCTTCCGGCTCGTCCGCAAGCAGCCGGTCGGCTCGTTGCCACAACTCGTCCACGCGCTGTTGGCGCGGAATGGCGCCGTCCAAACGCGCCAACTGCTCCGGCTCATCCTCTGCCAATCGCCGGGCGCGCTCGACCAGCTCCACGCTGGGATCCAAGAGGGCCTGCTCCACGGCCAGTCGCCCCAGATTCGACTTGTCGTGCCGCGACGCCAACTCCAGAGTTAGCGCCAGCAAGTCTGGACTGACCTCTTGACCATTTTCCAAGGCACCGAGGGTCGCACGAATGACTCGTAGAGCCGCGGTCGCTCGACTGCAGAGCAGCGGCGCAACCCCGCTCAGCTCGGCGTAACGCGACGTGCTGGGATCCAGGGCGATGGCTCGATCCAATGCGGCCGCACACTGCGCGGGGTTTTCGAACGTCTCGGCGCTCGTCTTCGCGCACGCGATGGCCGTCTCAGCATCTGCTGGCTGAGAGAGTCCGCGCAGCAGCCCGCGGATCGCTGCATCGAAGTCGCGCTCCCAGCGGTCGCGTTCAGAGGGGCTCTCGGCCATCACTTCTGCGATGGCGCTACCCGCTCGAGCAATCGCCTCCGGCTCAGCGCGAATCGTGAGCGCGCGCAACAGGACCTCCGCACGCAGCCGTCGTCCTTCCAGCCCCGGCCCGGCACTGCGCGCGGCGATCTCGAACCAGCGTTGGCGCTCTTGCGGCTTCTTGCTCGCTTCCGCGACTCTTTGCAGCGCTTGGGTGGCACGCGCGTCGTCCCCGACGAGAGACGCCAGACGCAACATCAATGCATAGGCCACGCCTTCTGCGGGAACCGCTTCGAAGGCGAGGATGGCATGACGCAGCGCCAGCTCGTGCTCTCTGCGACGCTCGAACTGTCTGGCAGCTCGGTAGTGAAGGGCCCGTTCGCCGTAACATCCGAGCAGCGCCGCTTCGGCGGTCGCGTAGGCACGCTCGAGACGTTCCGAATCGTCGTCCAGCGCGCGCTCCATGACGGCCAAGGCTTCGGTCTGGCGCGGATGCAGCACGAGTGCTGCCTCCGCCAATTCCGCCGCCTCCTGCTTGAAGCCGTCCGTGACGGCAACGCTCGCTGCCGCAGTGAGCACGTTGGCCGCAACGTCGGGGGGCTGCCCTCCGACGATGGCGCTGACTTGCGCCACGAGTTCGGGGTAGCCGCAGAAAGAGACCAGGTCACGGGCGAACGTTTCTTCACCCTGCTCGGGGTCCATCGCTGCGGCTCTGCGCCAGGCCTCCACGGCCCGCGCCCGATCGCCGGCCAGATCCCACAGGGCTGCCCCTAGCTCGCGCCAGGCTTCGATCGCTGCTGCCGTCTCGCCTCGGCCGGCGGCACACGCCGCGCGCACGGAAAGACGTCGCAGTTCGCCATCCGAGGTCTTCGGTGGGGGGCACTCTCCAGCCATCACCGCGATGCGTTCGACGTCCGCTTGCTCCTCCAACGCTCGCGCCAGAGCGTCGAATGCTGCGTCTCCTGCACCGCGTTCGATGTGCAGACGCGCCGCTTCACACAGCAGCCCGGCGCGGTCCACCTCATGCTCGCCTACGAGCAGACGCTCGATCACTGCCACTCGCAGCTCCGGCTCCGAGCTGCGAGCTGCGATTTCGCTCAACGCTTCGACGATGGCCGGCTCAGCCACGCCGTAGGCGCCGAGAACCCGTCGCGACAGCTCCACACCGCGCCGCGAGTCCAGCGCGCTGAGTCTGAGCATGGCGGCAGCCAATTGCGGCGCCAGGGCTTCTCTCGGCCGCGGCTGAGCCACGAACCAGTCCAGCCCCTTGGCGAGCTCTTCCGCCTCAGCGCTCGCGGTGAGTTGTTCCAACAGTACCCGACTGGCCTCTGCGTCCAGGGGCGTCAAAGCGACCCAGCGTCTCGCCCAACGCAGGGCAACGTCGGGTTCGCCCTGCCGACCTGCCAACTCCACGAGTGCACGGCAGTACTTGCTGCGAGGGGTGACCAACTCCGACGCGCGCTCCAGAGCCAGGATCGCGACTCGCTCGTCCGTCTGGTCTGCCACGTCCGCACAACACACGACGGGGCGGGCGGCCTTGGGATCGGCATGACACGCCAATTCGGCGTAGCGATAGGCAGCTTCGCGTTGGTCCAGCGCAAGTGCCGCCGCGGACGCTTGGCAATGGAGCACGGCGCTGACTTGTGGTCGAGTCGTGCGCGCCAGCTGTGCAAAGCCCATCGCCCGCTGCTCCGCATCTCCATACACGGACGCGAGCGCGCTCAACAACGCCAACTCCGGCGCGGCGTAGCGCTCATCGACGACCTTGAGCATGGCCAAAGCTTTCTGCACCGAGCCGTGACGCACCTGGAAACGCACCAGCTGAAATGCTGCGCCGGGAAGCGGTTCACTTCTCGCGAAACCGTCGGCCCACAGCTGTTCCAGCTGGTCGAGACGCCCCAAGCGCCAGAGCACCCGCTCGAGGTTCTGGTACGCGGACACGTCGTTCGGATCTCGACGGCGTGTTTCGAGCAAGACCTCAGCCAGTTGCCCCGAACTGTCGGGTTGCCCCGAAAGATCCGAACTCGCGCGCTTGAGCTCGGCCAATGACAAGCCCTGCCAGTCGCCATGCCGGAGCCAGTTCGCGCCACCCGGGGCACGGCTTCTGAGCTCATGCAAACGCCTTTCGTGCTCTGGCGGCAAGGGGATCACGCGGGCGACCCGCGACAGCACCCAGGTCCCGAGTAGCGCGTCATCTCCGAGCCGCAGCGAAGCTTCGGACAGCTCGAGCAGGCGAGCAGCTCCACCTTCGTCGAAGCCCCGACGCCCGAGCCGGATCTGAGCTTCCGTCAGCCAGGTCGTCTCGCCGCTCTTGTCGACCAGCTCGACCAGAGCAGCGACCGCCTCCGCGCCCGGGGGATGGATTTCGACGGCTTCGCATAACAGGGTACCGGCTCGTTGCGGCGAGCGCTGCAAGAAGAAGCGAGCCGCTGCCGTCAACGCCGTCGCTCTCTGCGCTGGTGTGTCCGCCGCGTCGGCGAGCCAAATCAAGCGTGCGGCCAGCAGGTGACCGAGCCCGAGCGGTGCCAAGAGTCCGTCGAAGTTGGGAACGGGGATCTGGCCAGCGCCGCTCTCCACGATCGAAGCCGCGGTGAGCAGACTATCAGCCTCCAGCCGTGTGTCGGCGCGAGCGTCCAAGGTAGCGGCCAACGCCAGTGCAGGGTCACCTGCTCCGATGGCTTCGCGGACCCGAAGCTCGTGGACATCCCGAGCATTGGGGCCGTCTCCGGCAGAGCGCCGCCACACTTCATCCGCAGCGTCGAAACGACGCGACGCACTGAGATGCCGCGCGAGGCGATCGGCAGCAGCTTGCGCCTGCGGCTCCACCTCGGTGGCTTGCAGCAGCGCCTCTGCGAAGCCGCGCTCATCGCCCCGCGCTTGTCGACGCTTGGCCGCCTCCAACAGAGCCTGCGCGGCGCGGGTCTTGGTGACCATCTCGGGCGCCCAGGCATGCAGCGAAGCCAGAAGCTCGAGCGGCAAAGGATCCCGCGGATCGACTTCGAATGCGGAGCGCAGTGCCTGCATCGCCGCGCGCGCATCGGCGGCACGCGCACGCAAGGTCGCCACCCGGATCCAGGGAGCGGCCTCACCCGGCGATTCCTCGAGCAGAAGTTGGAGCGTCCCGGCAGCCAACGCCAGCTGGCCGAGGCTGGCGAACCACGCCGACAGCTCCTGCCTCAACTTCGGGTCCTCGCCCAGCAGCAAGCTGCGGCGCGCGAGTTTCGTTGCGTCCTCCAAACGGGTGCCTCGCGCCACGAGCAGGCGGGCCAGTTTGGCAGACAACTGCCGTTCCGTTTCGAAGTCACCTCGCTCGCGCGCCTGGTGAACTTGCGCGCGCAGCGTCGCAGCCTCGGCTCGCCCGCCAGTCCGGCGCGGGACCGGACGCCGGGAGGTGACCCGTTCTAGCGCAAGCGAGCCCACCGACGCGGGGGCCTTCCAGTCGGGCGGCTTGAGCGTCGCACGATGGGGTTTGCGCGACGTATGCACGGAGTCCGGCGGCTCTCCCGCCGCAGCGGAAGTGAAGCCCGATCCATTTGTATCCTTCGAAGAGCCCATCTGCGTGAGGCCGCAACCCTCTATTTCGCGCCGAAATTGGGTGCGGGACTTGTCGCCGGCGCGGCTTTGGATTTAGCCTCTCGTGAGCCTCGACGGCTTTCGGAGTTAAGCACAATGAAAAGCGCCATTTCCCAGATTCTCCCACGGTTGTTGGGGTCGGTCCTAATAACGGCCACCTTCCTGGCCCAAACCCTACCCGTGTCGGCCCAGCCAGCGGCAACAAATCCGCCTGGCAGCGCGACTCCGCCTGCCGCGAACCCAGCACCCGCCGCCCCTCTGCCCGCCGCGTCCGCGGCCACGCCAACGGCCTCTGCGGCACCCGCAACCGACGACGCCGCAGCACAACCGGCACCACCTGCCCCGGCTCGGGACGAAGAGGGAGCGAAAGCCGCACTCGCCAAAGGGCAAGAAGCTTATCGAAACGGTGACTACGCGGGCGCGGCTCAGGCCTTCGCCGAGTCGAACCAACTCGCACCCTCCCCCACAGCCAAGTACTGGCACGCGATGGCCTTGGACCTGCAAGGACTGGCTGCCGAGGCCGTCGCCGCGTTCGAGGAACTGTTCTCTACCCCCGGCCATGAGGCCCTGGGCGAAGACTTGTTGACTCCGGCCCGCAAGCGTTTCGAACTGCTCCAGAAGATCCCGGCGACCGTGCTTTTGCAGGTCACCCCCGCCAGCGCCATGGTGGAAGTGGATGGCGTTGCGCAGCAAGGCTCTGCCCCCTTCACCCTGAAACTCGCTGCGGGCAAACACCAGCTGAAGGTGAGCCAGGAGGGCTTCGAACCGCTGACGACGGAGCTGGACGTGACCCCTGCGCAGTCCGTGGAGCAAGCTGTCGAACTCGTGCCGCTGCCCGCTGCACCACCGCCGGTCGCCGAACCGCCCCCCGCTGCGACCGCGCCGGAGCCCGCCGCTCCTGCTGAGCCTCGCAGCAAGGTCCCGGCCTACGTCACGCTGGGCGTGGCAGGTGTATCCGCAGCATTGGGCACGGTGTTCGGGCTGCAAGCGCTCAGCGCCAAGAGCGACTTCGAGGACGATCCCACCGCCAGCAACGCAGATGCGGTCGAGCGCAATGCGCTGATCGCCGACATGGCTTGGGGTATCGCGCTGACCCTCGGTATCACCGGCGTCGTTCTGCTCACCACCGACGAACCCGCTCCCACCGAGCAGGCAAAGGCCAATCGACGCAGGCAGGTAGCCGGTGGGCTGCGTGTCGCGCCCTACGTCACGCCAAGCGGCGGTGGAGCCGCCGCTCGACTGACTTTCTAAGCTGCGGCTGCACAGATCTCCAGGCGAGCCGTCCAGCACGCCTCGGACAGCCGCCAATCGCACGCCGAGCCGTCCAGCACGCCTCTGGCAGCTGCCAATCGCACGCCGGGCCGTCCAGCACGCCTCTGGCAGCCGCCAATCGCACGCCAAGCCGTCCAGCACGCCTCTGGCAGCCGCCAATCGCACGCCGGGCCGTCCAGCACGCCTCTGGCAGCCGCCAATCGCACGCCGGGCCGTCCAACACGCCTCTGGCAGGCCGCGAGTCCCGGCAACCGCCGCCCAACAGTTCTTCTACGGGCCGATGGGGTCATCCCGACAGGAACGCAGTGAGCACGGAATTTCGTCGTGCGCTCGGTGGACAGGCTGTGTACAGGCTGGGAGTTTTATCAGCGCTACTTGTGTTCAGGTGGAGAAGCTGTGGGAAAGCACTGGGGATTTGTTCTGATCAGACGAACCCACATGCGTTCCCGTAGCCCCACATGTACACCAAGCTGTTGGGGTTTTGTGTTGCTGGACCCCAACCAATTGGGGTACACGTGCCAACTCCGGTTCGGAACGAGGGTCTGCGTTGAAGCCATCACTTGAACAACCGAGCACTGTTGAGAGGAGCAGTTCGCCCACGTGGAAGGCAGTCGTTGAACGGCTGTGCACTGCACGGGTGGGCACTCCTCGAACTCGTACTGCTCGGCCGTCCACTGTTCAAGTGCGGCATCGACGCGCACTCGCCGACCGGAACCATCGGGCACGAAATTGCCGAGCGCGAGCGCTCCAGGTTCGGCAGTGCCCACTCCGTGCAGCGACGGTGTGGGTTGGTCAATGCGTCGAGGCGGCTCAGCGTGGCGCCGCCACTCCGGACCGGTCCTGACGGGACCGGCGCAATCAGAGCGCAGCAATCAGGCACAGCGCTGTCAGACAGCGCAATCAACAGGGCGAACAACCGCAACACGAACACCATAGCGCGAACGACGATTGGGTGAGGAGGCAGCCGTGGGCAACCAGCTAGAACAGACCAAGATTGAATCGACCAAGGCACAAGACTCCGGCAGCATTGGCCAGAGCAGTGACGAGCAAAGCAACAGCGAGCAATCCGGCCGCAAGCGCAACGGTAAGCGCCCCTCTCAGCAGACTGCTTCTCGAAACGAGATGATTCCCGAAGCCAGAAACACGGAGCCCGGCGGTATCGGCTTCCAGCGGCGATACACCACCGAGGGTAAGGATCCCTTCGACGACATCATCTGGGAGAAGCGCACCAGCGTCATCACCAACCCCGATGGCTCCGTCGTCTTCAAGATGGAGGGTGTCGAAGTCCCTTCGCAGTGGTCTCAGCTCGCAACCGACATCGTCGTTTCGAAGTACTTCCGCAAGGCTGGGTTGCACGGGGACTCGAACCAAGGTGAGACCAGCGCTCGCCAGGTCGTCAGTCGTGTCGCCAAGACGATTCGTCAGGCCGGCGAAGAGTTCGGCGGCTACTTCGCTTCGGCAGAGGCTGCCGAAACCTTCGAGGCCGAGCTCACCTACCTCCTCATCAACCAATACGGGGCCTTCAACTCCCCGGTGTGGTTCAACTGTGGCCTCTATCATCAGTACGAGATCGAAGGCTCGGGCGGCAACTGGGCTTGGAACTTCGACACCTCCGAGGTCGAAGAGACGCCCAACGCCTACTCGCGGCCTCAGTGCTCCGCCTGCTTCATTCAGTCGGTCAGCGACGACTTGATGGGCATCTACGACCTGGTCAAGAGCGAGGCACGACTGTTCAAGTACGGTTCAGGAACGGGCAGCAACTTCAGCTCCATCCGCGGAAAACAAGAGAAGCTCTCCGGTGGTGGAACCTCGAGCGGCTTGATGAGCTTCTTGGAGGTGTTCGATCGCGCGGCAGGCGCCACCAAGAGCGGCGGCACGACGCGTCGCGCGGCCAAGATGGTCTGCTTGGACATGGACCACCCCGAGATCGCCGATTTCGTGGAGTGGAAGGTTCGTGAAGAGCGCAAGGCACAAGCCTTGATCGACTCTGGCTACGAGAGTGACTTCAACGGCGAGGCCTACCGCACGGTGAGCGGTCAGAACTCCAACAACTCCATCCGCGTCACGGACGACTTCATGAAAGCCGCACTGGGCGGAGGCAAGTGGCACACTCGGGCCCGCACGACGGGCGAAGTCGTCGACACCTACGATGCTGCAGAGTTGTGGAACAAGGTCGCGGAGGCAGCTTGGGGCTGCGCCGATCCCGGCGTCCAGTACGACAGCACCATCAACGGTTGGCACACGTGCCCCAACACGGCTCGCATCAATGCGTCCAACCCGTGCTCGGAGTACATGTTCCTGGACGATTCGGCGTGCAACCTGGCATCTCTGAACCTGACCAAGTTCCTGCGCGCTGACGACAGCTTCGACGTCGATGGTTACCGCCACGCCGCCGAGGTGTTCTTCACCGCTCAGGAGATCCTCGTCGATCTATCCAGCTACCCGACGCAAAACATCGCCAAGAACTCCCACGACTATCGTCCGCTGGGCCTGGGTTACGCGAACCTCGGCACCCTGCTGATGGTGCTCGGCATCCCCTACGACTCCGAGCGCGGGCGTGCCGTCGCAGGCGCGTTGACGGCCATTCTCTGTGGTCGCGCCTACCGGACCTCCGCGTTGATGGCGAAGACCAAAGGACCGTTCGAGGGCTACGCGAAGAACCGTGAGCCGATGCTGCGAGTCATGCGCCACCATCAGGAGGCCGCCTATGCCATCAATCGCGACGAGTGCCCGGAGGCGCTGTGGCGTGCGGCGATCGAGGATTGGAACGACGTCGTCGAGTTCGGCGAAGAACACGGCTACCGCAACGCGCAATCCACCGTGTTGGCTCCAACTGGCACGATCGGGTTGCTGATGGACTGCGATACCACGGGTATCGAGCCCGACTTCGCACTGGTGAAGTTCAAGAAGCTCGCTGGCGGAGGCTACTTCAAGATCGTCAACCAGTCCGTTCCCGCCGCGCTGCGTAAGCTCGGCTACTCCGAGGCCCACGTCCAAGAGATCGTGGCGTACGTGTCGGGAACGAACACGTTGCTCGGTGCCCCGCACATCAACCGAGCCAGCCTGGGCAAGGTCGGACTGACCGACGAGGATCTGCAGAAGATCGAAGCAGCACTGCCAAGCGTGTTCGAACTGTCCCTCGCGTTCGCGCCTTGGGTGATCGGCAAGGATTCTTATGCCCGTCTCGGTGTCGGCGTGGAGAAGATGAGCCAACCGGGCTTCAACTTGCTATCCCACCTCGGTTTCACGCGCGCGCAGGTCGAGGAAGCGAACGATCACATCGTCGGTCGCATGACCATCGAAGGCGCCCCCTATCTGCGCACGGAAGACTATCCCGTCTTCGATTGTGCCAATCGCTGCGGCAAGTCGGGTCAGCGCTACTTGGCAGCCATGTCTCACGTGCGGATGATGGCTGCCGCGCAACCGTTCCTCTCGGGGGCCATCAGCAAGACGGTCAACTTGCCGAACGACGCCACGGTCGAGGACGTCCGCAAGATTTACGAAGAAGGTTGGCGCCTCGGCCTCAAGGCGGTTGCCCTGTACCGCGACGGATGCAAGGCCTCGCAGCCACTGTCGACGAGCAAGGACAGCAACGAGAAAGAAGAGAAGGTCGAGCAGCTCGCCCCGGCAGCCGTTCCCTCGATTCGTCCAGTGGGGCAACGCATCCGTCTCCCCCACAAGCGCACCGGCTTCACCCAAGAAGCCCGCGTTGGTGGACACAAGGTGTTCCTCCGCACGGGTGAATACGAAGACGGCAGCCTCGGCGAGATCTTCGTGGACATGCACAAGGAAGGTGCTGCGTTCCGCTCGTTGATGAACTGTTTCGCGATGGCGGTTTCCGTCGGCCTGCAATACGGCGTGCCCTTGGAAACGTACGTGGATCAGTTCACCTTCACCCGGTTCGAACCGCATGGGCCAGTCCAGGGGCACCCGAACATCAAGTTCGCCACCTCGATCATGGACTACCTCTTCCGGGTGCTCGGCGTGGAATACCTCAAGCGCTACGACTTCGCGCAGGTCAAGCCAGAGCCGGAGGATGAACCCGCGATCGACGACCCGACCTCGAACAGCCTCGCGCGCAAAGCGGAGTCGGAGTTCCCGCCGCCCCCTGCGCTGCCGGCGGCGACGTCCGAACAGGCCGCACACGAGCACGGAGCCCTGGGAGCTCAGTTGGAAGAGATGATGGGCGACGCACCGGTTTGCGATACCTGTGGGCACATCACCGTGCGCAACGGTGCGTGTTACAAGTGCCTCAACTGTGGCAACTCGATGGGCTGCAGTTGAACTGAGAGAAGCCCTCTGTGCGTGGAGTCCTCCGGCTACGCGGTACAAGCCGCACGCCGGAGGACGTCGCCACGGAGACACCTCATCAGCATCTGAGGCGCTTCGCGACGACCGACCTGGCGAGTCTCGGTGCCCGTCAGAAACCGGGGCGCAGGGTGTAGGGGGAGCTACGCCTGCTTTCGGGCCACTGGCCTAACCCACAGGCGAAACGCCACCAGGAGCCGCGACAAGTGTGCATTCGTCCAAGCGCTCTAGTAAATCCGAGGTCGGAGGTGTCATGAAGAACGTTTCGCAATCCACGCTGCGGGCTCTGGTGAAGACCGCGAGTGCATGCCTGTGCGTCGGCGTACTCGCCGCCGCCACCACGGTTGGCTGCAAGAACGACGATCCCCCCCCACCCTTGCCGGAAGCCAAACCGGCAGCTGCTCCAACGACGCTCGAACTCGAACCTCCCGAAGAGGAGGAAGAGGACGAAGAGGAGGAGACCAAGAAGAAGGGCGGTGGCGTCCGCAAGAGTGGCGGCGCGTTGGCAGCCTGCTGTCAGGCTCTACGCCAGAACGCAGCAAACGCTCCCCCGGAGACGCAAGCGCACATGCTCAACGCTGCGGCCGCGTGTGACGCAGCCGACAAAGTGGGCGGCAAAGCGGGATTCCTCGCCGGCTTGGCGGGTCTCCTCGGTGGTGCTGGCGCACCTGCAGCCTGTAAGTGAACAGGTGAATGCGAGCGAGGTGTCCGACGCCTCGCTCCATTGGCGCAGGCCCGAGTTGGTGCTGTAGTCCGTGGCAGACTCAGCGCTGGCGCAAGTGGTCGAAGCCACGCTTGATGCGGACCAAACCACTCGCGGTCTCGAGCCACGCACCGCTACCTTCCACGACCGAACCGATGGGGCAAGCCCCTAGAGGTCGGCGCCGCTTGGGACCAGTAACCAGTAGCGCGTAGTCTTCGCCGCCGAAGAGCATCAGGTCCAGCGGACGTCTGCCCAGGCGCTCGCAGGTGCGTGCCAGCTCTCGGCTGCAAGCGGCCGCGAGAGCTCGTTCGTCCAATTTCAGACACACGCCACTCGCTTGGGCGATGTGCTCCGCCTCACTGGCAAGCCCATCGGAGACGTCCACGAGCGAGCTCGCAATCGGCGCGACGGCATGTGCCTCATCGAACAGCGCTCGGGGACTGCGCCAGGCTTTGACGCACCGCCGCTCGCCGACGTTCGATGCGGACCGGCCCCCCCGCAGGAGCTCTAGCCCCGCGGCGGCTTCTCCGACCCTCCCACAGAGCCAGACCTCGTCGCCCACCCGCGCTCCACGACGTTCGACCACCCGCTCCGCCACGCCGAGTACCGTCGTGGTGAACGAAATGCGTTCGTCGCGAGTCACGTTGCCGCCGAGCATGGGACAGCGGTACTGCGCCGCCACCGCCGCTTGCCCGCGCCCAATCGCGCGCACCTGCGACGCACCGATGCTCGGCGGCAAGCCTAGGGCGCACAAGGCTGCCCGTGGCATCGCCCCCATCGCGGCCAGATCGCTGAGCGCGGCCACGAACGCCCGGCTCGCCGCTTGCCTGAGCGACAGCCAGCGCCGATCGAAGTGAACCCCTTCGACACTCGCGTCGACGGACCAAACGAGCCGTTTGCCGCCGACGTCGAGCACGGCAGCGTCGTCGCCGATGCCGATCTCCCCGCGCGCAGGCGGCGCAACATCGAGCTCTTGCCGCAAGAGCTCGATCGCCGCGAACTCACCGATGCCGGAGTTCGTGGAGCGGCTCATGGCCGGTCCATTCGTCGTCGGTCGCAACTCAGCGCGCGCCGAGTGCGCTGTGACCTAGTGCTCGAAATCAGCGGCGACGCTTCACTCATCCACCGGCAAGTGAATCACGAAACGCGCGCCGCCTCCATCGTTGTCGTGGATCTGAACCGAGCCGCCGTGGCTCTCCACCAGCCGCTTGACGATGGATAGCCCGAGACCAGTTCCGCCAACCTCACGCGTGCTGCGAGAGTCGACCTGGTAGAAGGCGTCGAACACCTTCTCCTTCTCTTCGTCCGGAATGCCCGGGCCGTTGTCCGCCACGACCAGCTCCACCCCGGGACGGGTACCCGAAAACAACACCGCCCCCTCGATGCTGTCACTCGACATGCCCATGCTGTGGGCGCCGCCGGAGATGGTGATCTGCCCCTCATCCGGTACGAACTTGAGCGCATTGTCGACCAGGTTCAGCAACACCTGCCGCAGCCGAGTGGGATCTCCGACGACATTCGGCAGATCCCCCGGCAAGTTCACGTCGAGAACGACGTTGCGTTTGCGGGCCTGGGGTTTGACGGTCGTGACCACATCGTAGGCCAGGTCGATGAGCGACACTTCTCGCTTGCTCAAGCCCAACGTGCCGCTCTCCAACTTGGACAGGTCGAGCAGCCCACTGATCAGTTCGAGCAGTTGCTGGCCCTTCTCATGGATGGTCTCGACAAACTCGCGCTGATCGTCGGTGAGCGAGCCACCAATACCCTCGGCGAGCATCTCGCTGAAGCCGATGATCGAAGTCAACGGCGTTCGAAGCTCGTGAGAGACGGTGGCCAAGAAACTGCTCTTGAGCCGATCGAGCTCCTTGAGCTGGTCGTAGGCTTGCTGCAGCTTCTCGTTCTTTTCCTCCAGGTCGCGATAGCTCTCGCGAACGCTCGCCAAGTGCATGCTGCTCGTCAACAGCGCGCGGTGGCCGCTGAAGAGGATCAAGTCCAGGTTGCGTTGCAGGTGCTTGGCGATCTGGGCGACGGTAGAGTTGCGGGCGCGCGGCATGGCAGCCAGCAGCTCTTTGATCTTCTGCGGGTCGATGCCGTCGATGCGCAGCAAGTTCTTGGGCACTTGCTTGAGGGTTGGCGGCAAGTAGGGCCCGAGCACGAGACGACCGATCTGACGGTCGTCGTGACCGATCGCTGAAACGCGATACACGGCCCCAGTGAACGACTCGTACGAAACGTCTTGCCCCTGCGGGGGCTGCAACAGCTTGACCCGTTCGATCATGTCGAGCACCAGCTTCCTCCCTTCCGGGAACTGGCGCAGGTACTCGTGGATTTCCGGCTCCACGGTGGCCTCGACCAGAAGGCCCCCAGTGCTGAAGACTCTGAGCGGCACGCGGAAGAGCTCGTAGAAGCTCGTCACCAGCTCAGCCATGGCGTCGCGATCGACCAGCTCCTCGAGACTGATCGAGCCCAACATCACCTGCTCGAGGCGCGACCCTTCGGCGTGCTCCATCAGCTCGTCTCCGCCGCCACGGTGCCTCCCAGTCGGGCTGCCAACGCTTCGTCCAACCCACCGCGATGCCCAAGCCGCTCGGCGACTTCCGCGAGCAAGTGTCGTGAGTCGATACCGAATTTGGTGCTGAGCTGGTGCTCTTTCTCGAGTCGTGCCCACGCCAGTTGCAGCACCGCCAGGAAGGTTTCGACAACGCCCTGCGCCTTGGTCGCCACGGCCAGGTACACCGGCTCCCTGCCCTTGGCGGCCATTTCCGAAAGCTCCTCCGTCGAACGCACGTTGGGTAGATCACGCTTGTTGAATTGGATGACGACGGGCATCTCCTTCAGCGCAATCCCGTGGGCCTTGAGATTAGACTTGAGATCGATGAACGACGCCCCGTTGTTCTTCGTTTCGTCCACCTGGGAGTCAGCCACGAAAACCACGCCGTCTGCTCCCTGCACCACCAAACGACGCGTCGATGCATGAATGACCTGACCGGGCACGGTGAAGACCTTGAGCCTGACCGACACGTCACCAGCGCCTTTGAACGACAGAGGCAGAAGATCGAAGAAGAGAGTCCGATCGTCCCGGGTTTCGAGCGTCAGTAATCTGCCGGCCGTACCTTCCGTCGCGACCGAGTGCAGAGCCTGCAGGTTCGTCGTCTTCCCGCTGAGTGCCGGACCGTAGTAGACCAGCTTGACGGTGATCTCACGCGCTGAGAAGTCGATCTGCACTTGTCGTTCCGGTTGCTGTCCCGCAGGCCATGTACGCACTGGCGAGAGCGCGAGTTAAGCGTACGGCAAGGCGACCACTCGGACAAACTCAAACGCTCGCAATCACTGGCCTTCGATGGAGGCCGAACGATCGACGAGGTTCGTGTCACACGTGAACACACATGTGTCCATCGAACGCGCGCGCTAGCTCTAGCTCAGCTCGCTCAGATCGCGCCAGCGCGCTCGCGCTGCGCGGATCGCGGACTCCACCGTCGCCTTGGCTGGTCCACCGACGAGGGAACGTCGCTCGACCGCTTGGCGGGGGTCCAACGCAGCCTTGGCCTCTTCCGTCAAGAGCACGGGATGGAGTGGTTTCAGAGTCTCCTCGTCGAGTTCGCCCAATTGAACACCGCGTTCCTCTGCCACACGCACGAGCTGCCCGACGACGTGGTGGGCCTCGCGAAATGGCACCCCTTGCGTGACCAACAGATCCGCCAAGTCGGTCGCGCACACGTGGCCCCCACGCAATGCGCCCTCCAAGCGATCGACGTTGAAGGTGCACGTCGCCAGCGCTCCCGTCAACGCGCGCAGGCTTTGCTGGGCACCCTCGAACGCGTCGAAGATGGGCAACTTGTCCTCTTGCAGCTCACGCCCATAGCCGAAACACAGGCTCTTCTCCAGGATCAGCAGTGTATTCGCATCGCCGATGATGCGCGCCGCTTTGCCGCGCACCAATTCGGCCACGTCGGGGTTCTTCTTCTGGGGCATCATCGACGAGCTCGTCGAGAACTCGTCGGACAGGCTCACGAAGCCGAATTCGTAGGTCGACCACAAGACCAGCTCCTCGCCGATGCGCGAGAGATGCACCCCGGTGATGGCCAAGTCGGAAGCCACCTCCATCAAGAAGTCGCGACTCGCCGTGGCATCGAGCGAGTTCTGCATCGGCCGCTCGAATTCCAGCTCCTGTGCCACCCATTGACGATCGAGGGGAAAACCACTGCCTGCGACGGCACCCGCTCCTAGCGGCGACTCGTTCACTCGACGCCTTGCGTCCAACAAGCGATTGGCATCCCGCCACAAGAGCTCTTGCCAAGCCATCAAGTGATGGGAGAGCCGACTGGGTTGCCCGCGCTGCAGGTGCGTGTAGGCCGGCATCAACACGTCCAAGTGCTCGGCGGCTCGGTCCAACAGTACCGCCGCAAGGTCCACGATCGCCGTCATCGTCTCGTCCAATGCGGCTCGAGTCCACAGGCGTAGGTCGGTCGCCACCTGGTCGTTGCGCGAGCGCCCCGTGTGCAGCTTGCCCCCGACGGGACCCACGATTTCGATCAAGCGGGCCTCGATGTTCATGTGCACGTCCTCGCGCACCGGATCCCACTTCATCTCGCCGCGTTCGATCTCGTCGGCAACTTGCGTCAGGCCCCCGACGATGGTCTGCGCGTCGTCGTCGGAGATCACGCCCGCGCGGGCCAAACCTCGAGCGTGAACGATCGAGCCTCGGATGTCGTGGCGCCACAGCTTCCAGTCGATGTCGACGCTTTGGTTGAGCGCCTGCATGGCGTCGTTGATGGAGGCGGGCAGACGGCCGCCGCGAGCGATACTCATCGTGCTTGTCCTTGCTGTGGGTTCTGAAATAGCGAGCTGAAGGCTCCAGCCTCGATTGCCGCCAAGCGTGCCAAGAAGCGGCGGTAGTCGCGCACCGGAGGCTGCCCTGGGGCTGCCCGCATGTCGAAGTCGGTGATGCGGGTGGTCGCGAAACGCAAGCAGGCGAGCGCCCCCTCGGTGGGTGCGCCAGCCCGTTCGGCATCCGTCAACGGCCTTAGCGACTCGTAGCCGGCCAGCAGCGCGCGCGCGTTGTCGATCTGGAATTCATCCGCGTAGCACCAGGAAAGAATGCACACCGCGATGTCGTAGACGAAGGGCCCGTCGGAGGCGCTCTCGAAGTCCAGCAGAGCGCTGATCTCGTCGTCCTGCCACAGGACGTTGTCGCGAAACAGGTCGCCGTGCATCACGCCGTGGGGCAGCAAGCCGTCGCGCGCCGTCTCGTAGTGCTGCAAGCGCTCCCGAATGTGACCCACGTCGGCTTGGTAGTTCGAGGTCTGTTCGCTGATGAAGTCGAGGCGGGAACGGATCCCGTCGAGACCGAAGCGTCCACTCGGGATCTCGTCGAGAGACGAGCTGGCCGCGTGCACGCGCGCCAACGCTTCGCCGAGACGTCGGGCGCGCACCGGAGTGACCATCCCGAGGCACAAGTCGTGCCCCCCAACCCAAGGAAAGACGGCCAACGGCTTGCCCAGGTGACGTGGCGGGTTCGCTGAACCGGGCTGCGGCTCCAAGGGCGGCACGGTGGCGACGCCAGCCTGAGCCAAAGCGCGCAGCAGGCGGGCTTCCGCCAGCGCTCCCGCCGCGTCCTGCTCTTCGTAAAGTCGGGCGAAGAACGTCTTTCCGTCTTCGGTCCTCAGGCGGAAGTTCGAGTTGACCGAACCTGCCGTCAGCGCCTCGACTGCGCTGACCGAAAGTCCGAAAGCGCGGCCGTGTTCCTGGGCGTCGCGAAGCTCGAAGGGGGTGAGCAATGCCATCGCGTGCTTGTCCCCGACCCCGTGCCGGGGGTCAAGTCCGGACGCACTGGCCGTGCTCGGCTCCGCCCTGAACCGAGCACGGGTACCGGCGGGTGCTGGCGCGGCGGGCATGCGGCGTGTAAAGAGTGCTGCTTCGACCCGAATGCCTGAGATCGTCGGAAACACAGCCGGACTGTCCCCCAACGCGCGCCGCACCTTGGAGCGCATCTATCGACGCCGCGTCCCGTTGTCGCAAATCACGACGCCGGAGCTGGTTCGGTCGTTGTGCGATGCTTCACGAGAAACGAAGCGCCAAGTGGGCGCCCTCGTGCATCGCTCGGGGGCCGTGGAATGGGTCGTCGTCGGCAGCGCCACGGGATTGATGCTGCCCGACATCGGACGCCTGCGTGCCGCCCAGGGGCGCTTTCGGGCGCTGCGCCTGATTCACACGCACCTCTATGGTGAACCGCTCACCCACGACGATCTCGTCGACTTGACGCGACTGCGGCTCGATCTGGTGTGCGCGGTGCTCGTCAGCCCCAGCTTCGATCCCCGCTCCATCACCTGGGCGCACAACGTCCCGCGGAACGACCAGGACGGGCAGCCCGGCTACGAGGTGTCCGGGCCAATGCCCTTCGGGCGTCCTATGCCCGACTTCGAACAGCTCATCAGCTCCCTCGAGGCCGAGTTCTCGCGCCAATCGAAGGTGCGGGAGGTCGAACGGCAGCGCGCGATCTTGGTGCACGTGGGCGAGAAGCGCGCTCGGGGAGCGATGGCCAAAGCTCGTGCCAGTCTTCAGGAGCTACACAGCCTGGCGCTGACGGCGGGTGTGACCGTCGTCGACAGCGTACTGCAGCTGCGCGACCGCATCGACCCGAAGCTGGTGATGGGGCGAGGAAAGCTCGAAGAGGTCGTGATGCGCGCCATCGATCTCGAAGCCGAGGTCCTGATCTTCGATCGTGACCTGTCCCCCGCGCAGGCGAGTGGCATCGCCGCTCAGACGGACTTGCACGTGCTGGACCGCAGCCAGTTGATTCTCGACATCTTCGCGCAGCGCGCGGAGACGAAGGACGGCAAGCTGCAGGTCGAATTGGCGCAGTTGAAGTACCGGCTGCCACGCTTGGCTCAGAAGGACGACTCGCTCAGTCGCCTCACGGGTGGCATCGGCGGCCGGGGTCCGGGCGAGACGACCCTGGAGATCGGGCGTCGACGCGCCCGAGAACGCGTCACACGTCTCGAGCGCGAGCTCACTCAGCTCGCGCGGCAGCGGGCTCAGCGACGCAACCGTCGTCAAAAGAGCGATCTGCCGGTCATCGCCATCGTGGGCTACACCAATGCCGGGAAGAGCACCTTGCTCAACACGCTGACGGGAGCGGGCGTGTTGGCGGAAGACAAGCTGTTCGCAACGTTGGACACCCGCGCCCGGCGTCTGCATTTGCCCTCGGGCCGCTTTGCCATCCTGACGGACACGGTTGGCTTCATTCGTCACATGCCCCGTGATCTGTTCGCTGCGTTCCGGGCAACCTTCGAGGAGGCGTCCGACGCCGATCTCCTGCTGGAGGTGGTGGACGCCAGCAACCCCGAGCTGGACGAGCACACGGAAACGACCGCCCAGTTGCTGCAGGAACTGGGTCTGGAGCACGTCCCTCGCTTGGTCGTGAAGAACAAGCTGGACCTCCTGAGTCCCGACGAGCGCAACGTCATCGCCGACGACCCAACCTGCGTCGGGATCTCGGCGCGGGACAAGGCCAGCGCGACGCGGCTACTGACGAAGATCGAGGAAATGCTGCCCCCGGCGGGGAAGCCCCCAGATAATTTTGAATTGCCCAGCAACTCGGAACACGACGAGTCCGACACGTCGGCATGAGGCCGTGCTCCACTTCTGCAAATCAGCGTCCGCGCGCCGAGCGCCACTGGCGGCTGCCGCTGGCGTTGCTCTTCGGAGCCTCGCTGCTGGCATGTCAAGGTCCGTTCAGCAGCGGACTACGAGCCTTCGAAGAGTCGCGCTACCCCGACGCGGCGAGGGAGCTCCGACGCGTCGACCCGACGGACCTCTCACCGGAGGAACGCATCCGCCTGGCGCTGTACACCGGCTTGACGGAGCTCTCGCTCGGCAATCAGCAACACGCCATCGCGCGACTCCAGGAGGCGCGCTGCGGCGTGATGCGCGCACCGGAAAGCCTGACGCACGCGGAGTACGGCCGGTTGTCGAGCGCTTGGCAGAGCCTCGGCAGGATGCCCGGAGAACCACTGGCCCCGAGCTCGGAATGCAGCGTCGGGGAACGCTGAGCCTGCCGTCGCCCAAGGCTACTGCACGCGTCCTTCGATGCGGTCACCGGCGACGACTTCGTCCCACGACGCTTCGTGTCCGTCGTAGTGCACCTTGAAGCGGTTGGGACCGACCACCTTGACGACCGTAGCCTTGTAGACGGAGCCCCGCCAAGTCACGCGCACGCGAGCCCCTTCCTCGTAGGGGCTCACTCGGTCGTCGTCTTGCTTCTTGATGCCGAGCGCACGCGCAACTCGGTCGCACAGCGGGGGCATCGGCTCCGGCGGCGCCTCCAGTCGTGCCTTGATACTGTCGAAGGCCACGTCGCTGTCCCAGCGAGACTCGTAGCCGTCGAAATGCACGCGGTAGCGAGTGCTTCCTTTTCGTTCGAGAACGTACGCGGGGTACTCGCCTTCGCACCACTCGACGAGCACGTAGTCTCCAACCCGGTAGGACTCCTTACACCCCACGCACAGCAAAGCGCCGAGCAATGGCAACAGCAGCCGCACTCCTGCGCTCACCCCTGACCATCCAAACAGCAGCCGCACGCCTGCATTCACTCCTGACCATCCGACTTGGGCGTCCAAGAAAGCTCCTCGAGGGGCAGCTCGTTCCGCTCCAGCCAATGGCCGACGAGCTCACGCGTGTATAGGTACGAGTATTCGAGAATCGCGCGCCGTGCCGCGAAGCTCGCAGGGTTGTGCATGAAGAGCGTGCCATCGGTCGGCTCGGGTTCGACCACGATCACTTTGGCCAAGTTGCGTTCACGCACGCGCTCGATGGACGACCACAGCAGGCCGTGCAGCTTGATGCGATTGGCTTGGTTGGCCACCCACATCGCGCCCTTGTCGCGAACGCTGGCTCTGACCCCGTGCCCGGTCGGGACGTAGCTGACGTTCAGGGGGACCAGGGGATTGACCACGATGATGAACTTGGCCCCCGCCTCCACCGCCGCATCCACGTGTGACAGCTGGACCGGCGCGGGGTTGATGTAGTGGCTGTCCCCGATGCGTACTGGCGAGAACACCGGCGGCGTCGCCATCGACGCGACGCAGGCCCGGGTGATGGGTACATGATCGAAACCCGGCGCGCCGAAGGTCACTGGTGCACCGCTGTCCAAGTCGTGAGCCAGCACGCGCAGCCGTCGCGGCAGGTTGCTGAACTGGTTGGGCACGCCACGCCTCAGGAAGTTCTCTTCCAGGAAGCGCTCATACCCCTCCAAGGAGAACAACCCCGCCGGCAACGAATCGTAGAGACGCGCCAGCTCTTCCCACAGTGCCGCAGGCGACGGAGCCAACGACTTGGAAAGCAGGCTGCGGGAACCATGCCCGAGAGCGCGCGCCGCCGTCTGGATGGTACGACGCCACTCGGCCAAGTCCATCTTGAGGATGTGGCGGCGCTCGAGAGAAAAGTAGTCGTCCGCTGGATCGAGGAAAGCCCGATAGATGCGTTGCACGCTTTGGCCTGCGGCCAGCGCCGCAGCGACGCTGGCACCACTCGACGTACCGACGTAGGTGTCGAAGCCGCTGCAGTCGAAACCTTCGAGGGCATGTTCCAACGCCGCCAAAGCGGCGATTTGAAACATGGCGCCCGGAGCACCCCCTCCAGGCAAGCACAATGCGATGTGTGGTCGCTCCTCGGCCATAAGCGGCATCAAGACTTATCAGATTGGCGTCGAAGGATCATGCCCCGCCGACCAAGGCCGGACCCCAGCGGACCTCCGCCGTCGGCCGCGCTTCAATCCGCAGCCCGCGCCAGCACCGCCAGCAGCGCGGCCGAGCAGAGCGCTCCGCCCACGAGGAACAGCCAGCGACTCGCGGCGCCAACGTCCGCCAGCGAATAATCCCAAAATGCGAAGACCAGGGCAGAGGAATTGAAACTGATGTGCGCGGCAACGGCCGCCCACGCCCTGCCCGAGTTGGCCCGGGCCTGACCCAGCACCAGCGCCACCACGAACAGTGGCAACCAATCACGCGGACTGGCGTGAGACAGCGCAAAAAAAGCGCTCGTTGCGATGATCGCGACGCTCCGCCCTACGCCTCGCTCGAAGAGTCGAAACGCGACGCCGCGGTAGTACGCCTCCTCCAACAGCGGTCCGATCAGCCCGATGAAGGCAAGCAACGCCACGGTTTGCCCGACGGTCTCGTGGCGCAGCAGCTCGGCCTGCGCCGCCAGCTGCACCTCCGGGGTGGGCCAGCGGGCCTCGATGGCCGAACGCAGCAGGTCCGCGGGCAGCTTGATGCTCAGCCCGATCAGAACTCCGACCAGCAGCTGAATGGGCTGCGCGGGACCCAACCCCAACGCTCGCAATGCCGCCGCTAACGACCACCCCGACGCGGGACGCACTTCGTGACTGACCAGCACCAGATGCACGAATGCGCCCACGATCAACAGATGCGCGATACCGCGCGGCACGATTCCGGGCATGGGCCCAGCGACCGCGACGAGCGCGACCATCACGACGTTCAGCCCGAAGAACAACGCGACGCACCACAGCGCCGCCCAGACGGCGTTCCAGCTGCTGTGACGCATCAGCGCAAGTACGGCATGACCCCGCGTCGCGCCACGGTGTCAGTCGCGCCTCGTGGGATGGTCTCCGGATAGTCCGTCGTATAGTGCAGCCCGCGACTCTCGCGCCGAACCGAAGCGAAACCCACGATCAGCTGCGCCAAGGTCGCAATGTTGCGCAGCTCCAGCAGGTCGCGAGTCACGATGTTGTTCCAGTAGTACTCGCGTATCTCTTCTTCCAGCAGTGCCACGCGTCGGGCTGCCCTGCGCAGGCGGCTGTCGCTGCGCACGATGCCCACGTAGTTCCACATCGTGCGTCGCAACTCGTCCCAGCTGTGGGAGACGACGACCGCCTCATCGCTGGGCGCCGCCGAACCGACCTCCCACTCGGGAACCGTCGGAACTGGCGACTTGCGAAGCTCGGCGATCTCTTCTCCGAGCTTGTCCGCGGCGCGCTTGCCGAACACGAGCCCCTCCAGCAGCGAGTTGGACGCCAAACGATTGGCGCCGTGCAGGCCCGTGCAGGCGGTTTCACCCACTACCCACAACCCTGGCAACGTGCTGCGCCCATACAAGTCGGAGGTGACGCCGCCACACATGTAGTGAGCCGCCGGCACGACGGGAATGGCTTCGCTGGTGATGTCGATGCCGTACTTCGCGCAGCGCTCGGTGATACCTGGAAAACGATTGTGGATGAAGTCCGAACTCTTGTCGGTGATGTCGAGCAGGACGTGCTCGGAGCCAGTGCGCTTCATCTCGTGGTCGATGGCTCGTGCAACGACGTCACGCGGCGCCAAATCCCCCATCTCGTGATGCCGATGCATGAACGGTTCGCCGCTCGGCAACCGCAGCGTCGCCCCCTCCCCTCGCAGCGCTTCACTGATGAGAAAGCTCTTGGCACGAGGGTTGAACAAGCAAGTCGGGTGGAACTGGTAGAACTCCATGTTCGCCACCTCCGCGCCCGCGCGATAGGCCATCGCGACGCCGTCGCCGGAGGCGACGTCGGGGTTGGAAGTGTAGAGGTAGACCTTGCCCGCACCACCTGTCGCCAAGATGGTGGCGCGGGCAAGCATGGTGCGAACCTCACCGGCCTTCTCGTCGAGCACGTAGGCACCAACGCAACGCTCGGGTCCGCCCAGGCGGCTGAGCATGATGAGCTCCACCCCCATGTGCCAATCGAGCACGCGGATGTTCTCTTTCTCTGCCACGGCCGCGAGCAACGCCCGCTCGATTTCGCGCCCCGTGATGTCTCCGGCGTGCACGATGCGCCGCTCGTGATGGCCACCTTCGCGCCCGAGATCCAGCTCGCCCGCTTCGTCCCGCGAGAACTCGGCGCCCAAGCGCATCAACCATTCGATGGCGTCGCGACCCCCTCGAACGCAAACGTCGACGGCGTCGTCGTGGCACAAACCACACCCGACCTGAACGGTGTCGCGCCCATGCTCCTCGAAGGAGTCGGTGGGGGCGAACACGGCGGCAACCCCACCTTGGGCCCAGTTGGTCGCCGCATCGGACTGACCGCGTTTGGTGACCAACGTGACCTCGCCATGCTCCGCCGCGCGAAGTGCGAAGGTCAAACCAGCGACACCGCTTCCGAGCACAAGGTAGTCCGTGTGGATACCCATGGGCTCACAAGCATAGGGCGCGACGCAGCGAGTTGTGCCGAAAACCGTTCTCGGACCTTCGAGCCAGCCCGCCGGTCGCGCAGTTGGCAGCTGAGCGGCTGCTCCGTTCCTCGAGTTGCGGCGGGCACGACGACTCCTTATGTCAGTGCGTGGGCCGAACAAGGTATGCGCACCGTCGACGCCACGAGTACCGAGAGCCGCTGCAGGCAGCACAGCGGGCTGGCCCGCGGCCGATATCCGGCATCGGATCCAGCGCTTGCGCCTGGCCTGCGGTCGGCAGAAAGCATGGGCGCCGACTTGGGCCCGTGATACACGAAACGAACCAGGGATGAGGAATCGAAAAGGAGGCGTGAAGACGTGAAGATCCTCGTTGCAGTCAAGCGCGTTGCCGACCCGGACAACGCGAACCGTATCAAGATCAACACGAGCTCGATCGATACGACCGGACTCGAGTGGAAGCTCAACCCGTTCGACGAATACGCATTGGAAGCGGCTTTGCGACTGACGGAAGACGGCTCCAAACCGAAACAGCGCGAAGGCGAGGTGGTCGTCGTCACTCTCGGTCCCAAGGACGCGGAAGCGAGCCTACGCTCCGCGCTCGCTACCGGAGCCGACCGAGCCATCCGCGTCGACACCACGGACGACGCGCTCGACGGTCGCTTGGTTGCCAAAGCCCTCAAGGGCGTCGTCGAAAAAGAAAGCCCCGATCTGGTGCTCATGGGCAAGCAGGCGGTGGATGGAGACAGCAACTTCGTCGGTCAGGCGCTGGCCGAACTGCTCGACTTCCCGATGGCCACCTTCGCGGCCACCATCAAAGAAGAAGACGGTGGTGTACTCGTCGCCCGAGAGGTCGATGGCGGAACGGCGACGCTGCGCTTGCGGTTCCCTGCCTTGGTGACGGTCGACCTACGCATCGTGGCCCCGGCAAGCGTCTACTCCCAAAAGACTGACACCGGCTTCAAGTACAACGATGGTGTTCGCTTCGCACCGCTACCGGCGATCATGAAGGCAAAGCGCAAACCGTTGGACGTCCTGACGCTCACGGACCTGGTAGGCAGCGACACGAAGACGTCCGAGTACATCGGCTTCGAAGCCCCCCCCGCACGCAAAGCCGGCGAGAAGGTGGATTCGGTCAAGACTCTAGTCGACAAGCTCGCCAACGAAGCGAAGGTGCTCTGAGAGAAAGGCAAGGACCATGACCGACATTCTGATCGTTTCCGAAATCGTCTCCGGCAAGGTCAAGGGCTCGACCCATTCGGCCATCACCTTTGCCAAGCAGGCCGTCGCAGCGGCGGGGGGTACGTTCGCGATTCTCGCCATCGGCGGCCCTGGCACCGCCGACGCCGCGAAAGGCTTGGTGGGCTTCGGGGCCAGCAAAGTGCTCGTGTGCGAGGACGCGTCGCTCGAGAACTATCTCGCAGAAACGTACGCGCCAACCGTGGCGGCAGTCGCCAAGGACTTCGGGCTCGTCGTGGCCACGGCGACGAGCTTCGGCAAAGACTTGATCCCGCGGGCCGCAGCTCGTCTGGACGCGAGCTACGCGGGTGATTGTAGCGGCGTGAGTGCCAGCGACGGCAAGCTGAGCTTCAAGCGCCCGATGTTCGCGGGCAACGCGTTTGGCAAGGTGGTGCTGTCGACCCCAATCCAAGCCGCCACGGTACGCCAAAGCGAGTTCGAGCCCGCAACACCCGGTGATGGGCAAAGCCCGGTCGAAAGCGTTGCCTTGACGGCACCCAGCGGTGCGGCATCGCGCGTCGAATTCGTCGCCTTGGACGAGGTCAAGAGCGAACGACCGGAACTGACTGAAGCCAAGGTCGTCGTCTCGGGCGGCCGGGCGCTGAAGGACAAGTTCTTCGACGTTCTAGACCCCCTGGCGAATCGGTTGGGCGCCGCCGTCGGAGCATCGCGCGCCGCGTGCGACGCGGGCTTCGCACCTGGAGACTACCAGGTGGGCCAGACAGGCAAGATCGTCGCCCCGCAGCTCTACTTCGCGATCGGGATCTCAGGGGCCATCCAACACATCGCCGGCATGAAGGGTTCGAAGACGATCGTGGCGATCAACAAGGACCCGGATGCACCCATTTTTCAGATCGCCGACTACGGACTGGTGGCAGATCTATTCGAGGCCGTACCGGAGCTGGTGAAGGAACTCGAGTCACGAGGATGACGCGGCACCCCACTGGCCGATTCGGGATGTCTTTCCGAGCAGTGCGTGCTTGACAGGACCGGGCGCGAGTTCCATTCTCCGCGCCCCTCTGCCCTTCCCAGCAGAACGGGGCGTAGCGCAGTTTGGTAGCGCGCACGGTTCGGGTCCGTGAGGTCGGCAGTTCGAATCTGCCCGCCCCGACGACAAACGCCGCTCAAGATGACTTGAGCGGCGTTCTTCTTTTGGCCCGAAGCCTTTTCTTTGATTCGATGTGCGGCGCCTTTTGCGATAGCAGAGACGACCGATGCACATCCGCCAAATCCTCGACGCTCACCACCCCTCCTGCTCCTTCGAGTTCTTCCCGCCCAAATCGGAGAAGGGAGTGGAGGCTCTGTTCGAGACGGTGCGGCTCCTGGAGCCGCTGAAGCCGTCCTTCGTGTCCATGACGTACGGAGCCGGCGGCTCGACCCGCGACCTCACCCACGACTTCGTGGTGCGTCTCAAGCGCGAAACCACGCTCGAAGCAGTCCCGCACTTGACCTGCGTGTCGCACAAAAAGGGCGAAATCCAGGAAATCCTCGAGCGCTACGCCAACGCCGGCGTCGACAACATCCTGGCGCTGGGCGGCGATCTTCCGAAGGGCGTCGAGAACTACGACCGCGGCCGCGACGACTTCGCCCACGCCGAGGACCTGGTGCGCTTCATCAGCGAGTTCAACCAAGCCGGTGGCGCTCCTCAGAGCGGCGGCTTCGGGATCGGAGTCGCTGGGTTTCCTGAGGGACACCCGAGAACCCCGAATCGACTGCTCGAGATGGACCTTTTCAAGCGCAAGGTCGACGCGGGCGCGGACTTCATCATCACGCAGCTCTTCTTCGACAATCACGACTTCTACGATTTTCGGGAACGCTGCGAGCTCGCGGGGATCCAGGTTCCCATCATTGCCGGAATCATGCCGATCACCACGCTTTCCGGAATGCGGCGGATGGCGGACCTCGCGTTGGGAGCACGGTTCCCCGCACGGCTGCAACGGGCCCTTGCCCGCTGCGGCGACGACGACACTTCGGTCGCTCGCGTCGGTGTGCACTGGGCCACGGAGCAGTGCCTGGATCTGATCGATCAAGGAGTCGCCGGTATGCACTTCTACACGCTGAACAAGTCGACAGCGACGCTGGAGATTTACCGGAGCCTGGGCGTCCGCGACAGCGCTGACCTCCAAAGCTGACTCCGACGTGACGTCCAGCCACATTGGACGCTGTGTTACTGGTTTCAGGCTAACACCCTGAGCACGCGAAGTCGTTCGGCATTCCGGGCGTCAGCAGCTCCGTTGATCGAGCTTGGTGCCGCCGTTTCGATGCCCGCTTCCGTGGCGGGCGAGCCCAATTTCTTGTTACATTTCATAGACTTAACCAGAGGCTCAAATTAAGTAGCACTGTAACGAGAATGAGCTTATAGTGTGAGTGCAATTTCTTGGTTCACCAGAGGAGTCCAGAGTGCCGATTGAACTGCCTTCAGTGCGCATCCTGATCGTCGATGACGACCGTCAGATTTGCGAATACATGCAGACCCTTTTGGAACGGGACGGCTTCACCGTCCGCGCCCTGACCGACCCAACCCTCGCCGAAGACGAGGTTCGTCAGGGCGACTATCACGTCATCATCCTGGATCTGATGATGCCGAAGCTCGACGGAATCGAGGTGTTGCGTCGCATCCGCAACATCGACAAGGACATCGCCGTCGTCATCTTCACGGCCCACCCGAACCTGGATTCGGCCATCGCCTCGATGAAGTTGGACGCGGTCGACTACCTCAAAAAGCCGTTCAATGTGGACGAGTTCCGCGAGGTGCTGGCGCGCGTCATGCGCAAGAAGGGTCTCGCTCGCACCCCTGAAGAGCAACTGCACAAGATCATCGGGGATACGATCCGGACCTTGCGCAAAGAGAAGGAGCTCACTCTCAAGCAGATGAGCCGCCGAACCGGGCTCAGCATTTCCTTGCTCTCGCAGATCGAGCGCGCGGAATCGAGCCCCTCGATTTCCAGCCTGTACAAGATCGCGGTCGCGCTCGACTCGCGCATTCAGGACCTTTTCGGCCGCGAATGAGCGGGAGCGCTTACCCAGCTTGACAAGCTGCACGGGTCGCGACCATATTGCGCGCCCGTTTTCGCCGAAGTAGCTCAGTCGGTTAGAGCAGAGGCTTCATAAGCCTTGTGTCGGTGGTTCAAGTCCACTCTTCGGCACCGAGTCCTTTCGAGCTCTTTGTCCTTTGGGGCGCTCCAGCCCCAGAGACGTCAAAGATGCGATGCGCCCCGGGGTTGGAGCAACTCCGGGAAGTAGCATGCAGGGGCGACAGAGGCCCTTTGCAGGCCTCTGCCTCAGGCCAGGCGTGTGTGCCGACAATCGTGCCCGTACCGCCGAGAGGCGCCGGGGCAATCGCAGGCGGACTCTCTGCGCAGTTGCCGAGCTGAGGCCCGATGGCGACTCGAGTGGTGTAGCGGCCGTTTCCCGGCTGAGCGCTCACGGCTCTTTGTCGAAGCGCTCCCTCAACAAATGAACGGCAGCATCGACCACCGAGTCCTGAACGTAGCCGAACTCGGTGCACAGCCGCTGAACCATGGCGTCAGCCGAACTGCGTTCCTCTGCGTCCAGCCCCGCGCCGTTTTCCTTCAACAGCGACACGACGGAGCGGCAGAGACGCGCCAATGCTACTCGCCGATCACGAAAAACGGCGTCCCTCAGGCGATTGATGGCGTCGGTGAAGATCGACGCGTTGGAGACGGCCTCACCGGGATGATCGATGGCCCAGGCAGCAATCTGGTTGATCCAGGAATGGCGCAGTTCTTCGGCGTCGTCGGGCAGGTCCAGTAGAGCCTCGACCTCTTTCATCAGCCGCTCATCAGGGTCCTGGAAATCACCGGTGATTGCATTCTTCACCTTCTCGCCTTTCACCCAATGATTCACGTGATGGATGTAGCGCTCGAACAGTTCCCCATACCGCTGATCATCGACCAGACTGCTGGCCTTCCGGAACTCGTCCTCCAAGGTCGTCAACAGCCTCTCTCTGACGATCTTCCGGAACTGGGCGTGGTCGTGGAATCCGCCATCCACTGGCTCCAACTGCAGCCACACGTACTCCGCCTCGCGCGCGCACAGTTCATCCAACTCGTCTAGAACGGCAAAGGGCGAAAGACCGTGGTAGTCGGCATGCTGCGCGGCATCGAGGATCACGGTCCGCATCTCCCGGGGGCTGACTCCGATGCACCCCTCGTAGAGCGAGCGGGCGTCCGTTTCGTAGTAGAGATCTCTGATGATCGAGCGCAGTGCCTTGCTCTTGTCGGCATCCAGACGCTCTGGTGCCTTGCCGGTGGCGTACAAGTCGAGCTTGTCTTCGGCAGACAAGCCCCGCACCAAATCACGCATCTGACGTTCGTAGCGATCGGGATCCGGCTTTCCAAGGCGCGTGAGCACAGCGAACATCGCCGCAACGGTGGTCGCGTGAGGCGCCACGTGCGTCTGCAAATGCGGCGTGATCTGCGTATCGTAGATGGTGCGCTCAGCCTGCCAGTTGCGCAGGTAGGGCATGCGAATGAGTTCCACACGACTACGGAAGGACTCGAACTCGGGGTGCTTCCTGAAAGCCGCCAACTCGACTTCGTTGGTGCTGGCAAGCATGACGCAATTCGTCGCGATGTTCTGGGACGACAGCGCGACACTTCCCGTTTCGACGGTGACCTGCAGGTATTTGAACGCGTCGAGGGGACGCTTGAGCAAGTCGGAGAACTCGACCAAGCCGCCGGAGGCGTCGATCAGTTCGCCGTGCGCCTCGAACAGAGTCACCGCCTGAAGCGACGTCGGAAGGGCGCCAAGTGAACGGTCGGCAGTGACCTGGCGTTCCCCAGCGTCGATGCTCAGCTCAGGGCCGACGGTGACTGCCGCCGTCCGGTAGCGCGGCGAGATGAAGTAACGCTCGACCTGGACGTGCTTGAGCACTTCCGTCAGATCCCCCTCGTAGCTCGACAGCAAGGCATCGAAGACGGTCCTGTTCTTGTGAGACAGATTGCCGTTCCAAAGCCAGTGGTTGATGCGGTGGCCTTCCGGCAGCATCTCTTGAAGCAAGCGACGGCGATCCTCAGCTGGCAGGAGGAATAGTGGGTGATCCCGCAACTCGTCGAGCAGACGCGCGTCGATCTCATCCTCCGGCAGGTGCGCGTAGCTGTCGGCCTCGGCGAGTTGCGTCGTGCCACCACCGAAACCGATCGCGCCCCGCGTGGAACGCCGACTGGGAAACACCCAGTGAAAACGATAGAGCGCGCCTTCATCCGCCTTGGAGTAGTGCTCCAACGCCAGCATGATGCAGCGCGCCACGGTACTCTTGGCCGAGCCATTCGGGCCATGCAACAGCGGCAAGCGGTTGGGACGTCCCTCACGCGTGAAATTCTGCAGGATACGGTAGATGTCAGCCTGTACTTGCTCTTGCCCTACGAGCCACGCGGCGTCACCGTCTCGCTCCGTCCAATCCAAGTCGAACAACTTGAAGCGCGTTTCCTTGCCCCATGGTCGCTCGACCTCTTCTCTACCGAAGTAGTCGAACGCATCGCGCACGTAGCAAGCGGCATCGCGGCAATGCTGTTTTGGGTCTCGCGCAAACAGCTCGAGGTACTGCTGATAAGACAGCACCCGGCGCTGGTTGCGAAACTCGTCCTTGACCTGCTTGGCTATCTCGGAGAGTTCCTCCAAGACACTGCTGCTTCCCATGGCCTGAAACTACCACGCCCAGCCCCCCCGCACACGGTCACAGCAAGCGGGCGGCAACGACGGCAACGACGACCGCGGCAACGACCATCGCCAGGATCAGGATCCACGGTGTGCGGCGTTGTACCGGTTGGGTCACCGTCGTCTCCCTCGCCTTGGCGAACGCGGCGTCGATGGCCACTTCCGTCGGCGCAGCTGGCTCTGACGGCGCCTTGCGTGACTGCCAGGCTGGGGGAAGTATGGCTGCTAGATTGGCCTCAGGCTCTCGAGCCCAACGTTCGTGAGAGCCGGCAAGCCCCAGGGCGTGTCCCACATCGTCCGCAAGGGCCCCGATCGTGCTGGTTCGCTGACCAGGGTCCTTCTTCAGACCGGCCAAAAGAGCGGTGTCCAGAGCCGGCCCGTCCGTGACCACCCACTCGCTCGGCGGCTCCGGATCAGAACCCAAGATCGCCAACAACGTGCTCGGCCCGTTGGGCCCTCGGAAGGGCACTTGGCCTGTGATGCACTCGTAGCAAATCGCCGCCATCGCCCAGACATCGGCACGATGGTCGAGAGAAGCGAAGCCCTGCGCCTGCTCTGGCGACATGTAGAAGGGTGACCCGATGGTCGTCCCCATCACGGTCAGTTGCTTCGCATCCGCTTTGCGGTCTTTGACGGACCCAAAGTCCAACACCTTCGTCACGTCGCCCGTCGGGGTCTGACACAAGAATAGATTGTCGGGCTTGAGATCGCGGTGCACCCACTGCCGACTGTGCGCGAAGTCCATGCCCAAGGCGACCTGACTGAGCATCCGCACGAGTCTCGGCGGCGATAGGCTGCCTTCCCGCTTCAAGAGCGCACGTAGCTCTTCGCCCACCAAGAACTCCATGATCAGCGCGTACCTGCCATCCGGAGTCGCTTCGAAACCCATCACATCGACGATGTGCGGGTGCGACAGCTCGTGATTGACCTCGAATTCGCGACGGAAACGTTCGACGCTGATGGGCTCCCGAGCGACTTCCGGATGCAAGAGCTTGATCGCTACACGTCGATCGGCTCCGCGATCGTGGGCTTCGTACACCCTGCCCATCCCGCCATCGGCGACGACGCGACACAGCTGGTACCGCCCGAGCAAGACTTGGCCGACGAGGGAGTCGTCGGCATCGGCCGGCGGCGGCAAGACCGCAATCTCCAGCAGAGCCTCACCGTCCGCTTGGCAGAACGCTGCGCTGTTCGGATAGAGACGCCGACACGTCGGACATGCCTTCAAGCCGAGCACTCCATCGAAGAAGTGTACTGGCTAGCCCGAGCAGCCCAAGCGCAGCAACGCGCTCTCAGGCGTTGTCGTCTGCTTCGGGCTGGGCGTCGGCCTCGTCCTCGGAGGCCTCCGTGCGGAAGTAGATGATGCGATTGCAGCTCGGGCACTGATCGAACCCCTCCTGTCGCCGCAATACCTGGAACATCATCGGTGCGAGCGAGATGTGACAGGCGCTGCAGGTGCCACGGGTAGTGTGCGCGACCGCCGTGCCGCGCCGTTTCCGAATCATCTCATACCGCCGGTAGAGCGGCGGCGGGACCTTCTTGGCCGCCTGGTCGCGCTGTTGGCGGTATTGGGCGGACTCTTTCTCGAGCTGTCCGAGCTTGGTCTCGACGTCGCCCTGACT
The DNA here is from genome assembly GCA_050290545.1 of Polyangiaceae bacterium. Lineage (GTDB taxonomy): Bacteria > Myxococcota_A > Polyangia > Polyangiales > Polyangiaceae > SZUA-265. Next base: position 41,841 of record JBNKHV010000004.1, on the reverse strand, counting down.
CTCGCCCAGCTCCGCAGCCAGCTTATCGCGTTGTTCCGTCGTCGCTTGTTCGTCGACGTGGGCTTGTTCGATCAAGCCGATGAGCTTTTGCGATTCGATCTCTCGATCCCGAAACAACTTGCGCATCTCTTCGACTTCACGCTGCGCGGCGTTCACCTCTCGCTCGGTACGGCTTCGGCCCAACTTCTCTCTGGAGCGCTCCATCTGCACGCTCATCTGACGAGCCTCTCCAACGAGGTCGTTTCGCACACGCTCCATCTCAGCGATGCTGGCTTGAATGGACTGAAGTTTGGCCAAGAGCTCCTCGAGCTGCTGGCGTTTGCCACCCAACGCAGCGCGCTCATCGGAAAGCTCCGATTCCAGTTGGGCGAGGTGGACGTCAATTTCTGCGAGGGCTTCGAGCGCTTCGATTTGGGCTTGGATACTCACGAGCGAAAGGGCTCCTTGGAGACAGGGGGCCTACCCACTACGCGTGACCGACCATCGAACGCAAGCGTTGCAACACGGGCCGGCGCTGACGAACTCATTCGCGCCGCGAGGGGGTGGGAAGGACAGGTGCCACGGCACCCGTGACGGGGTTGGTCGCTGCGGACCACGAGAAGAGGAAGACCACGGTCGTCTGCAAGCGGCTGTCGCCGCCCGATCCCACGCCGAAGCGGTGGGCCCACCAGGGTTCGAACCTGGAACAACCCGGTTATGAGCCGGGGACTCTGACCAATTGAGCTATAGGCCCGACAGGGGTCCATCCACATACACGAAGCTCGCCAAGCTGGCGTGAGTAAAGACCCTGGGTTCGGGGCTTTTCTCGCGTGGCGCACGGCGCGAAAAGTAGCGGAACCGCTCGGGTCTAGCAACCTGAGTCAGGGCTCCACTGGAAGCCGGACCAAAGGCTCCGCGCAACACCGGAAGCCGGTGTTCGGGTAGCCATTGTTCACGAGTCGTGTCTGAACGCTCCGCTCGCAGTCGATTGAACTCTGGTTGTAACTCCCGCCCTTGAGGGCGGCGGCGTAGGCGCCGCCGCGCTCGCTGGTCACCCACTCCTGGACGTTGCCGGGCAAGTCGTACACGCCGCTCGGGCTCACGCATGCCGAAACTCCGCTCGGACGACGCGCATCGATCGCCGCCAATTCGCCGGCAACCTCGGCCCGTCGCCACAGGCGGGCCGGCCTCGTCTCCGCAGTGGCGTGGCCGTGGTTACACGCGGACGGCTCTTCAGGTGTGCGACACGCGAGGGTCCACTCCGAGTCGGTGCAAAGTCGCTTGCCCTCCCCCGTGCACAAGGACTCCGCCTGGCGATAGGAGATCATCACCGCTGGTACGACGCCCACCTGATTCGGGTACTCGAAGGCATCCATGCAGACGCCCAAGTGCCGCGCCCCCACCCGACAGCCGTCCGGCAACAAAGCCCGCTTCGGACAATACTCTCCGCTGACCCAGTTCATCCCCTTCGGACACAATGCCCCCGTGAGGGGGTGAGGCTCCGGATGAGCGGCGACCGTATCACTCCCCGCATCCGACCGACCGGCATCCATTTCGACCAAGACCGCCTCCACGATTGACGCCTCGGGAAGGTGCGCGACCGGAACCGACTGGGGTGGCAGCAAGACGAGCGTCGCCCAGACCGAAACGGCTACGATGGTGACTCCAACGCCGACTTTCACCACCGCACCCATCTTCATCAACCTCGTCGGCTGTCGCACCTGGTGTAGCAAAGCCCGCCAGCGGCCGAAAGGCGCTGTGTTATGTTTCTCCGCCCATGACCAGTTTGGTGGTGATCGGTGCTCGACAGCACAACCTGCGCAACGTGGACTGCGAGTTGCCCCGTGATCGGTTGGTGGTGATCACCGGTCCCAGCGGCTCGGGCAAGTCGTCCCTCGCCTTCGACACCATCTACGCAGAAGGACAACGACGCTACGTCGAGTCACTTTCCGCCTACGCGCGCCAGTTTCTGCGGCAACTACCGAAGCCGGATGTCGACAGTATCGAGGGATTGAGCCCCTCTATCGCCATCGATCAGCGCAACTTGGGCAGCAATCCCCGCTCGACCGTGGGTACGGTGACCGAACTTTCCGACTATCTGCGATTGCTGTTCGCGCGCATCGGCACTCCCCACTGTCCTGTCTCGGGCAAAGCTCTCAAAGCCAATTCGGTGCAAGAGATCGTCGACAGTGTACTCGAACGTGAAGACGGTTCTCGATTGCTCATCTTGGCTCCGATCGCCAGGCGCGTGGTCAGCGATTTGACTGAACACTTTGAAGACTTGCGCGCGCGGGGGTTCGTTCGCGCACGCATCGACGGCCAGACCGTCGAGTTGTCGCAAGCGCCCGAGATAAACCCCACGGAGCCCCACGACTTGGAAGTCGTCGTCGACCGCATCGTCGTTCGCTCGGACGCGAAGAACCGCATCACCGATTCGGTCGAACTCGCTCTCGAACTCGGTAGCGGCACCGTGTTGCTCGACGCGCTGGACGGGGCGCCACCGACCGTGATGAGCAACCAACTCGTGAGCTGGGAGCACGGCATCACTTTGCCCCCCCTCGAGCCACGGCTCTTCTCCTTCAATAGCGCACACGGCGCATGTCCCGCTTGCGAGGGGCTGGGACTGGCCGAGCGCATCGACGCCGACGCGGTGGTCACCGACGCTCACCGAAGCCTGCGCGAGGGCGCGATTGCCGGACTCGGGCGCCGCGGTTCCGTTGCCCGTTCGACTGCGCTGGCGCAACTAGTCAAGGCCGTCGGCGTCAACCCCGACACGCCGTGGCAGGATCTCGACGCCAAAGTCCAACGTCGAGTGTTGCGCGGTGTGGAGTCGAAGAAGAAGGCACAGCGCTTCGAAGGCGTCATCCCGATGTTGGAGCGCCTGTGTCTCAGCGACCCCGAAGAAGCCGTCGAAATGGCCGAAGATGGGGCGATGAGTCCGGAGGAGGCGCGTCTGTTCTTGCGCCAAGTCCCCTGTGAAGCTTGCGCAGGAAGGCGACTTCGCCCCGAGGCCCTGGCTGTCACGCTCGGAGACCAAAACATCGCGCAGCTGGGCTCGAAGGAGCTGAGCTCGCTGCTGGAATGGCTGAACGAGCTGGCTCAGAGCAGCTCCTTGGAACCGAGCCAGAAGGAAATCGCGCTGCCGCTGATCGCTGCCATGGCGCAGCGTCTCAACTTCCTCGCGCAAGTGGGCCTAGGTACCTTGACGCTGAATCGACGCACGAGCACCGTCAGCGGCGGCGAAGGCCAACGCATTCGCCTGGCGACTCAACTCGGTGCGGCTCTCGTCGGAGTGCTGTATGTACTAGATGAACCCAGCGTGGGCCTGCATCCGAAGGACCACTCCGAGCTCCTGGCGGCATTGCGCAAGCTGGTCGACAAAGGCAACAGCGTGGTGGTCGTCGAACACGATCGAGATACCATCGAAGCGGCCGACTACATCGTCGACATGGGGCCCGGTGCCGGAACTCGCGGCGGCACCATCGTGGCCAGAGGCAGCTTGTCGGAGATACTGGCGTCAAAGTCCTCGGTGACCGCCCCGTATCTGCGCAACGATGCAGGCAAGCGCCGCCATCCTCTCGTCTCGCCTGGCTCGGAGTGGGTACGGGTTCACGGAGCGAAGCTCCACAACTTGAAGGCATTGGACGTGGAGTTCCCCATCGGCCTGATGACCGCCGTGACCGGTGTCAGCGGCTCCGGCAAGAGCAGTCTGGTTCTCGACGTGCTGCTGGCGGCGGCTCGAGCAGAACTCTACGGGAGACGGCACGACAGCACGCAATTCGATTCGATCGCGGGCCTCGACAACTTCGATCGCTGCGTGAGTGTCGACCAGAAACCCATCGGCAGAACGCCGCGCTCGAATCCGGCAACCTACACCGGCGTTTTTGCCTTGCTTCGCGAGCTCTATGCCGGGCTACCCGAAGCTCGTGCGCGGGGTTACAAAGCGGGGCGCTTCTCGTTCAACGTCAAAGGCGGCCGCTGTGAGAAGTGTAAGGGAGACGGTCTGCTGCGCGTGGAGCTCAGCTTCCTGCCGGATATGTACGTGCAGTGTGATGCGTGCGACGGGCGCCGCTACAACCGAGAAACTCTGGAGCTGCGCTATCGAGGGCTGTCGATCGCCGACGCCCTCGAACTCACTGTCGAGGAAGCTAGCGAGTTGTTCCGAAACCTACCCAAATTGGCGCAACGCCTGGACGGTCTACGGCACATCGGTCTCGGCTACATTCAACTGGGGCAACCCGCGACCACCCTATCGGGCGGAGAGTCCCAAAGGCTGCGCCTGGCAGCGGAGCTGTGGAAGCGCGGTACGGGTAGAACCCTGTACGTGCTCGACGAACCGACCACAGGCCTGCACTTCAGCGATATCGAGCTGCTCCTGTCTGGCCTCGTCGAGTTGCGCGACGCGGGTAACACCGTCGTGCTCATCGAGCACAACATGGATCTGGTGGCGCAGAGCGACTGGGTGATCGACCTCGGCCCGGAGGGAGGTCGCAACGGAGGGCAAGTGGTCGCCACAGGAACGCCACGCGACATCGCCAACGCGCGACGGGGACACACGGCCACCCACTTGGCGCGGGCACTGGAGCAGAGCTGAGTGCGCTCTTCGCGCACGAAACGAGAGACGTCTCAGCCGAAGTCGCGCTCGACGCGCTCCTGTTCTTCTTTGCAGCGAATGCAGAGCGTCGTCTCGGGCCGGGCCTGCAAGCGTTTGACGGAGATGGCCTCGTCGCACTCCTCGCAAATGCCGAAGGTCCCGGCGTCGATGCGCTCCAAAGCACGCTGGATCTTGTCGAGCAGGTTCTTCTCGCGACCGCGCAGTCGAAATGTGAACGCCTGAAGATACTCGCTGGACGCCAGATCCATCTCGTCAGGTAGATCGTCCGAATCGAGCGTCATATCCTGCTCCAACGTCTGCTGCGCCCGCCGGACAATCTCGTCCCTCTTTTCCGTGAGCTGCTTTCGGAACTCCTCGAGCTGCTCTTTGCTCATTGCTGCACTCATGCGGTCTCCGGATCCTCCACCGAGTCACTTGACTCGGGTCCCAAAGGGGGCAGGGAGAATAAGTACGCCTCCGACAAAGGTCAATTCGGCGCGGAAGGCAATTTCACGCTGCACGAGCCCCCACGCCCGCCAACGGACCGGCCCACGGACCGTGCGGAGTATCTTGACGCCCAACAGGGCGTTCAGCGCCCCTCGCGATAGGCCCGAATGGCGTTGACCAGCCCATCGGCGAGCTTCTGGCGGTAGCGCGGCGTCGCCAGACGTTCTTCCTCGGTGGGATTGGAAATGAACGATGCTTCGAAAAGAACGGCGGGCATGTGGGCCCCCGCCAACACGAAGAACCCCGCGCGCCGCACTCCACCATCGCTCACCCCCACATAGTGCTGCCCCAGCGACGACAGGGAAGACTTTTGGAGCAGGTTTGCAAAGTGCACCGAGGTGCGCACGGTCGCGGCGTCGATCACCTCCCGCATGCTGCTCGCAAAGTCCTGCACGGCAGCGCTCGAGGCCGCGTTCTCGCGGGCAGCGATGCGCAGCGCATCCGCGTCACCGGAGTGATCCAAGACGAAGGACATGACTCCGTGGCTGCGCGGTGATTCGCTCGCGTTGCAGTGAACGGAGATGAACAAGTCCGCCCCGAACGCGTTTGCCTTGGCGACGCGCTCGTCGAGGGGCACGAAAGTGTCATCGTCGCGGGTGAGCAAGGTGTTGATGCCCAACTCGCGGGCGATGAGTGGCGCTGCCCTATGCGCCAGGTCCAAGGCGACGTCTTTTTCGTGAAGCCCCGAAAGACCAATCGCCCCAGGGTCGCGCCCTCCGTGCCCGGGGTCGAGTACGACACGGCGGATCTCCCGTTCTCCGCCTTTGGAGCTCCAGTTCGAGCGCGGCGGATGACTCGAGACATCGATGACCAGGCGCGACGGCTCTGGCAGATGAAAGACCCGCTTGTATCCGCGCTGCTGCAAGTCCAGCACGACTCTCAGACGGCCCTCGTTTTCACCGAGACGCACGCGGTGCACGAGCCCCCCAACTTCGTAGCGCATCGGCCCATCGTACTCGGCGTCGGCGATGTCGACGTAGATCCGCGGCCCCTGTTCCAGCGAAGCGGCCAGCTCTCCCACTTCGAACCGGGGCACCCCCGTCAGGTGAACGACGATGCGCGCCGACGTCTTCGCCCCATAGCGTTCGACACCAGTAACCCTCGAGGGTCCAGGGCTCACGGGCTGCGGTGGCGACGTCGAGCCCAGCGGCGAGCGCGAGGAGGTCTTGGCGTCAGGAGCAGGCTCCCGCACGGCTCGGGAAGGTTGGGAAGCGCCCGGCAGCGGCGGGTCGCTTTCCACGACCCCAGCCCGGGTCGCTTCACAGCCGACCAGAAACCAGGCAAAACACAACCACCGCACACGCATCAGCCGCCGTTGTGCCGCCCTACGCAGGAGTTGGACCAGTTTTCACCCTATCACGCGGCCTCCGCGTCGGCGTCGGCTTCCCTCTCGGAGCGCCGCAGCCAGGAGCGGAAAGTCGTGCGTGGCACCTTCGCCGCCCGCGCCGCAGCGCTGACGTTGCCGCCATACTCTTCGAGCAAGCGCCGCGCATCGCGACAGCTGAGGCCTCCTCGTCGGCGCACGCCGGGCTTCGGGAGGGCCCCCTCGACGTCCTTGAGGTCGATGACCGGCTTGCCCTCCGACGAGACTGCCGCCCGATACAGCACGCTGCCCAGTTCACGGACGTTTCCCGGCCAGGGGTACTGCATGAGTCGAGCGAGCGCCGCACTCGTGATCTCGCGCTCGCCGAGTTCGTCGGCCAAACCAGCAAGCACGTGAGCACTCAGCGCTGGCAGATCGCTGATCCGCTTGCGCAGTGGAGGCAGCTTCAACACCACGGTGGAGATGCGGTGGAATAAATCCTGACGAAACTCCCCCGCCAGAACACGGTCGTCGAGCGACGACCACGACGCCGACACCAAGCGCACGTCGACGTCGCGGATTTCGCACGTGCCCAACGGACTCACCTTGCCGTCCTCGATGACACGTAGCAGCTTGACCTGGACGGCCGGTTCCAAATCGGCAATCTCGTCGAGGAACAACGTGCCTCGGTCTGCCGCCTCGAAAGCGCCGGCGCGGGACTGCACGGCCCCGGTGAACGCGCCACGTCGATGACCGAACAGCTCGGCGTCAGCCAAGTTGGCGCTCAAGGTGCCGGCGTTCAACGCCACGAAGGCACCTCGACGGCTGCTCAAGTGATGCAGAGCCCGCGCAACCACGTCCTTCCCGCTACCTGTCTCACCCTGCAGCAGGACTGGCGCCTTGAGATCGGCGAAGCGACGGATCTCCCGCCGTAGCTTGCGCATGGCAAGGCTCTTTCCCAACAGGCCCGGCACGTCGCTGTCGCTCGCACCACCGTCGCTCTCGCTCACGGCGCAGGCGCTCACGCTGGTGCGACCGATCACGAAACCGCAATGAGTGCCCCGCAGCACCGCCGAGCGAACCCGCGCGCCACCGATGAACAAGCCGTTCTTGGAGTTGAGATCGTAGACCTCGAGCCCGTCCGTCGTCGCGCGGAGGCGAACGTGCAGGCTGCTGACCGTGCGGTCCTCGATCGACAGGTCTGCGCTCGGCGACGCCCCAATCGTGAGGCTCGCCCCGCTGACTAGAATGCGCGACTCGGTAACGTCGCGATTGGCGACCTCGACTTGCCAAGGACCAGCGTGCGGTCCCCGCTGGATGCGTTCCGTTCCCTGGTCCCCAGATTCAGATCCTCGTGCAACTGTGCTCATGCCCCCGAGTCGGCGAGCGCGTTCGCTCGGTTGCGCGACAAGTCTCCCACCCGACGCCGATACGGCCCGCGGGCTGACCCAGCCACGCACGTCGGCGCACGCGACCCGCCCGGACCTTCGTCGTCACCGAGAGGCCGGGGCGTTGTCAGTGGGACGCGGAGGCGCCGCACACTGACCGGCACGACCGGTCCGACGCACCCGCGCCGGCTAACCAAAGCCGGCGCGACACGTCTCGAGCAGCGGCGCGCAACTGGCGCCGGTCTGGCGCGGGTCGCCCCCGCTACTCGACCGGGATCTTCACCCCGAGAGCTGCACGCAGCGCCGAGTACTGCTCGCTGACCATGAAGACGAGCAAATCCTTCATCTTCTCTGCGGCGGTCAGTTCGGGCGTCCCGCGTTCGGCACTCAGCATCTTCTTCGCGACCTCGAGATCCCCGGTGAGGAGCAACGCCGCTCGGCAGGCGGTCAGCTCCGCTGCCTCGTTCCAGCGCTTGATGTTCGCCTTCGCCCCATCAGCCACGAAGCGCTTGACGACACTGCGCAGGTGCTCTCGCGACTGAGCGTCGAGATGCTGGTTGAGCGCCTTCGCCGTCGCGTGGACGTTGGAGGCGATCTCCTGAGGCAACGGCGTGTTCGGTGCCCCGATGATGACGCCTGCGAACAACATCACCGTCAGATCACTCTTTCCGGGGAAGAGATTGCGAATGTAGAGCTCCGGTCGATACGTAGCGAGATGCTTGCCGGTGAGGAACGCCAACTCGGGCGGTTGATGTCCCGAAAGCACGGAACGTCCAGCTTGAGAGGCAGCAGGATCTGCGACCAGTGCCTCCAAGCCGCCAGGTTGATCATTGCGCAGATACAGCTCGGGCATCGGCACTCCCAACACCTGTGACGACCACCCGAAGGAACGCACGAAGGTGATGGTGGAGCTCTGAATGTCTTGCTTGTACTTCTTGTCCGGTGGCTTGTGCCCGGGGCCCAGCTGCGCCAGCTTGGCTTGAATTGCCGCTTTGACCACCCCGACGAATATCTGTGAAAGGTAAACGTTGAGTTTGGGGTGAAGCAGCAGCTTGACCCAATGGTCGTTGCTCAGGCGCCCCTGGACCGGAAGCATGCCCTGCGGCCGATAGTCCTCGTAGAAGCGCTGCTCCTCTTCGTCGGCCTTGCGCAAGAACGACATGACGGACGCCGCGCACCAAGCCTCGTCGTACGCCCGCTTGTAGAGGAACAGACGGTAGAGCGACCGGTAGGGGTCGATCTTGAGCGGGTCCTGCTCGAGGATGTAGCGCTGCTCTTCGATGGCCTCATCGTACTGCTCGCTGACCTCGTACAACTCGGAGAGAATACGCCGGTCGGTGAGGTCCGTCGGTTTCGTGTGCGACGCCATCTTGAACGCATCGATAGCCTTGTCGCGATCTTGGATGCGGTCACGGTAGACCAAGCCGAGCTGGTACCACAGGGAGTGCTCCAGATCCGTCTTGCCCTTGCCCGCGATGCGGTGGAGCATCTTGCGGTAGTTGCGCTCCAACTGCTTCCAGTTCCGGAGCTGCGTGAGGATCTTGTTGATACGCTCGAACGCCTCGAGGAAGCCCGAGTGCAGATCGAGCGCTTCGTTGAAGTACTCGACCGCGCGGTCCGCATCCTCGATCTTGTCGCGGTACAACTGAGCGACGGTGAAGTAGTAGCGAGCCTTCTTCTCCGGGTCGCTCTCGAGCTCCGAAATGGTGAGGATGGTCTCGATCATCTTCGGCCACTCGGAGGTCTTCTGGTAGAGCTGGAGCAGTCGGTGCAGCAGCACGTGATCGTGCGGCTTGATCGTCTGCGCCTCTTCGAGAGCATCGATGGCCTTGAGCGGGTCACTCGCCTTCTCGCTCCACACCTGCCCGATGTCGAGCAGCAGGTCGAAGCGGCTGTCCTCTTCGGTGACGCCATCGAGGATTTGCCGCTTGTACTCGGCGACCTGCGGCCAATCGTTCTGCTGCTCGTATATCTCGACCAGCGCATCGAGCGTGGGCCGATGTTCACCGTTGAGCGCCAACGCCTTCTCGAAGTTGTTGACGGCTTGGCGCAGCTGCCCCTGCTCTTGCTTGATGCAACCCAGGCGATGGTAGACCTGAGTGCGCTCGTCGACCTCATCTTCGCCCAGCGCGGTCAGCACTTTCTGGTAGTTCGTGAGCGAGGTCGGCCAGTCCTTGAGGCGATAAGAGACCTCCGCGATGCCACGCACGCTCTCCTGCGAGGTCACGTCCAGCTTGAAGGCTTCTTGGTAGGCCTTGAGTGCCGCCTCGTCTTTGCCAAGCGCCGCTTGTACCTTGCCGAGGATGTTGTTCAGGCGATGCTGTTCGATTCGGTCGCCGCCCCGACCACGTCGAACCAGCAGCTCTGCCAAAGGCTCCGCCTCTTCCCAGCGCGCCTTGTCGACGTACTCCTCGACCAGGGGAGCAGCCGCCTCCTCGCACTCGTCATCATTCTTGATGGCCTGCTCGAACGCCTCCAGCGCAGCCTCGTGCTCGCTGAGGCGTTCCTCGCGTATCCGTCCGAGCTCCACCCACAGCTTTGCCTTGGCCCGATCGGACTCGGTATTCTCGACCTCTTGGGCAAGATAGCGAGCGGCCGCGTCCCAATCCTCCTCGTTGATGGCGATCGTCCGAAGTGCCGTCAACGACTGCAGGTGCGAGGGCTCGAGGTCCAACGCCTTTTCGAAGCTCTCGCGCGCCGAAATCGGGTCGTCGAGCCGATCCCGTTGCGCACGGCCGATGCGGTAGAACATGTCCACCTGCTGGGCCCCGTCGGTGGTCAGCTCTGCGACCTTGGTCAAGCAATCGATGCTGTCGTGAACGTCCCCGCGCTTGTCGTAGAGTTTGGCTAGGGCATCGAGCGCCTGGATGTTCGATTCGTCCAGATCGACGATACTGCGGTACGCCGAGATGGCGAGCTCCGACTCGTGGAGCTCGTCGGCGTAGACGTCGCCGATCTCGGCGAACAGGCGGATCTTGTCGTCGTGCTCGGCCGCTTCTTCGATGTGTCGCTCGTACGTCCGCACGAGGTCTTCCCAGCGCTTCAGCCGGCGGTAACAGCGCTCGAGGCCGTCATAGGCCTTGGTCTCCGCGGGATCGATTTCCAGTGCGCGCTCGTAGCGCTGAGCCGCCACGTCTGCCTTGAGGAACTGCTCCTCCTGCAAGCTGCCCAGTTTGAGCAAGACATCGACTCGCTCACGCTCCGACTGCACACCGCGAAGCTGCTTCTCCAGAACGTCGGACAGCTCGTTCCAACGCTGCATGGCCGTGTACACCCGCTCCAGGCCACGCAACGCAACGAGATTCGTCTCGTCCTGCTCCACCACCCCAGCGTAGACATCGGCCGCGCGCTCCTCGTCCTTGAGCTCCTTCTCATACAGCTCTGCCAGTCGCAGGCGCGTCTGAGAGAGTGCCTCGGCGTCCGACAACGCCTCGACCTTGCGCTTCAGTATTTGCACCAAGTCGCTGGTCTCGTTGCGCTGACTGTAGATGTGCTCCAACGCATCCAACGCGGGCAACAGGTGAGCGTCGATCGCCAGCGCGCGCTTGTAGAACGCAACACTCTGGTCGACCTCGTTCATGTGCTTGCGGTACAGGTCACCCAAGTCGACGAGAACCATCTTCTTGTCGTCGTTCTTGACGGCGGCTTCTTCCGCTTGCTGCAACGTCTGGGTCGCGTGCGCCCAGTCTCCGCTGAGGCGATAGATGTTCGCCATCTGGCGTCGGACCTGGACGTTCGTCGGGTCCATCTGCACCACCTGGGCGTAGTACGCGTTCGCGTAGTCACCCCTGGCCAGATCCTCACCGTACCACTTGCCGAGGTGCAGACAGAGCTTGATGCGGTCGATGACCTCCGTCTGCTGTTCCAGCAGTTGCTGAGTGTCCGAGATGAGCTCTTTCCACTTGCCCGTCGCCTGGGCCATGCGCGCCAGGTACTCCGCAGTGGCGTCGTCGTGGAAGTCCTCCTTGAAGGCCTGATCCAACGCCACGAAGGCCTGCTCGTTCGAGTCCTCGTCCTCGATACGCTCTTCGAAGACGCGCGCCATGCGTCGCCAAAGATCGTTTCGCACGGACTGCTCTTCGACGTACTCGAGTCGAGCCAAGTAGACTTCGACGAGCTGCTCCCAACGATTGGCGGAGCGATGCAGCTTCTCCAATTCGTCGAAGGCGAGTTCGTGCATCGGGTCAACTTCGAGGATCTTCTCGAAGGCCTCTGCCGCACCGTCATACTGCTCGATTTCCGTGCGCCATATGTCGGTCACTTCGAGCAGTTCGCGGATCTTCTCCTCGGGCTCTTCGAGCGCCGCCGCCCGTTGGATCTTGACCTTGACGACGTCTTCCCAGCGGTTGTCGGCGCGGTGGAGCTTCTCCAGCTCCTCCATCGCCTCGAAGTCCGTGGCGTCCACTTCAAGGAGCTGTGCCCAAGCTTCTGCAGCCTCGTAGGGTTGCTCGAGCACCTCACCGTAGGTCTTACCCAGCTCGCGGAAAAGGGCGGTCAGCTGCTCCTGCTCGACGAGAGCCGCGGCGCGCTCGACTGCACTGTGCAGAGCCATCACCAGCTCACGATGATCCCCGCGCCGACGCCATATGTCGGCGATCGCCAGCAGCGCCGGCGGGTTGCTGTAGTCGATGTCCAGCACGCGCTGCCACGTCTCCAAGGCTTCGTCGTCGCGACCGAGTTGCTGACTGAACAGCTTCGCACGGCGGCTGAGAGCCATCACGCGATCTTCGTCGAGCTCGGCAACGTCGAACTGTCGCTCCAAGACGTCGCTCAGCTCTGCCCACCGTTGCTGGTGCTCGTAGAGATCGGCGAGCCCCGTCAGCGCCTCGACATCGTCGCCACGCAACTCCAGAACGCGCTTCCAGCCTTCCGACGCGGCGTCCAGCTGACCCAGCTTGTCCCAGTGCAAGCGCGCCATCTTGGCCCGGATCTCCGCCTCTTCGACGTCACCGACAGCCAATTCCAGCTGCCGTTCGAACACCTTGAGCAGGTCGTTCCACGACTCTTTCTGCTCGAAGATTCGCTCCAAAGCAGCGATCGCGTTTTCGTTGTTCGGTTCGAGCTCGTCGAAGATCCGACGGTACGAGCGCTCGGCGTCGTCCACCTGAGCCAGCTGCTCTTCATAGACTTCACCGAGTCGGGTCAAGAACAACACGCGCTCTTCCGTGTCTTCCGACGCCTGTGCCCGACGCTCGAGGATCTCGGCGAGCTCCGCCCATTCCTCGAAACCGGAATGGATCCGGTCCAAGTTCTCCAAGGAATCCGGATCCGACGGAGAGACGCTCAAAACGAACTGATAGGACTGCTTGGCCTTTTCGACGTCGCCGAGCTCGTCTTCGTAGACGCGCGCCAGGCGCACACCGAGCGTCGCCTGCACCTCCGCAGACACGCCTTCTTGGCTGACGGTATCGGCGTAGTGGACCGCCAAACGGTTCCAGCCATCATCGATGGCTGTCGCCAAACGTTCGAGGTCCTCACCCACCCGTTCGTCCAACGGATGTTCCGACAAGGCCTGGCAGTACGTTTCAAACGCTGCTTCGGAGTCCATGAGGTGCTCCTCGGCGTCTTCGGCGATGCGGTAGAACAATTGCAGCCGCTCCTCAGGATCTTCGGAGTGCTCCAGCTGCGCGCGGTGAACCTGTGCCAGGCTCTCCCATTCGCCAGCGGCCTGGTACAACGGTTCGAGCGTCTGCGCGATCTCAGGCTGCTTGATACCGGCCTCGAACAACGCTTCGAGCGCACCTCGCGAAGCTTCGTGTTCCGGAGCGGCGTTCAGCACGTCGGCGAAAGCCGCGATCGCCCCATCCACGTCGTCGAGGTGCTCGTAGCGGACCTCACCCAAGCGGTACTTGAAGTCGAGGATCTCTTCGGGACTGTCCCCAACTTCCGCCTGTCGTTCGAGAATGCCCACCAGCTCGCTCCAGCGCTCGGACTGGGTGAACAAGCGGTTGAGCGCACTCAGTGCTGCCTGATGCTCAGGCACCAGTTCCAACACGGCGCGGTAGTACCTCACCGCATTGTCGACATCCTCCAGTTGCAACTCGTAGATGGCTGCAACTCGAATGCCGAGCTGCACCTTCTCGTCAGCGTCTTCCAGTTTCTCGAGTTCGCCAGCGTACAGCTCCGCGATGTCCTTCCAACGTCCCAACGCCATACCCAACCGCTCGAGAGCAGCGAGGGTATCCTCGTTGCGGGTGTCGTAGGCCACGGCGCGGGCGTACAAGTCGAACGCACGGGCATGGTCCATCAGACGCTCTTCGGCCACGGTCGCGGTCCGCTGCAACAGATCCACCTTGCCGTACGGATCCTGCGTGTGCGCGACCTGAACCTCGAGCGCTGCGATCAAGCGCTCGTACTCCCCCATGATCTCGTACACCGGTTCCAGCACGAGTGCGGCTGCCATGGGTGCTTGGTCGCCGTTCTTGATGTTCTCTAGCGCATCGAGCGTGGGCTGATGCGCGGCCTGAATGTTGAGGATCTCTTGGTAGAGCTCGACCGCCCGGGGCACGTCGTCGAGGTGCTTTTCGTAGAGCTCAGCAATTCTGTACTGATAGCTGAGCGCCTCGTTCGCGTCGCTCGTCAGTTCCGCCTCCTGCGTGAGCACGCTGAGCAGCTCGTTCCAATTTCCAGAGGCGACGTGCAACGCGTCCAAGCGTCCCAATGCTTCGATGTCATCGGGATCGAGCTCGAGCACGCGCTGATAGGTATCGATCGCCTTGGATAGGTTCTCGAGCTCACGCTCGTAAACCGAACCCATCTGGTAGTAGATGACTTTCTTATCGTCCGGCTCGAAAACCAGGTCCGCCTTCTTGCTCTGGATGTCGAGCAAATCCTGCCAACGCTCCAGCCCGAGGTAGAGGTCGATCAGCGCGTCGACGCTCTTGACGTCTTCTTCGTCGAGCTCCAGCACCTTGCGATAGACGACGATGGCCTTGTCGGGCCGTTCCAGTATGTCTCGCTCGATGGTGGCGGCCTGGTAGAGCGCTTCCTTCTGCTGGTCCAGATCCTCCAGCATTTCGGCTTTACGCTGCAAAACGAGGGACGTTTCGTCGTAGCGTGACGTGGCCTGGAACAACGCCTGCAACGCATCAGCGGCTTCGATGTTGACCGGATCGATCGCGATCACCTTGCGGTACAACTCGATGGCGCGGTCGACGTCGCGCAGCTCGTTCTCCACCGTGCGCGCAGCAGCCATGTACAAGCTGCTGGCGATCTCGGCGTCATCCTGTTCCTTGTCCGCAGCCAGCGCCTCGAATTGCCGCGCGCAATCCTCGAATCGCCCAGTCATCCTGGCGAGGCGGTCGAGGGACTCACGCGTCAGCTCGTTCGTGGGGTCTACCGCCAACGCACGGCAATAGGTGTCGAACGACTTGGCGGCATCCGAAGAAGCAGCTTCGTAGAGCTCCGCAATCTGATGCAGCAACTCCACACGACGTTGCGGATCTTGCTCCCGCTGCTCTTGAATTTCGTAGACCCCGATGAGCTTGTCGGAGGCGCCTTGAGTCCGATACAGAGGCTCGAGAATCTCGGCGATCAGCAACGCGTTCGCGTCTTGCTGGCCCAAACGCTCCAGTGCGTGAAGCGCCTGCTCGTTTAGCGGGTCGCGCTCGAGGACCTGGCGATAGCTATCGATCGCTACGTGGGCGTCCCCCATGTGCTGCTCTCTCAGCGCTGCGAGCCGCAACATGATTTCGATCTGTTCGGCCTCGGTTTCGGCCAGGGTGAGGCGAGCATCGAGATTTTCCGCCAGCTCGACCCAGTTGCCCTGCCCTGCATATAGCTGGTCGAGAGCGCTGAGCGCCGTGGCGCTCGCTGGCGAGAACATCAGGACCTCACGATAAGCCGCGATGGCCTTCTCGGGCTGCTTCAACTGCTGCTCGAGGATGGTGGCCATTTCGGCGTACAGTCGCTCCTTCTGCTCTTCGTCGAGCTCGAGGTCGATCCGCTTGCGGTAGACCTCGACGAGATCCGCCCAGCGTTCCGCGGAGCGAAACAGGTTGTCCAAGGCTTCGAGAGCCGCCACGTCCGCCGGATCGAGTTCCAACATGTGCTCGTAGCTGGCAGCGGCCTCATCCACCTCGCCACGTTGTTCCTGGATGCTGGCCAACCTTGCCCAGTATTCGCGAGCCAGATCGGGATCCGACAAGCCGTCGGCGATTTCGGTGTAGAGCTTCTCCAAGGCGTCCCACGAATCGGACACACGCGCGAAGTTCTCCAACTCCTCACGCACGTCTTCGTGTGTCGGGTCCACCCGCACCGCCCGCGCTTGAGCGTCGAAAGCCCGAGCAGTATCTCCAACCTGGGTCGCTGCCGTCAGCGAGACGCGACGCAACAGCTCCACTTTCCGAGCAGGGTCTTCCGCCGCCTCGACGAGGATCTCCAGCGCTCCGAGCAGCTTCTCCCACTGCTCGGAAGCTTCGTAGATGCGCTCGAGTATCGACGCTGCCTCGCCTTTCAGCGAGCCTGACAACATGCCTTCGAGAGCAGCCCGAGCTGCTTCGTGGTCCTGATTGATGAAGAGAATTTCGCGATAGTTTTCCAGCGCGGCCTGCTGATTGCCGAGATGCTCCTGCTGTGCTTGCGCGAGGCGGCACTTCAAATCGAGCAGCACGTCTTCGCCGCCGGCCAACTCGATGCGACGATTGAGCACCTCGGCGTACTCCTGCCACTGCTCCGTCTTTTGGTACAGAGCATCCAAAGCGGCGAGCGCTCTTTCGTCCGACGGATCCTCAGTGAGCACCTCTTCGTAGGTCGCGACCGCCTGCTCCGACTGCTCCAGCTGTGTTTCATACAACTTGGCAATCTGGAACAAGATGTTCTTGCGCTGCTCGGGATCGACCGACAGCTCTGCGCGGCGCTGATAAACGCTGAGCAACTCGTCTGCTCGCCCAGCTTTCTGATACAGGTGCTCCAGCGCCTGCAGTGCCACCTCGTTCTCGGGCTCTTGGTCACAGACTGCTCGGTACTGCTCCAACGCCTTGTCGAGCTCGTCCACTTCTTCGACCAACACTCGCCCGAGGCGCAGCCGCAGAGTGACCGCATCCGCGGCCCCGGAACCGATTACCTTCTCGTAGCTTTCGACCAACGTCGGCCACGACTTGGTCGCGCCGGCCGCTTCCTCCACGTCCTGCTGAGACTGGGGGTCATCGGGGAACAGTTCGAACGCCGCTATCAGGCACTCGAACCCTTTCGCCTTGTTGCCAGCCCGCCCCATGTAGAGCTCCGCCGCGCGACGCAACAACTCCAAACGCTGATCTGGCTCGGTGACGTGACGCAACTTGACCTCGATCGCGCTACTGAGCCCCTTCGCGTTGTTCAGGTTCTCGTAGATCGGGATCAGACGGTCGGCGGCATCCTCGTTTTCCTCGTCGATGCTGAGTATCTTCTCGTAGGCGCGGGCGGCGCGGTCGGGCTTACCCTTCTGGGTCATCCACAGCTCGGCGACCTTGAGCAGCATCCCGATACGTTCGTCGTCGTCCTTGGCGCGTGACTCGTTGCTTTCCAGAACGCGAATGAACTCGTCCCAACGGTCCGTCTGCGCGTAGAAGACCTCGAGTTCGTCCCACTTCCCCAAGGCAACGTACCGTTTCTTCAGCTGCTCCTGATAGCGGCGGTCATCCGGAGCAAACACGAGCAACTGGCGGTACGCTTCAGCTGCACGAGCGTCGTCCTTCAGACGATCACCCGTGACCTGCCCCAGCTTCTGAAGAACCTTCTGCTTCTCGTCGACGTCGTCTTCGAACTCGACCAGCTTTTCCAAGACGTCCGCGAGCGACTCGTACTTGCGGTCTCTTTCGTAGAGTTGAGAAAGTGCACGCAGCGCATCGACGTCGTTGGGATCTGCTTCGAGCACCACTGACCAAAGCTCGATACAGATGTCCGGACGCTTGATGCGGTCACTGGCAAGCTGCGCAATCTCCTTGTAGATGCCGAGACGCTCCTCTTCTGGAGCCTGTTCAGCTTCTGCCTTCTTCAAGGCGATGAGCTTTTCCCAGTCGCGACGCTTCTCGTAGGATTCGCGCAGGAAGTCCACGGCTTGAGGATTCGTGGGCTCGACTTCGAGCACAGCCTCATAGGACTTCATCGCCTCTGCCTGGTTTCGGAACTTATCGGTGTAGAGCTCGCCTGCCTCGAGGTAGAGCTGAACTTTCTCGTCTCCGGCGGGCAGCGCCTCGGCGAGATTGGTGAGGGCCTTGACGTACTCGTTAGGCCGGCTCGACTTCGCAGCCTCGACGGCATCGCGTAGCGCCTGGATCTCAGCGGAGTCCGCTGTTGTTTCTTCGCCCACAGTGTTGCTCTCTTCAGCCACAGGTTTGTCGTCAGCGTTTTGGAGTTCTTGGTCCACGTCTCGGATGGTTCCTAGGATTGCGTCGCAGCCAGCCTGCGCTCGGCGAAACGCTGGCTTTGTTCGCGTGCTTAGTCAATGATCAGCAGCTCTCGTGACATCCCTCGGCGCCTGCATGAGGAAGGCCCAGGCCAGGCGTAGGTTTAGCGCATCGAATGAGGAGAATGCTACAGGCTCTGGGAAGCAAAGTGGATAGCCACCCGCACGAATTCTGAGCGCTTTTTCGCAAAAACTCTTCACGCACTCCGTTTGCCACGAGGACGCCTACGTTCTCCAAGCCTGTACGGCAGCCAGGAAGCAAACTGGAGTGGTAGCGCGTACGACAGCACCACCATAGTGTGGGGCAAGGTACGGAGGTCGGACAAGGGAGGGTACACATGCCGCACTCCTTGGCACCGGCTCGCATTTCCCGACGTGTCCCCGTGCTTGCCCGGCAACACTCTCGAGCCCGTGCGTGACCCAAATGAAGTGAGGCGGCCCAAAGGGCCGCCTCACTCACTGCCCGCGAGCACGCTGCGGGCAAGGGCACCGGGCAGAGAGCCGAAGACGGCTGCCCGCACGAGAGAGTGTCGCCAGCGTCAACCGCCGCCGAGCTTCTGCACCAGCGACTGGCTGGTCTCGCACTGCTCCTTGTACGTCGTTGCGCCTTTCTTTCCGGCACACGCACGCTTGTTGAAGGACTTCAGCAAGCGAACTGCCTTGTCCTTCTGGGGCGGCTTCATCGTGGCGTACGTACTGCCTAGGTTGAAGGCGATCTCGGGGTGACTGTCGCCGGCCACCGCGTTAGCGCTCTCGAGAGCCGTAATGCGGGACGCGTCGTCACGCTTGGCTTGGTAGACGTTGGAGAGCAGGGTGTAAATCGCGTACAGCGAGTTCTTGTTCTT
Source organism: Polyangiaceae bacterium (assembly GCA_050290545.1). GTDB lineage: Bacteria > Myxococcota_A > Polyangia > Polyangiales > Polyangiaceae > SZUA-265. Next base: position 22,841 of record JBNKHV010000004.1, on the reverse strand, counting down.
CTGCACCTTGTCGAGTAGTCGCTCGCCGCCTTTGAGCACCTGCTCAGCCTGGTCGTAGAAGCGGAGGTGGATGTATATCTCGCCCAATGGCGGATAGAAGTAGCCGACCTTCGGGTCGTGCTCGATCGCCTTGGTGTAATTCTCAATGGCTGCTTGCTCGTTGCCGGTCCACAGCATCGCGATGCCGAGCCAGTGGTAGCACTCGGCGTAATTCGGATCGAGCTGGATGCACTTCTCGAGGGGCGCCTTCGCGTCCTCGTAAGCATCCTTGTTGCCGCCCTGGGCGATCTGAACGAGCGCGTAGCCACGGTAGTAGAAGTAATCTGCGAACTCCGGAGCCTGGGCGGCCGCTCGCGACAACACCGACTCCATTTTCCCCCACTCCTCTTGCTTCTGGTACGCCATGGCGAGCTTCCAGAAGATACGGTGGTTGCTGGGATCGAGCCTGGAGGCCTCTTCGTACTTGGCAATTGCGCCACTGACGTTGACCGTCACAGCTTGGTCACCTTGGTTCGCCAGCTGAATGGCTTCGATATGATCGCGGCTGCAACCCATGAGCAGCATGCAAGCCAAAGCGCTGAACCCACCGTACCCGGCTGCACGCCGAACCATCTTCGTCATCTTCTGCCAGATCATCAGAGCACTTCCTCGTTATCTCTCTCGCGCCGTTCACCTAGTCACCACCGTCACTCACGTGAGCAGTCGTGGTTGGTTCGGAGATTACCTCCTCGGCAGCGTCAGCGTCTCGTACTATTTTTGTAGGCTTGACTTCAAGCATCGCAGCCCAGCAATTCCCCCGCTTCGACGCTGCCCGCTGGGGCGTCATGGGTAACTTTCCGTTACACTCGTAGCAGCGAGCGCCCAACCCGCCCTCCGCGCGCACACCCCGTCGTTCGGAGCTGGCCGCGAGCAGCGACCAGGGCATCCAGCTCATGCCGTCCAAGCCCGCAAGCGCCACCCGGAGCGTCCGCCCCGCAAACGCCGAACGGCGTCTCGCTACGCGAAACGCCGTTCGATAACTGTCGTAAGAGCAAGCACCGTTGGCCCCTCGCGCGCTGCTACGCCCGCGGGGCCTTCGCGCTTGCCTCAACCAGGAGAGAACATGATCGGGTAGACCACCGTCACGATGCCACCTTCCGGCTTCGGGAAGCTCAACCCGTAGAAGGCTCGCACCACGCAGTTGACCACGCTCGAGTCAGGAATGCTCGATCCGCCGTTGCTCACGTTCGACACCGAACCATCGCGATTGATCACGAAGCGGACCGAAACACGCCCTTCGAGGTTCGGGTTTGCTCCGAGCCCCTTCTCGTAACAGAGACGGAAGCGACCGAAGTTCTGACGAACGATACGCTGAATCACTTCCTTCGGCAGACGACCGCTCACCGTCGTCGCACCCATGCGCACCCGCGGAGCCTTGGTCTTGTGCGAACCACCGAGCCGTCCATGACCGGAACCGAAGCCCTGCCCAGTGCCGGTACCCGCGCCGTGGCCCAAGGTGCCAATCGAGCCCAAACCAATGCCTTCACCCCGACCGCCGCCACCCTCGCCGATGCCGGACAGGCCCAGACCACCAGCACCGTAAGCGTCGCCAATCTCGTCGCCCCACATGTTGCCCATGGCACTCACGTCATCCATACCGAGCGACGTCTCACGACCCCACGGCGCCGTCGGCGCGTTGGGATCGCCTGCTGCGCCCGTGTTGAGCAGCCCGATCATACCGAACTCGACGGCCTCACGGAGAGCTGCCTGGCGAGCGATGTGGGGGTCAGGGTTGTCCTTGGGACCCTGCACGGCATACCGCTTGTTGGTATCCTTGCTGGTCTCCTTGCCCATCGAGCCTTCTTCGCCCTTGGCTCGCGTTCCGGTGCCGCCTTCCTTGTTGTCAGCGTCTTCCTCCGGAACCTGCTCCGTCTCCTCTTCCTCCTGCTCACGCTCAGCGAGCGCGTCGAGGTACTGCTGAATCAGGATGAGCTGGTCTTGATCGATGCCCTCCCCATCCGTCAGCCCCATCGGCGGAACGAAGAAGGCCATCGCCAACATCAAGCTGCCAACAGACAGGAACGACAGCCCGAAATACATGGCCACGTTCCAGTCGAAGCCACTTGCGAGACCGTGCGGGATGGGCTTGCCGGCGTTGACCGCCTGAACCTGGAAGACCAAGTCCTGAATCTGCACGCGCGCCTTCGCGCCTGCCGGCAACGGCAGCTGGTGCGCTCCCGCGAGCTCAGCACACGGCTGCGACTGCATGCGCGCTTCGTCCAAGGTCATCGTGGGCTGGCCGGCGATCTCCACCGTACCCACCGCACCCTGGGGAATGACGACCGCCACACTCGACGCGTCACCCACGACCACGGGCATGCGCGTCGTTCCGATCTTCTCCGACGGAATGAAGAAGTCGACTGCAAACTGCTTGCCCTGATCCTCGCCCACGTAGAAGTTCCGTGGCGGAGTCAGGTGGTTGACGTGCAGGACGTTCTCGCCCCACAGCACCATGACCTCGACCGACGCGACGTGCGGCAGTTCGACCTCGTCGGGTGAGACGTCGGGGCCGCTCTTGACCAGCGTGTAAGTGTAGGTCCCTTCCGGAGCGTCGTCAGGCACGGCAGCCGCGACCGGCGCAGCATAGCCCGCGGGGGCAAACCCCGCTGGAGCACCCGACGCAAACGGGTTGGCCGCCGGCGGCGCAGACCCGAACGGATTGGCAGCTGGCGGCGCAGACCCGAACGGGTTGGCTGCTGGCGCGGCGGGTGCACCCGATGCGAACGGATTCGCCGCCGGTGCGGCAAACCCCGGCTGCGCCGGCGCGGCCGCCTGAACGGGAGCTCCCACTCCCGGGGGCGGTGCGACCGCAGCCGCAGCCTCGACGTTCTCCAACACGGCAATGGTACTGCCGATTTGGATTTGGTCGCCGATGTTCAGCCGAGCTTTGTTGACGATGGCACCGTTGACAGCAGTCCCCGGGTCGTTGCCCAAGTCGATCAACGTGACCTCCTCGGGGCTCGTCACTTCGATGACCGCGTGCATCCGTGCCGCGGACGGGTCGTCGATGCGAAGGTGGCTGTTGGGATCTGCTCCCACCTTCACGACATCTTCGGCGACCGCCTCACGGGCAACGAGTTGTTGGTTCTGATAGACGGCGAACGTTAATACGGCTTTGGCCATGAGCTGTCTCTTCCTGGCTGAATAACGGAGCGTGTCTGGCTCCGCGCGGGCCGAGATACGGCCCGAATGGCTTTGGGTTTGGGGACTGTCCTGGAATTCTTATGGTTGGTTACCTGCGGCTCATCGAGTGTCCGCAGTTGGCTGGCGGCCAGTTAGCCGTCGATGCGGTAGCGTCGTCGTTGTCGGGCACTGCGCTTCAGGCAACGCAGCGCCCCGACGTCGCGCTGGAAGTCAGAGATTCTCGACCGACTTCAGCATCTCCTTCACGAAGCTCGTACGCGGACGAATGAGAGTTGTCCGAGCGGCCTTGGGGCGGACGCGGATCGTCGCATCATTTGGACCGAAGCCGCCGGCATTCAACGGATCGTCTTCGAACTCGTACCCGTACCCCTCGCCGCCTTCGTCCTGAGCCATCGCCAACGGCGAAATGGAGACCAGCGCAATAGCCACCATGGTCATACGGAATTTCGAACGCTGAAACATGCTTGCCTTACTCCTTGGAGCCCTAACCGGAATTTCGCTGTAACTGTACTTGCCGGATGCTCGAAGCGTCAATCGCTTTGCTGGGTCCTTCGGTGAGTTCGCTTGGCGACTCCCCTGCAGCTGACAAGACCGATACGCTCGAGTTCCCACTTTCTTCGCTAGCGACTTTTCTTCGTCTCAGTTCGACGCGTGTTCGTCTTCGAGACACAAAAAGTCCGCTGCCGCTGAAGACTCTCCAGCGGCAGCAACAGCCTCACTTCTTCGCAGGAGCCTTGTCGGCGGGGGGTGTCTTTCCAGCGTCTTTGGCTGCAGGCGCCGCTTTGGCGTCCGCAGCTGGCTTCTCGCCGGCCTTCGCCTTCGCAGCAGCTTCTTCGTCCTTCTTGGCCTTCTCCGCCTCTTCCTTCTGCTTCTGCTCTTCTTCCTTCTTGAGGCGTTCCTCTTCCTTCTTCCTCGCCTCTTCCTCGGCCTTCATCTGGGCGTCGAGCTTCTCCTGCTCTTCGCGGGCACGTTCACCCTCCTCGATGAAGGTGATCGTGTCCTTGATGTCTTGCACACGATCCTGACTGCGCTTGACGGCCTCAGCGAACGTCTCGTCGCCTCCGGCCTTCGAAACGAAAGCTTCGTACTTCTCGATCGCCTCTTTCAGAGTCGGAATCGACTTCTTCGCGTCGCCGGTCGACTTGGCCCGGAACTCCTGCACGAGAATTGCCTCGTTGTAGTAGGCCTCTGCGCGAGAAGGGTCGAGCTTCTTGCACTCGTCGAGCTGCTTCTGAGCTGCAGCAACGTACTTGTCGAAGTTCGAGTCGTCGATCTGGCCACGGATCGCCAATGCCAAACCGAGGTGCGCCTCGTAGTCCTGAGGCTGCAGCTTGAGCGCATCCTTGTAGGCCTTTTCGGCTTCCGCGAAACCGCGGAAGCTCAGGTTCACCGCGGCATAGTTCATGTGAGCCTCGAAGAACTTCGGGTCCAGCGCGCGAGCCCGACCGAAGCTCTTCACCGCGCCGTTGTAGTTCTTCATCTCCACCTGGATCAGGCCCGCGGTGTTGTGAATCGGCGCGTAGTTGCCGTTCTTCTGGATTGCCTGCGAAGCCACCAGCGCCGCCAATTCGAGTTGCTGCTGGTTGATGTGCTTGCGAGAAGAGCCCGAGACGACCAAGCCACGCTTGCGACCGCGACGGGTACCCGCCTTCACCTTCGCTGCTTCCATGTAGTAGATAGCCAGCTGATTGAACGCGGGCATGTAGCCGTCGTCGATGGCCAGAGCGCGCTGGATGTTCTTCTTGGCGCGCTCCATGTCGTTGGCACCATCGTCCGTTGCCTGGTCGCTACCGCGCTCCATCTGCAGTGCGGCGACGCTCACCAACGCCTCGACCACCTGGAACTTCGCGTCACGAATGATCGTCTCTAGACGCGAAATCGTACCGTCCAGGTCCTTGCTCTGGTCGTACTCGAACAGCGCCATCTGGGCGCGGCCCCGGTGGAAGTTCGGGTCAGCGTTACTCGCCGCTTGGTACTGCTGAAGAGCTTCCTGCTCCATTCCGCAGCGCATGTAGGTCACACCCGCATTGTAGAGCGCGGTCGGCAACGGCTTGTCCGTGGCTGACTCTTGCTTCTGCGATGCTTCGATGAACTGCTTGGCAACAGACTTGCACTTCTCCTCGGTCCAACTGAACGCCTTGTCGTACTTGATGAACTCGTCCAGCGCCTGGCTGTGCTCCTTCTCAGCCTCCTTGGAAACGATGTACTTATCGCCCTTCTTGGCGGGAGCATCGGCGGCCGACTTGGCGCCCTCACCGCTTCCACCGCCGCAAGCCACTGCGAACACTAGGGCGGTCCACGAAAAACTCTTCAATTGCCTCATGTCACTTACCTTGTGGTGTGCAGGCCCCACCCTTCGGGCGGGGACCTGCGTCGGTGGTTGCTACTTCTTTTCGTCCTTCTTGGCCTCGTCGGCCTTCTTCGGCTCGGGAGGCTCATCGGACGCGACGATCATTGGCTGACCGCCACTCTTCAGTGGGTACGGCTTCTCCTTGAGCGCGCTGTTGACGCGGTTCGGGCTACCGCGGAACTCGTCGATCAAGTGGAACTCGGCCTTGTACTCTTCTGCCAGCCATTCCTCGCAAGAGCGGCTGTACTCGTCGAAGTACTGGTAGGTCACGGAGTAGTCGAGACACGTCTTGAACGCGCTCTTGCCGATCAACTTGAGGGGCTCTGACGCGTCATCGAGAGCGCCGTAGTAAGCGGTCCGCAGCTCGTAGTCGTTCTTCATGTAGCTCGGGATTGGTGCCGCCCGGAACTCTTTGACGAACGTGGACCACATGTCACCCACCCGTGCACCACCAGCGATGACCCATTCGGGCGGAGGCAACGGCTGAAGATCGACGATCTTCTTGTACTCGGCCGTTGCAGCCTCGACCAAAGGCTTCTTCTTGGTAATCCAGTCTTTCACCTTGGTCTGGATGTGCTTGAGGACGGCTTCCTTGTCGCCGGTACCCTTGTACTCGGGGAACTTCACCTTGTTCACGGCGTCGCGCTTGATCTCCGCGAAGAAGAACAACGCTTCACCCACGGCAGTCAGCGCACGACCGAGACGCCGCTGGGCGTCTCCGCCTCCGCTCGACTGGATCTCCGCCGCAGCCTTCTGGGGATCCTTCCAAGCATTGACGACCTTGCCGTACTCGGTTTTCGCCTGGGTGCTCGCCTTCAGCTCGGAATAGGCGTGGGCGAGCAGCGCATGCGCCTGCACTTTCACGTCCAACGTCGCCTGACGGTCGATGAGGCGCATGGCCGTACCTGCCAGCTTCTGCTTGACCTGCTGCCAGTCCTCTTTTTCTCCGTAGTGTGAGGCAATGGCGAACGCGATTTGTGCTGCCTGCTCCGGCTTGCGACGACCGAAGTTCCGATTGAACGACTGCGCCGCTTCGATCGCCTGGTCCTCGAGTCCGAGACCCAAGTTCAGCACCACGGAGTCGCTGACGGCCTTGTCTGCGTCCTCGCCCTTGTACTTCGTCGCCTCCGCGTACTTCATCAGGAAGTTCGCAGCCTGATCGTAGACGGCGATGGCTTGGTAGTTGCGACCCAGCTGGTACAGCGACTTCTGCGCCAGCTCGGTCTCGTGCAGGTTGTAGCGTGGGTTGAGCAGCAGACGGCGAACGCTGATCGCCTTCGCCAGCAGACGGCCCGCTTGGTAGGCCTGCGCAGCGTTGAAGAGGACCTCTTCCATCTTGCCGCACTTGGATTCCTCGCCAGCGGCGATGTTCTCTTCGCCGTACGTGCGCCAGATCTCGATGTAAGCATCGCCACCCAGCTTGTAGTTCTCCAGGGCATCGGCGCCGCCTGCGTCTGCCTTCTCGACGATCTTCTCGGCGCGGAGACGCTTCACGTCGCACTGAATGCGACTCAGCAGGTCACACTGCTCCTTGTTCTCTTCGTACTTCTTCTCGTCGCAGAAGAGCTCCAAGAATGCCGGCACGTCGTCGCCCATTTCCATGAAGCACTCGGGCTTCGGGGGTTCGGACTTCGAGCCCAGCACGTTCACTGACTCGAGGTACAGCTGTGCGGCGTAGATTGCCGAGTCGTGATCCGAATGGTTCAGAGCCACGTCACGGAAGCCGATTGCCGCCTCGTCCCAGTGCTGTGCCTCGAAGTAGGTACGAGCGCGAGCGTACTTGACCTCGACAAACTGGTCGTAGGCCTTCTTGTCGCCTTCTTTGGGCTTGATGTAGCAGACGTAGCGATTGAACGCCTGAATCATGCCCTTCTGCATCTCGGTGAAGTCCTTGGGCTTGAACTTCTCCCACTCGCCTTCTTTCTTTTCGGCGCCACGAACGCTGTCCGGGGCCATACCGGCGCCCTTCTTGTCGTCGTCGCCCTTGTGCATCTGGTCGTACATCTTCTGGTAGCAGAGCACGGATGCGTAGGCGGCCTCAGGGGCTTCGGGACTCTCGGGGTTCGCCTCGACCACGGCGTCGAACGCCGGACCGCAGTCCTCCCAACGCTCCTGAACGTAGAGCAAGTCAGCCATGGCGTACTTGATCTTGTAGATGTTGGGCCAGTCGTCCTTGACGATGCGCGGGAACTCGAACTGCTCGAACTCCTCCTGAGTGAAGTTGTCGACCACCTTCTGGTACAGCAAGGCCGCTAGACTCATCGTCTCCTTGTCGCCCGTACCGCGCGTGCCGCCGGTACCCACGGCTTCGAGGTGCCAACTCATCGCGGTTTCAGCCAGCAACTCTGCGGCGCGGTTGTCGCACTCGAGAAGATCTTCCTTGGGGTGCTTACCCTTCTTGAAGTCATCGCGAATCGCGAGCATCGTCTCGAGCTCCTTGCGAATGGCGGGCTTGTCACCCGACTTCATCGCCTGGATCGCTTGCGTGACCTTCACCTGGTAGAAGCAGTACTTGTCTCCCTTGTCCCGAGTCATCAGGTCTCGGTACAGGACGACACCCTCGGCGTAGTGACCCGTGTCGAGGTAGGCCAAGCCGAGGTCGTTCATCATCCCGATCGTGGCTTCGTTCTCACCACCCTTGTCACCGCTGAGCGGGCGGAAGAAGTTGTAGGCCTTGTCGGGAGCGCCAGCGACGGCATAGACGGGGATCAAGTCACGTCGTGCAGCCTTCTGCAGCTGCTTCGCGTTCGGCAGCTTGGGGAACTTGTCACCGTACTGGATGACCTCTTTGAACTCCTGGATCGCAGCGGCGTAGTCACCGCTGTTCCAGTGAACGTACGCAAGCTTGTAGTGAGCGTAGCCCCAGACGCTGTTCTGTGGCGGCGGGTACTCGAGCACCTTCTGGTAGGCGCTGGCGGCCAGTGCCCACTTGGACGGATCGGCCATCGCGTCGTTGAAGAAGAGTTCGCCGAATGCCAAGTAAGCGTTCGGCACGTACTTGCTCTTCGGAGCCTTCTCGATCAACTCGAGGTAGACCTTGCGCGCCTTGTCGAGGTCGTTGTTCTGCTCGTACTCATACGCCAGGTAGTACAGGATCTCGTCGATCTTCGAGTACTTGGGGTAGTCGCGCTTCATCACGCGGTAGAAGGCGATCGCTTTGCTTCGCGCTTCCTGGAGGATCTTCTTTGCTTTCAGCGCTTCCTTCTTGTGCTTCTCGTAGGTGTTGCGCTGCTTCTTGCGCTTCGCCTCATCGCGCTTGATCTCGTTCTCGATCATGTCGCGGTTGGCAGCGGAACCGAGCTCGACGTAGCCTTCCGCCAAACGGCGAACCAGCTGCGCGCGGTCCTTGTCCGTCTTCTTCGTCTTTCGGAAGAGGCGCTCCAAACCGGAAATTTCGGTGATGAGCAGCGCGCGCGACCGCGCCTGCAGGCGCGCTTTGCGCGTATCGCGCTGACCCGCCATCATGCTTTCGGAAGCATTGCGGGGGGACAGGTTATCCTTGCGCTGCTTGCGCTCCTGGGGCGGAGGCGCGCTCTTGAACGCGGTGCGGTGCCGAGCTTTGCCGCCGAACTTCTTTGGTCCGCCGGGGCACTCCTCCATCGCCTTGTAGGCGTCCGGGTTGATGCACGCCTTGTCGATCTTGGCGCCGGCCCGTTCCTTCGCAACTTCACCCGCATGGGTGTCACCAGCGAGCGCCGTGACGCCCACCAGGGTGAGTGCGAAACCGACCACTGCCAACAACGGGATGTTCTTCAATGCATTCATCTCGCTTTACCTTCCACACGCAGACTCGACGACCTGCCGAAAGAAACCCAATTCGTCACGCCAGAACTCCCCATCGAAGACCCAAATCACGTGCTCTTCGTCCGGGTTGACCATGCCGAATATCTTCGACTCAGCTTCACTCACCTGGCCCTCCTTGAGCTTCTGATCGAGCAGGTTTCGCTGAGCCGCAGTGATGTCGATGAGGATCTTCTCGCCGTTGTTGAGGTGCTCATCGAGCTCGGCGACGAAGCGTCGATAGCGTGACTTTGCCAATTCGCCGGCGTTCTTGACGGCCAGCTGGCGCGCCTCCCCCAACCGGTCTTGGATGTAGCCACCCAAGCCAGCCGTGCGAAAGTTGCCCGGAGCCTTCTTGAAGGTCTCCATTTCGCGGTCGAGCAGCTTCACGTACTCGATGTTGCGCAGGAGCTGACGGTCGCTGAGGGAGTGCTCCACGATGCCTTTGATGGCGGGAGGCAGGTCGGCTTGGCCGCTCTGCACCTTCAGCAGCAGATTGTAGAACTCTTCGCTCTTGCCTTCGCCCTCGTACTGCTTGAGGACTTTCTTCAGCTCGTTGCGAATGGGCACGTACTTCTTGTTGAAGCGCGCCACGATCGTCGTTGCTGCCTCGTAGTTGCAGTTTGCGAAGTAGATGACCGCCTTGAGGATTTGGGCCTCGGGGTAGAAGGCACCCGGGAAGTACGGCGCTTCGATGGTGTGAATGTTGCCGAGCGCACGCGGGTAGTCACCAGCCATGAAGTAAGCCCAACTCTGCTCGAACAGCGCATCGAGCCAGTACTCACTGGTCTCGTCGATCTGGTTCCAGTAGCGGACCGCCGCGCTCAACTTCTGCTCGTCCACGCTGGGCGCGTTGGTTTCCGCGTCGAGCTTGATCGAGGCCGAATAGTAGGTGCGGGCCTGCGAGAGATAGGAGAGGTCCTGCATGCGGCGCTCATCCTCGACGCCCTCGACTCCCTCGTCCAAAGCGGTTTCGATGCGCTGGAACGCTTTGACCGCAGGAATACTCTTGCGTAGCTGCACGTAGCTGATGCCGCTGAAGAACTGGGAGTGCACGTAGTAGCGACTCGTCGGCTTGACGCGATTGAACAGTCGAATCGACTCCTCGTACGCCTTGTCGTGATGGTACTTGTACCGCCCGAGCAGGTAGTTCAGCTGGTAGTAGAGGTCCCGCTGCTGAGGGTTGTTGAAGCGAGCTAGGTCGGCATCTCCGTAGCGACCCACGCTATCGATGATGCCGGCAGGCTCCGGCAGCTGGGTGGCCAACTTCGACAGCCAAAGCAGGGTTTGGCCGTGCTTGAGGTGGTTGTTGTTGGCGGCGATGGTCGCGAACATCGCGTAGCTCGCCTGGTAGAACTTCAGGCGATAGAGGCTGATGGCCAGCCAGTACTGAGCCAGCTGCTGATTGCCAGGGTCGTCACCCGTATCGCCAGCCACGACTCGATGGAGCGAGAGAGAGGCTTCCGCCCATTTCTGCTTGTCGAAGAGGCGCTTGGCAGCCGCTGCGGCTTCCGTCATCTGGCCGGCGACGACCGGCGCCTGCTCGGCTTCGCCCTTCTTGTCACCGCCTTTGGCAGCGGCGTCTCCACCCCCATCATCCTCGTCCATGTCGTCGAGGTCGATCACCTCGCCCTGAGCACGAGCTTCAGTTGGGGAAAATACCGCCGACCCGAATAGAGTCGATGATGCCAACAAACAAACACCGGCAATGCGCTTACGCAACATCCGTCCTCACTTTCAGCGCCTGATTAGGAGACACAAGGCCTTGATGACTTCTCGCAGGGGTTACTCGGTACACGCACGACCCGCCATCAGCGAGCCATGCGCCACGAGGTGTGGTCCTCGACACACCGGTTCGCAGATACATGGTTCGCCGTGTCATGGGAAGCCCGACGACGGGAGATCCCCACGCGCGAGCGATCGTCCGGTGCTGCGCCCGTGAGCACATCACCCGACGTCCGCCACCGAGCGAAACGTGGTGCGAAACCAGAAAATTCAATGAGAACCAATAGATACGACCTCGCGGCGCGGGGGATGTTAGAAATGCGCCAACCGCATTGTCAAGGCGCGTTTGGCCTTGCTTCATTGCGGAAAAATTACGCTGAAGCTGGCTGCTATTCATGTCGTTCGCCGTAATTCCCTGCCAGGACACGGATCGCTCGCAGGTGGCGATCACGTCTCGCGGCATTGGCTTTCGTGTCGTGCTGCAGAAGAGCAGTCACAACGGCTCGCGCGCATCAGTCGTGCACGAGGACCACAATGTCTCATCTGCACGAGACTCGGCTGCGAGCCAATCCTTGGGTGCGCACTCGAAGCCATGGCGATCTTCACCAGTGGCCCGTCACGGGTTCGATTTGCAATTGACGGAACAAATGGCGCTCGACTAGTTTGCCCCGGCCTGCGGCGTCATTGGTGGGTTCGGAACTTGCCGTAATCCCTCGACTGCCGGCGCGGCCACGCCCGTTGGGTGTGTTCCGACGTGAAAGCCAACTCAAACGAGTCCTGACCAGCAAGCGCCAAGCGAACGACGCAGCGCCCGTCCAACAGAGAGTTATCGACCTATGATGCCAACGCAGATCGCGACCTCAGTTCCGTGCAAAGACCAGGGCCGAAACAAACGCCGAGGAGTTGGAGTGACCAACGTCGTGTTGGGAATCGGCGCTGCGCTGATTGCACTGGGGACCGTCGGCTGTGAGAGCGGCGGCGTCGGCGACCCCTGCATCCCCGAAGACGAGTACCGGCAGGAGTTCTCGGGCTATTCGAAGGACGAGGTCAACGTCGAGAGCCGCTCGTTCCAGTGCGAAACGCGTGTCTGCCTCGTGAACAAGTTTCAGGGCCGCGTCAGCTGCGTGTACGGCCAGACGATTCCTGACGACGCGATGACGCCGGAGCAAGCTGCCGCGGCAGCCACTTGTAAGACTCCTGACGACACGCTGCCCATCCTCGTGTCCGTCCCACCACAGCTCGAAGAGCGCCGACCCAAGGATGCCGTCTACTGTTCTTGCCGTTGCGACGGCCCCCAGTCGAACGCGCCTTACTGTGAGTGTCCCGATGGTTTCTCGTGTGTCGACCTGATCGACGACATCGGGCTCGGCAACAAGCAATTGGCCGGCGCCTACTGCGTCAAGAATGGGACCAACCCCCAGTCGTCAGACGACATTCGTGACATCGCCTGCACCCCGCCCAACAGCTGCGGCGATCCGAAGGACTTCTACTGAGAAAGCCCGCTCCGAACCGGGGCGAGCCATAGTCTGAAGCCGCCTGAGCGGCCAACTCGCGGCCCTTGGGCTGGTGGATAGTTGGCAACCGCTGCGCCGGCTAGACCGACGCCCGGGAATGAGTTTCAGCTCCGACGAACGACAGCAACTGGCGAAACGCGCCGAGGCCTGTGTCGCCGAGCATCTACGGCAGTTGGGCTTTCAGATTGTCGCGACGAACCTCCGGTTGGGGCACCTCGAGTTGGACATCGTGGCCCGTCGCCACGATCTCGTGGTGGTGGTGGAAGTGCGCACGCGGAGTAGCCGTTCCTGGACGACGGCACATGGAAGCGTCCTGGGGCCCAAACGCAAGCACCTGCGCAAAGCCGCGGCCCGTCTCTGGCGCACGCGTTACGCGAGAGATCCGAGTGTCAGTCGTTTGCGAATCGACGTCGCGGCGGTGCATTTCCGGCCGCAGGGAGTGCTGATCGACTACTGCCCGGCCGCCTTCAGTTGAGCGTCCGAGGCCGAACCCGAGTGCAGAGCTGCTCGGGTCCGTCTAGATGAGCGAGCGCGAATGCGAGTCGCCCATCTAGCTGGAGGGCCCTTCGAGCGTCGCTTCCAGACGAGCCTTCAGATCCTCGAGTGGCTTGAGCTGGTCGGGGGAAGCCGCGTTGCGGAGTTCATTGATGGCATCTGCCAGTGCCTCCACCTCGCCTTGGCGGCGAGTGCGGAGTGAGCGCACCATGTCGTTGAATGCGTCGAAGAATTCCTTGAGCTCGTCTCCCTTGCGTAGCGGCGACGGAACTTCGAAGTCGCCCCTCTCCAGAGCCCGCATCAAGCGCTTCATCTTGAAAACCGGTCCGGCGACTTTGTGCGTGACCACGATGCCCGTTAACCACAAACCAGCCACCAAGAGCACCAGCACGCCGATCAGAATGTACAGCACCCGCATGCGAACTTGCTCCAAACGCTGCGCCTGAGCCTCCAGCCCCTGCTGCTGTTGCTGCAGCTTCTCGGCCTGTCGCTTCGCGTCCGCTTCGAAGGCCGCCTTCAACGACGGGTTGTCGCTGTACACGGGGTCTTTGACGATGTTCATCGCCACGACCTCGCTGACCTTCTTACTCTCGGACAGCACCTCCTCCCCAAGCTCGACGCTGGCCTGACTCTGCTCGATGGTCTCCTCGCTGACGCTCCACAAGAGCACTCCCGAAGCCGTGCCGATCAGCAGCGCCACCCCCGCCAGGTAGCCAGCGTATTTGAGCTGGAAGTGCCGGTCCAAAAGGTAGTTCTTCAGCCGACGTTGGTGGCGTCCGGAAGGACTACCGGAAGGTCTTATTGATGAGTCCGCTCGTTCCATGGCTCTGTTCCGAATTCTAGATGCGTGCCGCATTGCGGGCCAAGTCGGGGACCAACGCCTCGGCGGCGACGTGAATCATCTCGTTCTCCGACTCGGTGTCACCGCTGCCGACTCCAGCCAGGCTGAGCTTGCGTGACATCGTGCCTTTGAAGTCCTTGTTGGGGTAGGAAAAGAGCGACAACTCCAACCGCAAATTGAGTTGCCCTCCGGAGTACTTCACCGCGACCTTGGGCCAAACGAAGATGCCTTTGACCCCCTTGTGCTTGGCGAGCAGCTTCTTTGCCTGCGCCTCCGTCTCGGTCTTGGGCGCGACGACGAAACCGCTCAGGCCGGCGATGTGTTTGGCGAGCGCGGCGCGCACCTCCTTGTCGAGCGCGGCCGTACTTCGCTCGGTGTCGTTGGTCACTTCCCCGATCGCCACGTAGTACTTCGTGTCCGGACCGATTTCAGCGGCAGGCTCCAAGCGAGAGAGCGCCCGCTTGATCACGCTCTGGACTTCACCACTCTGTTCCATTGCCAAGCGCTCCGATAGACACTTGCGTCCACCCAGCGCCAAGCGCCCGAGTGCCGCGGCCGCAGCGGCACGAACGGTGGTGTTGGAGTCCGACAATCCCGAACACAGGGGCTCGACGGCAGCCTGCTCGCCGCTCGCACCAAGGGCGAGCGCCGCCTGGGTTCGAACTCGAAAGTCAGCGCCATTTTTCAAACGCTGCGCGAGCTCTTGAACGGACGAGCTTTGGGCACCCGCCGGCGTGGTCGAGAACAACAGCAACGCACCCAACAGCAAAGCGACGTAGCGGGCAAAAACCACGGTCATTCTCAAGGATGCTATCACATGGCCAGAGGCGCACCCCGCGATTGTTGTGAGCTCGCGCAGGCGACAAGACCGCCTACTCACACCTACCCGCGGCAGTTTGACTCGCATCGGAACCGTTGGCACGAGCTGGTCGGCTTGCGTCCCACCCCGCTTCGTGCGTACGACCACGTTGTGCTGCGCAAGACACTGTTGACGGGCATCGTGGTCGCGACGACTACCGTTCTATGTCCGCCGGCGCTCGCGACGAAATTGCGGGTCCGTGCTCGACCCGACTTCCACGCCATCCGCACGGAAGCACACCCAGGCGGAGCGCGCGTCACGGGGACATTGCGTGACGAAACCCAAACGCCCCTAGCCGGGCAGGCGGTCACCTTGCGCACCCCCGGGGCCGAGAGTACCGCCTGCGAAACCGGCGCGTCCGAGGCCATCACCGATGAACGCGGCCGTTTCTGTTTTCTCGTGCGCGGCAGGTTACCCGATAGGGCCTCGCTGGAGCACGTCGGCAGCGACTACCTCGAAGCGGTCGAGAAGAACATCGCGCTCGAGCTGAGCGCGCCGGAACTGTTCGTCGAGCTGGAGGTCGAGGTCGCAACCTGGAACATCCGAGGTGGTCCCCAACCAGTGCGCGTCTCACTGGTCGGTGAGGGCAATTCGAACGAAACGCATCCGCTCTTGCTGCGCTTCGATCAAGCAGGCAAGTCGCGAGTGCTAGCGCCGCGACGCACGATATCCACATTGCGTCAGGAGGAGTTCGAGCTCGACCCCGCCGAGCTCGGGCAGCCGGGTCCGGCGACGTTGACCGCGGTTGTCGGCGACGACCCGAGTCAACCCTTGGCGCTGCGCTCGGTGCCGCTCGTGCTGGCTGCGACGGTCAACCTGAGTTGGGGCGAGTCCCCAGGCCCAGTTCGCCCCGAACTCGGCTTCGAAGTCGAGCTCGAAGCGAACAGCGCAGTGGGACCCGCGGACTCCGGTTGGGTCGAGGTGTCTGCGGGTGAGACGAAGATCGGCTCCGCCAAAGTCGAGCAAGGCAAGGCGACCGTTGCCTGCCGCTTCATGACCAGTCGCCGCGAGTCGGTTCAGCTGCACGCGCGCTACGTGCCGGAACACCCGTGGCTGTCGCCCGGCCCAGAACTGGTGAGCGAGCTCTCGATCGCCGACATCCCCTGGTGGTGGCACGTTCCGTGGCTCGTGGCCGGCAGTCTGGCTGCCATCTGGATCTTCCGCGCTTGGCGACGCCCCGCGCGACGCTCGGAGCCGGGCCAGGTCGCAAACGAGAAGACCACGGGCAAGCCCGGTGTGCAGGTCGTGGAACCGAGCAGCGCAGTGGTGGGTTGGCGCGGCCTCGTCGTCGATGCCCACTCCGGCCAAGCCATCGCGGACGCGACGCTGCGAGTTCTGATGCCAGCCGTCGACCAGGTGGTGATCGCGGCTGAAGCTCACACGTCGAAGGATGGGCGCTTTCGGATGGAGTCGCTGGAGCGACTGCCGGAAGGCGCTCGTTGGGTAGCGGAAGCCCCCGACCACAGCACCCTGAGCCGCGCGGTCCCGCCATACGGCGAGCTGCGTGTCGCGCTCAGCTCGCGACGCCGCAGTCTCTTGTCGCACTTGGTTCGCTGGGCGGAGGATCACGGCTGGCCTGCCCAGGCAGCACCGACCCCCGCCGAGGTCGCCCTGATCGCCGAAAGCCAGGACGCCAGCCTCGCGGCGCAATGGGCCAGTGAGATCGAGGAGGCCGTATTCGGCAGTGAGGCTCCGAGCAGAGAGCGAGAGACGCACCTGACTCAGAAAAGCCCACCTTTGCGTCGCATGTGACGAAAGCCCGTCCCTCGGACCGCGGGCTGCTCTCCTCTAGCGTTGACGCCAAAGTCCCTGCGTTTAATAGTCGCGGCCCCACGAGGGGCAGCACCTATGGACGTCATTCTCTACATCGCGATCGCTCTGGCCGTTGCCGTGTTGCTCTTCTTGTTCATCGGCAAGAAGAACAAGGCCAGCGCAGAACCCACGCCGCAGGCGAAACCGGAGCGCACACCACCCAAACCCCTGCCCGCTCGGGAAGCGGCTGCCCCGAAGGATGTTGCGGGCAAGCCCGCCGAAGCGCCGAAACCACCGAGCCAACGCGGCGACGGGGCCACGCGGGCCAAAGAGCCACCGCCATCGGGTGAACGGGCTCCCGCCGCCGAACCCGAACCCCAACAGCTCGTCGCGACCGAAGCCAGGCGCCCCGAACGCGACATTGCGGGTCTGCGCGCTGGGCTGGCCAAATCACGAGACAGTGAAGGCTTCTTCGGAAAGCTGCGTTCCTTGTTCGGCGGCAAGAAGGAGATCAGTCCGGAGATCGCGGAGGAGCTCGAAGAGGTCCTGCTGACGTCGGATGTGGGCGTCGCCACCACGCAATCGATCTTGGACCGCGTTCGGGAGCAGCTGTCGGCAGGTGAACTCGAGAACGAAACCGAGGTGTGGCAGGCGCTCCGCAACGAAGCCCACCGAATTCTGGACGTCGACGGCGCCAGCCGGGGCCTCGGCCTCCAACACAAGCCCACCGTGATCCTCTTCGTCGGCGTCAACGGAGCCGGCAAGACGACGACAATCGGCAAGCTCGCAACCAAACTGAAGTCGCAAGGCAAGGTCTGCGTCTTGGCGGCTGGGGACACCTTCCGCGCTGCGGCGGTTCAACAGCTGGTGGTTTGGGGCCAGCGGGTCGGCTGCGAAGTGGTGCGAGGCAAAGATGGTGCCGACCCCGGAAGCGTCATCTTCGACGGCGTGAAGAAAGCCCAGGAACTCAACGCCGACGTCGTTCTGGCGGACACCGCGGGCCGGCTACACACCAAGAGCAACCTGATGGCTGAGATGGGGAAGATCGCTCGCACTACCGCCAAGGCGTTGGAAGGCGCTCCTCACGAGATATTGTTGGTGATCGACGCGACGAACGGCCAGAACGCTTTGGCCCAAGCGAAAGAATTCAAAGAGACGCTCGATCTGACCGGCATCGTGCTCACGAAGCTCGACGGTACCGCCAAAGGCGGCGTACTACTCGGCATCTCCGATAGCTTGAAGTTGCCAGTCCGGTTCATTGGGTTGGGTGAGCGTCCTGACGACTTGCATGAGTTCGTTCCCGACGACTTCATCGAAGCTCTGCTCGGCAAGGAAACTTGAGCTGGCGCTAATGATCACCTCGACGAATTGAAGCCACATCGTTTTCTATGTTGAAAGGTCGAAATTCTTGGTGATATAGTCGCGCCGCGGTTTCGAGCACGGAATTTTTCTATAGTTTCGGGCAGTTACAACTCCTCTTAATCATTCCAATCATCATCGCGAGAACCACCGGAAGAAGGCATCGATGAAGAAGATTCGCATACTGCTCCTCGCAGCTGCAGCCCTGGTGTGCAGTTATCCAGTCACGGCTCTCGCTCAGCCGGACGAGGACGAGGCAGCCGCTGAAGAAGAAGGCGGTGACGAAGCTGTCGAAGGCGAAGAAGAGGGCGCCGATGGCGAAGAAGAGGGCGCTGATGGCGAAGAAGAGGAAGTCAGCGAAGAGGATGCCGCCCTCGATGCAGAGCTCGGCATCGGTGGCGGAGCTGAGGACGATGGCGGTGGCGGTCTAGGCAACATCTGCAAGATCGATCCCGAAGCCTGCCCCACCCTGGATTTCGACAAAGAAGCCGCACGTCAGATCAAGGAGCCGCTGTTCGCGGTGCAGCAGATTTACGTGCTGCGCGTCAGTCGCTTCGAGTTGCAGCCGTTCTGGGGTTTCACGTTCAACGACCAATTCGTTTCCCACAACGCTCCGGGTGTGGGCCTGAATTTCTGGATCACCAACGTCCTGGCCGTGGGCGTCAACGGCAGCTACTACCAGCCGTTCAACGTCGATAGCGAGTTCAACTTCCAGACTCGACGTGCCGCGCGCGTGAACGTGCCCCTCACCGAGTACCAATGGGGCGGAGCGTTGAACTTCACGTACGCACCCATCATCGGCAAGTTCGCCGGCTTCGGTGACTTCATCTTCCAGTACGATGCGTACGTCGTCGGCGGTGTGGGTGCGATCAGCACCCGCCCCATTCCCGTCGTGGATCCCGACAACCGTATCTTCAACTTCGAGCCTCGGCTCGCGTTCAATGCCGGTCTCGGCATTCACATCTTCATGAACCGCTGGTTTGCGGTTACCGCGGAAATTCGCGACTACATCTTCAATGATCAGCTGGAGGCCACCGAAACGGTTGCTGGCCAGGAAGACGTCGAAGATACCTGGCTCGGAGAGCAGAAGCTGACGAACAACGTTCAAGCTCAGCTGGGCGTTTCGGTCTTCATCCCGTTCTCGTTCGAATACCGACTGCCCAAGTGACGCGGACCGATCTGACGAGAACTGCATTAGCTGATAAGGACGGGATTACAGATGGTCAAAGCATTGAAGGTACGTTTCCTGAAGCTCCTCGCAGCCACTGCCGCGCTGACTGCGACGGTGGTGGGCTACCAGGCACCCGCCCAAGCCCAGGAGATCCTGCTCACGGGTCCGATGGCAGGTGCCCCGGCAGTGCGCAAGCAGCGCCTGTACCGCGAGGGTCGCTTCGAAATCGCCCCTTCGGCGACGTTCACCCTGTTGGATGAGTACAAGCGCCAGATTCTGGTCGGCGCGCGACTCAACTACAACATCACCGACTGGCTGGCGATCGGTGTGTGGGGCGGGTTCAGCCCGGACCCGTTGAAGCTCGACACCGCACTGTCCGAGGAGATCCAGGGCGTCAACGAGGAGCGCCAGGCGCAAACCCAAGCTGATGGCGCGCCCAGCCAGGAGCATCGCCTCACCGCCGTCAACATCGGGCAGGACTACACCGCCCAACTCGGTACCATCGATTGGATCGCTTCTCCGCAGATCACGCTCGTGCCCTTCCGCGGGAAGATCGCGATCTTCCAGAGCATCTACGTGGACACCGACTTCTACATCTTCGGTGGTCCTGCGTTCGTGGGGCTCAACGAGCGTGCGGAATGCGCGCGTGGCGCTTGCGGTCCGCAGCCGCCCAACTCGAACACCCCTCCAACGCCGGGTTCGGAGCCCTTCCCGATGACGTCCGACATGGCCATTGCGCCGTCGTTCGGTCTGGGCTTTCAGTTCTACATGAGCCGCTGGGCAGCACTGGGCGTGGAGTGGCGCGGCGTTCCGTTCGCTCGCAACGTCGGCGGCTTCGACAACCGCGGCGAGGGCCCGGATGGCGAGTTCCCCGATCTGCAGGTCAACGGGGACGATCAAGAGGTTCGCTTCAACCAGATGATCTCCATCTCGTTCGGTGTGAGCCTACCGTTCGACTACGAGGTCAGCGAGTAGCGAAGCCTCGCTTCTCTCGCACAAGCAAGAACGCCGAGCTCTTCGAGTTCGGCGTTTTTCGTTGCGGGCCCCTTTGGCGTCTCCCCAGTTGCCACTCGGGCGTGCGGGCTTGGTTGTGCGTGCATTCAGGCGAGTATGCAGACGCCACCGGCCGCGACGAAACGAACGCCAGCGCGAGTCGTGTAGCCCCTCGGCCCCTCACCCAGTCAGCGCAATACCTTGCCGTCGGCGAGTTTGAAACCGTCCGGCAAGGCGTCTGCACAGCGTTCGCGAAGCGCCTCGGGGATCTGCCACCCGCGCTGCTCCAACCCGCCAGCGATGCGATTCTTGATGCGAAGAGATTCCTCTTCGGCGAGCGCTTCGACCAAAGCCTCCACCGCCTCCTCGCGCTCCATGGCGAAGACGGTACTGACAGCGACGAAACGAACGTTCTCGTTGACGTCCAACAGGAAGGGTTCGACGGCGAGCCGAACTTCGTCTCGCGGAAACTCCTCGAGCGTGTTGATCAACTGGACCTTCGGCTCCGCGTTACGAACGTATTCCGTGTCGAATTGCTCGAGCAGCTCCAACAACTCGTCGACGAAGTGCTCCTCCGGCACGATCTTGCGCAGGATGCGGATCGGCCACGTGATGCTCTCGGCTCGCGCGCAGTAGTCGCGAATCGGCTGCAGCGCGACGTCACCCGCCGCGACGATGCCCGCCATCGCACTTTCTTTCTCGTCTTGGTCGGTGATGGTGGGTTCCATGTTGAAGTCGAAGCGCCGGAGCAATGCCCGAACGGCTTCGGCGGACCCCATCGCGGAGAGGATCCCGATGGCCTCTTGCCGGTCGTAGTCCTGCGAGAGCTTGTTGCCCACCACCCGCGTCAAGCGTGCGAGTTCGCGCGGGCTCGCCTGCTTCTTGTCGGAGCCGTTGGACTTGCGGAAAAAATCGAGAAGACCCATTTCACCTTCGATGGCTGAGCGGCGCGGCTGCGCCGAGGGCGTGAGTCGTACCACCAAAAGCAAAACTTGGGGAGCGTCGGGCAGAGTCCGGCATCGACGTTTACCTCGTGCGACGAGCAGCCCCCGCTAGCTCGCACCAATCGACCAGTCGGCTCACAGGCTGGGCCCCTGAGCATAAACGCGTCCTACGTAAGTGACCGATGGCAGAGAAGGTTGCCGGACTCGGTGGGCTTGCGGTAAAAGCCCTGTCCGCTTTCGACGACCCGTCCAAGGCACCCATGGTGGGTGTAGCTCAGTGGTAGAGCACCGGATTGTGGCTCCGGCTGTCGGGGGTTCAATTCCCCTCACTCACCCCAAATCGCGGTTGCGGGCAGGCCCCTCAGAGGGCCTCGGCCCCGCACTGCGTGTGCCGCGCAAACGGTAAGGAGGAGCACTGTGAGTGAATAATCACTCGCTGCCCGCCACGGACGCGCACCCGCCTTCCCCCGGTGTCCGTCTGTTCCGTTCGTCGATTGCCTCTTTCCGCTATCCTGAGTAGATCCGCTGTCGGGAAACATACTCATGAACACACGCCTCTGCCTTCTCGTGCCCTTCTGTCTCGCCGCCATGGCTTGCACGGATGCGGATTCTCCCCCACCCCGCGGAACGTTCAGCATCGCACCGGGTGGCGGCTGCGGACTGACGAACGAGACCGTACCTGCCGACAATACCGTGATTGGCAGGCTTGCAGCCGGTACGCCCGAAGAGACCCTGTTGGACATGTCCGTGCTCAAGGATGGGGACGGAGGAGCCGAACTGAGCTGCACGTTCACCGAGGCCATGCCCGGTCAGCACGAGATATCGATCGCCATCAAAGCCGAAGGTCGTGACTTCACGGTGTTTGGGCAGACGGCAAACAACGGCGGCGTCAACGCTCGCGTGACCTACAAGAGCCCGATGTCCGGAGGCGAAACCTTCTTGGCCAACGATTGCACCATCTCGACGGCGCTCGTCGAAGAGGGCGGTGGCGAGGGCATGGTCAACTACGAGTGTTTCGTGTTCCAAGCTCCTGCGCAGCCAGCGCGCACCTGCCCCGTCGAAGGCCAGGTGTACGTCAAGAACTGCAAGAAGTGAACGTTGCGGGGCGCCAAGCCCCGCACCTGAGACGACCGGCCTCCGCCGAGCGCGGACTTCGCGGAGCGCGTTCGGCGCAGCCAGTGCTTGGGTGAGCTCGGCGATTGACGCACCGCACGTGCCACCGCCGAAGCCGGGCACACGGCACGCCCGTGCGATCCCCACCGCGCTCCAACGCACGTGGGGATCGCGGTGGTTCGTGTCAGCTGCCGGCTTTGGGTTCCGAGCTACCCATCGGGGGAATGCCCGGCATTTCTTGGGTCGCCGCCAATTCCAGTCGATTGCGGGCCACGGTGTCCTCGATGGCGACGACTACGGCCGTCACGTTGTCTTCCCCGCCATGCTCGTTCGCCATCGTGATCAAGCGACGGCACGCCTTTTCCGGCTCCGGGTTCTCTTTGACGACGGCGAGGATGTCCTCGTCCTCCACCATGCCGCTGAGGCCATCCGAGCAGAGCACGTAGACGTCACCGAGTTGGGTTTCGTCACTCAGCAAATCTACCTCGACGTTGTCTTGCATGCCGAGCGCGCGAGTGATGACGTTCTTCGGCAACTCGCTGCGTTGCTCATCGGTCATGTCCGGCATGGCCGCGAGATAGTCGTTGAGCAGGGAGTGGTCGCGCGTCAGTTGCACGATGGCGCCGTTGCGCACTCGATAGGCGCGACTGTCGCCGACGTGGCCGATGTACATCTTCTTGCGCTCGGGGCTGAACAACGCACCCACGACCGTGGTGCCCATGCCTCGCAGATCACGCGAGCGAACGCTGTGCTCGTAGATCT
>JBNKHV010000003.1:0-9753 GCA_050290545.1 Polyangiaceae bacterium | reverse complement strand
CTCCGACAACACGATGGGCCTGGGCTGCATCGATGCCGCGGCATTCGGCGTCGCGGCGATGCCCTGCGGCGGCGGTGGCGCGGGCGGCGGGCCTCCGTGACGGAGGCGACGCGAGTTGCCGCCAGCGGCGAACGAGCTCGCTGAGCCGAGCAACGACGTTCCGCAGAGGGCGCACGAGGTCGCTGGAGTCTCGGACGGTCTCAGCCAGCGCGTGAACAATCTCATCCAGCTCGCAGACGCTCTCAGCCAGCGCACGGACGCGCGCAGCTGATGTCGCGCTGGCGCCCATCGACGGCGTGCAGATCAGCAACGACCTGAGGCCCGCGCGCGATCGACGTCGCTGCGTCGAGCATCGACGGGGCCGAAAGAGGTGACGACGTGGGGCCGCGCGTGATCGACGTCGGCGCAGTGCCGATCGATGTCGCGGAAGCAGCGACGACTTGGGGCCGCGCGCGCTCGACTTCGGGGAGGCGCCGATCGATGTCGCCGGAAGCAGCGACGACTTGGGGCCGCGCGCGATCGATGTCGCGGAGCCGACGATCGATGTCGTGCCGCGCACGGACGAGGTCATCCAACGCGCAGTCGACGTCGGGGAGGCGACGATCGATGTCGTGGAGAACAGCAACGACTTGGGGTCGTGTGCGATCGATGTCGCGGAGCCGACGATCGATGTCGAGACACGCGCGATCGACGTTGGCGAAGCGGCGATCGATGTCGCCGGAACGACAAACAATTTGGGTAAAGTCGCAAACAATTTCCAACGTATGAGAATTACTCATATTGGGCCAAGGGGCCGAACTTGGCGGATTTTGGTGGAGTGCGCACGCCCCGAGCCCAGCCGAGCGTGCAACCTCCCATCGAGAGGGCGCGGGACCACCCGCTCGACTCGTACATGCAGAGCCTGGGACGCGGGTGACCAGGCGCGTATTCCGAGACGGTTCTCCAGAAGAACGACGCTGGGCGTTACTTTTCCAAAGAATCGTCTCAGGTGCAGGCAGCGGAGTCGCGACATCGCGGAGCGCTGCGAAGCGATCGTAGGCGGCGTATGCGTTCAGCACTCCGGCGATCACTCATGGGAGAAAGCCCAATTCACGCGCACGAGGAGTGAACTCCTGCCCTGAGCTGCGAAACTCGATACGACGGCACGCCTCGCGAGTTGCCACGCGCCGCTGCCGTTTTTAGGGTCGCCCCATTCGAACGAGCGTTCGTCGCGTGACGAGCGTGTAACACAGAGGGAGGCCAGCATGGCAGGTATCAGCGACTCGGGAAACCCCGACGACATTCACATTCACCTGGAACAGATCCTCAGCGCCGATGCGAGCCGCGCGGAGGACGTCGAGGGCGAAAGCGAGCTGGAGAAGATCGCTCGCCAGAGCGTTCGTCTATCACCCACCCTACGCCGACGCACCAGCGCGTCTCTCGAAGCCCTCACAGCTGCGGTGCCTGGGTTGAGCGACGTCGAAGCGAAGAAGCTGCTCACGACCCGCGCCGGGCGCGACGCACTGAAGAAGGGCCAGCGAGCCCTGACCCGAGTGGACGACCACTTGCAGTCCGTCTCCGGGCGACGCAATCCGCAGATCGGTCGCAGCTACGGCGTCTATGGACGCAACCCGGAGACCTTTGGCGGCGTCTATCGCGCTCTGGGCCAATGTGTCACGGAGAACGAGCGCATCAAGGCGCTGGCCACCGACGCCCCCGACCGCGCCCGCGTCTTCACTCCGTACGTCGAACTGCTCGTCACGCAGGCGTACGAGGAGCTGAAGGGCATCCTCGGTGCGCGTCTATCGACGCGGGCCGATCTCTCCCAACAAGTCGCCGTCAGAGACGAGGTTCTCAAAGAAGCCGTGGCGGCGATCAGCGCCGTGCGCTGCCACCTGTACGCGAATCTCCCCCTCGGAAAGCGCGACCCCGATCTGCGCGAGTACGGCTTCCGCCCGCTGCGCGCGGGGCGACCGAGCGCCAGCGTGGACGACGCCGAAGAGGACGAAACGGACGAAGAGGAAGCAGCGTAAGAGTAACGAGACGGCGGCTCGGGTTGCCCGCCCCACGCCTCAGCGCTGGCGGCCGGAGCTCGAGCTCGCCTTCGGCGAAAGTCGGCACCTACGTCACCCTGCGAGCCCCAGACGATGGCGGTGTGGCCCGTTACGAAGCCTGGCCGCATGCTGATGAAGAAGCTCGCCATCCCCGACGACACGCGACCGCACAAGTTACTCGCGACGACGCGGGCCACGAAGACCACGTGGTCCGCGCCATGACTGCCACTGTCGACGGATCAGCGCCATCGGTACCTGTGCCGCAAGGGGCGACAGTGCGGGTCGGCAACGAGACCTTACGTCGACACGGTCAAGCTAGCCCGGCCAGCACCAGCACCAGCACCAGCACCAGCAGCTGCAGCTGCAGCAAAGCTTCGTCCAGCGGGGACTCGAGGGGGGCAGTGGGCGTCGGTAAGTCAGCTTCTTCTGGCGACTGCCCAGTGTGTTACCAGTGGTTCTTCCCGTAGACGAGACCGCGCACTGTGCAGGAGAATGGTGGTTGGACAGCTGCGTTAACGTTTTGGACTGCAAGGATCGGATTTGGTTCTTGGGGGGCTGGGGGGCCGACAGCGTCTTCGTGAGACTGCTGGCATTCGGCTCGCTTATTCGGGCTCCTGCGCATTGGGCAGCGGCCAAGCTCTCGCTAGTCGGTGGGCGCATTGTCGAGACTGGTGGGCTGACACGCTTCGCTTCGCTGATGGCTTTCGCCTCGCCTCCATCTCGTCCGGTTTGTTCCAACCGGCAACGCCTCAGCGTGGGCTTCTGCCAAGCTGCCAAGTCTTCTTGTCTGCTGCGCTCTCCAACTGGCGCCTTCTGATGGCTCCCACCGAATCTGATGCCGCGCGACCTGCTGGGCGGCGCCCGGCGCCTGGTGGCGCCTCGCCTTGCTGAAGCCATCGCCTCGCTTCAATCGCAACCGGGGACCTTGCGTCTCCCTTCCGCCTGGCGGTGCGGTCTCTCGCCGCCCTGCGGGGCGACCGCTGTTCCGAATCGCAGGCGCCTCCCAACCTGCAACGCCGAGTGCTGAAGCTGACACGTGATCGAGTTGCCTCGTTCCGTGCTCAAACTCCGCCCACAGCGGCCACCGCGCCTCGCTCCGCTGACACCGCTGGGTACTTCGTCGGGTTTTCTCGCGGGGTCGCACCGTTCCACCCCTCGTTCGAGGCCTGATGCCCTTCTCCTTGCTGGCCTGACTGCTGACGCATTGCTCAAGTCGGTCGTGTCTTCTCCTCCTTTCTGATGGGCGCCCACACGGGATTGGCCGCTGCTACTGAAGAAGCTGATACCTCCGGGCGGTCTGGTAGCTCCGCTTCGCGCCTCACGCGACAGGTCTTCGCCAAGGCACTTCAAGTGCGATGCTCAAGCGCAGCTGTCCAACAAGCCATTGCACGCCGACGCCCGCACCGACACGTTGACCTTTGCTTCTCCGCCATGCAGAGTACTCGGCCTGCGGCCGACTACTCTTGTCTCCTTCCCCTCCTGCTGCCTTGTCGCCAGTGCGGCCGCGGGTGAATGGCAGGGCGTTAGACCGACAACGCTTTGCATGCCATGAGCGATCTTCCCACCAGGCTTGAGCGTATCGTCCTCGGCACACCATGGCTAGTCGAGATGCTGCGTGTTGTCCGTAGCGACGGTCCGCCCGACGCATATCTTGGCGCTGGCGTGATTCGCAACGTCGTCTGGGATTCCCTCAACAGCAGCCAACCCACGAATCTTGCCCGGGACGTCGACGTCGTCTTCTTCGAGCCAAACGCCGAGCCTGTGGACTGGACACGACGCCTTGATGTCGCTCTGCCGGGGTACTGTTGGGACGTAACCAATCAGGCCGAAGTTCACATCTGGCAGAGTCGCGAGCTTGGTAACCCCATACCGCCCTACCGTTCCCTCGAAGCCGCCGTCGCGAGCTGGCCCGAGACGGCCACGGCCATCGCTGTCAGGCTCTGCGAGCGCGATGCCTTCAAGGTGATCGCTCCGTACGGACTCAGCGACCTCTTCGACTTGCACGTGCGGCCCAGTCCGGGTCTGAAGGACCCAAACGCCTACGCCTCCAGACTCCGATCCAAGCAATGGCGCTTACGCTGGCCAAATCTGACCGTGCACCATACAGTGGTCTGATCTCTGTCCCCTCTGCGGCACCCCCTAGCCATGTCTACGCCTCAACCGCGTTCGCTCGCAGACCTTTTCCGTCTTCTGGATCGCTGGCGACACCTTCCAGCGTACAGACTCGAACCGCGCGCCGATCCATTCTTCGCGCTCTTCCTGCCCGACGTCCTATCAAAGCACCTCGGCCACCCCCTCCATCCGGTGCTGATTCCGGAGTTCCCGCTCCGCATCGCTTCGCTGCCACACACCGACGCGGTCGCCTCGAACCTCTCCGTCAAAGTGGACTACGCAGTCTTCTCTAGTGACGGCCGATACGTGTACCTCGTCGAGCTCAAGACCGATCAAGCCTCCCGACGTGACCAGCAGGATGCCTACCTCGCTGCCGCGGCCGCGATCGATTTCAACGTCCTCGTCGACGGTGTTCTTGCCCTTTGCACTGCCACGTCTTCGCGATCCTTCCCCAAGTACCTACACTTGCTCCATCGACTGGTTCTGCTTGGGTTCGTTGACGTGCCCGACGCCGTCTATCAGCTGGCCTTACCCAGACCTCAGCGCGGACTCAAAGAGGCGATTCGGTCGATTCGCAGCACAGTTCCACCAGACGGCCCCCAGACACGCGTGCTCTATATCCAGCCGGAACCTGACGAAACGCACCCATGCATCTCCTTCGCACAGTTTGCCGAAGCGATCGAGCATGAGGGCGAGATCGGTCAGCTCTTCGCTCTGCATCTACGTAGCTGGACGCACGCTGCAGGAAGCGCCGATCCACGTGAGGCGGTCTAACTCGCACCCTGAGGCGGACCGCAAGAACTAATTCGAGGAATCAGCAGCGTACTTGAGTAGCGGTGATTGTCGTTTGCGCAGGGCTTCAAGATAACGCGACTCGTCGTACGGCTTTTGATCGACCCAGCAGCGCCAGAGGATGCGGATCCACTTGTACGCCAGTGCTCGGATGGTCGCGTTGTGCGAGGCGCCACGCGCTCGATGACGCTCGTAGAACGCCTTCGCCCAAAACGACCGCGGGATGGTCTGTGCCGTCCACTCCACGAACGTCTGTCGCAGGAACGTCGGGCACGCCCACCGCCAGTGCACAGTGTGTGATTTACCACTTCGCTTGGTCACTGGCGCAACACCGGCATACTTCTGCAGGGAGGCAGCGTTCGGGAAGCGACCACGCTGTTCCCCAAAGGCTGCTAGTAGACGCGAGGCGAAGACTCGACCGGCTCCAGGCAGGGTCGCGAACAATCGATAGTCCGACAGCTTGGCGCACACCTTCTCGATTTCGTCGTCGAGTCGATGGATGCTTGCGACCAGCGCCCGAAGCTGCGGCAGGAGCGTCTCCACAACTACCTGCGCCGGCTCGATGATCGCCGGGTCCGTCGTCAGCGGCAACGCATCCTTGATATCCTCCACACGCCGACTGATGGTGGCTCTGCGTCTCACATTGTGACTCCGAAAGAACTCTTCTACGGTTGCGCTGCGCGCTCGCTTGGCGGCTTGAAGCGAAGGCCAGCGCTCGATGAAGCCGATGAACACTTGAGTGTCCTTGTCACGAAACCACGACAATACCTGCGGAAAGTACCCTTTCAGCGCGTACGTCAAACGATTCGTCACTCGCACGCGATCGTCCACCAGGTCGCGACGAGCCTCCACCAACTTCCGCAGCGACCGCATCGCTGGGCTTTCTAGTTTCAGCGGCTCGAACTGCTCGGGGTGTCGTCGAAGCATGTCCAGCGCGTACTCAGCGTCCGTCGGATCATCCTTCGCTCCGCTCGGCGTGAACGTCTTGCGGTACCGAGCGAGCATCGCCGGCTGCACTGGGTAGATGACGAAGAAGTCATACTCCAGCAGCGCCGATACTATCGGCCCCTGCGACAGCTCCAAGCACACCGCTATCGGCGCGCCCCCGAATCGGTCACGCAGTCCGTTCGCCCACTCCCGGATCTTCACCGGGCGGTACTCGAGGACCGAGCGTTCCACCCGCTCCTCCCCCTGGGCCAGCATGCAAACGTCATGCTTCTGATCTGCCCAGTCGATGCCGACAACGGCGGCGTACTCCGAAATGGGTTTCTCCATTGGCTCTCCTCACGTACAGTTGGCGGTGGGACATGCACAGCCAAGCCAAGCGAAGGCAATATGGTGAGTCGGTGATGGCGACTTCCCCTGAGTATTCGTTGACGGCAAGGCACACCCACGGGCTCGAAGTCGAGTTAGGGAGCATCACATGCTCGCCATTGAATATTCGTAGCCCGTGGGTGCATGTCCCCTCCTCGATCCCTCAGATGCGCCTTGCGTCCAAGAAAACCGATTTGGTGGGAACGGTCCTCCCATATCGCCATTGCACGCCGACAGCGGGCCTGAGCCGCCTCGCCTTGCTGTCATGCCTCGGTAGGAGGCGGCTGATCGCCGCCACTTTTTCGTGGTAGTCTTGCTGCCTGAACTGCCTTCCTTGCCCCGCTGCGGGTGAATGGCAGGGCGTTAGGCGGACGCAAGCGCTATGACAAACGGAAACGTCGATGCTAACGAATTGCCCGTTCCGGTGGCGCTCAAACGTGCCTGTGACCGCAGCGAAGCAGGCAGAGCCTGGTTGGAGCAACTCCCGCATGTGGTGGCCGAAGCGTCTCGGCGTTGGTCGCTGTCGCTGCAAGCGCCCTACACTGACGTGACGGCGTCTTGGGTCGCACCGGTTTCCCGCCTTGATGGAAGCCCCGCCGTGCTCAAGATCGGCCTGCCACACTTCGAGGCGGAGCAGGAAATCCATGGCCTCCGGTTCTGGGATGGCCGCTCAATCGTCCACCTGTTGGAGTCCGACACTCACACAAACGTCTTGCTCCTGGAACGTTGTATCCCGGGCACGCAACTGCGCGACGTACCGGAGGATGAACAAGACGCCGTTATCGCTGACATCCTACGCGCGCTCTGGCGAGAGCCCGAGCTCCGCCCGTTCCGCCCGTTGTCCGAGCTCCTCGACTACTGGATTCAGCACACCAACGACCAGGCCGAGCACTGGCAGGACCGCCCGCTCGTGCGAGAGGGCCTTGCTCTTCTCTCCGAGCTGTCGCGCAACTCGACGTCTTCCGTCACCCTGGCCACGGACCTACACGCCGGCAACGTCCTGCGCGCAGAACGCTCTGCTTGGCTCGCGATAGACCCAAAGCCCTTCTTTGGCGATCCCACCTACGACGCCACCCAGCATTTGTTCAACTGCCCATCGCGGATGAAGAGCGCTCCACATGAAACCATCGCCAGGTGCGCCGGCTTACTCGGTCTCGACGCTCGACGCCTCCAGCTGTGGATGTTCGCCCGTGCGGCAGCCCAACCTCGCCAGAAGTGGACAGATGACCCGTGGCTCGATGTCGCCCGGAGCATCTCCCCGTAAGCATCGGAACGGCACGCCATCCCCGTCAACCTGTACGGTTGACACGCTCACCGACTCTGCTACGCTGCTTAAGTGATTACCACCGTGGTTCTGTCGACCGGTGCCCGAAAGGACTTGAAGAAGTGCCCCACACACATCGTCAGAAAGCTCATGGCTTGGGTCGGCTCCGTCCAAACCGTGGGTCTGGAAGCCACTCGCCGCAGCCCTGGCTTCCACGACGAGCCTCTCAGAGGCAAGTGGGCAGGACATCGCTCCATTCGTCTCAGCATCGCCTACCGCGCCATCTACGCTATCCGCGATGATGGCACCGTCGAATTCGCGCTCGTCGAAGCCGTCAACAAGCACAAGTACTGAGGTCGCCAACATGACTCCCCGCAAGACGTCCAAAGCCCGCAAACTGAACGCTTCCACCAACGCCTTCCTGGAGGGCCTCAATTCCGGCCCGCTCACTTTTGCACAGCTTCTCGCCGCCATACGGGAAGCCGACGAGCAATCTCTTGCCCAGTTCGCCGCACGGTTGGACATCTCCCGACAGCACCTGCACCAGCTCGAGTCTGGACACAAGCGGGTCAGCCCAGAACGCGCCGTCCGTTTCGCCCAGGTTCTCGGCTACGACGAGCTCTACTTTGTCCAGCTTGCCTTGCAGGACATGCTCGACGACACTGGCGTCTCGGCCAAGGTGGAAGTCAAGGCCGCTTCCTAATCCCGAATGGCTGGGTCCGGCTCACAGGCGCTACTGCTCGTGGCGCCGCCCAACAGGCCATTGCACACTCGTAGGCAAGTCAAGCGGAGAAGTTGTCTCGGGGATGCAGTCTCTCGGGCGCACGAAACCAGTGACGTGGGATAACACGTGGTGGAATCGGGCGCGGTCGTCGGGTTCGGGTTCACCTGGACGTGATTCTCCGGAGGTATCAGTGGGGGTAGACCAAGCCACTCAGGTGGGGCATCCGCCGTTGGGTGCCAAATCAGCCATTGCATTGGGCATTTGCTTCCCGCCGAATCCCTCGGGGTGCCTCACGACAGACGGGAGCTCTCATCCGTGGCGGAGCTCGTGTGCAATTGGAGGTCACCCTTCGGAAAATCGAAGTCGTCGGTGCTGGCGCAGTTACATCATCGTTCGCCTCCTCTGCTCCAGACAGCCGTCGGAAGACATCACGATTGAGCCAACTTCAGGCGCCGCACATCGAAGAGTCTCCGAGAGTCGAAGGGTTCGCCGCGAGCCACGTGGTAGAGCGCCTTGACGAGCTTGCGCATCAGCCCCACCACCGCGCGTGCTTTGCCTCCTCCGTCTCGCTTGACCTTTGACTCGTACCAGGCCTGCGCTATCGGGTCGCGCTGGCGCCAGCGGTACACCGCCAGCCACAGATACTGCCGGGCTCGCCCCGACCCCTGCTTCGTGATCTTCAGCCGGCCCTGGTGCTTCCCACTGCTCTTTTCCTTCAGGTTCAGGCCGTACGCTTTCAGGTAGCCACGCGTCGAATGGAAGCGGCGGGGATCGCCCACCTCCGTGACCAGGACCGCAGCCGTCGTCTTGCCAACCGCTGGCGCAAGTACTTCCGAGACTGTTCCCTGCGCCAGCTGCTCCACCCCCACCTTCGCTTCCTTGTAGGCCCTCAATGCCCGATACGCCTCCGACGCCAACGTCTTCAACGCCGCTCGCTCTTGCTCGAGCAGCGGTAGGCCCACCGTCGTCGACGCTGCCTGCAACACCTGCTCGATCTTCGTGGGCTTCATCAGTCGACGACTCACCTTCGTCATCAGCTCCCTTGCCTCCGATGGTGCGTTTGCTATCTCGGCTGGGCCACCCACCTGTGCCAATAGCGACAGCAGCGTCGCCGACGTCAATTCCACCAGCTCGGTGATCTCCGGCCAGTGGCGCGCCAGCCAACCTTCGAGCTGATGGATCAACCGCAGGTACTGCACCTGGTATAGGTCCATCGTCGACACGGTTCTTCCGAGGAATCTGTGGGCGCGTGATCTCGAATTCGTTCCGCATGAGCGCCTTGCAACATGATGGGCCTCTGGCGGAACGATGCTCGACGCGGCATGGGAGCTGAGCTCCCCACGCCGAGTCCGAGCTGAATTTGGGCGGCGCGATCTGCGCGCCAAGAGGAAGTGCATCGTGCGAAGATGGTGGTTCTCTACGCCAAACACCGCCGCCCGATGCAGCTCCAGTCTATCCTACGTCGCGTCCATCCGATACCCGGTTTCGTCTATGGCTCAGTCGAGCTGTGCAAG
>JBNKHV010000002.1:0-2759 GCA_050290545.1 Polyangiaceae bacterium | reverse complement strand
AGCAAATCACCGCCTCCGTCATGGAGTATCTGGCGTAGGTGTCCGACCTCATGCACCTCCGGAGGCGTTTCGGGCGTGGGTCAAATTCGCTCGTGGAGGTCACCCACGGCGAGGTCGTCGCGATTGACGGGAAGACTCTACTGCGGATTTCGGGGCATGGCGGACACCTAGATCGGCGCATGGCGGACACTCGGAACGGCCGATGGCGGACACCTAGATCGGCATCGCGGACACCCGGATCGGGCATCGCGGACACCCGGAAGTGGGGTGCCGACGGGTGGCGTGTCGGGACAGGCGGAGGGGGGTAGCGCTTGGGGTCGGAGCTGGTCATCTGCGCAGCCAAAGGAGCTGCACGGATGGCGAATAGGCGACTGACCATGAACCGAACGAGAGAGATTCTCAGACTGCGATGGGAGCAGGGACAAGGCGTTCGTGCCACGGGCCGTGCCGTTGGAGTTGGGCGGAGCGCCGTGAGCGATACATGCGCCAGAGCAACGGCGGCGGGGCTGGACTGGGCGGCGGTGTGCGAGCTCGCGGATGACGAGCTCGAGCGCCGACTGTACGATGGCGGCAACCCGTCCGAGACTGCGCAACCTTCGCGACCAGAACCTGACGTGGTGTGGATCCACCGGGAGTACCGCCGGGCGGGCGTGACGCTCGAGCTCTTGCATCTGGAGTACTTGCAGGCGCACCCGAACGGCTATTCGTACACGACGTTCTGCGATCGATACCGAGCGTGGTTGTCGCGCCGGGGGTTGTCGATGCGTCAGACGCATCACGCTGGTGACAAGGCCTTCATCGACTACTCGGGCAAGAAGCCGTGCTACTGGGACCGAGCGACGGGCAAGCGCATCGACGTGGAGCTGTTCGTGGCGGTTCTCGGTGCCTCGAATCTCACCTTCGCCGAGGCGACGGAGACGCAGCAGGTGATGGACTGGGTCAGCTCCAACGTCCGCGCCTTGACCTACTTCGGCGGTGTTCCGCGAGCCTTGGTTCCCGATCAGCTCAAGAGCGGAGTGAAGGAGGCTGATGTGTTCGATCCCGAGATCCAGAAAACGTACGCTGAGCTGGCGACGCACTACGGGACGGTGATCTTCCCTGCGCGGCCCAGGAAGCCACGGGACAAGGCCAAGGCAGAGGTTTCGGTGCAGGTCGTGCAACGCTGGATTCTGGCGCGGCTGCGAAACGAAACCTTCTTCTCGCTGGCGGAGCTCAACGCACGCATCGCCGAGTTGCTCGAGGAACTGAACGCACGTCCGATGAAGAAGCTCGGCGGAGTCAGTCGCCGCGAGTTGTTCGAGCGAATCGAGCGAGCCGAGTTGAAGCCGCTACCACCTGTACACTTCGAGCCATCAACATGGAAGAAGGCGACGGCGAACGTCGACTATCACATCCAATTCGAAGACCATTGGTACTCGGTTCCCTACCAATTGCGCCATGAGGAGATCTGGGTCCGAGCGACGGCGACGACACTGGAGCTCTTTCACCTGAACCGACGTGTCGCAGCGCATGCTCGCAGTCACGAAAAGTACCGTCACACGACGGACCCCGCGCATCGTCACCCAGACCACCAGGCATGGGCCGATAGCGATCCGGGTAAGTTGCTCGAGTGGGCCAATCAGGCGGGCCCCGCAACGGCTCTGCTGATGCAGCGGATCTTGTCGCGGAGCCCGTTTCCCGAGCAGGCATGGCGCTCGGGACGGGGTTTGAAGCGCGTAGGCGAGAAGTACCCCGAGCGCATCGAGAACGCATGCGCGCGTGCGCTGCGATTCGGCGCGCAAACCTACAAGCCCGTCGATCGGATGCTCAGACGCGGCTTGGACCTTCGACCACTGCCGGACGAGGCCGGTTACGTCGATGCGAAGACTCCGTCCCACGGCAACGTCCGTGGGCCCGGCTACTACCACTGAAAGGACCGATGATGCTGAAACAACCAACGATAGAAAAGCTCCACACTCTGCGACTGTCCGTGATGGCCCAATCTTGGGAGGAGCAGAACCGCATTCCGAAGGTCGGTGATCTGAGCTTCGACGAGCGCTTCTCGATGCTGGTCGATGCTGAATACCTCGCCCGCGAAAACCGTCGCCTGACTAGGCTGCTCCGAGACGCCAACCTGCGCATCCGCGAGGCTTGCATCGAGGACGTCAAGGCGACCCCCGAACGCGGCCTGCCACAAGCCAAGCTGCGCCAGATGGCCCAGGGAGCCTGGATAGGTGAACACCTGAACGTCCTCATCACCGGACCCACGGGCGTGGGCAAGAGCTACCTGGCCTGCGCACTGGGGCAGATGGCGTGTCGACGAGGTCATCGCGTCGCGTACCGACGGGTGCCTCGTTTCTTCGAAGAAACTAGTTTGGCGAAAGCCGATGGTACCTACACCAAGCTGCTGGCCAACTTGGCGAAGGCGGACGTGTTGATCCTCGACGATCTGGGACTGGGCACTCTGCGGGAGGCACAGCGCCACGACTTGCTCGAAGTCCTGGAGGATCGTTACGGCGACCACTCAACCATCGTGACCAGCCAACTGCCCATCAGCGGCTGGCACGACTGGGTCAACGACCCCACCGTGGCTGACGCGATTTTGGACCGTCTCGTCCACAACGCGTACAAGATCGAATTGAGCGGAGCCTCAGGAAGAAAGGAGAACGCCAAGAGCTAAAGACCAGCACCGAACCCAAGCGTCGCTACGCTCCGTCCCTGTGACCGGGAACGGTGTCCGCGATGCCCGGTTTGTGTGTCCACGTTGGCCGAAATGCGCA
>JBNKHV010000001.1:0-42592 GCA_050290545.1 Polyangiaceae bacterium | reverse complement strand
GCACGAGCCCGTTGCTCTGGGAGAACGTCACGGCCCTGCCACGACGTGCGACCGGGGCGCCATGCCTGAACTGGCACGAGCATGGCTCGCGGGCAAGCTCGGTCTCGGCGAAACTGCTGCCTGAGCCACCGCGACGACCTGCTGCGGTGGTAGCCGGTGCGGCTTGGCCGTTCGTGGCGCAAGATGAACGCACCTTGCGTGCCTCGCGCCTGGATTTGTTCTTTCTGGCGGTAGGGGTGGCTGGTATTGCCCGGCCGTGCGGGCAGAGAAGATCTGACCATTTCTTGTTCTGGCACAGGGGCTTGGCGGAGGGACTCGGGTTCGGGTTCGAAGTCGCTCCGTGGCGAGTCACCGCCTCGGCTGCTCGACCTCGACCTCAGCGGCGACGGTCCATCGCGCCTCGGCTCCGCGTTGCGGCACTTGCTTTGGGGCGAAGTCAGTCAATCCGCAGCAGGCCCCCCGTTGATGCTGTACAGGTCGTCAATGAACACGTTGTGGCCCACCATCTTGTTGAAGAAGTCGTTCCCGTCCTCGGCATCAAACTTCACCTCGAAGGCTGTCTGCAAATCGGGGGTGATCTCCCGGATGACGCCTCCGGTGCCGTAGTTGGCCAACGTGTTGCCGTTTTCCAGGCGAATTGCCATGCCCTTGTACATCGCCCACTCTGGTCCTTCGTTGTACACCCACTTTTCAGTCAACGTCTCGCTCTCGCGATCGATCGAGAATTCAACGAAGGCGTGACCGCCAGCGACCGGATCCTCCGTGTCGTCGAGGCCGGGTAGGTGGGTGGAAACCAACAGCGTGCCGTCCGGGGTGATGTTGGCGAAGTGTTGAAACTCGAACTCCCAATCCGACGGTGAGAATGCATAACCGCCAGCGTCGCCATACTGGCCCACAACATCTCCCGTTTGGCGGTCGATCTGGATGACCGTTCGCTCGTACGGGAACGACAAGAGAATGCTGTCGTCAGCTGGATTCCAGTTGATCGTGTTCGAGTAGCAAATGAACTGCCCACCAAAGCGATCTGGACAGCTCCAGATGGTTCGCACGTCACCCGCGGCATTCATCTCTCGCAACTCGTAGGAGTCGACGACGTCGTAGAGCAAGCTCCCGTCGTCGGTGACGTCGATACAGTCGGAAAGTCCCTCCACCGGTATCTCTTCGGAGTATTCTCGATCGAGAGTCGTCTTCAGCACGGTGCGAGCATCCGGTCCGTTGAATGGGCGCTTCTCCAGCCACAGGTACTGGCCATCGCGCGCGATGCGTTGAAAGGACGTCGTCGCATTGCTCGCTGGGTCCGCGTAGAACCAAACCATTTGCCCCTGTCGGTTCATGATGTAAACCCAGAACGTCGTGTGATAGTAGCAGGACTCGTTGCTGCACCCACCATCCGAATTTTCGACCGCGCCCAGCATGAAGCGCTCCGGGCTCGCCAGGTCGGGTTCGAAAGCGACAAGTTCTGGGCGTGGCATGCCAGCCGGAAGAGGTTCCGTGGCGCCTTGGTAGTCTCGGGTTTGCGACTCCTCGTCCGCCAAGCTGCCCACGATTCGAATCGTCACCTGCGTATCTTCGGGCACCCCCAGCACGACTTCACGATGCTCGCCCGTGGCTCCTGGTCGAGCCGGAGAGGTCATCAGCTCACCGTCCACAGCGCTGAACTCGAGCCAAACCGAGTCCAGAGCTGTGGATTGCGTCCAAGTCACGACCAGGATGGTCGGCATCTCTTCGTGCACACTGACGTTCACATTCGAGATGACGTCGTCCAACGTCCATGTTTCGGGCTCGACTGGGGCAGCCCCCATCCCGCTGGCCCCAGCGTCTAGCACCGGGGCACCACCGCTGGCGCCAGGGCCACCAGCAGTCCCGCTGGGAGTCATCGGAGAGCTTCCTCCTGCCCCGCCGCTTGCTGGGCCAGATGCCTCTGGGGTTGGCTGGCTGCTCGGCGTTGGGGCGGGCATACCTCCTTGGGTAGGCGCACCTCCTTGGGTAGGCGCGCCGCTCGTCGGAGTCGTGGGGACCGCAGTATTGGTGGGGGTCGTGTCGCTCTCCGCACCACCTGAATCGCAGCCGCTCTGTAAAACGATCAAGAGCGCCAACAGGGGTGGTGTCAGCGTATCGGTGCGTTTGCCGGTCCGAGTCACCCGCGACCGACATGTCTCCGAAGTCCCGGTCCCAGCAATACCGTCTATCATCATCGGCCTTTCGTTAACAAGCACCGGTTGCCGGTTGCCTTCACTCCACGCTCCCAGCGTAGTCGCAGAACCCATCACGACGATCGAAGCGTGACGCGTTGCTCTCGTCGTCCCAGGAGGCGTTGCCGTTGGGTTCCCAACTGTCCGTCTCCGACTGGTACTTCATCAAAACGCTGTTGTGCCCTGCATATTCACGCACGAAGCCGACGGCCACCCGTGTTCCTGCGATCTCTGCCATTCGTTCCTCAGTGAGTCCCAGCTCGCTATTGGCACAGACTCCGCCCTCGTCGAGCAACACCTCAGGGTTGGAATACTCGAGTAGGTGAGTCCAAAGGCAATCGTCACACCCTCCCGGAGCTTCGCCCACGCTCGAAACCTCGAAGCGCACGATGCAGATGTCGAGCCCGAACCCTTCGTCGCCGATGATGTAGTACTCGACGTAGCCGTCGTAGGTCGATTCATCGACCGTTGCTTCACCGCGTTCACCGCAGACACCTAACGCATCGAAGCCGCCATTCCCAGGGGTGCCTTCGGCGGGCCCACCCCCGTCAGGCGTCTGCGAAGTGGACTCCTCAGCGGGATCCACGGGTTCGCCGGGGTTCTCTTCGTCGGACTCTGTGGCGTTCGGCGTGTCCGCGGGGGATGGAGCGTCGACTTCCTCCGGTCCGCCCGCTTCGTCGGTCTCGACTGGGGCCTCCCCGGTGTCCGTTTCGCTGGCACCATCCGTCGGCATTTCACCAGAGTTCGGTCCTGAGACTCGAGCGTCCGTGCCCTCTTGGCCAGAGTCCGAGCTCGAACAACCGTACAGAACGACACCGATGAGTAGGGCTCGTAGTGGTCGGGACAATTGCATCAGATACCTACCTTCGCTCCAGGGCTCACTCTGGGTACAGGGAGCTAGCCAGTGTATGAAATCCAAAGATGAAACCGGCTCGGGTGTTCAACTTCCACGTGGTCTCATCGCCAGAGACCCGCTCGAGCTGCCCGGCGGCAGACCAATTGACGAACACATCTTCGTCGCTGAGCCGAGTCGGCTCCCCGAGAACGAATGTGTAAACTGGGGGCGATGCCACGTAACTCCAGACTTGGGTCGCCACGTTGTTGTCGAAATCGAGCTCGTATTCTAGTACCCGAGACTCACTGCCCGAGCTGCCGTCGTTGTCGAGAACCAAGATGTGGTTCCCGCGTACCTCGAATTGGTGCTGATGCAGGAACCTTTCAGACCCGTCGACGAAGTCGAAGGTCGACCCCGAGAAGCCTAGCACCCACTCGCAAGCGCCGCTCTGGCGGTCGATTTTGGCGATGCTGCTGAAGTTCCGCATCCCCAGGTAGTACGCGTCTTCGTCGGGATCGTAGTCCAGCGCGTTGGCAAACGTCCAGCCGTGCTCGAGGTCGTCGCTTCTGTCCTGTTCGGGATCAAAGCAATCCCACGCGGACCACACGGTTTCGATGTCCCCATCGGTGCTCACCTCCACGATCTGGTCTCCCCGGATCGTCATCCCATCCACCTCTCGGTACTCGACCACGATTGCCCCGATGGTTCCGTCCGGGTGTTCGACGAAGTCGTGAGCGAGCAGTGGAACGGGAACGGACTCGGAACCAGACCCATCCAGTCGAACGCGCACAATCTCGGATTCGTCCGACGGATCCCCCGAGACGCTCCCCGCATTGTAGATCAGGTGTTCCCCATCCACCGACAGGCGGGCTCGGTAGAAGTCCAAGTCGCGTTCATCGGTGTGATACCAGACGATCTTACCTTCGGGATTGATGATCGTGATGGCGGTCGTCGCGCCCAGCACAGGCACCAGCGTGAATTGGTCGTGGCCGTCTCCAGTGACCTCCAAGTCCGGCAAGCCCAGCGGGAGGCTTCCCGTCGTGATGCTATCGATCTCGCCCTCGGTGGAGACGTCATCGGCGATCGTCACGACCCGGAAGAAGTACTCTGTCTCCGCAGTCAATCCCAAGAGAGCCGCCTCGTGCGATGTCGACTCCGAAGACAGCGGAGTGCGTAGGCCGAGCTCTTCGGTCGAACCATACTCGACGTAGCCGCTGCTGGCCTCCTCGGTCTCCCAACTGACGACCACGACCGTGGAAATGTCGTCACTGATCCGCGCCTCGATGGCTTGTGCTGGAACCTCACCCCGACTCGGGTCGGTCGCATCACTCAGCTCGCCGTCTGAGTTTCCGTCTTGCGCTTCATCGTCGCTACTCGCGCACGCGGCGAGGAAGGCCACCGCGCCCAATGCCCCGTAGGAGGTCGCGGTACCGAGGAGAGGTGGGGTCAAGGTCACCAGGTTGACGAAACCCCGAACCAGCGCGCGTTGTTTTCTAGCCTTCTTCATTCAGTCTCCTGGGGCATCATCTCTTCCCGCTCACCGACCTCGATGACGGACAAGAACGCGGGTGCGGGATTCTGACAGCCACCGCACGTCATGCCCACGACCCACGTTCCGTCCTCATCTCGGTCGAGTCCGGAGAACAGTTCGCCACTGTTCTCTTCTTCGGCGGCTGCAAGGTCAAAGCGCCCGGTGCCGTCGAGTTCCACCCGATACATCTCCGTCGCAATCACCTCCAAATCGAGGATCCGCTCCTCCAGATCGGCGACCGACATACCCTCGTAAAATGCGATGAGCGCCTGGTCGGCGGCACCACGAGGGAATGAATTACCCAGCCCATCTTGCGTCAACTCACGGTAGTCCAATACCCAGGGTTGCTCGGGCGCCAGCTTGACCGTCACACCGGATGACAAGTCTGCGCTGAAGTCGAGCAGGCCACAGCCAGTCGGCGCCTCCACGCTGGCATTGTCCGACTCCGCGTCGGGTTCGACGAACACCATCGTGACTGCGCCGCGACCCGGCACCGATCCCCGGGAGAAAACGAACATGTAGGTGTGCTCCTCGCTGTCGACGTACTCTTCTGCATAGTCGACCTCGGTGCCAAATAGCGTCAGGTCGGATAGGTGCGCGCAGTCTTGTCCCGCGTCCGGCTGATACTCGAGGTAGCCGTCGACGTCAGCCATGTTGAGCTGTCCGCTTGCTAGCTTCGCCTCTGCCTGAGCCCGACTGGTGTTCAGCAGACGCAGAAAGGCCACGTTGCCCAGTTCGCTCTGAGCATCGAAATCATGGCACAGCAAGTCGTCCACGATCTGAGTCCAGCAGATCTCGAGGTCGACCGCCGGGGCTGCGACGACGCTCGGCAGCGAAAGCGATGACTGAGCGACGTAGTTGTTGTCGTCACTTAGAGCTATCCGCATTTCTTGGGCGGATTCTGTCGGCTCAGCGAGGCCGTCGGTTTCGGTTATTGCATCATCGCTTTGGGACGCACCACCGCCGTCGCCGCATGCATTGAGCACGAGCAGCCAACTGAGCCCTCCAAGACTTCGGATGCAGAGGTTCACTGGTCGCCTCCTGTCGTGGGGCCGCCGTTGAGGGCGTACAAATCAGCGATGTATTCGTTGTTGCCGACGA
Organism: Polyangiaceae bacterium; assembly: GCA_050290545.1. Classification (GTDB taxonomy): domain Bacteria; phylum Myxococcota_A; class Polyangia; order Polyangiales; family Polyangiaceae; genus SZUA-265. The sequence goes on along the minus strand of JBNKHV010000001.1, from coordinate 36,933 downwards.
GCTTGTTGTAATAGTCGTTGTCCCCATCATGCTCGAACTTGACGTGGAAGACGGTTTGCTTGTCCGCGGTTACCTCGCGGATGACGCCGTGGGTGCCGTAGTTCCCGAGGTAGTTTCCGTTCGCCAACTTCACGACCATACCCCGAGAACGTGGCCATTCAGGCCCCTCTGTGTAGCGCCACACCTCCACCAGCTGTTCGTTGGCCCGGTCGAGCTCGAATTCGACGAATGCGTGCTGGTAGTCCCCCGGCGTTGTCTCGAAGTCTTCGAAACCCGGTAGGTGAGTCGAAACCAGAAGTGTTCCATCTCGTGTGACATTCGGAAAGTGTTGAAACCCGAACCCCCATTGTTCGGGGGGTGAAGACGATGGATCGGCGAACGCCCAACTACCGACGGCGTCCCCGTATTGGCCAACCACCTCACCGTCCGTACGACGGACTTGAATCACAGTGTTTGGGGCCGGATAGGACATCAGCACAGTGTCATCCGAAGCGACGTGGTTTATGGTGTTGGTGTAGCAGTTGAAGCTCTGCCCAAAGTGCTCACGGCAGTCGAAGATGACTCGCACCTCTCCTTGTGGGTCCAGCTGCCGCAATTGGTCGGACGCGTCGTACAACAAGGACCCATCCTCTGTCACGTCGATGCAATCGGCGAGACCCTCGACGGGGATCTCTTCGTAGAAGGTGTGGTCGAGGGTCGTCTTCACCACACTTCGGGTTCCCGCCTGGCCGAATGGGCGCTTCTCGAGCCAAAGATACTCCCCATCCTTCGCAACACGCTGGAAACTGGTCGTGGCGTTGCTCGCAGGATCGGCGTAGTACCAGACAATCCGACCTTGTCGGTCCATGATGTAAACCCAGAACGTGCCAATGAGATAATCCGCGGGGAGGTTGCCGCTGGAGTTTTCGACCGAGCCCAACATCCATCGTTCGGGGCTGCTGGCGCTTGGTTCATGGGCTAGGATCTCGGGCTGCGGCATCCCGGCCGGTAGCGGATCGGTGACACCTAGGATTGGGGCCGAGAACACTTCCTCCTCGCCAGTGAGGTTGACCACTCGGATTTCTACCTCGGTTGCTCCAGGGACGCCGAGGACGACGTCACGGTGCGGTCCGAGACCTCCAGGACCAGGGCGAGAGCGCATGGCGTCCTCGCCTGCGATGCGGAACTCCAGCCACACCTGTTCGCTTGGCACGACCTGCTCCCAAGTGACGACCAGTATCATGTTGACATCGTCGTGCACTGCTACTCTGACGTTCTCGACAAACACGACTCCGCCCGCATCTCCACTTGGAGTAGGTTCGCTGGTGGGAGGCTCTGCGTTGGGAGTCTGTCCTGAGGGCTGCCCCGGGGGTTCCGGATCTTCGGTCGAAGGAGCGACGGGCGGTGATGCAGCCGGGGTGTCGCCACTCGCATCCAATAGTGTGTCCGTGCCGGTGGGGCTCATCATCGACGGAGTGTCCCCGTCGGGTGCGGTATCGGCGTTTGGACCGTCAACGGCCGTGTTTGGCGATTCGCTTGGCGCCGGGTTGTCGTCGCTTGGTGCGTCCTTGTCACCGCAGCCGAGTAGGACTGAGGTCGTGACTAGTAGGGACGGGATACGGGGCAGCCTTTCGGCACCCATGCCGCGCCGGCATCGAGCTTTGGCACCAAGTGATTGAAGGCTGAGCATGACGTGGCTTCATGCAATTCTCAGCACAGATTCTGCGATGAACACCCGCGTTCTGCCTTCATTCCAATGAAGCTGACCGATTACGCGGATGCTGCTGTGCAGGCGCCGTGGCAGCGCGGCGAGCGACGTGAGGATTCTTCACATGGCGATGTTTCGCGCCAGGCTACCGAATCGCGGATTCGTTGAGTCCCCGCGCGCGCTGACTGCCGTCAGTGCACGAACGGGAGCAAGGCACGGCTCACTCCTCACCCAACTTGAACGCGACGCGCAGGGCCTGGGCATCGCTGTGGTCGATGGCCGACGTTGGCGACCGCGTGCGCTGGCGCGTGGTGAGCATTGGCACGGAGTTCCATACGTGGCACATCCACGGCCATCGCTGGCTCGAGGGCGGCACCCTGACCGACAACATTCTGCTTGGTCCTGGCATGTATTCGACCTTCGAGTTCGTCGAGGACAAGGCGGGCGAATGGCTCGTGCATTGCCACGTTCCCGATCACATGGAGGGAGGCATGATGGCCCGCTATGTCGTCGACCCGTGAGATGCTGCCGAAAGAGCCAGCTCCGGCACGACTGTTTGCCAAAGGCGCCCACCTTCGACGATCGGTGCGTGGGTTTCCTTTGCGTAGCGAGCCAACACTGCCGAAGTCCTTCTCGCCGGCTCGATCCGCCAGCAGAAAGACTTCGAACCATCAATGGCAACGTAGACGCGCTCGAGCCGCTCAGAACTCGGCGTACGCCGCATCGAGCCAGCCCGTGCGCTGCCGAATCCACGCCTTCATGTTGTCTAGCTCCCCCTCCCAAGTCGCGGGCACTTGGTCTTCTGGTGCGGGCTCTTCTTCGTCGGGAGCGGCTCCGCCACCACGCCCGCCGAACAAGTCGGCGGTCTCCTCCGCTGGCCAACGTTCGAGGTCGCGGGGCCCGGCGTTTACCAGGGGCGCGGCCACCTCGTCCACCCGTGCCTCGAGTTCGGCGTCGGACAGCAGGCTTTGTCTCAGCTCCGCCCAGCGCGCTGCCGCCGCGGCGCGAAACTCGGGTTGGGCGAAAAGGATCCTGAACCAATTGCTGCCGCTATCCCGACCACTCTCGACCTGCCACCCCTCCAGCTCGGAGACGTAGTTGTCCAAAGTGAAATTGTAGTCCCAGACAGGACCGGCCGTAATCAACCCATCACGTTCCTTGTGCATGTACACACTGCGAACGTACTTGTCCCCACCCTTGGTCAGCTCGTTGATGATGATCAGATCTACGAAGCTCGCCACGTCGAAGTACTGCTGGTAGTCACCGATCGGATCAGCGACCAGCGCATCGTGTGCTTGCTGCACGTAGTTCTGAATCCATGCTTGTTGCTCGGCGTTGGGCGCCACCGGATCGGTCAATTCCAAGTCACTGAAACAGGTTTCCTCGGCGCCCGTACAAGGGATTTCTATCTCCCCCTCATCTTCACGCAAGGCTCCCATGTCGAACTTGAAGATGTATCCGCCCGAAAGCTCTGACTCCAGTGTGTCGTCTGGTCGAAGCTGCCGTAGGTCGAGCCGCCCATCCATGTTCTTGATGGTCTCGGTGACGGCGTAAACTCCCTCATAGTGCGTCGGCTCGAGGGGCCCCGCCTCCTGATTGATGTAAACTTCGGCGAACCGTAGCTCCGGTGCCGCAAGGCCCATGGCCGCTCCAAGCGAGTACGCGAACGCGTTGCGGATCAAGGTCTTGTCCGTATATGGCCCCACCATCGCCCAATCGGAGTCGGCGGGCATGCCGAGCATGGGGCGGTCGAGATCCTCGTCGTCTTCATCCCAGAGCTCGACGCGATACGGAGTCTTCTCGAAGTTGGCAGAGGACTGTCCGCGCACGTGGTACCCCGCACGACTGGCCCAAGTAGGAGCAGCCGAGATGGTTGCGACTCCCTCCACCGGCTCGAACAACATGAACGCCAGGTCCCGAAAGACCACCTTCTCCGGTCCCGCCTCCGTAGGCGGCTTGCCCGCGCCGTACGCCTCCATGATGATCAGAGGAATGTCGGAGCTGACGTCGAACGTTCGCCGGATATAGATGGCGGTGACCGGAACTCCGACGGCTCCGTTCTCGTCGAACCTCTGCGCGCGGAGCTGCGTGGTTTCCTCGACCTCCAGAGGCGCGCCTTCGTAAAGCGTCGAACTCGGCGTCGGCAGCGTTCCGTCCGTCGTGTAGCGGATCTCGATTCCATCCGAAGCGCCCAGGATGCTCACGGACAGCGACCCCTCGAAGGTGCCGCTTGGCACCGAGAAGGCGAGCGCACTATCGGGCATCGCAGCTGGCGAGATCTCCGCATCCTGTTCGCCCCCCGAAGGCTCACTGGGCTCCTCCATGTCGGGTGGATCGCTCGGCGCGAGCGGCGACTGGCTCATTGGGGTATCGCCGTCCGTTGCTGCTGGTTGCGGATTCACGGGGGCCGCGGCTTCACCCGGAACCGACGCGGGCGGCACCGCACTCGACTCAACCCCTGGAACCGTCGCGGACGGCGACCCACTCGACTCAACGCCCGGCCCCACGACGTCACTCGGGTCAGCCGAGGGCTGCTCTGTGGATTCACCTGAGCAAGCGAAGGCCCCCAAACCGGCGAGAGAGAAGACGAGGACGGACGAATACGATCTCAAAGTTGTCATCTAGGCGACTCGGGGCGGCGTTTGCTTCAGAACGGCGTGGTGATTTGCGGTACCCGGAGTGTGACCAGACCGGGCTCGTCGGTCCTGTCAATACCCAACAAAACGCCGCGCAGGGTACGGTTTCGTCGCTGGGCTCCTCTTCCGTCGCAACATTCCAATGGGATCCGCGGCAGAACTCTTTCAGTTTTTGTCGTCTGTCGGCGCCAGTTCCGGAACTTCAGCAACTTCTCCGAGCGGAGTGAAAGATGGCGGGGATCCGAAGTTTGTTAACCTCGCACTGGGGCCCTGGCCACCGCCTGCGACACCAGCCAGGATACACTGCTACGGATACACACCGATGCCGACCGGGCGAAGGCGGAACTCCAGGAGACACGTCGCTCCTCGTTCTATGGGTCGAGCTCAGCGAGTCGCGGCTATTCCAGCGACGGGCTGCAGCGTCGGCCGTTCAGGCTCGGCTCGACGAAGGCTTCGGAGCTTCGAGAGCCCCCCGCACCAGGCGTTCGACTTCGGCCTGCAAGTGGGCGGCCACGAGCTGTACGTGGGAGGTGGCGTCCGCGCGCAGCAAGAGCTCGAGGCCCGGCATGAGCTGCAGCCGTTGCCAGGTCTCGGCGCGGTGGCTGCTGGTCGGCGCGGTTGGGCGTGGCCGAGCAGTCGTCTCGCTTGGGCCCGCTGCTGTGGGCGCTTGCCCGAGCGCTGCCGCGACCTTCGGCGATAGCTGTCGCGACATCACGAAGCGCTCGATCTCCCGATCACCCATCGCCTGAAGCTGCTTGTGGATCGCCCCGAGGCTCGACAGGCCATCCGCTTTCAGCAGCCGAATCCCGAGTAAACGCAGCAGGTAGCTCCGCGGATAGCGCGTGGCCGTGCCACGAAACTCGGGTTGGACCAGCAAGCCACGCTGGGCGTACGCCGCGATCGTGCGGCGCGACACCCCGCTGAGTTCCAGCAGTTGCGCCAAGGTGTAGCCCTCGGTGGGAGGCCCGCGACGCCGGCGCTTGCGCCCTCGATCCCTCGCTCTCGTCCACGCGCTCCGCTTTCGTACCATCTGCCCTCCTTGCGGGCTCCTGCCCTTGCCGGGTGAAACCCAACGCGCCGCCTGCACTGTGCCGACTCGCTGCGACGCTAACGGATCAAGTGTGCCTGGCAGACACCTGCTGCATGGACGGTAACGCTAGAGCGCGCCTCGCGCAGCTATTTCTGCATGGATGGGGCGGTTAGACCGTCGTCTTCTGTGCATGTGTTGCTCACTTGTGCTGTTCTCAGCGTTGTTTTCCGACGATTCTATCGGCCCAAGAACTGCCGCTCCGTGCTGACTGCGCAGTTTTTCGGGTAGTTCGAACGGTGTAACGGTTCAGACTCTGCGGCTGCTGCATGGACGGGAGCTGTTGACCGGTCCGTCTGCGCGAGGGCTTGACGCTCGGCCGTGTTTTGGTCGAAATCCGCAGGCGTGACGAGAGCCATGGTTCAAAAGCAGCCCGCGCCGCGCAGCGTCGTGTTTCGCGTGCGGCCGTACCGCGACTTGGGTGTCTGGCGCGAGCTCGAGTTGCTCGAGAGTCAGACTCTGCACGACCTGCATTTGGCGATCCAGGACGCCTTCGAGCTGGACGACGATCACCTGTACGCCTTCTACCTGAACAACCGCGCCTTCGACGACCAATTCGATTACCCCGGGCCTGGCTCGGATCGCTCGTCGCGGCGAGCGGAGACGGCGCGGCTCGACAGCCTCGAACTTAAGCTCAAGAAGCGGTTTCTGTACCTGTTCGACTTTGGAGACGAGCTGCAGCACGAGGTTCAGCTAGTCCGTTACGCAGAGCCCGTGCCCGAAACGTCGTATCCCAAGCTGCGCGCGGGCGAAGGCGAGCCACCACCCCAGTACCCAGATTGGGACGACCTCGACGATTCCGACCTCGACGATTCCGCGGCGAGCAGCACCGACCAGTCCGCGCCCTGCGTTCATGAGGGGGTCGAGATCTCCCCAGAGATCCGGCAAGCATTGAACGCGTTGATCCGCGAGGTCGATGCGGCGATGGCGGCCTTCAACCGCGCTGCCAGGCCATGGCTGTACGCCGATGACGATGGCTTCGAGGACGAGTTTGAAGACGGTGACATGCAGCCGTCGTTGCGAGAACCCGACGAACTGCAGCACGACTACGACCTGGCAATGCAGGTGCTAGACACCGCCCAGGACGACCTGATGGTGATCCACGTGGTCATCGAACACGCCCTCGACCAAAACGTCATACGCTGGCTCAGTGAGCTGCCCGACGAACTGTCGGATGTCGGAATGAACGCCGAAGCCGTCGCGCTGAGCGAACGCCTGATGGCGGCAGGTTCAGGGCGTGCCCTGCCGCCCGCGCGTTTTCCGTTGTTCTTGGCTCGCCTCGGGCAGCCAGAGCGCGCCCGCGGCTCGATGGCAGAAAGCCTGAGCGAGTCTCCAGACGACCCGTTACTGCTGTACACCGCTGGGCAGGTCGAAGAAACGTTGGGCGACATCGAAGCCGCGATCCCGTACTACCAGCAAGCACTGAAGTGGGTCGGTTCGGATTGGGCGTTGCGTACCGACATCGTGCATGCCCTGATCACGCTGTACGAACGAACGGGCCAAACCGCAGCGGGTGTTCGACTCGTGCAGCAAGAACAACAACTGGAGCAGGCGCGGCACGAGCGCTGGGAGCTTCCTTCCGGCACCATCCGCAGCGAGCAACCCAAGGTGGGCCGCAACGAGCCGTGCCCCTGCGGCAGCGGCAAGAAGTACAAGAAGTGCTGCGGCAAGCCCAGCTGATGCAGCTCGGCAGCTTGGTGTTTGGAACCCAACGATCTGGCTGACCCCGAAGGTAGGTGCGTTCGTGGCGAGCTAGGCGGGGGATCGCTCGATGTCGTGTTTGCAGACGCCATCGACATCGAAGATGCCTCGGTCAGTGCGAGTCAGCCCGTGCGGCATCCCCGAGCTTCAGCAAGCCACGGGCCAGCGGCACGCCCGCTGCTGAAGTCGTCACCGACAGATTCGGGACTTGAGCGTCGCAACGCGCCGTCCTAGTGACTGAGAACGGTGTCCGCGATGCTCGGTGTGGGTGTCCACCTTGGCCGACATGCGCACCGAAGGTCCGTCGCCTTGACGCGGCCGCTTGCCTTCCGTGGCCAACGAGGAGACGTTCAACTGCGCGGCGCAGTGCACTGCTGACGGCCAGAGTGCTTGGCAGCTTGTTCGCTGAGGGTGCACCCTGCGCTCACTTGCCGTCGACCAACTCTGCTCCGCGCAAAGGGGTCTTGTTCCGCCCTTCCACAGCCAGCGTGGGGTTGCTCGGCGGGGGCTGGTGTGATTGGATCGTCGTATGTTCAGCTGTCGCGGTTGGGGAGGTGTCTTGTTGGGGCTCGCTTTGTTGAGATGCCAAGGCAGCGGCGCGGGTGAGCAGACCTCGAAGGACTCCGCGAGCGGAAGTGCGGCGGATGATGGAGACTCTGCCGAGGACGCCGCCGCCTCGGAGCCGAACAGCAACGGCGGGGCCACCGCTACCAAACGAGAAGCCGCCAGGCAAAGCCCCACCTGCACGAGCGATGGGGACTGCGATGACGCCATCGACTGCACGGAAGATGCGTGTGAAGAGCAAGACGTTCTTTCGCCCGACGGCACGCTCGGCAGTATGGTGCGCTGCGTCCACCGGGCGGACGATGCGAACTGTGAGGTGGGCACCTTCTGCTTGGTCCATCGAGGCTGTGTCGAAACCAAGGCCTGCGCCAACGATGCGGAATGTAACGATGACGACGGCTGCACGGCGAGAGAACGCTGCGACTCAGCCTCACGGACCTGCCGCTACGTCATTCTCGATGGCGACGACGACGACGAACCCCCCGTGATCTGCGGTGGACAGGACTGTGATGACAGCTCCGCTTCCGTGCGACCCGGCCAGAGCGAGTGGTGCAACGAACGGGACGACGATTGCGACGGTGAGGTCGACGAAGGGCTCGACCTGATGACAGATCCCGAAAACTGCGGCGCCTGCTACCGGTGGTGTGACAGTGGCGAGTGCGTGGCCGGTGAGTGTACGGCGTGCGGTGCCGTAGATCAGCGCTGTTGTTTCGGCAATGTATGCGACGAAGGGCCGTGCGTTGACGGCGTCTGCGCCCAGTGCGGTACATTGGGTCAACCGTGCTGCCGCGGCAGCGTTTGCACGAAGAGCGCCTGTGTCGACGGCGTGTGCTCCGAGTGCGGTGGGGTGGGTCAAGCCTGTTGTCCAGGTAGCGACTGCACCGGCGGCGCCTGCATGGACGGCGTGTGCACCCAGTGCGGCGCGCTAGGGGAGCCCTGCTGCAACGATGACCTATGCACCGAAGGCGTGTGCAATGCCACGCTATGCCGCCAGCAGCCTTCCTGCGGGGACGGCTTCACTGATGCAGGCGAAGAATGCGACGATGGCAACGACGACAACAGCGATGCCTGTACGAACGCTTGCCAATCACCGACCTGCGGCGACCGCTTCCGACAGGGCGATGAGGAATGTGATCTCGGCTCCGACAACGGCGATCGGGGCGAGACTTGCACGAACGATTGCACCATCAACGTCTGCGGTGACGCCCACGTGGGCCCGGACGAAGAATGCGACGACGGCAACCTGAGCGACAACGACGACTGCACCAACACCTGCCAACTGCCGATGTGCGGCGACGGCCTCGTACAAGGCGATGAAACTTGTGACGACGGCAGCGGCGAAAATGGCTCTCCTGGCGCACGTTGTACGAGCGAATGCACCATCAACGTCTGCGGTGACGCCCACGTGGGCCTGGACGAAGAATGCGACGACGGCAACCTGAGCGACAACGACGACTGCACCAGCACCTGCCAAGACGCCAGGTGCGGCGACGGCATTCTCCAAACCGGTGAGGAGTGCGATTTGGGTAGCGGTGTCAACGGAGCGCAGGGAGAAGGCTGCACGATAACTTGCCAGGCCAACAGCTGTGGCGATGGGCACATCGGGCCGGGCGAAGAATGCGATGACGGCAACGACACCAACGACGACAGCTGTAGCAATACCTGCAGCCTGCCTTCATGAGGCGAGACTGCGCTGTCAGGCGCTGGTCGCCCTGGTGATCGGGATCTCGCGATCGGCCTCCCTCGGTCTTCGCAACCTCGGCCCATCTTGCGTACCCAGTGCTTCAGCTCGAGCAACCTGGCTCGAGAGTCCGCCCAATATGCTGTTCGAAGTTCCTTGGTCCTGTACTGCATTGTTGCAGTCAGGTGAATCGCACTTGGCTAAGCGCTTGATTCCATGGGCGGACGTCTTTTGCCGCTAGCCGCAAAGACTGCGCGTCCAGGCAGGTTGGCTGGGCACGCACGAGTCCGATTGTTTCCACGCGCGAGGCGGATTAGCCTCGCGGAACTAACGTTAAGAGCAAGCCATGCGTAAGCAACTGTTTGGGTTCCTGTGGTTTGGTTTGGTGGCGGTATCGTGGCCCTCGTGCGGGGATTCCAGCACGAGCAACGGGGACGGCAAGTCCCAGGGCGACGACGAGGCCCAGGGCGACGGCGCTTCGGACGACAACGCTGACGACGAGCTGAACGACGATGACGGCAGCGGGGCAGATGAGCAGATCTCCAACAGCCCGGCATTGGTCGCAGACGTCGCCGCCGACATCTATGATGCGCTGGAGGCGGGGGAAGATCTCGCCCCATACATCAGCGAGGTGTTCGCCGCGTTCGACGTACCCACGTTGACCGAAGACGACGTCGAGCCAGATGGCCTCGCCGACGACCGAATCGAGCAAGGGTTGCCCGTCGTGACGCCGACCTTGGTCGAGGGCATGGCCCGGGCGTACGCGGACGGCGTGCTCGTATCCGTTGACGATTTCATTGCCGGCTTGGTCGAACAGGGCGCCGAACTGCGTTTTCCGTACTCCACGACTGGTGAGGAGTTGAACAAGGAGACCTTCTCCATCGTACTGTTGTCGTACAGCTTCGACATCTTCGACGAGTATCAAGAGGGTCAAGCGCTACCCGCACTCGTCGTCAAGCTAGGACAAGAACGCGCGAATCGTCAGGGCTTGGCAGAGGTCGATCCTACTTGGAGCGATGGCTACCTCGACCCGTTGCAGTTCACGTTGCTGTTGTTCACCAGTATGGTCCCTTACGACGACTTGATTTCCGGTGACTTCAGCCTGCAGGGCGTGGGCGATTTTGCCGCCAACAAGATCAAGGACAAGATCGCCAGCGAGGTCGGAACCGTGGTTGAGGTGCCGCTCGGCAAGGCCCAGGCGGCGCAGGTGAGCCTTTGCGCGTCGTTGCTGTTGTACGGCCACAAGATGACGGTCAAGAACGATCCCAACCTGCTCTGGCATGAACGCTCGGGAGTTCCGTCCTTGACCAAGGTCACCGCGCTCTTGGAGTTCATGGACGACTACTACGACAACTTCTTGGCAATCGATCGTTGGGTCCTCGAGAAGTTTGGCAAGTGTACATTGCCACGCAAAGGGCCAATCGAAGGCAAGCCGCTCGAGTGGTCGGTGTCGAGCGGGCTCGAGGGGCACGGCGACTACGACATCGCGCCGCTGGCCACCGACGAAAATGGCGAAGCACTCGCGAGTTGGCGCACCGTCAAGGAGAAGTCGCCCGAGTGTCGTTGGACGTTCACGAATCAGCGTGACGCCGTTGGGGCCAACATCGTCAGAGCGAGCAATCTGGTGCCGGGCTGGAGCACGCTCGAACAGATCGTGGGCTTTCTGAAGGACACCGGCAATACTGGTGACGCGCCGCTCACAGTGCTCTACTACGACAACGAAGCCGACTGTCACCCTCAGTGAGTCTCGTGTCCGTCGAACGATCGCCGCGCTCGACTCATTCGAGGTCAAGCGGGGCGGACCGATAGAGGCACGGTGTGACCGAAGCCCATGCCGCCGCCCCTCAGGAGACCTCGCGCTGGTTCGGGGTACTCCCAGCGCTCGGGGTAGGACTCGTCGCGCTGGTCGTCTTTCCTGGACACCAAGGCGCATACCGTATTGCCAAATGGGGAGCGTCGGGGGTGGCCTTGGCGCTGCTGTGTGTTGGGGCACCGACGGCACTCTGGAGAAGTCGCTCCTTGTTACCGACTCAGCGACGCCTGCTGTTGGTCGGCGTGCTGTTCGTTGCGCTGTCCCTGGTCGGACCTTGGTTTACGACTCCGTTCGTCGAGGCGCACATCGCCCGGGCGCTGCGTTTGCTGCTTGGTTTGGCCTTCGCTTACTGGACGGGGCGGATCGTCGCCACAACGCACGCTGCGGCGCGGCTTGGCGCCCTGACCCTGGTCGCCGTTGCGAGTACGATAGCGACACTCGTTCTGCTGCAAGCAGTGGGGAGCGAAGTGTTGGCTTTCCCGGCTCTGGACGGTACTGAGTTTCGCTCGCCGGGCACCCTTGGAAACCCAAACTGGGCAGCAGCCTATCTGGCGCCGATCGCGCCGGTCGCGTTCGCGTTGGCGCACGGTACGCTAGGCAAACCAAGGCACCTACTACTGAGCAGTGGCGCGCTCATCTCGATGGCCGTGGTCGCTACCCTGTCCAAGGCGGGCATGCTTTCGCTCGGCGTTGGCTTGGCTGCCCTAGTTCTTTTCGGATCGCGGAGGGCGCGCGAAGCGCTTCGGCAGAGGAGAGTGGCCGTCGCGGTCGCGATACTGCTCGTCGGTGTTGTGGTGGCTATCGCTGCGGCGAGTGCACAGCTCGAAACCTGGAGCTGGGTCCGCGGGCGACTGTTCCTATGGGAGTGCGCGCTACTGGCGATCTGGGAGCATCCTTTCACGGGGCTCGGCTTGGGCGGCTTTCTGCCTGCGTATCCCGAGCTGGCGGCGCGTATCATCGACGGGGACCCGGGCGTGTTCATGCCCCTGGGTAGTATCGACTTCGTTCACCACGATGCGCTGCAGATCGCCGCTGAAGGGGGATTGTTTACGTTGCTCGGTTGGCTCTGGATGCTGTGGTCCGCACTGGCCGTCGCACTCAGGAGCGGGCAGCATTTGCAGCGCGGCATCGGGGCGGGCCTGGTCGTGCTCATCGCTCACGGACTTGCGGACTCGCCCTTTCAGCTGCCGGCAAGCTTCATGCTGCTTTGGCTCTTTCTAGGGTGGCTGATGGCAACCCCAACGAGCCCCCCTACAGCGGATTCCCTCGCGGCCACGAAGCGCGACCGTGCTCACCGAAGACAGCGCTTGGCACTGGCGAGCACTGCACTGCTGTGCGCCAGCCTCGGAGTCGTCGAAGCGACTCGCACCCTCGTGGGTGATCTGGTGTGGACGAAAGCCGTCCGCTTGTTGGCGGAGGGTGACTCGCGGGGCCTAGATGGCCTGCAACTAGCCGCAACGCTCCTGCCCGAAGTTGGAACAGTGCGTTCGACCTCCGCGAGGGCCCTCGCGCGCCTCGGGCGAACCGAGGAAGCGGCGCTCGAGCTGGACGCCGCGCGCCGCCTGCGGTTCGAGTTCGAAGATGCGTTTCTCGCGTTGGACTTGGCCAACGAGGGACGAGACCGCGCCACCGCCATCGCGGGGTGGCAAGAGCTCTCCCTGCGCTTTCCCGCACTTCTGACCCCTCACTATCGCCAAGCGCAGCTGCAGCTAGAAGCGGGCAACCCCGAGCTTGCAATCCAAGCATTGCGCCACGTCGTCGAAAGCACCCAAGACACGCCAAGAGCCCGCGCGCTGCGCGAAGTCGCGCGACGGAAATTGGCCCAACTCAAGTGAGCATACCGGTAGCGGCTTCGAGTTTTCCAATGAACAGCTCAGGCACGGCCCGGCTTGGCCTGGCTACTGACGCGATGCCCACCGGATGGCTAGTCGAGGTTCACGAATGTAGGGCTCAATCGCGGCCCGATGGGGGCACGCTGGTGCTCGAGATTCGCGTCACGACATCTCCAACGGCACTCGCGGCTCGGGGTTCCATGTTCGCAGCACGCCGTTTGTGCCAGTTCGATTGCCCTGACGACCGCGGGTGAGCGTCACCGCCCCCGCCGGCCTCACCGAGCGAGAGGTCGAGGTGCTGATCCTGATCGTCCATGGACTCACCAACGAAGAGATCGCGGGCGAGCTGGGAATCGCGACGAAGACCGCCGGGAATCACCTTCAGAACGTGCTCGGCAAGATCGGCGTCTCGACGCGCGCGGCCGCCGCCATGTTCGCGATGCGGGTCGGCCTCATTTCCTGACCGCACGTGGGGGGCTCGCCCGGTCCTGGGGTGTTTGCCTCATGTGCCGCATCCAGGGCCCCGCTAGGTTGGTTGGGTCATGTCCGGGGCGCGCGAAGCGCGCGCTGGCCACTCACCTGGAGGATCCCGAGATGATCCAAGATGTCATGCATGTGAGCTGCTCGGCGACGACGGCGTTCGACCTCATGGCGGACGCCCGAAACGAGCTGCGCTGGAACACCGGCGTATCTTCCGTGCAGCTCGAGACGAGCGGGCCGATCGGCGAGGGCTCGCGCTTCCTCGTCGTGGACAAGCGCGGGCAGCACCAGGCGACGATCACGGGCTTCGACCGCCCCAACCGCATCACGTTCGTGTCGCGCGACGCGCAGATGGATGTCGACATCGAGCTCGTGTTCACCGAGGTCGACGGGGTCACGACGATCACCGGCACGTTCGACGCCGAGACGCGCGGCCTCATGAAGCTGCTGTTCCCGTTCCTCAAGCCGCTGATTCGGCGTCAGATCGCCAAGGAGCACGTCAACTTCGCGAGGCTCTGTGAGGAAGCGAGCTGAGCGGCTCGCCTGACGTGCGGCGCGACCGCGTGCTGGCCGCCGCCGGTTACCCCCTTCGCTCCTACCCATTTAGGCATGCCTGAACGGGGCCCGGTCGCGTTGACCAGGGGCCTATCTCGTCGCGCCCTCCAAGCGATCGAGTCGCTCGAGCACCTGGCCTGCTTCGCGGCTGGTCTTTGGCCCATTCCGTTTGGCCTGTTCGAGGATCAGCCGCACGGTGTCGATACGTTGGGCCAGTGTGTGATCGCTGGTTTGAGCGAGCACCCGCACGCTGTTGAGCAGACCTTCGGGGGGACCGTCTGCGCGCGTCTGAATGTAGGCCCACAGCGCGTCGATCACCCGGGGGTCGTTGCGATACTCGCCAGTCGTGAGCGTCGCATGACCCGTGCGCCGCACCGAGACGTTGTCTGAGTACAGCTGCACCACGGCCAGTTCGATCACCGGGTCGCTCGACGGCGTTTCGGTGGACTTGGAGCTCGGGGAAGCCGCTTGTCGCGCGTTCTCCAGTGCTCGCTTGGCTCGTTCACGGGCCTCGCGCGCCTGCTGGGCTGCGCGTTCTTTCTCCGCCAGGCGTCGCTCCAGCTCTTCGGTTTTGGTGTCGCTCTCGCGCAGTTCCTTGAGCTCCGCCGACAGCTTGAACAACACCTCGTCCTTCTTCTGAAGTTCCTTGACGGCGTCTTGTTGGTCTTCGACCAACTTGTTCACGGTCTCGAGTTCCTCCTGCGCCCAACTTGCCAAACGTTTTGCATCGTCCTCGGGTTTGGCCAAGAAACGTAGAATGGGCGCCTTCATCAGTGCGTTGTCGAAGTGCTCGACCGCCTCGGACATCTTTTCGTGGGCGTAGGCCAAGCGCTGCAGTTGTAGCTTGGCGTCGGCCTGCTCCTTCTCCAGCGCGAGTTTCGCATCGGCGGCATTGGCTTCCGACCATGCCTTGTACAAAGAGCCCGTCAAGGTGATGAAAGCCGCAAGGGACGCCCCGACCACGAATCGCAACCGTGTTTGCTGCGTCTGCTCCTTGGCCACGGCGACTTCACGCTCGGTTTGCAGTCGCTGCAGCTCGATCGCTTGCGCATGCTGTATCGTCAGTACCTCCCGTTGCTCTGCAAAGCTCGAAGCACTCGTGCTCGAAACACCGGCGGGCTCTACGCTCTGTGTCGCTGCCGCCTGAGCTGAAGCACCGGCACGCTCCCCCGACCTCCCCACTGGCTGCGTCATGGCGCCAGGAGAACACGCGCTGCGGGCTTGTGTCGAGTTCGCGCCTCGGGGCCCGGCCCGACGGCTCAGCCTTTGGAGCGCGTCGATGGCGGCGAGAGTTCATTTTTGCCGCCGAGAAGCGTCCAGGAGTTGTTCCCGTCAGGCTCGACCACTTGGACAGTTCTCCAGACGTTCGCGCCAGCCGACGACGGATGAACCTGCCTCGAGAATTGGTGGGACAATCGGTTCCGACAAGTGAAGCTCAGCCGCCGAGCCTTGGCGACGGCAATTGGTTGCGGGGAAGAGCGCCGTCCAGCGCTACCTGGACGGCTCCAAGTCCCTGAGCGTCGGGTGCGGGAGGCGGCTGAGAGTCGGTTCGGTATTGCGCAAGCTGAAGACGCGCATCGACCAAAAGAAGTCCGGGCGACGCGGACTTCGGCAGGCCGAGCGCGCTTGCCGACGCAGCGCGAGGCTCGAAGGAATGAACGCCTGCGGCAGCGACGCTGGCAGCACCCCATCGGACTTTGCCAGCCTTCAGTAGGGCAACTCGCATGTCTCACGGACGACGTCGAGTTCGGCGCTCACTGGGCGACCAGGTTCAACGGATTGCCGAGCTGGCCGATCGCACTATCGACTCGGCTCACGACCGCGCACGGCCCGAGGCACGGCTGTTGCGCGCGCAAAGCGCTCGAGGCCGGGCCTGTTGCGCGCGCAAGCGAAGCGTTCGAGCGCATTCGAGCGGGTGCCCAAGAGCTCGTGGTCGTTCACGTCCTCGCAGCCGTGGGAAAGTCGGCGCTACAAAGAGCTCCGCGCCGAAAGCCGCTCTGTACAACGTGGCGATAGAGTGACGGTTCCAACGGAGCTTCATCGACGTCGCCAAGATGAAGTTGAGTTGCCTTCGTGACATCGAGCTGCATACCCCACCCTCGACCCAGGAGAGACAATGATGACTGAATCCCGATGTCCGTTCCCCCACCCGGTTGGAGGAGGTACAACCAATCGTGACTGGTGGCCCAAGCAACTTCGGCTGGATGTCCTTCACCAGCATTCGGACAAGTCCAACCCCATGGGGGAGGACTTCGACTACTCGGAGGCTTTCAACAGCCTCGACTACGCAGCTTTGAAGAAAGACATCGCTGCGCTGATGACGGACTCCCAGCAGTGGTGGCCGGCGGACTTCGGGCACTACGGACCGTTGTTCATTCGGATGGCGTGGCACAGCGCCGGTACCTACCGGATTGGGGATGGCCGCGGCGGAGGAGGAAGAGGTCAGCAGCGCTTCGCGCCCGTCAACAGCTGGCCGGACAACGTGAGCTTGGATAAGGCGCGGCGTCTGCTTTGGCCCATCAAGCAGAAGTACGGCCGCAAGATCTCTTGGGCCGACCTGATGATCCTCACCGGGAACGTCGCGCTCGAGACCATGGGGCTTGAGACCTTCGGCTTCGGAGGGGGGCGAGAAGACGTGTGGGAGCCCGATCAAGACGTCTATTGGGGCGCCGAAACGACCTGGTTGGGTGGAGAGAAGCGCTACTCGGGTGACCGCGAACTGGAGAATCCGCTCGCGGCTGTTCAGATGGGCCTCATCTACGTCAATCCAGAAGGGCCAGACGGTAACCCTGACCCAGTAGCCGCGGCCAAGGACATCCGGGAGACATTTGCCCGTATGGCGATGAACGACGAAGAGACGGTCGCTCTCATCGCTGGCGGTCATACCTTCGGCAAGACCCATGGTGCCGGTCCCGCATCCCACGTCGGTGCCGCGCCTGAGGCTGCTGAATTGGAAGAGCAGGGGCTCGGCTGGAAGAGCTCCTATGGCTCAGGTAAGGGGGCGGACGCCATCACCAGTGGCTTGGAGGTCACTTGGACGACCACACCAACCAAGTGGAGCAACGACTTCTTCAAGCACTTGTTCAGCTACGATTGGGAGCTGAACAAAAGCCCCGCGGGCGCGCACCAGTGGGTGCCGAAGGATGGGGCTGGTGCTGGGACGGTGCCTCACGCGCACGACTCTTCGAAGAAGCTGGCGCCGACCATGCTGACGACGGACCTTTCTCTCCGCTTTGACCCGGCATACGAGAAGATTTCGCGCCGCTTCTACGAAAACCCCGACGAGTTCGCCGATGCCTTTGCTCGCGCCTGGTTCAAGCTGACTCATCGCGACATGGGCCCAGTTGCGCGCTACCTCGGCCCAGAGGTGCCGAAGGAAGAACTGCTGTGGCAGGATCCCATCCCCGCCCGCGATCACGATTTGATAGACGACAGAGACATTGCAGCGCTCAAAGCTCGAGTCTTGGCCTCGGGGCTGTCGGTGTCTGAGTTGGTATCGACGGCGTGGGCGTCGGCGTCGACGTTCCGTGGTTCCGACAAGCGTGGCGGCGGGAATGGAGCACGTGTCCGTCTGGCGCCGCAAAAAGATTGGGAAGTGAACCAACCGAAGCAGCTAGCCAAGGTGTTGAAAACGCTGCAAGGGATTCAGGGCGATTTCAATGCCGCCGCAGGAGCCAGAAAGAAGGTCTCCCTTGCCGACCTGATTGTGTTGGCGGGCTGCGCCGCCGTCGAGCAAGCCGCGAAGGGCGCCGGCCACATCATCACGGTACCATTCTCGCCGGGTCGCACGGACGCCTCCGCGGAACAAACCGACGTGGAGAGCGTCGCCTTCCTCGAGCCGATTGCCGACGGCTTTCGCAACTACCTAAAAGCGAAGTTCTCAGTCCGGAGCGAGGAGATGCTGATCGACCGCGCGCAGCTATTGACCCTGTCCGCCCCCGAGATGACGGTTCTCATCGGAGGACTGAGAGTTTTGGGCACCAACCACGGCAACACAGCCCACGGTATGTTCACGAAGCGCCCCGAAGCGCTGACGAACGACTTCTTCACGAACCTCCTCGACATGAGCATCGAGTGGAAGCCAACTTCGGACGACAAGGAGTTGTTCGAAGGTCGTGATCGAAGGTCGGGCGAGGTCAAATGGACCGGGACCCGTGTCGACTTGGTCTTCGGCTCGAACTCTCAGCTGCGCGCCATCTCGGAAGTGTACGGCAGCTCGGATGCAGAAGAGCAATTCGTGCGCGACTTCGTGGCGGCCTGGACCAAGGTGATGAATCTCGATCGTTTCGACCTCGATTGACGCCGAGTCGACGTCATCGGCGGCGGTGCCCTGCGATGGCACGCCGCCGGCACGCCGACCACCCTTCGCTGCTGGAGAGGCCGCCGGGTCGCTTTGGCGCTTCCTGGACAGTCGACAGTCCGAGCTGCTTCTTCGCGCCAGATGAACACCGCTTCTTCCGCCCCCTCGGTGAGCGTGAGTGCTCATGGTTCCTTGGGGGTGTCGCGGGCTTTGCCCGTGAGCTCCTCACGACGGTGTTCGGTCGTGTTTGCAACCTCCTTGGCGCCGTGAACCACCTCTTCTTGGGCTCGTGAGCGCCTACACGATGGGCGGGTTCATTCATGTCCTGCTCATCGCCGCCGTCGTGATCGTGCTGCTCAACTCCATTGGGTGCAGACGCGCGACGCGGTAACCCGAGGCGGGTCTAGGTTCTAGGCGACGCTTCCGCTGGACACGCCAGAGCCTCCTCTGCGCCGTTCGTCGAAACCGTTCAGCGGCGACTTCTCCGTCGAGCGCGACTACCCGGGTCCTGTACGCGTTCTTCACCGTTCCTCGGAGACCAGGCGCGTGCTGATTTGCCCCAGCCGAGGCAGTCGTTCACGAGTGGGAAAAGCACGGTCTGCAGGCTGGCTCCTGGAGATTCCGCGGTGCGTGAGGCAGGCAATGACGGGCAGCGGCTTGACGTCTTCCTAGCGCGCCCGACACTTGAGCGATGAGTGACCAACTCATCGCTGTCGCGGACGGTTTCTGGAACATCCGCGGCTCCCACAAGGCCCTCGGACTGTGGGAGGTGGGCACGCAGTCGTCGTTGGTACGTTTATCCTCCGGCGGGTTCGCGCTGTTGGACGCGTACGATTTCGATGACGATGTCGCTCGGGAACTCGCAGTGCTCACCAGTGGCTTCGACAACGTCGAAGCGATCTTGAACCTGCACCCATTTCACACTGTTCACGTTCGTGCGGTAGCGGCCCGGTTTCCCCACGCCCGGCTCTACGGTACCAAACGTCATCTCGAGCGGCTACCCGACCTTCGCTGGGAACCGGAGCAGACGGAACAGCCGGGGCTACACGAGATGTTTCGTCCCGACATCTGCTTCACCGTTCCTCGCGGCGTCGCGTTTGGCTCCCGAGATCACTTTGCTTCAGTGCTCGCCCTTCACACGACCTCGAAGACGCTGCACGTCGACGACACCTTGATGTGGACGGACTTGCCGCTCGTCGGCGGATTGACCTTCCACCAAGGTCTGCGGGCTGCGCTCGAGCAGCGCGCCTCTGCTGCGGCGGAGTTCCGCACCTGGGCCAGGGGACTCATCGAGCGCTGCCACGGCGTCGAGCACTTGTGCACGGCGCATTTCAGGGCTCTGCCCGAGATTGCGGATAGCGGCATGTCCATCGCCGATCACGTACGGCGTGCGTTGACTCGCTGCGAGCGCACCCTACGTCGGCATGAGCGTCGCTTCGCGTGATGGGGTTCTCGTCGTGGTCCTCGCGGCAGGGGCGTCCTGTCTGCGAGACCGAGCCTCTCGGAGGGGGCTCGGGCTAGGCATCCAACCGCCGCGCTGGCCGTTTCGTTCAAACGAGCCGCGCTGGGTTTGATTGGCCCGCCTAACACCACTTGTTCGACGCCGTCGAACATTCGACCGCCTAGGATATGCCCCCATCCGGGATCGCCCGTGGGGGCGGAGGGCTGGGACGGGAACTGATGTTCAATGGCGGCCCGCTTCGCCCCTTGCCGTCCTCGCCCTCGCGGGCTGCGGGCGCCGGGTGAAGGGCGCGCTTGGCGTCGACGCTGCTCTAGGCGTCAGCTGGGGGCGTCAGACTCTGTCGTGCCGGGCGCGCAGCGGGTGTGCGATGCCAGCGGACGTTGCCCAGTAAGGCTGCAAAGGGCTCGAGTAGCCACACCGAAACCGCCGCTACTTCTTCGACGCTGAGGAGCGCCAAGCTCGCGACTGCGAAGAGGGGGACCACTCGTGTGTGGTAGCGCCAATGGCGATGGGCATCCGAGATGAAGGCGCCCTTGCGTTGCAGGTGCACCTCTTTTGCGGCATGGCGAGCGAACAGACCAATCGCAACGCCCGTACTGCCGAGCATGATGCCGAATATCGAGATTGCGAGTGGGTCGTACTCGTAGGTTCCGATCAGACCGGCTGCGAACGGCACCAATGAAGCCAGGCCGAGCACGACGAAGTTCCAAATCATCGTGCCGGTGTGACAGCGTGCGAGGGTCGCGACCACGGCGTGGTGGACTATCCAGAAACGCGCCAGCAGGATGAAGCTGATGAGCCAAGCCAAGAAGTTCGGTGCCTGATCCATCAAGTCCGCGACCATCTGCTGTTCCGCGAACCTTTGCGGTAGCTCGGGGATCTTCAACTCGAGAACGAGTAACGTCAGTACGATCGCGAAGACACCATCAGACAGGGCGCCCAGGCGCTCCGTCGAGTAGGTGGTGCGCATCCGGTGCGAGTCCCCATCCCCGAGGTGGGAGGGGGATGAACGTTTGGCAGTAGGTTCATTCATGGCGATGGTCGTAGGGCTAGTCGTCGCTACGGCACTGAGGGCGGCGCGAACAAGGCCCCTGAACGGCCGACGTCTGCCGAGCGAATGTACAGGTGGGGCGATCGGTTCCGACCACCGGACAAAACAGATGCCGGCTGTGAATCCCCCCTTATTCAGCGCCCGCTAGTGGGCGTTTGCCCGCGCTCTAGAGGGTGGGTTGCTTGGTTCAAAGGGCGTGGCGCTGGTCGAGTCCCCCGCCACGCATGGGGAGAATGAAATGAGCCAATCTGAAGAGACACGGAGCGAAGACCTGTACGATGCGGTGATTGTCGGTTCCGGCGTCAGCGGCGCGATCATCGCCAAGGAGTTGGGGGAACAGGGGCTACGGGTGCTCGTCCTAGAGGCCGGCCCGGGCAAGGAGCTGTCCCTCGAAGAGTACGACGGCTACCTACGTCGCTTCTACTCGGCGGCTGGGAAGGACAACAACTCCCCCTACGCAGCAAATCCCAATGCCCCGATGCCGCGCAGCGGGGATACGCGGCGGCTCACTCCAGGGGAACCCAACTCTGCAGGTTACTTGGTGCAAAACGGACCCGTCGCGTTGGACAGTACCTACACGCGGGTTGTCGGCGGTACCACGGTGCACTTCGAAGCCAAGACGTTGCGCATGCTTCCCGAGGACTTCGAGCTGCGTTCTCGCTTCGGTATCGGCAAAGACTGGCCGATCCAATATTCGGCCCTTGCTCCGCACTATCAGAAAGCCGAATTTGAGCTCGGCGTTTCTGCCGATGTGGAAGACCAGTCGTACTTGGGTATCGAATTTGATGCGGGGTACGTCTATCCGATGCGCAAAATGCCGCTGTCGTATCTGGACCAAACGTTGGCGGCCAAGCTGGATGGTATGCCCGTCGCCCTTGGCGACCAGGAATATTCGTTGCGCATTCGCAGCACACCCCAAGGACGGAACGGGATACCAAACCCGGCCTACGATGGGGGAAAGGGCTACACCCCCGTAGGGGCAGTGAGCGTTCATCAGACCGAGGAGGGTGAGCGCTGTCAGGGGAACATCAACTGTGTGCCGATCTGCCCCGTGCAGGCAAAGTACAGCGCGCGCAAAACGTTGGCCAAGTCGCTGGCGACTGGAAATGTCGAGGTGAGGGCGCAGAGCGTCGCCTCCAAGGTCGTGATTGGGGAAAACGGCCGCGTCAGTCACATCGAATACAAGGTTTACGAAGATCCGTCGTCACCCGAGCATACGACTCGCATCGCCAGGGGGCGCATCTACGTGCTTGCGGCAAACCCGGTGGAGAACGCGCGCTTGATGCTCGCGTCGGGTCTGCCTGGCAAGAATGGTCTGATGGGGCGCAATCTGATGGATCACGCCTATCTCTTGACTTGGGCACTCATGCCGCAGATCAGCGGCTCTTACCGCGGCACTCAGTGCACCTCCGGCATCGAAGATCTGCGCGGCGGGAGCTTTCGTGGCAATCAAGCGGCGTTCCGCATCGGCGTTCACAACGATGGATGGGGTTGGGCGACGGGGGCTCCCTACACCGACCTGCTCGAGATTGTCGACAGTCAGAATCAGTTTGGAGCGGCGCTGCAAGACAGGTTGGTGGATCGTTTGTCGCGGCAGGTGCTGCTCGCCTGTATGGTCGAAGTGCTTCCCGATCCGAGTAACCGCATCACGGTCGATGGCCGCTACACCGACAAGCTGGGGAATCTCCGCCCCGTGCTGAACTACGGATTGTCGGACTACACGATGGCGGGGGTCGCCTACGCACGACAGCTGTGCCGTCAGTTATATCAACGCATTGGCGCTGAGGACTGCACTCGATACGACCCACAGGACTACGGCTACGTCAGCTATCAGGGCGAAGGCTATGTAGTACGCGGCGGTAACCACTGGGCGGGCACGCACATGATGGGCAGCGACAGGGCCGATTCCGTCGTCGACGCGCAGCAGCGCTCTTGGGATCACGAAAACCTGTACCTCGTCGGACCAGGGAGCATGCCCTCCATTGGTACTGCGAACACTACCCTGACTCTGGCGGCGATGTGCTTCTCCACTGCGGCGCACATGGTTGAAGAGCTGAAGAAGCAGAGCACCGCCACCAACGTCAGCGCGAATGCCTAGGAGGTGAGCCATGACCCTCGAGAGAATCCGAACCGTCGAAGAGCTACACAACTACCTCCACACTGCGATTCAGTTGGAGCACGCGACCATCCCGCCGTACATGATGGCGCTCTACTCGATTCATCCTCAGACCAACCCGGATGCGGTCCGGGTGTTGAGGGTCGTCATCGTCGAAGAAATGCTCCACCTCACCTTGGCGGCCAATCTGTTGAATGCCGTAGGCGGCAAACCGGATCTCACGCTGCCTGGGTTCGTGCCTCAATAC
This sequence comes from Polyangiaceae bacterium, assembly GCA_050290545.1. Classification (GTDB taxonomy): domain Bacteria; phylum Myxococcota_A; class Polyangia; order Polyangiales; family Polyangiaceae; genus SZUA-265. The sequence continues at coordinate 13,721 of JBNKHV010000001.1, read as the reverse complement.
CCCGCGCACCTGCCCGATGGCGAGACCGACTTCGAAGTCGATCTCGACGGCTTCTCGAAGAAGGCCGTCGAGACGTTCATGAAGATCGAGCGCCCTGCACAATCGCCGTCAGCGGAGGAAGCCTTGGTCGAGCGTACTCCGTCTCCGCGCGCCGTGCTGCCTACCATGCGTGCCGACGACAAGGACCTGCACTTCTACAGCATCGGCGAGTTCTACCAGGAGATCGCTCGAGGCATGGCCTATCTCCACAACGAGTACTTGGAGAAGGGCAAAACCTTGTTCGTGGGCGATAGGTCACTGCAGGTGACGCCGGAGTACTACTACTCTGGAGGTGGCCAGGTCATCCCAGTCGTAGATCTGCAGAGCGCGCAGCAGGCGATTCGCCTGATCTGCGAACAGGGTGAGGGCCTGGGGAGTTCCATCTACGACTACGAAGGAGAGCTTTCCCACTACTATCGCTTTCAAGAGCTGCTACTCGGGCGTTACTACGAGGTGGGTGACAAAGCTGGCGAGCCCACGGGACAATCATTCTCCGTCGATTGGGAAGCCGCTTACCCAATTCGTGCCAACGCGAGGTGGGACGACTACGAGCCCGGGTCGGAATTGTTGGAGGCAGCCGAGCAATTCGACGACGCCTACAATCAGTTTCTCGCTTTGCTGACCAGGGCATTTGCTGGGGAGCCGCAACTCTTGATCCAGGGAGTCGGAGACATGTTCCGTCTCAAGGAGTTGATGTTGCAACTCGTGCGCAACCCCCTTTCTGACGAAACCAATGCCGCTCCTGTTTTCGGGGCGACACGATGGAGAAAGTAATGGCCAAGGATACGACCAAGTTGGACGATTTCGTCGCGCTGTCAGCGATTCTGACCGGGTTCTCGGGGTTTCGCCTGCTCGGCACCGGACAAGCTCGTTCCTATCTCGACACGCTGACGGAGGTCGTTGGTGGTGCGACGGCTGAACAGCTTCTGGAGCTCGGCCGTCAGTGTCGAACGGAAGCTGGCAACGACGTCGAACGGCGCGACGCTCTGCTGCGCAGCAAGATGCTCAGCAATCCGAAGTTTGGGCCCATTGCTCGTAACCTGATCAAGCTCTGGTACGTGGGTACCTGGTACCAATTGCCGACCGCCTGGCGCGATGCATACGGCAGCCGAGAAAGCGACGTCACTTTCGTGGTCTCGACTGCAGCTTACACGGAGGGCCTGTTGTGGCCGACCATCGGGGCAAACCCCCCCGGGGCGAAGGGCCAGGGCTACGCGACTTGGGCAGAGCCCCCACGTTTCGCGAACCGATCACCACGTAACACGAGGGAAAACCAATGACCAACAGCGCAGATCTTCTCAGCTTCGCGAACGACGGCTCGTTGCCGGTGCCCCGTTTCGAAAAGCTCACCCTCGCCAACGAACAAGACGATGGCTATTGGGTGCAAGCAGTAGACGTCAACGGCAATGGCAAGTTGGACCTGGTTACATCGGGTTTGGCCGTGGGTAAGGTGGTTTGGTACGAGAATCCGACGTGGGAGCGCCGTGTCATTGCCGACTTTCCGCTGCCCGTGGCCCTCGACGTCGGCGACATCGCGGGCAACGGCCGCAACGACATCATCATCTCGCACAACTACGGCAACTGCATGTTCTGGTGCCGTCCGGAAGATGGCAAGATTTCGTGGTTGGAGAACCCAGGTAACTTCGACGACGGTAAGCCGTGGAAGGTGCACTTCATCAGTGATCTGATGGCCGCTCACCGCTTGCAGTTGGGGCACTTCACCCAGCGCGATAGACTCGAGCTTCTAGCGCTTCCCGTGGTCGGCTGTCGGCCATACGGAAAGGGGGTTCACGAACCCGTAGCCGTCACGCTCTACGATCGCCCAGAGGATGTGTTCAGCGCGAGCTCTTGGGAGGGGCGCATCATCGATCAAGAGAGCTTCCGCATCATCCACGGTGTGGTTCGGCAGAAGTTTGGCGGCCGGTCGGGTCCCGGGCTCGATTCGGTGTTGCTTGCGAGTGAAGAGGGGATCAGCTGGTTCTATTACGACGTCGAGGCGGCACAGTGGCAGTCGGTGCCTTTTGGCCAAGGTGACCAGAGTGGTCAAGCTGGTCAGTTTCGGGGATGTGGGAACGTCGCCTATGGCCGTGTTGGCAACGACCCTTACGCCTACATCGCAACCATCGACCCGTTCCACGGCAACATCGTTGCCGTCTACACGCGCAAGCCCGGCGAGACACTCACGGACCATCCGTGGAAGCGCACGGTGCTCGATACCTTTGGTCCTTTCGACGAAAAGACGCAGGGGCCTGGGCATCACATCGTTGCTGGCGACTTCGATGGCGACGGCAATGACGAGTTCCTGGTGGCGCTCAAGGGGCCTTTGCCCCACCAGGGTGTGTACTACTATAAGGCCGTCGACGTCGAGCAGGGTCTGTTCGAGCGTTGGCGCGTCTCTTCGTCATCGGCGGCGCGTATCGCCGTCGGCGACTTCGACGGGGATGGGCGTCTGGACTTCGCCACGACTGGTTACTACACACCAGGCTATTACCTGTGTGACAATTCTCAGGTCAACATCTACTACAACCGATTCGCAGAGCCCAGCGGTAGCAGATGACCGTGCACTTGGGTCGGCAAGTTACCGGCGACCTCGACGCCGCTGAGGCACGCGAGTGGATCGTCACCAACGGTGTTGGCGGGTACGCGTCGGGTACCGTTGCTGGTTCGATTGCTCGTGGTTATCACGGCTTGCTCGTCGCTTCTCTGTCGCCACCGGTGGACCGGCGTTTGATGCTCGTCAAACTGGAGGAACGTGCGCGCTATCTCGGAAGACAGTGGCCTCTGACTACGAATCGTTGGGCGAGCGGAGAGGTCTCGCCCGATGGTTACCGCAACATCCTTCACTTCGAGTTGGAAGGCGCCATCCCTTGTTGGCACTATGCTCTCGGAGATGCGGTCCTGGAAAAGCGCATTTGGATGGAACAGGGCGCGAATACGACGTACGTCGAGTTCTTTCTTCGCTCTGGCTCGGGTCCCCTGGAACTCGAGTGTGCTGCCCTCGTCGACAACCGCGTCTTTCACAACACGGGACAAGTCGCGTGGCCCTGCCAGGTGCAGGCCTTGCCGGATGGAGCGCGGGTAGCCGAGAACGCGACTGACGCCCGCCCTCTGACGCTACGCATGGCGGGGGCTTCCTGTAGCGTTGCGAGCGAGCTCTACCGTGATTTTTGGCTACCTCGGGAGGCTGATCGCGGTTTGAGGGCTAGCGATGATCACGTGCATGCTGCGAGTTTCTCGCTGACGTTGGCCGTTGGGCAACGCGCCCTTTTCGTGGCGAGTGCCGAAGACGATCCGTCGCTGCACCAATCGGCGCTCGGGCGACGGCGCTCTCACGAGAACCGTTTGCTCCAACTCTGGCGCGCGAGGCGTGAAGGATCAGCGCAACCCGCACCCCCTTGGGTCGAACAGTTGGTGCTTGCGGCAGATCAGTTCATCGTAGACCGTTCTTCACCGGGGCGCCCTGATGGGAAGAGTGTGGTTGCGGGATACCACTGGTTCGGGGATTGGGGGCGCGACACGATGATCAGCCTGCCGGGCCTGACGTTGAGCACGGGGCGCACCGAACTCGCCGCGCCAATTTTGGAAACCTTCGCGCAGTACGTCGATCGCGGCATGCTGCCGAATCGCTTTCCCGATTCGGGGGAGACTCCCGAGTACAACACCGTCGATGCCACGTTGTGGTACTTCGAAGCGATCCGGGCTTACTTTCGAGAGACGCAGGATGAGAAGCTGCTGCGACGGCTGTTCCCGACGCTGCGCAGCATCATCGAGCAGCACGTGGAGGGGACTCGTTACGGGATCCGCGTGGATGCGGACGATGGATTGCTTCGAGCGGGCGAGTCTGGCGTGCAGCTTACCTGGATGGACGCAAAGGTTGGCGACCGTGTGATCACGCCTCGCATTGGCAAACCCATCGAGGTGAGTGCGCTCTGGTACAACGCAGTGTGCGTGATGCAAGACTTTGCGGCGCGGCTCGGTGAGTCTGAACAGCCCTATGCGAGCCTAGCTCAGAAAGCGCTGGCCGGATTTTCCCGCTTTTGGAACGACGACGCTGGCTACTGCTTCGACGTGCTCGATGGTCCTCATGGTGACGAGGCAGCTCTTCGCCCCAACCAGGTCATCGCGCTGGCACTCCCGCACTGTGCCGTTGCTGCCGAACGAAGACGTCCAATCGTCGATGCTTGTGCGCAGCTCCTGCTCAGCTCCTGCGGGCTTCGGTCTCTCGCGCCGGGGCAGAACGACTATCGAGGCACGTACGGCGGTGACCAACTTTCCCGCGATAGCGCCTACCACCAAGGCACCGTATGGGCCTGGCTCATCGGGCCGTTCGTGGCGTCGCACTTGCGGGTTTACAAAGACCCTGAGGCGGCGTTGCGTTTGCTCGAGCCTTTTGCCGATCACCTGAGTACGGCGGGGCTTGGGACAATCAGTGAGATTTTCGACGGAGATGCCCCTTTCGCCCCCAAGGGGTGCATCGCGCAGGCATGGAGCGTTGCTGAAGTTCTGCGTGCCTTCGAGCGGATCGAACGGGCAGCTAATGGACGTGGGGCGGGCCGGGAGGACGAAGCGTGAGCCGAGGAAGAGAGGCCGAACGACTGCAAGCGTACTATGCCGACAAGCGCGCCGCTCCGTGGCTGCGCTGGGGTCCCTACCTGTCCGAGCGGCAGTGGGGTACGGTGCGTGAAGACTATAGTGCGGGGGGCAACGCTTGGGATTACTTTCCGCACGACCAAGCTCGGTCGCGAGCATACCGCTGGGGTGAAGATGGTCTGGCGGGGATCAGCGACGAACGTCAGCGTCTCTGTGTCGCCGTGGCGCTGCACAACGGTCAGGATGCGATTCTCAAGGAACGTCTGTTCGGTTTGACCAACTCCGAAGGCAATCACGGTGAGGACGTCAAGGAGTATTACTACTACGTCGACAATACCCCGACGCACAGCTACATGAAGTGGCTGTACAAGTACCCGCAGAAGGCGTTTCCCTACGATGAGTTGGTGGCAGAGAACGCTCGAAGAAAACAGAGCGACTCTCACGCTTCCGAGTTCGAGCTGATCGATACCGGAGTGTTCGATGAGGGGCGCTACTTCGATGTTCAAGTCGAGTATGCGAAAGCTGCCCCGGACGACATTCTGGTGAGGGTGCGGGTGACCAATCGCGGCCCGGATACGGCTTCAGTAAAGGTGTTGCCGACGCTCTGGTTTCGCAACACTTGGTCTTGGTATCACGATGCTCCGCGCCCTGGCTTGACGGGCAAGTCCGGTCGTGATGGGCACGGGGTGGCCACCGTTCATGCCAACCCGCCCACCGGCGATGCGTCACTGGCGCCCATGAAGCTATATTGTCTCGATGCCGACGAGCTCTTGTTCGTCGAAAACGAGACGAACGCCGAGCGCTTGTGGGGTGACTCCGGCGGCTGCGCTTATCCAAAAGACGGTATCAACGATTACGTGGTGAGCGGTAAAGGCACTACCAACCCAGCGCTCATTGGGACGAAGGCGGCGGCAGTCTACGAGCTCGTTCTCGCGCCGGGAGAAGCGGGGGAGATCCGCCTACGACTGTCGAGCGACCTCGCTCTCGCGCAGCCTTTCGGCAGTGAATTCGACGCGGTCTTTGTCGCGCGCGTGGCGGACGCTGACGAGTTCCACGAGGGGTTGGCTCCCAAAGGCGCTACTGCTGATCAGAAGGCGATTCAGCGCCAGGCTTATGCCGGCATGCTGTGGAGCAAGCAATACTACCATTACGTCGTCAAAGACTGGCTCAAAGGCGACCCCGTTGGGCCGACGCCGCCCCCCGAACGAGGGCGTAACCGCGAGTGGATGCACTTTCACGCCGACCACATCCTGTCGATGCCAGACAAGTGGGAGTATCCCTGGTTCGCGTCTTGGGACCTGTGTTTTCAGGCTGTCGTGTTCGCGCGATTGGACGTGCAGTTTGCAAAGGAACAACTGCTGATCTTGGCGCGCGAGTTCTTCATGTCGCCGGACGGCGCCATTCCCGCCTACGAGTGGGCTTTCAGTGACGTCAACCCACCGCTGCATGCCTGGGCGGCGCTCCGCATCTTCGAGATCGACAAGCAACTGCATGGCGGTGAGGGCGATACGGAATTCCTGGAGGATATCTTCCGTTACTGTTTGATGTACTTCACCTGGTGGACGAATCGCAAAGATCCCTCCGACAAGAACCTCTTCGAGGGCGGGTTTCTGGGCCTCGACAACATCTCGGTCGTGGATCGAAGTCATCTGGAGGCGCTGGGGGGGCAGATCGGGAAGTCTCTCGAACTGTATCAGAGTGACGGAACCAGCTGGATGGGCATGTTCTGCCTGCACGTGATGGAGATGGCCCTGACGCTCTGCCAACACGGCGAGCCCGAATACGCGCGCTTTGCCAGCAAGTTCTTTCAGCACTTCGTGTTCATTGCCGACGCCATGAACAGCATCGAGCACCGCTCGAACAGCCAGGCGTCGGTTTGGGATGAGCAGGATGGGTTCTTTTATGACGTGCTGGTGGTGCAGGGTCAGCCCGACCGCTACTATTCGATTCGTCTGAGATCTCTGGTTGGTATCATCGCGCTGTTTCCCGTCGCGACGTTGGAGATCGGCGATCTGGAGAAGGTCAGCCAAGATGGGCTCAAGGAGCGAATCGACTGGTTCGTCGCGCAGCATCCCGAACTGCTGGATCAGGCGTTGGTCAGCCATGACGGGGGGGAGGAGCGGCATCTCTTGTCGTTCGTCAACCCAGAGCAGTTGCGCCGAGTTCTGAACCGGGTCTTCGACGAAGACGAGTTCTTGAGCCCCCACGGGGTACGGGGAATTTCGAGAGTCTACGCCGACAACCCGTACACGTTGGAGGTCGACGGCGCGCACTTGACCGAGCAATACGAACCCGCCGAATCATCACTGGGGTTGTTCGGAGGTAACTCGAACTGGCGTGGTCCGGTTTGGTTTCCGATCAATTTTCTGTTGATCGATTCGTTGCGTCGGTACCAGCAGTTCTTCGGAGACTCTTTCAAAGTCGAGTATCCGACTCGCTCCGGACGTGAGCTCACCCTAGGACAGATTGCGGACGACCTGTCCCGTCGCCTGGTTTCGTTGTTCGAGCGCGATCCGCAACAGAGGCGCCCCGTGTACGGGGGCAGCTCGCTCTTTCAAGAGGACCCGCATTGGCGCGACTTGATCCTCTTCTACGAATACTTTCACGGAGACAACGGAGCCGGTATCGGCGCTTCACATCAAACCGGATGGACTGGTTTGGTCGCCGAATTGATCAGCAGTAGCAAGGAGTGACAGATGGGGACTAATAGCGCAAAGCTCAACCGCCAGAAGGTATCGATCGGTGTGACGCCTACCTTGTGGTGGAACGATGACTTTCTCGATATCGACATCGGGGTTACCTTTGGCCAATGTGTGAGTGAGATGGCCCTGGCGGGTTTCGAGGGGTGCAGCATAGGGCACAAGTTTCCGACCGACGTAGCGACACTGCGTCAGGAGTTGGCGTTGCGCAATCTTCGGGTGTCGGAACCCTGGACGAGTCTGTTCTTTACACGTGAGTCGATGCACGACCGCACCGTCGCCGATTTTCGGAGTTCGTTGGGCTTCATCAAGGCTGTCGATGGCAGTGCGATGGTCGTTGCGGAGCTGGGAAACTCCGTTCACCAACGACCCGTTGCTCTGTTCGCCAATCGCCCCGTATTCGACGAGCGCCAGTGGGATGTTCTGGCCAGCGGCTTGAACGAGATCGGACGAATCGCTCACGAGGAAGGGATCACGCTCTGCTACCACCACCACATGGGGACGGGAGTGCAAACGCGAGCTGAAGTCGATACCTTGCTCGAACGCACCGATCCCAAGTACGTGAACCTATTGCTGGATACTGCCCACCTGCTTTTCTCGGGGGATGATCCGCTGAGCCTCGCGCGCGACCACGTGGCGCGCATCAAGCACATGCACCTGAAGAACCTGCGTCAACCAGTGCGTCAGCGCGTCTTGGACGAGCACCTCTCGTTCAAAGATGCGCTGCAGGCAGGGATCTTCACGGTGCCCGGAGATCCGGAAGGGTGTATCGATTTCGCCCCAATCATCGACGTGTTCGCGCAAGACGACTACCAGGGATGGATCGTCGTCGAAGCGGAGCAAGATCCTGCCAAGGCCACTCCGTTGAAGTACGCCAAAATGGCGCGGAGTCACCTGCGTGAGCTCATCGGATTTTGACCCAGCGAGGAGGGAACGGAATGTCACTGAAAACCAAGGATATCTCCCTGGCTCAGGCACAAGCGGCGATCGCCGCTGCCACGGAGAAGGCAAAATCGCTCGGCTGTCTGTCTGACATTGCAGTTGTAGATGCTGGCGCCAATCTGAAGGCATTCGTGAGAATGGATGGTGCGTTTCTCGGCTCGATCGACGTCGCTCACAAGAAAGCGAAGACTGCGCGCTTGTTCGGCATGAAGACCGGCGAACTGGGCGCGCTGTCGCAGCCAGGCGGTCCTTTGTATGGAATCGAGCAAACCAACGGAGGCTTGATCACCTTTGGCGGCGGAGTGCCAATCACCGATGGCGGCGTCGTGATCGGTGCCATCGGCGTATCTGGGGATTCCGTCGAAAATGACTCGGCCATCGCTGAGGCGGGCGCGAAAGCCCTCCTTTGATCGTCAGCTAGGGCGCGTGGCGTAGAGCCAGACTCGAAACTTTCGCCGCGGCTTTGCGCGGTCAACGTCTCGGACCGGCTTCGCAGGTCGCGAAGCCGCGATAACGTTGCAACCTGTGCCATTCCGTGGCGCTCAAGGGGGATTTTCGCCTTGCTGCTCCGGTCGGAGTCGACTTCGACACGGAGCAAGACATCGTGCGGCAAGCCACCCCGACCCGCGTGGCAGTGCTCGAAGAAGCGTCGATGCCCATAGGTTCCCTCGACGTCGGCGCCGAACCCATCCAACGGCGAGTTGCTGTTTAGGCTCTACGACCGTCCCCGATGATGACTACGTCCACGCGTCGAAGGGCGGGCGCTCCGCTTGATGGCGAAGCTCGGTCTCGCCCCGCATCCACCACCCAACACACCAGCGACCCCGCTCGGTCAGCTGAGTTTGCCGTTCGGGAACTGAACGGCGCTCTCGCTGAGCCTGCCTCGTCCTCGAGATGTTCGAGGAGATGTCACTTCGGTTCACTCGGCGCATCGGGCCGCAGGGGCGTTCCGACCTTGGACCTTCGGGCTGGAACACAGGAGCTGCAACGCGTGGAAGTGCGGCTTCTATGGCCTCGAGCTGCTTGGGGAAAGAAGCCTGTGGCAGTTCGGGGCCCAGTCGCTTGGGTTCCCCTTGCCCTGCACCCACCGCCCGGCGCACCAGGGACCTGTCTACTCCGCCAACGCCGCTCACCATCTCTTCCTTCAGACCATCCGAACGGCTTTCAAGCCAAGAACCTGACCAGTGCGTGAGTGCTTGGCGCCAAGATTCTACAGTCTTGTCAGACTGTTCCGGATCCGCGCTTCGACGGGACGCGCTGTAAAGCCGTGTGCACCATCCTGTCGTTTCGCTCAGTTTGCCCGTTTCGCTCAGTTCTCGTAGCTGTAGCGATGTTGGCAACCGTGCCATGCGCCGTAGTCGTGCAGCAGAGCGCGCGCTTGTCGTTGCTCGTCCGGGTGGGGCCGCCAGCGGTCTTCAGACTCGTTGGGATCCGCTCCGAGGTCGTACGCCTCGGTCAACTCCGTGGCATATCCGTGGATCCACTTCTGATTGCCGCGGATGAGCGCAATCTTGGGCTCTTGAGGCGCCAAGCGCTCGACGACGATGGAGTAGTCGGTGGAGCGCAGGAGCGGTAACTGTTCTTCGGCTAGCTTCCTTCGCGCGAAATCCGCAAGCGAATCCGAGCGGGGAAGTAACAGGGACGACAGGATGTGGAGAATGGAGATCGGTTGTTCGAAGCGACCGCCCTCCGAGTTCGGATGAAACACGAGTGTTGCCGCCCGGATTTGCTCTTCGTAGGGCGTAAAGCCGTGACCAAACTGGCCGTTTCGCTCACCCAAACCTTCCCCGTGATCGCCAAATATCACGACAATGGTATTGTCGAGGCGCCCTGTTGCGGACAGCCCGTCGAGCAAGGTGTTCAATGCTCGCTCGGCCCGCCTGACTTCGTTGATGAAGGCGTCACGGGAGCGCTCTCGGCGGGGTGGGGCTTCTTCCGTAAACCAGGGAGAATGAGGTGAGGCCAAGAACAGCCAACCGAAGAAGGGCTGGTCGGCAGCTATCCCCTTCAGCTCCTGTAGCGCATTGGCGACGATTGTTTCGTCGACGTGCAGCGCATCCCGGTCCTTTTCGGCGGGATAGCCTCTCGCGCGTGAGAATCCCTGTGTGAGGCCCGTGAGCTGTGCACCGATTCCCAGGGAGTGATGGTGCGCAAAAGTGACGCTGCCTTGCGCCGCGAAAACCTCAGCTAGTGTTTCGGCCTCCGGCAGGAGCGCCCCCATCCAACTCCGTTGCGCAGATAGAGCTAGCGGCACCCGGGAAGTCGGGCTGAGGGTCATTACCGCCCCGATGCTGTGCAGAGTTCGGGGCGCTGCTGCGTAGGCGCGTGGAAACCAGGTCGCGCGTTCAACCCAGTCACTGAGCGTGCCCGGTTCACGGCCGTCGGGGCGACTGAAGCTGAGCAGGTCAGGCCTCAATGATTCCACCGACACGAGCAGCAGGTTCGGGTTTGGTTTGCTCAGCGCTGGCCACGATGGGACCGTCATGTGAGTCCGGAGTTCGCGCTCGGGGGACGCGTTGCCCGAGGCGGCGCTTTGCGAATTGGCGGTTTGGGTAGAACTCGAGGCTTGGTCCGGGCAAGAGAATCGATAGGGAGCGAATTCGACTTGCATCAGCAGACCACGACCCGGCAGGGCGTTCTGACGAACCAAGGCCAGTTCACTGATCGAAAGCGTCGTAGTCCAACCGGTCGTCATGACAGCAAGGAGCACCAACAATGGCATCGTGGACAGCCACCGCCACTTGCGCTCTGATCGCAGTGGCCTCACCACTTCAGTCAACGCGAGCTGAAGGGCGAGCAACTCGAACACGAACGCGCTGAGATGCACCGTGGGGTACTGGTCGGGCAGCGCCCGGCCGCTTGCCCACGCCGCCCCAGCAGACACGCCGACCAAGCAGAGTGCAGTGCCGATTCGGAGCTTCGGGTGGCCGCGTTGGGAGAGCATCCCGAACGACAACGCTCCCAAGCCCAGGCTGGCCCCTGTGTATAGAAGTGCCACTGGCACTGAACGAGCAAAAGGCTCATATAGCGCGACAGCCTTCCACGTCTCGTAGCCGCCGATGGCAGCCATGAGCGCGGCGCCCAGCGACCAGCTCGCGATGCGACGGCGAGTGGGCAAAGGTGGGGTCAAGATGAACATGAGCTCCACCAACGTCGGCATGGCCAGTAGTGGTCCCACTTGCACTGACGCGTGATACAGAAGCCAGGCCCAAGACGCGCCCAGAGCTCGCAGCTGAAGCTCACCCTCGATGACTTTGAGCAGTCCCCACGGCAACACCGCATATCCCGTCGTGACCAGCAGCGAAGTCAGCGAAGCTGTCGTGCCACGACGCGCTGCTACCAGAAACACAGCGACGAGCGTCGCTGGCGAGCGGTCCAGGCCGGCACCTCCGCGGGTATTGGCCATTGACCCCATGAGGTTCGGCGGCGCCATGCGCACACAGATACTGCAAAACCGCCACCGTTTGCGCACATATTCTTTGCAAAACTGGCACTTGGTCGTGCCGGGTCTGAGGTATCCCCTCATCTTCACAGCACCCCAAACGTCTCTTTGGTGAATGAGTGCTCCAGCAACTCGAGCGCATAGGCTTCAAGGAGTATCGTCCCCGATGATGACTATGTTTACGCGTCGAAGGGCGGGGTGATCGTTCGCTCTCCGTCGCCGTAGCGTCTATGGACGTGGCCAACGGTAGATGCCGTCCTCGAAACGCCAGTAGAAGAACTCGTCGTCGAACGCCAGTTGTCCGAACGTGGGCACGGGCAGGTCGATCACGACGAATTCCGCCGTCGCGGGCGTGTATTGCAGGATGCCGTCCGTTTCCATCGTCCAGAACAACTGGCCACGATTCGGATCGTCGAACGCGATCGACCCGACCGGCTCGGCGCGCTCCAGCTTGACGATCTGACCGTCGAACTCGGAGTGGACTCGACGCTGCCCAGGTGCACTTGCACGTCACCCTGCGCGATCGATACGCGGCTCATCCGGTTGCACGCTCCGTCGACGACGATCAAGTCGTCGGCACGCTCCCCGGGCCTGCCCCCGGGCAAGCGCGCGTGCGCCACACCGCCATCGGTCTGAACTCCATCGACGTCTGAAACCGCAACGGCACGTACCCGGTGGAGCTGCCCGCGCCCATCGACTCGGAAGCGGCGGGCAGGAGCCCGCGTGAGCACGGACCGAACATGCGCGCCGCCACCTGCGGAAGAGCCGAGAGCCCATGCTCCTCAACAGTGACGAACTGCTACTGCCGGAAGGTGGCGGGGTCGCGGAGCAGCTCCCACAAACGCCTCGCAGGTACCGCCCCATCACTAGTTGTCACCAGCCACACATTGCCCAACGGATCGGGCCCCAGCGTGGGTTGATCCACGACGGGGTCGATCAGCGATAGGCGCTCGACCGAGAGTGTGAACTCGGGCACCCCCAAAGCAATCACGCTGACCTGATCGCCGGTGACGGGGTGCTCCCAGATGCCCGGCTGCTTGGCGCGCATCCAGTCACCGAAGGGGTTCTGGGGAAGCTCGCCCAGACGCTCCGCCGGGACGTCGCCCAAATGGTCGTAGTACGCGCTGACCTGGACGTACCGGAACCGACGCGCGACGATTTCGCCCGCCCACGTGTCTACTTCGCCGTTGGGAACGCCCATCCGAGCCACCCGCTCGGTCTCCGTGAAACCGGAGCCGAGTGACGCAACCACGACGACTCGATCTGCGACCGTTGGATCGAGCAGGTATGCGTCAGCAACGTCGGTGAGCGAACCACCGGTCGTCACCACGACGGGCACGTCGGGTCGCGCCAGTTCCAACGACGTGTCGACAATCAGACGAGCGCCTTCGGATCCGTTGGGAACGGTCGATTCGATCGCTCCGTCCGCCGGCCTTTCGAGCGGCGGGTTCTGGCTGCCGACGGGATCCGGGATGTTCGCCATTCCGCTATCGCGAGCGCTCGCGACCATGTCTCGCCACCTGGCCAGGTTCTCTTCGAGGTCCGACCAAGGACTGCTCGTCCCGACCACGATGCCCGCCAGCCGGGGGCTCCCCACTTGCGCAAGAAGCAGCGCGTACTCGCCCTGCCAGTTGTCGAGCGCGCCGTCGTTGCTGAGGATCATTGGGCTGTCGGGACCAACTGGAAGCAGTCCCTCCGAGGCGCCGCCGCCGTCGACCGGGCCTGCCGCGGAGTCAGGCGCCGTCGCAGGGCGCACCCCTGCCTCCGGCGCGGACGGCCCGGCGTCCAGCGGTGCCGCAGTGGGCACGCTGGCGTCCACCTCGGGCGCGGTGGGGTCCAACTGGCCCGGGTTCGCCACCACGGTCACCGGCGTACCAGCATCCTGCCGACCGCCGAATGCTGGTGAGGTCTGTGGCGAATTCGTTGCTTCCTCCCCGCGATTCGAGCCTGCGTTGAGGGTGCCCTTGGTGCAGGCCGAGGTAGCGATCGACGCCGACGACAGAAGCAGC